>NZ_JBVKCG010000024.1:0-128743 GCF_055634995.1 Streptomyces sp. NPDC111744
GCGGGCACCGGCCGCGTGCTGGTGGGCGCGGGCGATGGCCGAGTTAACGGAGACGTCCCAGGTGATCAGTCCATCGGCGTCGGCCTGGGCCTGCAGCTGCTCGAAGACGCGGTGCCAGGTGCCGTCCCGCTGCCAGCGCCGGAACAGGCCGTAGACCGTCTCCCACGGACCGTACCGCTCGGGTACATCCCGCCACGGAGCACCGGCGCGGGTGCGCCAGCGTATGCCGTCTATCAACTGCCGCTTGGTGTGTACCGGTGGCCGTCCAGGCTTCTTGCCGACCGGGAGCAAGGGCTCCAGCTTCGCCCACTGTGCGTTCGTCAGATCGTGCCGTCCCACGAAGTGGATCTTGACACATCAAGATCCACTTCTGAAACACACCCTAGCGTGCCGGGTTCTCGTCCTGTCGCCCGCTCGCGGCGGCAGGTGAAGGAAGGCCCGCTCCCCGGTCGGTGCTCCCACCGGCGGAGCGGGCCTCCGTTCGTTTCGGTCATCGGCGAACCCGTACGACGATGCCGACCAGCTGCCGGAACAACCACAGGGTCCCTCCGGCAGCGACAGGCGTGGCACTCAGGCCGGAACCGTCAACTGCAGGTCCAACACCGGGATGTCCACGTGGCCGTCACCGTCGGTGTACCAGCGCCAGTGAGCGTCCTGAGTCTCGCCACAGACCAGTCCCGTCCAGCCCACGCTGCACAGAGCGGCCAGTTCGGCGGCCTCCTGCGGGCCGGGCGTGCCCGACACCACGACCAGCCCCCTGACCGGTCGTCGTGACGCGGCCACGCGCACCGTGCCGTGCGCCGGGAACGGCCTCGCCACCGAAGACGTGGTGGCCTGCGGCATCTGCGTGAGGTTCGGCGGTACGGCGAGCGGCGGGGCGTCGGCCGCGCCCCGCAGCACGGTCACCGGCGTGTTCGGCCGGGTGCGGGCGATCTCCGCCAGCAGGTTTTGCACGACGTCGCGGGCCACCGCCCTGTCGCCGCTGACACTCAGGACGCCGTCCAGGCGGCTGAGGTCCACGAACACGGGCCGGTCCTCCGCGTCCGTACCCGCCCGGACCAGACAGGCGGTGGTGAGGACCGACCGTGAGGTCACGCCGGCGTCGCCGCCCTGGCCCTGGAGACCGGACGCGGTGGCGGGACGGCGCCAGCGCGTGCCGTCGATGCTCGCCCAGGGGGCGTCAGCGGAATCGGAAGCGGACAGCCACACCGTCACGTCGGCGTCGTCGATGCTGAGCGCGTGCACCGGCCTCTCCGGCTCCCGGTCCGTCGCCGCGAACTCGCCGAGGGCGCCGTAGGCCCGCTGCACCGAGTCGCCGTCCGCGTCGAAGCGGCGGCTCGTCGCGTGCCGCTGCGCCAGCCGGCGGCGCCGACGAGCGGGCGCGCCCAGCGCGCGGAAACCCCGCCCCACAGCGCCGGCCGCGGCACGCACCTTGCGACGGCCCACGATGCCCGCGGTGATCAGGGCGAGCAGGATCGCGCCGAGCAGTGCGGCCGTCGCGGCCAGGGGGATGGTGAGCATCGTGGACTGCGCGTCGCCTGTTGCCGCGGCCGGAGGAGCGGAGGCGCCGTTTCCGCCTCCGGTGTCCCTGGCCAGTTGAACGCCTGGGCCGGACGCGTCCTGCGGCAGGCGCAGGATCCAGCCCGGATGCAGCTGGTCGCCGGGGCTGTTGAGAGCGGCCCCGTCCTGCTGCGTCTGACCGCGGTTGAGTTCGAAGATCTCGCCGGCCCGTGCCGCGTCGCCCAGCGTCGCCGTGGCGATCGACTGCAGGGTGGCGAGCTGCCCGCCCGTCTGCGCGGGGTCCTGGACCACGAACACCTTGATCAGATCGTCGCCGGGCGGAGCCGCCTCGGCAGAGCGGGCGGTGCCGAGCGCGACAAGGCACGCCGCCAGCAGAGCTGTCAGGGCGTACAACAGCGTCCGCGGGATGCGGTGCGCCGCGGCAGTTCTCGGCCGGTGCTCGGGCACTCGGCCCGCGCCGTTGCTCATCGTGTCCACCCATGTCGTCCGGTGTTGCTTGCACCGACTACACGGGGCCGCCGGGCAAAAACGTTCGACGTGGACGCAAAGTTCATTGAACCCTCCATGAGCCCGGTGCCGTGTACCTCGGGATCGCACGTCATACGCACGCACAGGACCGGGGGGATCGCCATGGCACGTCGGCACTCGAGTCCCGAGGACTTTCAGCTCTTGGGCATGGACTCGGACCCGACGCCCGGCGACCCCGAGCTCATCCAGGGAATCGTGCGGCGCTACCGGGACATCGGTGACGCCGCCGAGAGGGCGCTGAACGTCGTCCAGAAGGACGGGGCGATATCCAAGGGCACCGGTGCGGCGATGGACCAGCTCAATAAGCAGATCGGTGACGATCTGCCGGACAAGCTGACCAAGACGAAGACGTCGTACCACGACGCGGCCCAGGCCTACAGCGAGTACATACCGCGGCTGCAGGAGGCGCAGAGCGCCTTCGACCAGGCCGTGGACCGGGCGCGGGCCGCCGCACCGCAGGCGAACCAGCCCTCGAAGCAGCTGAGCGCGACCTCGACCGACGAGGAGCGGACGCAAGCGCGTGCGACCCAGGACGCCATCGACGCGGGTCAGGCCGAGTTGGGTGCGGCCAGGAGTCTGGCCGAGCAGGCGAGGACGCTGCGGGAGAGTGCGCAACGGCGGTGCGCCGAGGTGCTGGACCGGGCGGCGGAGGAGGCGATCCCGGAGCGGAACGTCTTCCAGAAGATCGCCGACTTCTTCAAGGACTTCCCGTTCGTGCAGATCCTGCTGGCCGCGCTGACCGCGGTGGTGGCGGTGTTCTTCCCGGTGGTCGGCGCCCTGCTGGGCGGATTGTTGTTCGTCTTCAACCAAGTCGTGGCCAGCCAAACGGGCGGGATCAAGGCCGGCGACTTCATCACCGGCCTGCTGGGCATCATCCCCGGCGGCTCGCTGCTCAAGTTCGGCGGCCGGGCCGTCGAGGCGATCAGTCCCGCTCTCGCGGCCGCGGTGAAGAATTCCGGCCTGATCAAGCAGGCCACGGGCAACATCGCGAAGATCGGCGAGTCTCTCACCAACGCCAAGGTCGTCGGAGGCTTCCTCAGCCATCCCGTGGGCAAGGCCGCCACGGACGTCGTCGGCAGTTTCCTCAGCAACTCCGCCCAGGAAGTAGCCTCCAAGATCGCCAACCACGACAAGATCACGGCCGCAGGCGTGTTCGCCGGCGCCGCGGCCGGCGCCCTGGCCGGGGCGGCGTTCAAGGGCGGGGTCGGCGCCATCGGCAAGGCGCGGGGCAACGCGCCGGTGGAGGAAGGCCAGGGCGGACGGTTCGGGGACATCACCGAGCCGGCGATCGGCGATTCCCTCGGCAAGAAGGCATCGGACCAGCTGGGAAGCTTCGTCGAAGAAGGCGCGACGCTCGGGACGAAGATCGGAGTCGGCGTCGCCCAAGGCGACGACCCCCGCGACGTCGCCGCCGGCGAGATCGCCAACTCGGCACCGAAGCTCGGCGTCGGCGCGGTCGGCAAAGCCGGCCTCGGTCACGCCGTCGACAGCCTCACCGACAAGATCCCCTTCAAGGGCCGCCTCCGCCCCGACGCCGCGCCCCCGGCGGACGTGTCGCCACCGCCGTCCCCGGTGGCCGCGCGGCCACCGACACCCGTCGACCCGCGTCCGGCGCCCCCGGTCGACTCGGGCCTGCCGGCTCCGGCTCCGGCACCTGCGCCGGCTCCGGCGTCGGCACCGGCACCCGCGACAGGGCCGGCAACAGCCCCGGCTCCGGCCCCGGCGTCGGCACCGGTACCGGCGACAGGGCCGCCGCCGGCACCTGCACCAGCGACCGACGGCACAGGCGGCTAGAGCCCTCGTACACCCAGTTCTCCATCCCTGAACGGATGGACGGCATCAACCACCAGCAAGGAGTACTTCCGTGCCCAACTACAGCGTCAACTCCGACACCACGTCGTCGACCTCGCAGGCCCTGCTCAACGACTTCTCCCAGCTTCAGGACAAGCTCAACGAGGTCCGCGGCAAGATCTCCACCCTGCTCGCCGACGGCTACAGCACGCCTGCCGCACAGCAGAAGTTCTCGCCGTTCTTCGACGAGTTCGCCAAGGGCTTCGAGCAGGTCAACCAGGGGCTGCAGGGCATCGGTCAGTACGTGAAGACCGTCGGCGAGGCCTTCGACCAGACCGACAACCAGCTCGGCTCCGCCCTGTCCTGACCCACCGGCCCGGCTCGCCGAACGGCGATCGGTGCCGTACCCACCGCTACTTGAGAAGGACGATGAGCAGTGCGATTGACCGTCAGCGTTCGTGATCCGCGTGCCGAGGGGGTGTCCACCACGGTCGCCGTACAGACCGAACCGACCGCCACCGCGGACAGGTTCGCGGCCGAGTTGGCACGCGCCGTCGGGTACGCGGGGGACGACGGCACCGCGGCGCCGGAGCCGGCCCTGTACGTCGGCTCGAAGCTCGTCGACCCCCGGAGCACGCTCCAGGCGGCGGGTGTACGAGACGGCATGGACCTGGGGCTCGGCGCTCCCGCGCCAGGGGAGCCCGAGCCCGAGGGCAGCACCGAGATCCGCGTCGTCTCCGGCCCGGGTGCGGGCACCACCTACCGCCTGGTCCCCGGCGACTACGACATCGGCGCCGCCCCCGGCTGCCGCGTCCGCCTGGCCGAAGGCACGCCGGCCCGCGCAGCACAGGTGCGGGTGCACGTCGACGGCAGCGCCGAACTCCGTGCGGCGGAAGCGGCGTTGCTCGACGGTAAGCCCGCGAGCGAGCCGTCCCCGTGGCGCGAGGGAAGCCAGCTCGCGGTCGGGACCATCCTGCTGGAGCTGACGTCGAGGCGTACGGCCCGCGCCCCGCTGGTCGCGGCGGAGGACGGACTCGGCCTGGAGTTCAACCGGCCGCCGCGATTCCTGCCGCCCGCGGCAGGGGCGAAGTTCCGGCTGCCGACCCCGCCCATCAAGCCCGACAAGCGACCCATCCCACTCCTGCCGATCCTGCTGTTGCCTGCCGGCAGCGCCGCGATCGCCATCCTCGTCACCCACCGGTGGTCCTTCGTCTTCATCGCCCTGCTCTCCCCGATCGCCGCCCTGGTCACCCAGTTCGGCGGCCGCAAGCAGGCCATGCTCAAGTACCTGGAGACGAAGGGGGAGTACGACCGGGCGGTGGCCGGGGTGCGCGCGGACATCGACACCGCCGTCCTGGAGGAGCAGCACAACCTCCGTCTGTCCCTGCCCGATCCCGCGGCGCTGCTGCAGATGGCGGTCAGGCCGTCGGAACGGCTGTGGGAACGCCGGTGGCGGGACCCTGACTTCCTGACCGTGCGTGCCGGCACCACCGATCTCCCGTCGTCGGTCAGTGTCGACGACCCTGAGCAGAACGAGCACCGGCGCAACACCGTGCCGTGGCTGAACCAGGTCCCCGTCGCCCTTCCGCTGCGCCGGGTGGGCGTAGCGGGCATCGCCGGGCGCGGCGCGGCCCGCCTGGCGGGATGGCTGACCGCTCAGGCCGCCGCCCTGCACAGTCCCGCGGACCTGCGCATCGTCGTCCTCGCCGGGCCGTCCGGCGAAGGCGACTGGTCCTGGACCCGCTGGCTGCCGCACGCCCAGGCGCAGGGCGAGGACGCCTTCGCCCTGATCGGCAGCACCGCGGAGTCGCTGGCCCGCCGTATCGGTGAACTCGGTCAGATCGTCGCCACCCGCGGCGCCGCCGGGCCGGAGATCACGCGGGGCGGCTCCAACGGTTACCCCGACATCCTCGTCGTCCTGGAGGAGGCGCGCCGGGCCCGCTCGCTGCCGGGCGTGATCGCGCTGCTGCGCGACGGCCCGGCCGTGGGTGTGCACACCATCTGCATCGACCGGGAGGAGCGGCTGCTGCCCGAGGAGTGCGGTGCAGTCGTCGTCACCGACGCCGACGCCACCACGGCCAAGGTCCGCACCGGCTCCGCCGCCGCCCTGGAGAACGTGCGCAGCGACTTCCCGGAGGCGGACTGGTACGAGCACTTCGCGCGTGCGCTTGCCCCGTTGCGGGGCGTGGGCGACAACGACGAGAGCGCGCTGCCCGGCTCCGTACGCCTACTGGACCTGCTGCACATCGAACCACCCACCGCGCAGGCGGTTGCGGCGGGCTGGTCCTTGGGCGGCCGCTCGACGCGGGCCGTGCTCGGCGTCGGCTACGACGGTGAGTTCGCCGTCGACCTGGTACGCGACGGTCCGCACGCGCTGATCGCCGGAACCACCGGGTCGGGCAAGTCCGAGCTGCTGCAGACCCTCGTCGCCACGCTCGCGGTGGTCAACCGGCCCGACGAGATGACGTTCGTGCTCGTCGACTACAAGGGCGGCAGCGCCTTCGCCGAGTGCGCCGATCTGCCGCACACCGTCGGCCTGGTCACCGACCTTGACACCCGCCTCGTGGAGCGGGCGCTGGTCTCCCTCGGTGCCGAACTTCGCCGTCGCGAGACACAGTTGGCCCAGGCGGGCGCCAAGGACATCGAGGACTACCTCGACAAGCGCCGGCGCGGCGGCAACGTCCTTGCCCCGCTGCCTCGACTGCTGCTCGTCATCGACGAGTTCGCCTCGATGGTGCGCGAACTGCCGGACTTCATCTCCGGGTTGGTCAACATCGCCCAACGTGGCCGGTCCCTCGGCATCCATCTGGTGCTGGCCACTCAGCGGCCGGGCGGGGCGGTCACCCCGGACATCCGGGCCAACACCAACCTGCGGATCGCCCTGCGTACCACCGACACCAGCGAGAGCCGCGACATCATCGACGCTCCCGACTCCGGTGAAATCTCCCCGGCGAACCCGGGCCGTGCCTACGCCCGGCTGGGTCCGTCGGCGCTGCTGCCCTTCCAGTCCGGACGCGTCGGCGGCCGGCGTCCCGGTGGTCTGCCCGCCACCGGGACGCCGGTGGCCGTGGACGCCGTACCCGTGCCGTGGCAGGACCTCGGCGGTCCGCTGCCGAGGACGCGCTCGCGCGGCGGTTCCGCGGCTGCCCAGATCGAGGCGGTCACCGACCTCGCGGTGCTCGCGGGCGCGGTCGCCGAGGCGGCCACCCTCACCGGTGTGCCACGTCAGCCCAGCCCGTGGCTGCCGGCGCTGCCCAGCGTGCTGCCGTGGACGATGCCGCCCGCGCCCAAGCCCGCCGCCGAACGCGAGGCGGCCCTGGCCCCCGTCGCGTACGGCATGGTCGACCTGCCCGCCCAGCAGAGCCGCGCACCGCTCACGTTCGACCTCGACCGGGCGGGCCATCTGCACATCATCGGCTCGCCCCGCAGCGGCCGCTCCCAGACCCTGCGCACCTTGGCCGCGGCGCTCGGCCAGGCCCACGGAGCGGACGACGTGCATCTGTACGGCGTCGACTGCGGCAACGGCGCCCTCAACGTGCTGACCTCGCTGCCGCACTGCGGCGCGGTCGTCGACCGCGGCCAGATCGAGCGCCTGGGCCGCCTCCTGGACCGCCTTGGCGCGGAACTCACCGTCCGCCAGAGCATCCTCGGCGCCCGCGGCACGGCGGACCTGACCGAACTGCGTCGCGGCCAGCCCGAGCACGAGCGGCTTCCCCACATCGTGCTGATGGTCGACCGTTTCGAGGTCTTCGAGCGCGAGTTCACCTCGTATGACAACGGCAGCTACCTGGAGCGCCTGCTGCGGCTGCTGCGTGACGGTGCGGGCGTGGGCATCCACGTCGTCCTGGCGGGGGATCGAGTGCTCGGCAGCAGCCGCTTTTCCGGCACCACCGAGGACAAGATCGTCCTCAGGCTCAACGACCGGCAGGACTACTCCAGCGTCGGCATTCCCTCCAAGTCCGCGCCGACGGACCCGGAGCCCGGCCGTGGCATCCGCACCCAGGATCTGAGCGAGGCGCAGATCGCCGTGCTCGGCGAGGACCTATCGGGCTCCGCCCAGGCCGAGATCCTCGCGGCCCTCGGCCGGGAGCTGGCCGAGCGCGAACGCGCGGTGCCGGCCGCCCGCCGTCCGATCAGGCTCGACGTGCTGCCCGACCGGATCTCGTACGCCGACGCCTTCACCCTGCACACGCAGGCCGGACCGATGCGGCCTCTGGTCGCCGTCGGCGGAGACACCCTCACCTCGCTCGGCCCCGACCTCACCGACGTCCCCACCTTCGTGATCGCCGGACCACCGCGCACCGGCCGCAGCACCACACTGCTCGCCGCGTCCGAGTCGCTGCTGGCTGCCGGCACCGGACTCATCGTGCTGGCCCCGCGGCGTTCGCCCCTACGCACCCTCCAGGGACGGCCCGGCGTGGTGGCACTGCTCACCGACGCCGACGTGCCGGTGGGCGATTTCCGGCAGGCGCTGAACAACGTCTCGCAGGAGTACGGCGTCATCGTCGTGGACGACGCCGAACTGTTCATGGGAGCCGAGATCGACCCCGATCTCGCGCTGCTCGCTCGTGGCGGCGCCGGCACCGGTTGGGGTGTGCTCGTGGCGGGCAACGCCGAGTCGCTGTCGCTGAGTCTGGCTGGCTGGATGGGACAGGTAAAGCGCAACCGCAGCGGCATGCTGCTCTCTCCGCAGGGGCTGAGCGACGGGGAGGTCATCGGCGTGAAGCTGACCCGGGGACTGGTCGGCCAGGCCCCGCAGCCGGGTCGCGGACTGATCCACCTCGGCGACGGGACCCTGCGGAGCGTTCAGGTGCCGTACCTGGAGGCGGGCCCCTGAGAGCCGGAGGGGCTTCCTCATGTCCCCCCCGTGAGGGAGCTCCTCCTTGCGTCCCCCCTACCTCCTCGGGGGGACGGGGCTGCGGCCCCTGCTGCGGGGCCGTCGATCGAAGGCGGCGGCCCCGCGGTGGCGTCCGGACGCGGGCTCGGCGGGGCGTAGTACCGCCGCGGTCGGCTTCCCCGTGGAGCTGGGCCCGCAGAGCCTGGGCTGTCCGGTCTGCCTGGGCAGCTGTCACTCGCTCCTGCGCGGGGTCGCTGGAACAGCTCGAAGGTGCCCGGTCCACGATGTTCCGGTCGCATATCCGTCGTGCGCGCAACGATGTGGAGACGCACGTGAGCGAAGCCTTCGGACTCGGCGAACCGGATGACGTAGCTCTTGGCGCAGCCGGTCACACTCCGCAGCGCCTGGGAGAGCGACGGCTGCCGCATTCCCGGGGCAGGTGCCTCGGCGTCACCGGGGATCGTGAACCGCGGTCACGTGGCGCCACGTCAACAGCACCAGCCCGGCGGGGCACCGCGGTGCCGAGTGCGCGCGTCACCCGTGATGGGGTCGCGGTCCCCGTCCGAAGGCCGGCACGACGGGCGACTCTCATGCACCGGAACCCACTGGTACGGGGACTTGGTCCCCGTCGGCGGTGAGGAAGCGGAACGTGCTGGTGATCGCGTCGAAGAGGTCGTACACCTCGTTCTTCAGCGGCAGGTTGGGGCTGGCGAGGGTGACCACGAGGAAGTCCTGCGTGGTGCCGGGCACCGGCATCATCGTGTGCATCGTCAGCAGCTTGACGTCGATGTCCCCGGTCAGCCGGGTCACCTCGGTGCCGGTGACCCGTGCCGCGGTGCCGACGTGGGGCACCTTCGCTGAGGTGATGACACGGTCCTTGGGCACCGCACCGGTGGCCGAGGAGACACCCAGCTGTGCGGACAGGACGGGCAGGGTGAGTTCCTGGCCTGCGGGCGTGGTGACGGCGAAGACCATGCCGTACGCCATGAACAGGCCCTCGGGATACATGGTCGCCGTGCCCGACGCCAGCAGCGCCCCGTAGCGGCGGGCCGCCCGGCTGACCTCCCGGCCCTGCCGGAACATGTCGTTGATCTCGGCCTTCGCCCGAGGATCGTCGGTCGAGGCCAGCGCCTGCGCGCGGACCCGGGCCATCTCCTCGCCGGTCAGATCGATCTGCTGCCACTGGTCGGGGATGTCCAGCAGAAAGCGCTGTGCCGTGCTCATCGTCCGTCCTTCGCTGTGTCCGTCGGGAGTCTCACTTGCCGGTCCCGTTGTCGAGATGCGAGGCCGCATCCCGGTCGGTCTTGTCGAAGGCGTCCAGGATCTGGCCGATGGCGTCCCGGATGCCCTCCACCTGCTTCTGCAGCTGGTGCTTGCCGTCCTCCCACCGGTCCTCGAAGTTCTGGGCGGAACCTCGGGACAGCTCAGGGCCGAACGCCGCGTCGAAGTCGAACGTGTGGTGTCCGATGTCGATGAAGTCGTGCACGAAACCCAGCATGTTCTGGGCCTCCCTGAGTTCGCTCACGGGGACGTTCACATCCGACGCCACTGCGCTCCCGTTCCTTCGTGTGAGGGCTGGTCTATACGAGAAGCACGACGCAGGTGCGGTGGAACGTTCACCGCGGACCACTCTCGCGGCGATCGGGGTACCGCGTTGAACCCTTTCTGGGGCCTGTCTCGTGTTGACGGTATGACCTCGTTCTTCAGCGGCCTGCTGTCCCACAACACCGCAGCACGCCGTGCTTCCGTCGCCACCGTTGTCGCCGTATGTGGGGTGGTGAGCCTGACCGCGTGCGGCAAGGTGATCCAGATCGGTGACAGCTCGGATCCGTCCACTTCCGCCCCGGCTCCGGTCACGTCGTCCGCGGTTCCTTCGACCGCGGCGCCGGCTCAGGGTGGTGCGGGCAATTCGGCGCTCCAGGTGGTCGACTCCACCGCCCAGGACGCCGGCCTCAACGGCACCGGCGGCACGGTGGTCGGCGCGGCGGTCCAGGAGACGCCGCCCAAGTGGGTGCAGCTGTCCGCAGTGACCTCGCCTGACCTGTCCGCACCACACCTGATCAACATCAACCAGGCGGCGCTCTACCGCTTCGACGGCGACAGCGCCGGCTCGGGCGAGTCGAACTGCAATGATGCCTGCGCCACGAAGTGGCCCCCGGTGATCATCAAGGACGGTGGCAACGTCTATCTGGCGGGTGTGAACCCGAAGGAGGTCGCGGCCATCCGCCGGGCGGACGGCAAGATCCAGGTCACGGTGGGCGGCTGGCCCGTCTACCGCTTCTCCGGCGACTCCGGGGCCGGTGACCTGAACGGCCAGGGCGTTGACGGCAAGTGGTTCGCGGTCGGCCCTGCGGGGCAGAAGGCGGTGCGCTGACACCGACGCCCCAGGAGGACTGCGGTTCCCGTCCGTCGCACCGCTGCGGGTTGCGGTGCGGCGGTGAGCCATGTCCGCTCCACGCCGTCCGAGCGAGTCCCCCGCACACCTTGTGTTCCGTCAACGGCCCCTGCGACGCTCGACCATGCGTTCGGTAGGCACGATCGGCGCCTGCCGTACATCATTACGGCGGCGGATTCCTAGCCCCGGAAAAATTCCAACGCATCGCTCTCCAGGCGCCGTTGAAACGCAGGCCTATCATGACGGTGTCGTCGCCGTAACCGTTCGGTCCGGAGGCTGCCTGTGCGTCACCATTTGCTGCCCAAACGATCCTGATCAGCCTTGTGGCTTCATTTTTCCGCACCCGCAGCTGATATAAAGCCGGTGCTATCTGTGGCTGCGTCAAAGCCACCGGGCCTCGTATTCGGCTTCATGCCGCTCCCCGGCAAGCAGCAAATGGAACATGAACAGAAGAAGGCATCTCAAGTGAGGAAGCGCAGCAGGTGGATGGTCTTGTCTGCCCTTATGGGACTGACATCCTCCATGTTGACCGGTTGTGGCTCAGGGATTGGTTCTGCTGACGGATCCCGCATGGTCGCCGGTATGTCAGACGACATTCTGGCGACCGACCCGGCCGCGGGTTACGACCCAGGTTCCTGGGTGCTTTTCAACAACGTATTCCAATCGCTGCTCAGCTTCCCCGACGGGGGAACGGAGCCGGAGCCAGATGCGGCCGATGAGTGTTCCTTCACGGACAGCCGCAGCCAGGTCTATCGCTGCACGCTCAAGGACGGCCTACATTTCAGTAACGGTGATTCGCTCACCGCGCAGGACGTGAAATTCTCGTTCGACCGCCTCCGTAGGATCGACGATCCGGCGGGTCCGGCTGTGATGTTCCAGTCGCTCCAGAGGGTGGAGGTGCCGGACGACAAGACCGTGGTGTTCCGGCTCAACACGCCCGACGCCACTTTCCCCAGCAAGATTGCTTCAGGCGCCGGATCCATCGTCGACCGGCACGAGTACCCGTCGGACGCGCTGCGGCAGGACCACTCGGTGAGCGGTTCGGGTCCATACACCCTGGACTCGTTCGACAAGGACCAGGCGACTTTCTCGGTCAACGACGAGTACAAGGGAACCGCGAGCCTGAAGAACTCCGGCATCACCCTGAAGTTCTTCCACGGCAAGCGCACCGCCCTGAAGGACGCTTTGGTCGACGGCGATGTCGACATCGCCTACCGCGGCCTCAGCGCGCAGGACATCGCCGATCTCTCGCGGGCCAAACGGAATGACATCGACGTCGTCGAGGGCGACAGCGCCGAGCTCCAGGACCTCGTCTTCAACATGGACGACCCCGTGGTGGGCCAACTCGGCGTCCGTCAGGCGATGGCCTACCTGATCGACCGGAACGCACTGGTCGACCGCGTGTACAAGGGCATGGCCATTCCGCTGTACTCGATCATCCCGGCCGGCATCGCCGGCCACAACACCGCCTTCTTCGACCTGTACGGGGATGCCCCCTCCCGTTCGAAGGCGGCCGCCGCGCTGCGGGCTGACGGCATCACCGAAAAGGTGAAGCTGACGCTCTGGTCGACTCCGACCCGTTACGGTCCGGCGACGGACGACGAGCTCAAGATGATCGCGGCCCAGCTGAATGCCAGTGGCCTCTTCGACGCCCAGATGAAGTCCGTTTCGTTCGGTCAGTACGAGAAGGACATCGCTGCCGGGAAGTACGGCGTCTACGTCAAGGGATGGCTTCCGGACTATCCGGACCCCGACAACTTCACGACGCCGTTCTTCGGAACGGGCAACGTGCTGGACAACCACTTCGAGAACCCGACCATTACTCAGAAACTCATTCCGCGTACGGCGTCCGAGGCCCGTCGCTCCGCCACGTCAGCCGATTTCAAGGAGATCCAGGACATCGTGGCCGCCCGAGTGCCGATGCTGCCGCTGTGGCAGGCGAAGCAGTACGCGGTCATCCGCAGCGACGTCAGCGGCTATGTGTACTGTCTGGACGCTTCGACGGTCTTCAGGTTCTGGGAGCTCTTCAAAACCTGATCGGACACGGGCGGACGTGATATGGACGGCGAGCCGGCGGACGGCACCTTGGTGCCGACGGTGACGCGAGCCGGTGAGCGTGTGCACCTGGTGCGTTCGGAGAGCAGCCCGCCGGGTCGGCTCAGGCGTCTCGGCGCCCGGCTCGGGCTCGGGCCCGCCTGTGGGCACGACGGTGACTGTCAAGCCCTGGGTTTCGTGGAGAGTCGGTTAGCTGGTTTTCTGCAGTGATGCTGGGGGTTCGGCCGTCAGGTGGTGGGCGGCTTCGTGTTCGGTGGGGGTGACGTGCCCGAGCTCGCCGTGGAGGCGTCGCCGGTTGAACCAGTCGATGTACTCGGCGACGGAGATCTCGACATCGTTGATGCCGGTCCAGGGGCCCTTGTTGCGGATCAGCTCGGTCTTGAAGAGGCTGTTGAACGCTTCGGCCAGGGCGTTGTCGTAGGAGTCGCCCTTGGAACCGACGGAGGCGACGGCCTCGGCCTCGTCGAGTCGTTCGGTGTAACGGATGGCTCGGTATTGGACGCCCCTGTCGGAGTGGTGGATCAGGCCGGTCAGGTCGGCGCCGACGCGGCGGCGTCTCCAGACGGCCATGTCCAGGGCATCCAGGGCGAGGTCGGTGTAGAGGCTGGTGGCGACCTGCCAGCCGACGACCATGCGGGAGAAGACGTCGATGACGAACGCGGCATACACCCAGCCGGAGAAGGTACGGATGTAGGTGATGTCGGCCACCCACAGCTGGTTCGGGGCGGTGGCGGTGAACTGCCGCTCGACCAGGTCGTGTGGCTGGTCGGTCTCGGGGGCGGGGCGGGTGGTGCGTGGGCTCTTGGCGCGGATCACCCCGCGCAGGCCGGCCACGCGCATGAGGCGTTCGACCGTGCACCGGGCGACCGTAAACCCTTCCCGCAGGAGTGCGGCGTGGATCTTCCTGGCGCCGTAGACGCCGTAGTTGTCCGTGTGTATCCGGTGGATCTCCTCAGTGAGTTCCTCGTCGCGCCGGCTGCGGGCCGACGGCGGCCGGGAGCCGGCGGCGTAGTAGGTGCTCGGCGCGATCTCGGCGTCGGTCCCGTCGAGGGCGTCGCAGATCGGCTGGACGCCGAACGTCTCCTTGTACTGGTCGATGTAGGCGACCTTCATCGCAGTGGACGGTCCAGCTCCGCGGCGAAGAAAGCCGATGCGGACTTCAATATCGCGTCGGCCCGCCGCAGTTCCTTCACCTCCCGCTCCAGCTCGGCGATGCGAGCGGCGTCCTGGCTGGTGGTGCCGGGACGGGAGCCATCGTCGGTCTCGGCCTGCTTGACCCAGGTCCGTAGGGCTTCGGGATGGACGTCGAGCTGGTCGGCGATGCGGCGGATCGCGCCGGTCCGGCCGACGGCGTCCTTGCGGGCCTCCACCGCCAGACGCGTCGCGCGCTCGCGTAGCTCGTCGGAGTACTTACGGGGAGCAGCCATGATCGGCATCCTTCCGGGTCTTCGATGTCTCCATCAAACCCGGGGCGATTCAGACACCGGCTCGGGCTGTGTCTTGTAGATGACACGCGGCCGTTGCGCACGTGGCACGCACGTCAAGGTGTCTGTCCGCGGCGTCGGGTCAGTGCCCGGACCTGCCTGCCGGGGAGCGTGCTTCGCAGGTGGCCCGCGCGGCACGCCAGACAGCCTCGAAGGCCTGGGCGGTGAGGGGCTGCGAGGCACCTGCGTCCGCCGGCTCGGCGAGGACCTCCGCGAGGGTGCCGAACGTCGCCTCGTACACGTCGAGAGCCCTTCCCGTCACGCGGTCCGCCATTCCGCCGAGGAGGCGGCCGTCACGGGCGTCTCCAGGGGTCCACGGAGTTCGAAGGGGCGCTCGAGTCCGGCTCCGGTGTCGGTCTCGAAATACAGCCATGCGTCAGCCGCAGGCCGGTGCCTTCGGAACCAGTGCGTCATGGAGGCATTGTTACTTGAAGAAACGTGCCTGCTGTTGCGCCGCCCGGAATGGACAGCGGGCGACCATTGATCATTTGCCGGTCGACCCAGGTCGTACGCTGTCGGGATCTGCCCATACGTACTTTCGGGTAACCGCGGCGTTTGGTCGATCGCGCAACGAAGACGCCTCAAAGGGCAACTCTCATTATGGAGAGTCGCCTTGTGCGTGGCAGCGGCCAAAAGCGGCTGTATGGTCCCTCGGAACGAGCAAGGATTGTCGCGTGGAACGACGGTGGGCATGTACGGGAATGCGTCTGATGCGGTAGTGCAACTGCGCGCCGACGCACAAGGGTTCACACACGGATATCGCGTCGCGACAGATGCCGATGGGACCTCGGGGGGCATCGGATTCTGGTGGGCGCACCGCACTGCGGGTCGTGGAAACAGACCAGTGGCTCCCTACGTGCCGTGGTAGATCCTTCGGCCACTTCCGGCGGAGACATCCGTGCTCGCCACTGTGGCGGTGCGAGCGTGCCTGCGGGTGCGCGATCCCTTCTGCGGTCCGAGGGCGGCAAGGGCGCCTCCCCGCGCATCGTTTCCCTGGCCGTCGGAGCACTCTCGGCTGCCATGGGGGCCACCACCCGAAACTGACATGACGGAGCCGATCCCACAAGGCGGCGGAACGGACACCCTGAGCGAACAGCCGCAACGGCATCCGGCGCGGAAGCCGTTGCACGACCACTGACATGTGCGCCCAACACCGGCCCTCGGACTCCATCCGGCCGGCGGTTCCACGGTGAGGCACTTCTCCCGGAACCACCCCCCACATCATCGCGATCGTGCGTCGAGACCACGTCGCGCCGATCCTGGAGGACCTGCGTTGACTCACAAGACTCCTGCCCCGATATCGATCGTCATCCGGGCCGCCGATCCGGTGTCCTTGCAGGGGGCCGAAGTACTCCTGCGTAGGTCGGACGGGACGGTGCTGCTGCCCGCCGAACAGGTGGGGGGCGCCGATGTCGTCCTGATTCTGGCGAACGAGGTGACGGAGGAGACCATGTCCTGGATGGAGGAGGCGTCGACCCTCTCGTCCAATCCGGAGATGCGTATCGTGCTGGTCGCCGACCGGATCAGCAGACCGCGGCTGGCCCGGGCGGTGCGGCACGGCCTTGTCAGTGTGCTGCCCCGGGCGCAGACGGGCTTCCCGGAGATCGTGCAGGCCGTGCTCAGCAGCCGGGCGGGCAGTGCCCAGATGCCGGGGGAACTGCTGAGATCGCTGGTCGAGGAACTGCGCACGCTGCTGCGCGATCCGACGGGGTCGATTCTTCCCGGCGGGTTCGAGGGTCGTGAAGTCGAAGTTCTGCGGCTGCTTGCGGAGGGCCTGGACACCACGGAGATCGCCGCCAAGCTCAACTATTCCGAACGCACTATCAAGAACATCATCTTCGCGGTGACCCGGCGTCTGAATCTGCGGAACCGGACCCATGCGGTGGCTTACGCGATGCGCATAGGTGCCTTGTGATGTGCCGTTCCGCGGTGGCTGGTCTCGTCGGCAATTGCCGCTCCCGCGGGTTCCTTTTGTCTCCTCGTCGTCGGTGACGAGGAGGAAACCTTTCTCCTCATCGTGGGGGGCGGTCGAAGC
Organism: Streptomyces sp. NPDC111744; assembly: GCF_055634995.1. NCBI lineage: Bacteria > Bacillati > Actinomycetota > Actinomycetes > Kitasatosporales > Streptomycetaceae > Streptomyces > Streptomyces sp. NPDC111744. The sequence continues at coordinate 16,647 of NZ_JBVKCG010000024.1, forward strand.
GCACGCCGATGTGGCTGTCGTGATCGACGGCTTTGCTCCGTGCGTGACCGGTGCACAACGACCCAGCCGGCGGCTGAGACATGACCGCTCTCCACCGCCGGCCGCGGCCCTCGTGTCACCCGGCGACGTTCACCACCGGACCTGCCTCGATGGCCGGTGGCTCGTCACTGGCGGGTGCAACGACTGGCAGGGCGGGAGCAGGCTCGACAGCGCGGGTGGTGTCCGGCGGCAGATACCACGTCATCTCCCGCGTGACGAGCTGAGCTGGGGCGTCGTGCACGTCCCGGGCCGGCGTGATGTAGAGGTTGAACGCCACTGTGAGGACCACCAGAGCCAGTGCGGCGGCCAGCGGGACGATGAGGGCGGGTCCGCTCAGACCTCCGCCCTGACCGGCTGCCGCACCGGGGGTCACGGTCACCGCCGCGAGGTCGGTGTACTGGGCGGAGCAGAGTACGGCCCCGGTCAGTAGGGAGGCGCCCGCGGCTGATGCCCTGTGGCTGGCGGTCACCGTCAGCCACAGCGTGGCTGTCGTACCGACCGCGGCCAGAAGAGCGGAAGCCAGTGCGGCACCGACAGACGAGTGGACCTCGGCGTGAGCGTCCAGGTCGGCCATGCCCAGCGCGTGGGCGCCGACGAGGCCACCCGCCATGACGGCACCGGCGGTGAATAGTTCCTGCAGAGTGCGCCGTACGTTCGCCAGGCGCAGGCCGAGGGCCGTCGAGCCGACGCAGATCAGGCCTGAGACCACCGTCAGCGGTCCGTCGTGGCCGATCGGCGTGCCCGCGGCATCGAAACCGAGCCAGGTGATCAGGTGCATCCCCCAGAGGCCGGCGCCGAGCGCGACAGAGCCACAGGCCAGCCACATCCATTCCGGCTTCGTCCGGCGCGCCCGGAAGCGGGCCATGCAGGCCCATCCTTGAAATGAGCCCACGCACACGGTCACGTACGCGAGAACGGGAAAAATGGCGTCTGAATAGAGGTGTTGGTGGCCCACGGCCAGACTCCCACTCCGAACGAACAATGCATCAGATCGATGACGCATGACCATCCCCTCGCGCTATGGCGCAGAGGGGTCCACAGGCCCGGGTGGTCGTTGTCTGTATCGGCCAGGCCGCAGATTCGATCCGGAGCTTTCGCAATCTGCCCAGGCCACACCTATTCTGACCGGAAGGACCCTGCTCGGAGAATGGCGACAGGGTCAACAACGCTGCCCTTTGGGGAAATTCGGGAAGCTTGTCTCGGGAACTTGTTCTGTTGCCCGTGACGGAGCCGGTCGTCCCGGAGTGCGACGGCTGCGGGACGCGCGCACGCCTCAGCCACCTTCTTTGCCGCGCATGCCTCCTGCGGTTCCGGTGTTCGGAGCCGGAGAGCCCCGAGTACGCCGTGCCGGTGGTCCTCCTGTGGCGATCGTGGGCCTGATGGTGCTGAGTGATACGGGAGTATAATATGTGCATAGATGACGGATATTTCGCCCGCTCGACCGGAAAGTGATGGCGGCGTCTCCGAATGACAGAAGTGCCTCCTCCTCAGCCGTCCGTCCCCACCGGTCTTTCGGCTGCGGCTCTCCTGGACGGTGCGGGCAACGTCATCGGCTGGTCAGAGGCGGCGGAGTCGCTGCTCGGCTACCGGGCGAGAGACATCCTGGGCCGCCCCGCCGATGCGCTGCTCACTCCCGGCGGTATCTTGCTCCGCCCCGAGAGCGGGGAATGGAGCGGGATCGCGCAGATCCGCCACAGCTCCGGCCGCGATCTGGAACTGGGTGTCCGCATGTGCGCGATGCCGGACCCCTCCGGTCGCGCGCAATGGCTGATGACCGCCTCCTACCCCGGTGACGTTGCGCTCCACGGTGTGAACCGCTCTCTCCTGGACGGAGTGCTCTCGCACTCGCCCATCGGCATGGCCGTGATGGACACGAGCCTGAGATACGTGTGGGTGAACGAGGCCCTTGTGCGCACCTCCGGCGCGCCGGACCGGATCGGACGCACCCTCACAGCGGTCTTCCCCGCCGAGGAGGCGGCCGTCGGCGAGGCGATGGTGCGGCGGGTACTGGAGACCGGTGAGCCGCTGGTGGACTTCGAGTACCGCGGGCCCATCCTCTCGGATCCGACCGGCGAACACGTGTACTCCGCCTCCTTCTTCCGCCTGGAGGACCAACTGGGCGAAGCCACCGGGCTGTGCTACCTGGTGATCGACGTCACCGAGCGCTGGCGGAGCCGCCAGAGGGAGCTCATGCTGAGCCGGGCCCGCGCCTGCGGCAAACAACTGGATCTCATGCAGACCGCCCAGGAACTGGCGGAGATCTGCGTACCCGACTTCGCGGACCTGGTGACCATCGACCTCCTGGACACCGTGGTCCGGGGGACGGAAACTCCAGCCATCTCCGCAGGGGACCCCCTCTTCCTGCAGCACGCCGGGCACAAGGCCGGCAGCGAAGTCTGCGCGACCCCTCTCGGTGAGACCGGCAGCCCCGTGGTGTACCGGTCTTCTCCCCGCGTCGCGCAAAGCCTCGCCACCGGCGAGGGAATCCTGGAATCCCCTCTGGACACCTTGTCGAGCGCATGGGCGCAAGGCGCCCCTGGACGCACGAAGATGATCGACGACCACGGCTTCCACTCCTCGATCACGGTCCCGCTCTGCTCGGGCGGTACGAGGCTGGGCCTCGCCACGTTCATGAGGGCCGCGAACGGCGAACCCTTCAGTGGCGAGGACCTCAAGTTCGCCGAAAAGTTCGCCTTCCACGGGAGTTCCTCACTGGCCGCCGCGTACCGCTTCACGCAGGAGCGGCGGATCTCCCTGTCGCTGCAGCGGAGCCTGCTGCCCGGCCGGCTCGGCCCGGACGAGACCGTCGAGGTCGCCTGGCGCTACATCCCCGCCTCCCAGGAAGCAGGTGTCGGCGGGGACTGGGTCGACGTGATCCCGCTGTCCGGGGCGCGGGTCGCCCTGGTCGTCGGCGATGTAGTGGGACACGGCGTCAACGCGGCCGCGGACATGGGCCGGCTGCGCGCCGCCGTCCACACACTCGCCGCCATGGACCTGCCTCCGGACGAACTCCTCGCGCATCTGGATGACTTCGTCACGAGCCTGTGCCAGGAACAGCCGGCCTGCAAGGCCTCCGCCGAAGGCGGCCTGAGTCTCCTGGGCACCCACGGCGCGACCTGCCTGTACGCCGTCTACGACCCCGTCGCCCGGACCTGCACGATCGCCCGTGCGGGCCACCCCGCACCGGTGATCGTGCAGCCGGACGGCACCATCTCCGCGCCCGCTCTTCCGGTGGGTGCTGCGCTGGGAGTGGGCGACACCCCCTTCGAGGCCGCCGAGATCCCCTGCCTCGACGGCAGCCTGCTGGCCTTCTTCACCGACGGTCTCGTCGAGGACCGTGACAAGGACATGGACGAGGGCCTGGCCCGGCTGCAGTCGGTCCTGCGCGACGTGGAGGCCTCGCTGGAGGAGCTGTGCGACGCAGCGGTCGATGCCCTACTCTCCCGCCCCCGCGAGGACGACGTCGCCCTTCTGCTCGTCCGGCCGACATCGTTTCCGCCTTCCGACGTCGCCACCTGGGACATCCCGGACGATCCCGCGGCGGTGCGCCACGCCCGCTCTCTCGCCAATCGCCAGATCGAGGAGTGGAACCTGGGCGAGCTGCAGTTCACCACGGAGCTCATCGTCAGCGAACTCGTCACCAACGCCATCCGCTACGGCACCCCACCGATCCGGCTGCGCATGATCCGGCACAGCGCGCTCATCTGCGAAGTGATCGACGGCAGCAGCACCTCGCCGCGTCTGCGCCATGCCAGGACCACCGACGAGGGCGGACGCGGCCTCTTCCTGGTCGCCCAGGCATCTCAGCGGTGGGGCTACCGGTACACCGGCTCGGGGAAATCGATCTGGTCGGAACAGGATCTTCCCTAGACGGGCGCGGCATCGATTCGCCGGACACCCGCCTCGGCTCGGGCCACCGGGGTCGGCTCAGGCGATCGCGGCCAGTGTGTCCGCCAGCCGCCGCCGCGCCGCGCGCGCCGCAGGCAGCGCCGCGAGAGCGGCCGCGCCCAGCACGGTGGCGGTCCCGAGAAGCACCAGCAGCGCGGGGGGCGGGCTCTGGGCGATGCCCGCCCCGATACCGCTCGACGTGCCCTGCTGGTCGATCAGCCAGAGCGCGAGCGGCACGCCGATGGCAGCCGCGGCGAGGAAAGCGGCCAGCGCCGTGCAGCCCGTGGCCGTCATGGTGACAGCGGTGATCTGGCGCGGGGACAGGCCGATGGCCTTCAGAGCCAGCAGGTCGCGATCGCTCTCGCGGACCGTGCCGCCGATCGCCGTGAGCAGCTCGACCAGTCCGATCAGGGCCAGGACGAGGATGAGGCCGGCCACGACCCCGCGCAGCGGCGAGAGCTCGTCGGCCGGGTTGGTTGCCGCGTGCACGTCCAGCTGGTTGTGCCCGGCGGCGGTCAGACGCTGGGCGACGGTGTGCGGGTTCGCGCCGGGGCGCAGGCGGAGCTGGTAGAGGGTCGGGGTGATGCGGGGGTCGTTCTCGCTGAGGGTGTCGAGCGAGGTGGAGATGACGCGGCCGGCGTTCTCGGGTTCGATGCTGCGGCCCACGATGTGCAGGATCTGCGGCTGGTCGCCGACGGTCATGCGGACCCAGTCGCCGACCTGCACATTCAGCAGGTCGAGGAGGCCCTGCCCGGCCACGGCCTCGTCACTGGCGTGGGGGGTGCGGCCTTCGGCGAGGGTGTAGGGGTAGGGGGACCGGCGGGTGCCGAGGCCGCGCAGGGCGATGGTGGCCGTCTGTCCCGGGACCAGCGCGGCCACTTCGACGCCCGGGTAGACGGCGGCGACCTGCGGATCACGGTGCAGCAGGCTGCGTACGTCCGTGTCGCTGATTCCATGATGGGTGTGGACGGTCAGGGCGGTCGGGACGCCGATTTTCTGCGGCTCGCTGTGGAAGCGATCGAGGGTGGTCCAAGCGCTCATGGCCACGACGATCAGCAGCAGGGGCAGCGCGAGGCGCGCCACGGTGGTCAGGGAACGCCCGGGTCGGGCGACGGCCGCGTGCCAGCCGAGCACCAGGCCGGCCGGCACGCCGGCGTCGATGGCGCGCCGCATCACCGCGGACAGCGGTCCTCTGGACCGGGCAGGGGGGACCAGGAGCCACAGGGCACGGCGTGTGCCGGTCACAAGGTTTCGGCGCAGGGGCGACCGGGCTGCCCGCGGGCGTCCTGCCGGCGTTGCCGGTGCGGGCCGGGAGCCCGGTACCGGCGGCACACGTCCTGCCCGCCACGCCGCCAGTCCCGTCGTCGCCGCGATGAACAGCACGGCTCCTGATGGTATGGCGAACTGCGCCACCGTATGGCCGGGCAGGATGCGCCACATGCGGGCGGCGTCACCCAGGCGCCCCGGGACGTAGCCGCCCAAGGTCTCGGTCACAGCCGTCGCGGTCAGCGCGCCGAACAGGGCGTACGCGATGTGCTGGCAGAGGAATACGCGGACGACCTGGCTGGGCGTGAATCCGATCGCCTTGAGGACGGATATGTCCCGCAGGTGGCCGCGGATGCGGGTGGCGATCGCTCCGTGCACGGCGAATCCCGCGGCGATCAGTGCGCCCAGGCCGAACAGGCCGAGTACCTGGCCGAGGAGCCGGTTGTCGCCCTGTGCCTCGGCGCGTGCCTGCTGCCAGGTGGAGACCTCGCCGATGGCACCGGCGCCCAGGATGGTGACGGCGCGTTGGACGGCGTAGTCGGTGTCCGCGAGGTCGATCAGGCGCAGCCCGATGACCTGGCCAGTGGGGTGCGGTATGGCGGCGGGGAGGGCCCAGACGAGGCCGGGCTCCTCGCCGGGGCGGTAGCGGCCCTCGGGGCTGTCGGCGACCCCGACGATCGTGAGTCTTCCGTCGCTGCCGGGCAGGGTGAGTGTGTCGCCGGGGCCGGCGAGCAGCGCCCGGGCCAGGCTGCTCTCCAGGACCACGCCGTGAGGGGTGCCTGGGTCGAGCCAGTGTCCCGCAGTCAGGAGGGGGCGGCCCACGCGGGGGAGTTCGGGGGTGGCCCGCAGTTCCACGGCCGCGCGGGTGCCGCGGGTGGCGAGGGTCGTCGCGGTGGTGGCGTAGGGGCCGGCGACCGCTTGGACCCCGTCCACGCCGGTGAGCTTGCCGAGGTCGGTGGAGGAGCCGGTGTGGAGCCAGACGTGTGCCCCGCGTGCCTGGGTGAAGGTGCGCTGCCAGGGGTTGGTGGCGTAGCCGAACAGCGCGGTGGCCAGCAGCAGCGACATGACGATGCCGGCGGTGGCGAGCACCAGGAAGAGTGCCTCCCCGCGGTGGGTGCGCAGATCGGAGTGTGCCCAGCGCAACGTGGCGCGCATGAGATCCATCCCTTTCGGGTGTTGTCGTACGTCCGCAGGCGGGCGGGTCAGTCCTTGAGCTTGAGCACTCCGGACGCCCCCGGTCGACGCGATGGCGTGCTGTCGAGCTCGGCGTCGTCGGCGATGCGCCCGTCGAAGAAGCTGATCACCCGGTCCGCGGCGCTGGCGAGCCGGGCGTCGTGGGTGACCAGGACGATGGTCTGCCCTCGCTGGTGGAAGCGTGACAGCAGCCGCATCACCTCGCGGGTGCCTTTGCTGTCGAGGCTGCCGGCGGGTTCGTCGGCCAGCAGCAGCGGGGGGTGGTTGACGAGGGCCCGGGCCAGTGCGACGCGTTGCTGCTCGCCGCCGGACAGCTCGCCCGGCAGGCTGCGTTCCTTGCCCGCGATGCCCAAATCGGCCAGGAGTTCCTCCCGCTCGGCCCGTGCGCGTCTTGGGGAGGTGCCGGCGAGGAGGGCGGGGAGTTCCACGTTGTCGGCGACCGACAGGTTGGAGACGAGGTTGAAGAACTGGAAGACGATGCCGATGCGCTTGCGGCGTTCGACCGCCCAGCGCGCCTCCCGCCAGGTGTCGGTGCACTCGCCGTCCAGCCAGAGGGATCCGCTGTCGGGCTGCTGCAGTCCGCCGAGCAGGTGCAGGAGGGTGGACTTCCCGGCTCCGGACGGGCCGGTGACGGCGACGAACTCGCCGTGGCGGACGTTCAGGTCGACGCCGCGGACAGCGTGTGCCGGGCCGCTCTCGCCGTAGTGCGTCCGTATCAGTTTCTCTGCGCGCAGCACGGGAGCGGGGCTGTCGCTCACTCCAGCTCCTCCAGCTCTTCCTGGCACCGTTCCAGCCAGTCGAGGTCGGCCTGGAGGTGCAGCATCGCGCCCTCGATCAGGAGGTGGGCGACGCGGTTGTCGCGGTCTTCGACGGCGGCCAGCTTGGACAGGTTGCGCATGGTGTTGAGGTACTGGCGCCGTTGTTTGTTGATGAGGGCGATCCGGTCGGCGAGGCCGGTCCCCGGGGCCAGCGCCAACTTCATGAAGAAGTCGTCCCGCACCCTCGGCTCGTCCTCGGGCCGTTCGAACCAGGCGCGCAGCTCTTCCTGCCCGGACTCGGTGAGGCGGTAGACCTTCTTGTTGGGCCGGCTGGACTGTTCGATGTCCTCGCCCTCGATGAGTCCCTGCTTCTCGAGGCGTCCGAGGGTCACGTAGATCTGGCCGACGTTCGGCTGAGGGTACGCGGAGCCCAGCAGTTGCTCAAGGCCCTGCTTGAGCTCGTAGCCGTGGGCGGGCCCGCGGGCAAGGAGGGCAAGGAGGGGCTGACGCACTACCGCGGTCCTCCTGTCCTCATAATGTGTCCCTGGCCTCTAGTATCGCCCATACCTAACGGGTATACATGGCCTTCGGCCGTGGCGATGATCCCAGGTGGGTACGTGTGCAGGGAGGAACCTATGCGGTGGATCAGAGCCGCGGGTAGGTGCCTCCTGGTCCTCGGCGTGGTGCTGACCGGGTGCGTCTCCGCGAACGAGGGTGAGACCGACGGTGGCGGGGGCAGCCGCGGGCCGCTGACGCTGGCCACCGCGGGGGACCTCACCGGGTATCTGGGCACGGTGCTCGACGGGTGGAACCGTACGCATCCCGGTGAGCGGGTCACGCTCGTCGAGCTGCCGGACTCCACCGACGAGACGTATGCGCAGATGGTCACCGACCTGCGCGGCGGCGACCGGAGCCGGTTCGACGTCCTGAACATCGACGTCAACTGGACCTCGGAGTTCGCGGCCGCGGGATGGATACGCCCGCTGGCCGAGGACCGTTTCCCGCTCAAGTCCTTCCTGAAGCCGGTCGTGGAGACGGCGAAGTACGACGGGCGGCTGTACGCGGTGCCCTACGTCACCAACGCCGGGCTGCTGCTGTACCGCAAGGACGTCCTCGCCAAGGAGGGTGTGCCGCCGCCGACGACCTGGGCGGAGCTGGAGCACGACGCGAAGACCATCGCGCCGAAGTACGGACTGGACGGCTACGCCGGCCAGTTCCTCCCCTACGAGGGCCTGACCGTGAACGCCGCCGAGGCGGTGTACTCGGCGGGCGGCACCATCCTGGGCGACGAGGGCGACGAGGGCGACCGTGTCACCGTGAATTCCTCGGCGGCCCGCGAGGGCATCGACTTCCTCGCGCGCGGCGTACGCGAGGGGTGGATACCCAAGGCGGCTCTCTCCTACAAGGAGGAGGAGTCCAAGCAGGCCTTCCAGGACGGCCGGCTGCTCTTCCTGCGCAACTGGTCCTACGTGTACTCCGTCGCGTCGGCGCCGGGTTCTCCGGTGGCCGGCAAGGTCGGCGCCGTACGGCTGCCCGGTCCCGAGGGGCCGGGGACCAGTGTGCTCGGCGGCTCCGATCTCGCGGTCAACACTCATGCCCGGCACCCGGATTCGGCTGCCCGGCTGATCGCGTACCTGACCAGTGAGCGGGTCCAGCGCCAGGTGCTCACGCTCGGCGCTCTGCCGCCGGTTCGGGCCGCTCTCTACACGGACCCGGACCTGGTCGAGCGGTTCCCCTATCTGCCCACCCTGCGCTCGAGCGTGCTCAGTGCCGCTCCGCGCCCCAAGAGCCCGCGCTATGACCAGGTCAGTCTGGTGGTGCAGGCGGTGGTGCACGACGCGATGACCGGGCACGAGTCGTCCGACGCGGCCGTTCGGCGGCTGGCCGAGGAACTCGCAGCCATTCCCGGGCGCTGACCCTTCTCTAGTTACATGTTAGATAACGCCAAGGTCTCGGCTCGACCTTGGGTGGACTGAATTATGCGCATTTAAAGGGCGGTTGCCCAGTGTACTGCGCTCATTTCATTGACACGCTCCAGACATGTCTACTTAACATGCATGCATAACCACTGGGCGCAAAGAGACAGGCACTGGGTTGAACATGCACCGCTGGTGGCGCGACGCTGTCATCTATCAGGTGTACGTCCGCAGCTTCCTCGACAGCACCGGAGACGGCATCGGCGACCTTGCCGGAGTCCGGGCCGGCCTGCCGTACCTGAAGAAGCTCGGCGTCGACGGGATCTGGCTGAGCCCCTTCTACCCCTCGCCGCAGCACGACCACGGCTACGACGTGGCCGACTACTGCGACGTCGACCCGACCTTCGGTGACCTCGCCGAGTTCGACCAGCTGATGGCCGCCGCCGGACGGCTCGGTATCCGGGTCCTCCTCGACATCGTCCCCAACCACTGCTCCTCCGAGCACCCGTGGTTCAAGGAGGCACTGGCCGCACAGCCCGGCAGCCCGGCCCGCGACCGCTTCCACTTCGCCGACGGCCGCGGTCCCGACGGATCCGAACCGCCCAACAACTGGCACGCCATGTTCGGCGGCCCGGCCTGGACCCGGGTCACCGAGGCGGACGGCCGCCCTGGCCAGTGGTACCTGCACATGTTCACGCCGGACCAGCCCGACTGGAACTGGCGCAACCCCGAGATCGGCGCCGAGTTCGACCGCGTGCTCCGCTTCTGGCTCGACCGGGGCGTCGACGGCTTCCGTATCGACGTCGCCGCCGGCCTCTTCAAGCACCCCGAGCTGCCCGACTCCCCGGACCCCGAAGCCGACGCCCGCACCCGCGACTCGGTCAACCCCCTCGCCTGGAACCAGCCCGAGGTGCACGACGTGTGGCGCCACTGGCGAGCGGTCTGCGAGGAGTACACCGCCCGCGACGGCTGCGAACGCCTCCTGGTCGGCGAGGTCTCCGTCCCCACCGCCCGCGAACACGCCCGCTACGTCCGCGGCGACGAGCTTCACCAGGCGTTCTTCTTCGACCTGCTCAGCGCGCCGTGGAGCGACGACGCCTTCCACAAGGTCATCTCCGACGCCATGCAGGACATCGCCGGCACCGGCTCCACGGTCACCTGGGTCCTCAACAACCATGACCAGGTCCGCACCGTCACCCGCTACGGCGAACCCACACCGGAAGGCAGCGGCCTCGGCCCCGCCCGGGCCCGGGCCGCCGCCCTGCTCATGCTCGCGCTGCCCGGATCCGCGTACATCTACCAGGGCGAGGAGCTCGGCCTGCCCGAGGTCATCGACCTGCCCGACGACGTGCTCACCGACCCGATCTTCCGGCGCACCGGCAGCCGGGACCGGGTCCGCGACGGCTGCCGGGTCCCACTGCCCTGGTCCGGTCAGGCGTCCCCCTTCGGCTTCACCTCCGGAACCGAGAGCGCCCGGCCCTGGCTGCCACAGCCCGACTACTTCGCCGAGTACGCCACCGACCGCGCCCTCGCCGACACCCGCTCCTTCTGGCACCTCTACCGCGACGGCCTGCAACTGCGCGCCACCTTGCCGCAGTTGGGCGAGGGTTCACTGCGCTGGCTGGACACCCAGCCCGGCGTCCTCGCCTTCGTCCGCGGCGACGGCCTCGTCTGCGCCGTCAACTTCGGCACCGCACCCGTGCCCGCGCCGGTCCCCCGCACCCCTCTTCTCGCCAGTGGCCCCTGCCCGACCGGGGTCCTCCCCGGATCGACCGCCGCCTGGTGGATCAACGACCTCTGATCATCCGGAAGTTACCAGCACTCGAAGGGACATCAACGATGATGCGACGACGTACGACCCTGCTCACGAGCTGCACCGCCCTCACCCTCGCGCTCGGCGCAACCGCCTGCGGCAACAGCGACCCCGTCTCCGCGGGCGGCGGTGACAAGGCGCTCAGCGGCCAGACCGTCACCGTGGCCGGTGTCTGGTCCGGCACCGAGCAGCAGAACTTTCAGAAGGTCCTCGACGCGTTCAGCGCCAAGACCGGCGCCAAGACGCAGTTCGTGTCCACCGGCGACAACGTCTCCACCGTCGTCGGCAGCAAGATCGAGGGCGGCAACGCGCCCGACGTCGTCATGGTCCCGCAGGTCGGCGTGCTCCAGCAGTTCGCGAAGCAGGGCTGGCTCACCCCCCTGTCGGCCACCACCCAGAAGTCCGTCGATGCCGGCTACGCCCCCGTGTGGAAGAAGTATGGCAGCGTCGACGGCACCCTCTACGGCCTCTACTTCAAGGCCGCCCACAAGTCGACGGTCTGGTACAGCCCCGATGCCTTCCAGCAGGCGGGCGTCAAGCCCCCGACCTCGTACGACGACATGCTCAAGGTCGGTCACACGATCTCCGACTCCGGCCTGTCCGCCTTCTCGGTCGCCGGACAGGACGGCTGGACCCTCACCGACTGGTTCGAGAACATCTACCTCTCCCAGGCCGGCCCCGAGAAGTACGACGCCCTCGCCACCCACAAGCTCAAGTGGACCGACGCCTCCGTGGTCAAGGCCCTCGACACCCTTGGCAAGCTCTTCAAGGACAAGGAGCTCGTCGCCGGCGGCCAGAAGGAGGCCCTCAACACCGACTTCCCGAGCTCGGTGGAGAAGGTCTTCGGCCCCAAGCCCGACGCCGGCATGGTCTACGAGGGCGACTTCGTCGCCGGCGTCGCCCACGACCAGTTCAAGAAGACCATCGGCAAGGACGCCGACTTCTTCCCCTTCCCCGCGGTCGACGGCGGCACCGCCCCGGTCGTCAGCGGCGGCGACGCCGCCGTCGTCCTCAAGGACGGCAAGAACGCCAAGGCCGGCATGAAGCTCCTCGAGTACCTGGCCACCCCCGAGGCGTCGGCCGTCTGGGCCAAGGCGGGCGGCTACCTGTCCCCGAACAAGAACCTCTCCCTCGACTCCTACAGCGACGTCGTCACCCGCGCCACCGCCAAGTCCCTCGTCGACGCCGGTGACTCCGTCCGCTTCGACATGTCCGACCAGGCCCCCGCGGCCTTCGGCGGCACCAAGGGCGCCGGCGAGTGGAAGCTCCTCCAGGACTTCCTGCGCGACCCGTCCGACCCCAAGGGCACCGCGGCCAAGCTGGAGACCGCCGCGGCCAAGGCCTACAAGGGCTGACGGACCATGACATCCACCCTGGTCAAGGAGACGGTGAGCCCACCGTCCGCCGGGCCCGCCGAACGTGCCCGCCGCTCGCGGCGGCGGGCACGCCTCGGCGCCGTGCTGTTCGTCTTCCCGGCGCTGCTCCTGCTCGGCGCCCTCGTCGTCTACCCCGTGCTGTTCTCCGTCGGCCGCAGCTTCTTCGACGCCTCCGGCACCCGCTTCGTCGGCGCCGACAACTACACCGAGATGTTCCGCGACCCGGCGACCCTCAAGGCGGTACGGAACACGGCCATCTGGGTCGTGGTCGCGCCGACCCTGCTGACCGGTCTCGGTCTCGTTCTGGCCGTCCTGGTGGAGAAGGTTCGCTGGGCGACCGCGTTCAAGCTGCTGCTGTTCATGCCCATGGCCGTCTCGTTCCTGGCCGCCGGCATCATCTTCCGGCTCGCCTACGACGAGGACCCCTCCAAGGGCGTGCTCAACGCCGCCGTCGTCAGCGTCCACGACGCGTTCAAGCACACCTCCGCCTATCCGACCGCGAGGGCCCGCGACGGCCACGGGCTGACCGTGAGCCCCGACGGGTCCTACCGCACGAGCGACCGCGTGTCGCCTGGCACGTCCGTGGACTTCGGGATGGTCGGCATCGCCCCCGCCGATGTCCCCGGTGAGGCACGACCCGCCTACCCGGCCGCCCATCGGACGGCCGGGGCCGACGAGGTCGGCGGAGTCGTCTACCTGGACTTCACCCCCGGCTGGGGAGGGGAGCAGGGCAAGGTCGACCGCAGGGAGAGCGGACTGCCCGGAATGCGGGTCGAGGCGGTCGACGCCGACGGCAGGACGGCTGCGAGCACCACCACGGCCGCGGACGGCTCCTTCCACTTCACCGGCCTCAAGTCCGCCGGCTACACGGTCGAGCTGCCCGCCTCCAACTTCGCCCAGCCCTACCAGGGCGTGTCCTGGCTCGGCCCGGCCCTCGTCACGCCGGCCATCATCGGCGCGTACCTGTGGATCTGGACCGGTTTCGCCATGGTCCTGATCGGAGCCGGTCTCGCGGCCCTGCCGCGGGACGCGCTGGAGGCGGCACGGATGGACGGCGCCAACGAATGGCAGATCTTCCGGCGGATCACGGTGCCGCTGCTGGCCCCCGTGCTGACCGTGGTCTTCGTGACCCTCGTCATCAACGTGATGAAGGTCTTCGACCTCGTCTACATCATCGCGCCGGGTCCGGTGCAGGAGGACGCGACCGTCCTCGCCACACAGATGTGGCTGGTGTCGTTCGGCGGTGGCAACAACCAGGGTCTGGGAAGCGCGCTGGGCGTGCTCCTGCTGCTGCTGGTCATCCCGGCCATGGCCTTCAACGTCCGCCGCTTCCGAAGGAGTCAGCGATGAACGCGATCCGGCGCGGGCTGGGCAACAGCCTGGTGCAGGCCTTCCTCGTGGTGACCGGCCTGGTCTGGCTCACCCCGCTCGCGGGTCTTCTGGTGTCGTCGCTGCGCTCCGCCCAGGACACCGCGAAGGGCGGCTGGTGGACGGCGCTCTCCAGCCCCGGCCAGCTGTCCTTCGACAACTACACGGCGCTGCTGAAGAACTCCGGCATGACGCAGTCGCTGTGGAACACGGTGCTCATCTCGGTGCCGGCGACGTTCCTGGTCGTGGTCATCGCGGCACTCGCCGGCTACGCCTTCGCCTGGCTCGACTTCCCGGGCCGGGACGGCATCTTCCTCGTGGTCGTCGCGCTCTTGGTGGTCCCGGTCCAGATCGGCCTCCTGCCGGTCGCGAAACTCTTCGGCGAACTGGGCCTGTTCGGCACCATCCCCGGAGTCGTGCTGTTCCACGTCGCCTACGGCCTGCCCTTCGCGGTGTTCCTCCTGCGCAACTACTTCGCCGAGATGCCGAAGGAGATGCTCGAGGCGGCCCGCATGGACGGGGGCACCGAGTGGCGCATCTTCGTCCAGCTGGTCCTGCCGGTGGGCCGCCCGGCCATCGCTAGCCTCGCCATCTTCCAGTTCCTGTGGGTGTGGAACGACATGCTGGTGGCGCTGCTCTTCGCGGACAGCTCCTCACAGCCGCTGACCGTGCAACTCCAGTCGCAGATCCGCCAGTTCGGCAGCAACATCGACGTCCTGGCGCCCGGCGCGTTCGTGTCCCTGGTGGTCCCGCTGGTGGTGTTCTTCGCCTTCCAGCGGCACTTCGTGCAGGGGGTCATGGCGGGCTCCGTGAAGTGAGGCACCCCGGTGCACCCGGTGCGGGTGGGCAGCTTGTGAAGCTGCCCACCCGCATTTCCGTCTGCCCGTCGGACCTGGCTCACCCGGATCCCTACTGGCTGTTTGGCCGAGTTATTTCCGTTGGCGTGGTCTGTCCCGAGGCGCCGTTCACGACGGCCTCCTTGGCGGTCAAGTACATCGAGTAGTAGGACCAGGCCACGGGTGTCCCCGAGAACAGCCAGTGCAGAACCGAAGGTGAGCCCGGCTGCTCGCTTCGATAGCCGAATCGTTCACCGACCGGCAGATAATGGAACAACGAATGCCTTACGCCTCCGAGAACGCCGCCGAGAACTTGAAGGCCGAACTGTTGCGCAGTCACCTGCTGATCGGCATTGTGTATGTGATTTATCGCGGCATTGGTCTGAAGATTCCCGACAAGGATATTGAAACCTTCCTTCGCCCCCGCATGAACCGACTCGCCCAGAGTCTTCGGCTCGAACGGCTTGTGCGTTTCGGGCAGCTTCGCAGGATCAGGAACTCTGAAAACATCCGTCCTGATACTGGGGGGCGGAGACAGTATTTCCGCCATGCGCAAGGCGTCCGCGTTCACGTCCGGAAGTGCGGTGACATCGACCTGCGTCTCATGCACCGGAGCAGGGCGCTCAGGCGTGTGCGGTGGGGATGGGGGTGCGGGATCAGGCGAGTGCGCGCCGGGGTGTGCTTCTGCAGCGGGGGTTTCGGGGCGGGGTGCTTCCGGGGTGCTCTCCGGTCGGAGGGTCCGGGCCGGGTCTGCTTCGGGCATGGCGGCATCGTGGGCCGGCGCGCCGGGATTTGCTTCTGCGGCGGGCGGTGTCTCCGCAGCGGGGCTTTCGGGGCGGGGTGCTTCCGGGGGGCTCTCCGGTCGGAGGGTCCGGGCCGGGTCTGCTTCGGGCATGGCGGCATCGTGGGCCGGCGCGCCGGGATTTGTTTCTGCCGCGGGGGATGCCTCGACCCGGGGTCGTTCGGTAAGGGGGGTCTCAGGGGTGTCTTCTGGCCGGGAGCCTCGGGCCGCGTCCGCTTCGGGTACGACGTCGCGGACCGGCGCGCCGGAGGACGGTGCCTTCGCAACGTGATTCTCGGGAAGGGACACTTCCGAGGTGCGACCCGGCCCGACGGGTCGGGTGATGTCGGGACCGCCGCGGTATGACAGCGAGGCTTCGTCGCCGGGCCGGACGATGTGGATCGACCTGGCGGAGTCGCCATCGCTGAACGTGGGGAACTCCTGCGGTGCGCCGGGGTCGGATGCGGAACGAGTTCTGCTCGCCCCTGAGCCGGGAGCCTCTCGCAGACTTGGTGCAGCCGCCTTGCGCACCGTGGCGTTGTCGGCGAGACCCGTTGTCGAGGTGACGGACCCGTTCCCCTCGGCCCCCACCGGTACACGCTGCTCACCGGCGACGGGCTCCGACTCCAGGCGTACATCGCGGAGCCCCGCTGCCGGGTCGGCACCGGCTGTCCGGGCGCCGGGCGCCGCATGTGTGTCCGCCGATTCCGCATCGCTGTGGACTGTCCGTGCCGCCGCGTGATCCGAATCTTGGGCAGAAGGGCTCTCGCTCCTGGCCTCACCGCGGGCACCGAGGAAAAGGTCGGCTGGGTCTGTGGAGACAGCACCCTCGGTTTCGGCAGCCGCGCTGTCCACGGCCAGCGAGCCCTCCGTGCCCACGTCCGACCCCGCGCTCCTGCCCGCTCGTGCCGACGTCTCCTCGGCAGCACCCTTGAATATTCTTCCGAATTTTACGGATTCCAGCGCGGACTCGATCAGGTTGTTGCCTATGTCCATTCCGAAGAACAATGCGGTCTGCCACGCATTGTCAGCCCACGCGACGTCTCGGCCGCTCAACGCCGGCGTTATCGCTTCGGCCAGATAGAAGTTGACATAAGCGCGCGCATAGTCGGGGAACTCGGTGATGACCTTTTCGGCTCCCCTGCCGATCATCGTGCCGATCTTCTCGCCGACCTTTCCAGCGGCGCTGCCCACCTCTTTGGCCCACTCCGCGAAGTCGCCAAGCATTGCTCGGAACCGTGCCAGAAGTTCGACGATCCGCTCGATCAGCGGTGCCACACGAGCCCAAATGAGGTTTGCAATACCCGCCAGAAGCCAGCTCAGAAGGAGGCCGATGGCCAGTATCTCAAGTATTTCAAGGGCGATGCCGATGATTTCCTTGACGATTTCCCAAGTGCGGTCCGCGTGATGGTCCACCTGATTCGCCGTGTCCTGCAGGCTGTTGGCCGTGTCCTCGGCCAGCTTGGAGTGCTCTTGCCACGCGGATGAGAAGGCTTCGTAGTCGGCTCCCGACCACGAGGAGGACCCCACATCCGTGGCGAGCTGGGCGTGCACAGCTCGGACATGGTCCGCCTGTTGCTGGAGCTCCTCGGCGTGCTCGCGAAGCCCGTCCGGATCACCTATCTCCCGGAGGACGTTGGTGAGCCACTCGGCAATGGCCCCGTTGATGTCCACGCTCACGGTCAGTTCCCAGGCGAAAAGCTACGTGCCGCGCTGGTGTTGGAGTCCTCCACCGATGCATACATTTTGGAACCGACCCTCAGCATGTCGCGAGTCTGTCCTGAAAGTGCGGCGAGCCGCTGGCATGATTTGGCCATCTGCTCTCTCGCGGCTGCGTATGCCTCGGTTGCTGAAGTGGCAGCCTGTCCGCGGCCGAAAGGTGAGCTTCCTGCAGAGAATCCGGCGTTGAAGCGATTTCCTGCCGCTTGCAGATCGACCGCTCCGGAGTGAAAAGACTTTGCCAGCCTGTCCAGGTTCTCGGTCTGCACAGTGAAATCATGACTCATGGCGGAACTCCTCCTAAGCGACAGGATGGGTTTTGCCAACCTGTGAGACGCCGAGAACTGCGCAGGACGACTGGTTCGCAGCTCCTGTGCGGTGTCTCCTCGGAATTCTTTAGGACTGGGGTCGGTGGCCTATCCCTCCTCGATGATAGTGCGAAGAATTACACTGTTCGTTTCGGCCTTGTTACTGATTTCTGACCGGGTAATTGCCGTGCGGGTCGCACAACACACAGGGCTCCCGTGCCGCTGGGGGAGATGTGCGAAGTCTCGACCCATCAGCACGGAAGCCCTGTTGCTTCCTTGGCCTGCCGCGCTCGACCTCCCGCGCGCGGTCACACGCCGCCGCCACGGGGTGGACGTCAACTCCCCGTCCGTGAGCGGGGGCGCCGCGGTGCCCCGTCTATCCGACGCTGTACCAGGAATCGCAGTGCAGGAACCAGGACCTGATGCCCGAATCCCCCCACGTCTGGTAGCAGGCCCGGACGTCAGTCGGTTTTGCGGGCAGATTGTAGGCGGCGGACGGAGTCCAAGGATTTACCATTCCCTCGGTCCCGTCCGAGTACCTGACGTAGGCGACGGGATGCCCGTCAGGGTTGTAGACCCACAACCAACTGGCGGCCCCGTTTCCTGGGGCGGTGTCCACCTGGACCTGAGTCCCACCGTATTCAATGGCCAGCTTCGCGGCAGAAGCCGGCTGCATGGCGGCTACCGCCGCCAAAGCGACGGTGGTCCCGACGACAGACACCCTACGGGCGAGCTTCCGGTATCTCACGAGATCTCCTCCTGGAACCGCAGGCATCGCCCTTGCCTGCTGGGCGTAAAGCAGGGGTGGATGAATTTTGAGGAAATCATTGGCTGGGTCCGCCGGGCGCGTCAACGCAGGAGCGGGATGTGCGGAAAATCAGGCAACGGGACTGCCCTGATTCTCCTGGCGGACCTCGGCGGCAGCCCAGCGAGGCCCCCTGTCCGACCGGAGCCTCTGTACGTCCCCCTCGCTCACCGCCGAGGCCCGTCGATCCGGGCGGGGGCCGACTGGGGGTTATGCGGTGGACCACTTCTGGTTGTCCGTCCCGGCGCAGGACCACAACTGGAGACGGGTACCGTCCGCCGTCCCGTTGTCCCGGACATCGGTGCACTTGTCCGCCAGGCCGCTGACCAGGTCGTTGCGGGAGTTCAGCGTGAACTCCTGCTGGGAACCGCCGCTGCAGCGCGCCAGTTCCAGGTCTGTCCCGTCGTCGGTCGAACCGCCCGCGGGCTGCACGCACATCCCGAGCCCGCGCAGGGAGCCGTCCGATGCGAACACCCAATGCTGGGAGGCGGCGTTCTGCGAACAGCTTGAGATCATGAGTCGCGCCCCCCGCACGGCCTCGCCCCCCACGACGTCGATGCAGCGCCCCGAAGAGTGGCTGACCAACTGCGCGCCGGACGGCTGAACTCGCGCACGCGCCTTTGTCCCGGTGGAGCTTGACGCCGTAGCGGTCGGACTTCCTACGGAGCTGCCGTGGGGCGAGCTTTTCGTGGCCCTCGTGACCGGACCGTCCTTGTCCGTCCCATCGGCAGAAGCGCCGGTGGTGAGCGTTGGCGGCACGTCGAGGCCTTCGACGCTCGCATCCTCACTCACGGTGTTGGACGACCTATTGGTGTGATCATCATGATGACCGCCGGCAAGTGCCAGGGTCGCGATGACGCCGCCCGCCGCCAGCAGCCCCACCACGCCGACGACTCCGAAGGCGTCACGCGATCCCGCCCGCCGGGTACCGCCGCCGGAATGTGCCTCTGCCGATCGCTGCCCGGTGGCATTCCCGTCGGACGTGTGGGGTGCCTCGTTGACCCCAGGCCGATCGAACGGGCGCGCAGGGGAACGGCTGACGCCCCCTCGCGACCCCAGCGAAGAGTACTGGGCGAGCCTGGGCACGGCGGCACCCGGGCGCCGGGTGGGCTCGACGGCTTCATGAGCACTCGCATCGCTGTCGTTTCGGGCCTGTACGTCGTCGCGCTTGACGGGCTCGGCGCTGCCAGGGACTCGCACCGGGAGATCACCGGTCGGCCGAGGCGGACCTGGTCGCTTCATGCTTTCCTTTCCAGCGGGATGCGCGCTTCCTCACACAAGCACCGGTGGCCACGCGGCTCGGGTTCACGCAAGGGACATGTGGTCTGGGACTCGGGCGAGTCGCCCGCGGTGGCTGCCGTTCCCTCTCAGGTCCTCGCCGTGAGGCGACGCACCAGCAGGTACGGCTGGACGGGCGGACCGGCGGCTGATGGCCGGTCGCGAAGGAAGACGAGGCGAGATGGTACCCGGTCCGTGACCGCACCCCCGAGCCCGAAGGGTGACCCCTGAGATCCGGCAGGGCGGCCTCGGCCCGCGGACGGCTGAGCGGGTTCGGACGTCGGGTCGCTTCGGTCGCTGGCGCTGGTGGGGTGACCGGTGAGGAATCGGTCGTCCGGCCTGGGTCCGGAGCGGCTTGAGTCTTTCGGATGCTTCGGGTGCGGAGGTGCGGAGAGGGGCATGGGAAGAGGCGGTGACTGGTTGCGTAGCTCCGTTGTCGCCGGATGAAGGCCCAGTTCAGAGGGCCTTTTGGAGCCCCGGAGCGACCGAAGCGACTCAAGGTTCGGGTAGGTGTGGTCAATCGGGGGCGATGGAGGCTTCCGACGGGTGGGTGCCTCTTTGGGCAACCTGGTCGAAGTTCGCTTGCCGAGCGCCGGCGACGGCTGAAATGCTCGTCGAGCCGATCCCCAGCATCGATCATCGCTGTGGACAGGCAGGCGAAGGAACTGGTTGATCTCGATCAGTTGTCTGTGGGACCCCGGGCCGGAACGCGTGTTCCATGGGCAGACCCGAGGTGATGCAGACCGCCGTGTGCTTCAGGCTCGGAAGCCGGTCGATCTATGGGGCCGGGCTTGCGAATCTGATGAGCTCCCACCTGTTGCGTCCCGACGGTGGTGGGGTGCAGGTGGCCGTCTCCCACTTCCGAGAGGTGGTCACCTCCAGACTCCGCGCCTGTACGACGGGTTCCAACTGGTCGCCGCCCGCGGTGAGGTGCCGGTCGCGACCGGTCCTCGTCCGGTCAACGGCGCGCCCGATGAGCCGCGTTGAGATGCCGAACCCTCCTTCTCTCGGCTGTCAGCGCTGTTGATGGTGGGCTCTGTCTCATGCGTCCCCCCGCGTCGAGGCAGAGCCCACCTCGACTCCGCCCGAGGCAAGACGGAGCATGTTCTCGCACTCCGAGGCCTGGTCATGCGGCTGTCGCGCGGTCCGGTGTTTCGACGGCCGCTCTCGCCCGGGCCCGGTTGCGTAGCTGGCGCAGGGCGTAGTGCTGCCGGGATTTGACCGTGCCGGCGGGGACGCCCAGGATTCGGGCGGTCTCGTGCACGGTCTTGTCCTGCAGGTAGGTGTGGACCAGGACTTCCCGGTGCTCGTGCGAGAGGTGTCGTAGCAGAGTGATGGCGTCGACGGAGGCCGCAGTCGTGTCGGCGTGGTCGTTCTGAGTCGCGCCCTGGTGTTCCGCGCCCACCGCCTCGTGGCGGAAAAGGGCGCTGCGGATGCGGTCGATGGCCAGGTTGCGGGCCACGGTGAGCAGCCAGCCGCGCATCGAACCCTCGTTGGCACACAACCGGTCGGCGTGGTGCCAGGCGCGTATCAGGGTCTCCTGCACGATGTCCTCCGCCGTATGGCGGTCACGCAGCATGCGCTCGAGGTAGGTGAGCAAGGGTTTGGCGTGGTCGGCCGCCAGCACCCTGAGGAGGTGCTCGCCGTGTGCTCCCTGTGGTCCGGTCGGAGCAGTTGCGCAAGTCATGTCGATCCCGTGGAGGCAAGGTTCTGCCCGTCTTGGTTGCTCGCACGAGCGATCACGGCCGGGAGACGGCCGGGAGGGTGCGGGATCGCCGAAGGACGGGGCAAGGCGGTGCGCCGGCCGAACCGGATGTGGCGGTTCACGGCCGACGGGCACGGCGTATGTCGTGCCTGCTTCGGCGAAGTTCCTGCCGAGGAACCAACGCGTGCGGGGATCGTAGGCAGGCACCGCAGCCGGAAACCTGACGGATTTCTGACGCGGGACATGCCGAACGGACGGTCGGCTCCGGAAGGCTGCCGTCCCGTCCTGTGTCTACCGCAGCCGTCGGCCGGACACGAGTGTGCGTGGCGTGCACTGCGTCACAGTGCCTCCGTGTGATACACGGAGCCGCCTCGCCAGAAGGTTCACTCGATCTCGAGAAGCCTGGCACGGACACCCTCGGCGGCGGGGTGGCCGATGTGTTCCAGGATCTCCAGGGCCTGCCCCAGCGACCGGCCCGCGCTGTCCGGCCGCCCGAGTGCGAGGTGGGTGTCGGCGATGTGGATGAGGGTGTCGGCCTCCAGGTAGGAGTCCCGGATCCGGCGGTACAGGTCCAGCGCGTGCCGGAAGCTGTCGAGGGCCCGGTCGTGGTTGCCCAGTTGGTGGTGGGCGACGCCCAGGCTGTCCCACGCCGCGGCCTCGCCGTTGGGGTCGCCGGTCTCCTGGTGGATCGCGAGCGCACGGCTGCACTCGTCGATCGCCTTGCCGTACTCTCCCATCAGCAGATACGTCCAGCCGACCTCGTTGTGCACATTCGCTTCGCCGTTGAGGTGCCCGGCCGAGTGGTACAGCTCCTGGGCCAGCCGGTAGTGGTCCAGCGCGTCGGCGTGCCGGCCGTGCCGATTGGCGACGAACGCCCCGTAGCGGTGGACGCGGGCCTGTCCGTGGGCGTCGCCGAGTTCCTCGAACAACTGCAGGGCCCGCTCGAGGTGTTCGCCCGCACCCTCCCACTGTTCGAGCCGGCTGAGGGCGAAGCCGAGAGCCCGGTGCCCGTGTGCCTGGCCCAGCAGATCGCCGCCACGCTGCGCCGCGGTGATGGCGGTGGTCTGTACGGTCCGCTGCTGCTGCCAGCGTCCGTTGCGGTCCAGGTACAGCTCGAGGACCGCGGCCAGTTGCCAGCTGAAGGTGCCGTCGCCGCGGCGGCCGTCCTGTTCGACGGCGGCCAGCAGCACCGGTCGTTCGCGTTCGAACCAGTCGGCCGCGGCCCGCTGGTCGGGGAACCGTTCGGGCAGGGTGTGGACCGCCGGGCGGCGCAGGGTGATCCGTTCCCGGTGTGGTGCGAGGACGGCCTCCGCGGTGTGGGCGCTGTGCAGGTAGTGGTCGAGCACCCGGGTGGCTGCCGTGGCCGCGTCGTCGGGGGTGTCGACTTCGTCGACGAGTTCCGCGGCGTAGGCGCGCAGCAGGCTGTGGGAGGAGAAGCGTCCAGGTTTGTTCTCGAACAGCAGGTGGGCTCGGACGAGTTCGGTGAGATGGGGCCGTACCTGCCGTGGGCGGGTGGCGGTCAGGCTGGCCGCGGCGGCCACGGAGCAGTCGGGGCCGGGGTGCAGGGCCAGCAGACGGAAGAGCCGGGCCGCCTCCGGGGTCAGGGCCTGGTACGACCAGGAGAAGACGCAGCGTGCGTCGGCGAGCGGCGGCTCCCCGGTGAAGGCGTCGAGGCTGCCGTGGCTCGCCCGCAGCTCGTCGGCGATGGCGGCCAGGGGGTAGCCCGGGTTCAGCGCGGCCCGGGCGCTCACGATGGCCAGCGCCAGCGGAAGCCGCTCGCAGAGGCTGATGATCTCCGCGACCGCGTGCTCCTCGCGGTCGACCCGCTCCGTGCCGAGCCGGCGGGCGAGCAGCGCGCGGGCCTCGTTCTCGTCGAGCGGGCCCAGGGTGACCGGGTGGGCGCCCTCGACGGCCATGAGCCCCTGGAGCTGGTGGCGGCTGGTGACGACGG
Source organism: Streptomyces sp. NPDC111744 (assembly GCF_055634995.1). Lineage (NCBI taxonomy): Bacteria > Bacillati > Actinomycetota > Actinomycetes > Kitasatosporales > Streptomycetaceae > Streptomyces > Streptomyces sp. NPDC111744. The sequence continues at coordinate 39,648 of NZ_JBVKCG010000024.1, forward strand.
CCAGGCAGCCGGGCGGGGCGGGCAACAGCGGGCGCACCTGCTCGGAGTCGCGGGCGTTGTCCAGCACGACCAGGACGCGCCGCCCGGCCAGGAGGCCGCGGTACGTCGCGGCCTGCGCGTCCAGTGCCGGGGGGATATCACCCACGGGCACGCCGAAGGCGTCGAGCAGGGCGCGCAACGCTTCGGCTCCCCTCATCGCCACCCCGCTCAGGTGGAAGCCGCGCAGGTCGACATAGACCTGCCCGTCCGGGAAGCGGGGGGCGAGGCGGTTGGCCCAGTGCACGGCGAGGGTGGTCTTGCCGACGCCGGCCATACCGCTGAGGACGACGGCCTGGGCGGGTTCATCGGGACCGGGCACCAGGCTGTCCAGATGCTCCAGCTCGGCGCCCCGGCCGGTGAAGGCGCCCAGGCTCCGGGGCAGTTGCGCGGGGTACACCCGATCCGCGGAGGTTACCGGGGAGGGTTCCGGGCCGCCGGTCGCGGGCGGCGCCGCCCTGGGCGCATGCGACTGCTCCAGGGCGCGGCGCTGTGCCTCCCGCAGCTCGGGACCGGGTTCCAGGCCGATCTCGTCGGCGATACGCGCCCGGACGACCTGGTAGGTCTCCAGCGCCTCGGCCTGGCGGCCAGCGGAGGTGAGGACCTCGATGAGACGGGCCTGCAGCGCCTCGTCAAAAGGGTGATGGGACGCCGCCTGGCGCAGCGTGACCAGGACGCGTTCGGTCAGCGCGGCGCCCGCCGTGGGCACGTACGCGGCGGCATCCTTCACGGCGACGACGTGCTCGTCGTCGATGGCGGTGAAGACCGGCAGGGTGCGCACTTCAGGGGTGATGCCGGATGCCGCGGGGCCGCGCCACAGGTCCAGGGCCTCGACGAGCAGTTCCACGGCCTTCACCCGGTCGCCCTGCTGCGCCGAGCTGTGCGCGTCCTCGCGCAGTGTGCGGAACCGCAGCAGGTCCAGTTCGTCCCCGGCTGTGAGGAGGCCGTAGCCGCCGGAGGCGCGCACCAGACGCCTCGAAGCTGTTCCCGAGCTCAGACCGGGTTCGAGCAGCTTGCGCAGTGCTGCGACATGGCGGTGGATCACGTTGACCGCGGTGGCCGGGGGGTCCTCGTGCCACAGGGCGTCCACGATCCCGTGCAGGGGCACAGGTTGACCGGCGTGGGCCAGTAGCAGGGCCAGCAGGGCCCGCTGCTTGGGAGGGCCCAGTCTGACGTCGCTGGTTCCCTGCCAGACCCGGACGGGTCCAAGGATCTGAAAACGCATGGCCGGCCGATTCTATTTGCCGAAGGGCGCCGGGCACGTATGCGGCGCATCTCGGTGTGCGGAGTGTGAGGCGGAGGGCAGGTGGACACCGGGGCCGGACGACGGCACCAGGGTGGGGCTCGCTTCGATTTCCGTACCCGTAGACGGTGGATTCCGTAATCTCCGGGACGAAAGAATGCGCCATCGGATGATTCTTCTGGTCCCCCCGCCGGGGCCATGTGCCCCGGAGGCTGTGATGTCGACCCGATCGCGTATCTCACCGGACGCCGTTGAAACGACGGCGGCACCCGACTGGACCGTCCAGATCGCCGAAGTGCTCGACGATGCGAGGGACTCGTGCGAGGGGCCGGCGCGTCCGGCCGCGGAAGTGCCGTTCGTCGCCGTGCATCTGTGGCATGCCGGTGCGGTGGCGGACCTGATCGACGAGGCGGTCGCCCGCCGGGGCGGGGACCCGGCCCCGCACGCGGCGCTGAGGGCAACGCACGAACGCGCGGCGGCGGGCGAGGCGTTCGGTGAGGACGCCTGGTCGGCGGTGCTGGAACCCGCGCTGCGGGAGGTGTACCGGCTGGCCTACCCCCGTGCGCAGGCGCACACCCGGGCTGCCGCGGCGGCCTCTTCCTTCGCGCTCTCGCGCGGCTGGGCCGAGAAGGACGCCGAGGACTACGGCGAGACCTATGCGCGGATGAACACCGAGGTGAGCCAGCGGGTGCACGCGGAGGCCAACACCATCGCCAACACGGTCGCCCACGCTCTCGCGTTCGCCACCGGAGAGGCGGAGGACTACGCGCGCGCCTGGCCGTTCGCCCTGGTGCAGGCGTGGATCGCCGCGTACGCGGGAGGGGACGGGACCGGCGGCCCGGCCGGCCGGGAGGCCCGGACGCGGCTGCGGGACGGTCTCGCCGACGCGGTACGGCGCGCAGCCGCCTGAGCGTGCACGGGTGATACGGCCCGGCCACCGCGCGGGCGGAAGACGACTGGGGTGTGGCGCCCGGACCGCACGGCCCGGGCGCCACACCCCGCTTCGCCCTTCCGTCAGCCCTTGACGGGACCGCCGTTGATGGCGACGCGCCGGCCGTAGCGGGCGTAGGGGTAGTAGTCGTAGACCGCGTGGTGCTGCACGCAGCGGTTGTCCCAGAAGACCAGGGTGCCCGGGGTCCAGCGGACGCGCAGGTGCAGGATCGGCCGGCCGGCGACGGTGTCGAAGAGCATGTCGAGCAGGGCCCGGCTCTCCTGTTCGGACAGCTGCGGGATGCGGCTGGTGTAGGCCTTGTTGACGTACAGCAGCTTGCGGTCGGTCTCGGGGTGCCGGGCGACGAGCGGGTGCTCGCTCTTGGGGATGACGTAGTCCGCGGGCGGCGTGTAGCCCGCCAGGGCCTGTGCGCCGTCGTGTATCGCGGTCAGGGGGTCCAGCAGGGAGCGCATGGCCGGCGAGAGCATCTCGTAGGCCAGGTGCATGTTGGCGAACAGGGTGTCGCCACCGGAGCCCGGCTCGGGGATCTCCGTGATGTACAGCATCGATCCCAGTGAGGGTTCGGCGTCGGCGGTGCCGTCGGCGTGCCAGCCGTTGCCCGCCACGTTCGCCGCGGCGAACGCCGTGCGGATCTCCAGGACGTACGGGTCGCCCTCCGGCGGCGGCGGGTTGACCGCACGCAGCTCACCGAAGGCCGAGGCGAAACGCTTGTGATCGTCGACGGTGATGGTCTGGTCGCGGAGGACGAGGACGTGGTGATCGCGGAACGCGGTGCGGATCTCGTCCAGTTGCCCGTCCGGTATCTCCTGCGACAGGTCCACGCCGGAGACCTCCGCGCCCAGTACCGGGGTGAGCCGTTCGACCGACAGGGTGCGGTAGTCGTGCACGGGACGCGTGGTCACCGCTTCCAGTGCTGCGCGCTCGTATGACTCCATGACGTCCTTCCAGAACAGGGGGTGGAGGTTTACAGGCCTCGGTCGAGCAGTTCGGCGAGGATGATGCGGCCGAAGGCGACGTTGCCGTGGATCTCGTCGTCGGCCTCGCACAGCGCGGGGCGTTGCAGCCCGTCCGGTCCGGTGGTCCGGTCTCGCAGGTCCACGACCTCGACGCCGAGATCCGTGACGGCCAGCCGGATGCGCTCCTGCGCGGCCATGAACACCGCGGCGTCGGACTGGCCGGGCACCCGCTGCGGAGGCATCACCGCCAGGACCCGCAGGCCGAGGTCCACGGCGTGCTCGTAGAACGCGAGGGCGTCCCGTACGGCGGCGCGCACGATGGTGTCGAAGAGGGAGCCGCCGAGGAACGCGGGCGGCACCGCGCCCGTTCGGTCGCGGTAGAGGTCCCAGTTCTCCCGCAGCGCCACGAAGTGCGCGCAGAAGCCGAACGTCGCCACCAGCGGGATGCCCAGCGCCGCGAGGCAGGCGATGCCGAGTTCCCCGAGGAATCGCCGGTAGTGTTCCTCGGCCTCGTCGGAGCGGAAGACGACGTCGCCGCCGGTGCCGTGCGAGGTGGTGAAGAAGCTGTCGGTGAAATCCCGTCCGGCGCCGATGGGGCCGCCCTGGAACGGGATGCCGGCCTGCTGGGCCGCCCGCCCGATCGGTCTCGCGTGGGAGTCGCCGAGCAGCAGGAACCTAGCGGGGGCTGTAGTAGTCAAGAACGGCGTCCTCACATGCGGCATCCGCCGGACGGGATGCGGGGGCGGATTGCGGCTGCGGGGTGCGGTGGTCCAGGCCGGCCACGAAGTGGCGCATCACGAACTCGACGCCCTCGTGGGTGACGGTGCGGTGGTTGGGGCCGAAGAACCGGCCGCCGAACACGGGTCCTGTGATGAGCTCGTAGGACGGGAAGTAGTCGGTGTCCGGGTCCTCCAGTGCGAGTTGCCCGGCGACCGCGCGCAGCAGGGACTTGGTGTAGCCGTTGGCGGGCAGGGCGTGGCTGTCGGTGGCTGTGGCGGTCAGCGGCTGCGGTGAGACCGTCAGCAGGATGCGCAGGCCGGGGTTGACCACGCGCGCCATCGCGATCGCCTCGCTCAGGTCCCGGTGCGCCTCGGCGAAGGTGAAGTTGTGCAGGGTGTGACGCCGGGCGTCGAAAGTGCCGCGCACGGTGCCGGGACAGGCGGGGAGGACGGTGCCGTCGGCGGTGTCGAGCCAGGCCTCCGTGAGCCCCATGGTGAAGACCAGGCAGCTCGCCTTGCGGACGGCGCTGCCGATGGCGTCCAGGGTGACCTCGCGTGCCCGCAACATCTCGGCCGGGGTGGCGAAGCCGTCGGGTTCGATCGCGGGGCGGTACGGGTCGACGTAGCGGTCCCCGTCCGGCCAGGCCTCCCGCGGCGGGCGCGTGTGGCCCAGGGCCCACGACAGCCACTGGCGCAGGACGGCCGGCGTGTAGATGTTGCCGGTGCGGAAGGAGAACCCTCCGTAGCCGCGCGCCTGGCGCTGTTCGCGGGTCAGGCCGGGCGGGGCGGCTTCGGCGTCCAGCCAGTTCATGCCCGACTCCAGCAGGGCGCGGCCGATCTGCGCGGCGAAACAGGAGCCCGCGGTGATGACCGGGTCGTCCTGGCCGAGGGCGAACTTGGGCCTCCAGACGTCGTCGATGTCCAGTGGATCCGGTTCGGCGACCGCGGGACGCCAGAACGAGCGGACGGGCAGGGACTGGTAGGGATTCACTGGTCGGGCTCCGATGCGTGCGCGTGGTGAGGCCGGGGACCGGCGGTGGTGTCCGTGAGGGCTGCTGCGACGGTCTCGGCCACGCTGTGGACGTGGGGCGGCGCGACGATGCCGTAGTGGTCGGTGGGCAGGGACCTCCGCAGGGCCGACGGCGGCAGGCAGTCGCTCCACTGCCGCTCCGTCTCCCGCGGGTCGCCGGGCGAGGGCACCCCCGCCGTGGCCTGTTTGGCCAGCCACACAAGGGTGGGGGTGCAGGCGAGTGGACGTACCTGGTGTTCGCCCAGGCTGCGCAGGTTCGCCCGGCAGCAGCGGGCCAGCCGCTCGGCGTACGCCTGCGCGTGCTCCGCCGCCGACGTGGTGGCGGCGGAGCCGAGTTCGGCCGCGAAGACCGTCTCGAGGTGGCTCTCGTCGTACGCGGTGACGAGGCTGCTCGCCCGCGGTGGGGGCGGGTCGAGCAGGTAGAGCCCGTGCACCGGCCGCCCGTCCGCCTCGGCGAGAGCGGCCATCTCCATGGCCACTCGGGCACCGAACGACCAGCCCGCCAGGTGCAGTTGGCGATCCGGGCCACCAAAGCGCCCACGCAGTGCCGTGTCGTAGTGACGGGCGCGTTCGGCCAGTGACCAGGCGGGCATCTCCGGGTCGCGGAGTGCCGGGTCGGCGATGAGGCACACCGTCGGCGCGGGTCCGAGCGCTGCCACCAGGGGCCGGTAGGCCTGGATGTCTCCGCCCACGGGGTGCACCAGGCACAAGACGGCCGAGCCGGTTCCCTTCTGCCAGATGTCGAGGACGACCGGGGAGGCCGCGTTCCCGGCCGCACCGGTGGTGGGCTCGGCGGAGGTGAGGGCCTCCTCGATGTGTTTGAGGATCTCGGTGAGGCTGACCCGGTGGCTGAAGGAGGTCAGGTCGAGGGCGACTCCGTAGCCGTCCTCGATGTCGGCGACGAGGCTGAGCAGGGAGAGCGAGTCGGCGCCGAGGTCGTAGAGCGAGTCGTCGGGATCGAGTGTGTCCACGCCCAGTAGTTCCTGGATCAGGCGGGCCATGGCGGCTGCCCGTTCACCGGCGCCGCCCTTGCCCGGCGCCGCCTCACCGTCCGTGGTCGGCGCCGTCGCGGCGGAGACCGGGGCCAGCCGGCCCCGGTCATCGGCCGCGGAGGCGTAGAAGGCGCGGGACGCCTCGATGTCGGTGGTGGAGACGAGCAGGTGCGGCAGTTGCAGGGCCAGGGCCTGGGCGAAGACGGTCTTGCCCTCCTCGACGGTCAGGCCGACGTCCAGGTGGGCCTGATGGCGGCTGTCCGTGGCCAGGACCCGGGTCGCCATGCCGGTCTCCCGCCAGACGTCCCAGTCGATGGCGATGCGCGAGGTCGTGTCGTTCTCGTCGGCGCGGTGGTGGGCGAAGGCGTCGAGAAGGCTCGCGCCGGCCGCGTAGTCGCTCTGGCCGACGCCGCCGAGCAGGGCGGACATCGAGGAGCAGTAGACCGCGAACTGTGGGCGGAACGTATCGATCAGCCGTTCCACGACCAGCGCGCCGTTGTCCCGTACGGCGGCGGCGTCACGCATCTCGGCTGCGTCGCGCCGTACGAGCAGGCCGCCGAATCCGCGGCCGGCCGCGTGGACCACGCCGTCCAGCCGTGGCGTACGCGCGGCGACGGCGGCCGCCACCTCGTGGACGGGAGTGGTCGCCAGATCGGCGGCGATGAGGTCGACCCGATCGGCGAAGCGGGACAGTTCCTGGGGTAGTCGCGGGGTTCGCGAGAGCAGCAGGACCCGGCCGCCGGTGTGCTTCAGCAGCCAGGCGGCGATGGCGCGGCCTATGCCGCCCGTGCCGCCGAGGACCAGGTGGACCGTGTCGTCCCCGGTCGGTGCGACGACGTCTGCGGACGTCGGTGCCGGTACGGGTGTGATGCCCGGCCGCCACCAGAAGCCCTCGCGCAGTGCGAGCTGCCGGGGCAGGGCCGGGTCGCCGGTGACAGCGGCCCGGCGTGCTTCGGCGACGGCCGAGGCCACCAGGTCGGCCCAGCGGGTGAGGTCGCCGTCGGGAAGGTCCAGCCAGTGTCCGGCCGGCCCGTTCTCCTGGTGGGCGACCTCGACCGGCCCGGCGATCAGGGCCAGTTCGGGCCGCTCGACCGTCCCGGTGACCGGCCGGGCGCCGTACGACAGCCACCACACGCGCGGGGAACCGGTCCGGCCCGACAGCGCCTGGGCCAGGGCCGCCGTGGTGTCCAGGCAGGCGTGGCGGGCGTGTTCAAGAGTGCCGGGGCCGACCGGCCCCGTCACGGCCAGGGGCAGCGCGTGCACCCATTCCGTGTCGGCCAGGTCCAGGTCGCCGTCGTGGCCGGCGTCCTCGGACAGGGCGCCGAGCAGCAGGCGCAGGGACTCGGGGTCGGCGGGATCGGCTTCGAAGACGCCGGGCCCGCCGCGGGCGAAGGCACCGGCCGGGCGTACCCGTACCACCCGTGCTGCCACGGCCTCGAAAGGCGTGAAGGCATCCCGCGGTACGTCGTCCGGCGCCACGACGACCACCAGGGGGGCGCGAGGGGTGGACAGGGTGGTCGCCGTGGCCCGCCGCAGCCGGACCCAGTGCGGCTGGTGCAGCCAGTCGGCCTGGGGCAGCCGCCGGGGTTGCGTGGCCAGGGCCTTGGGGGTGCGGTCGAAGTCGTACTCCGCGAGGGCGAAGGACGGGGGCGGGAAGTCCCAGGGTGCCGGGGCGGGGCCCTGCTGCCAGTCGACGGGTCTTCCGGCGGTCCAGTCCTCGGCGAGGTCGTGGGCCGTGCGGCCGACGGCGGGCACCGGGACGGAGTCCGGGTCCGCTGTGCCGTGCGGGATCTCGCCCGCGGCCACCGCGCGCAGCCAGTGCTCGGCGGCGGCGGCGTCGGCGACGGGTGCCGCGGTCCGCAGGCGCCGGGCCGCACGTCCGGTCTGCAGATGGCGCAGCACGGAGTCGTAGAGGTCGGGCCGCAGTCGGAGGTAGTCGGCGATCCGTGCGGCGTCGGCGGCAAGGGCGTCCGTGCTGGAGGCGGACAGCACCAGGCACTTCGGTACGACGCCGCTTGCGGAGGTGCCGGTCCCGGTGTCCTGTTCCAGGATGACGTGGGCGTTGGTGCCGCCGATTCCGAAGCTGCTCACCGCGGCCACCCGTTCGCGTTCCTCGGGCCAGGGCGTGGCCTCGGCCGGGACGTGGAAGGGGGTGGGGTCGGGGCCGATCTCCGGGTTGAAGGCGCGGAAGTTGATCGTGGGCGGGACGGTGCCGTGGTGCACGGCGAGGACGGCGCGCACGAGGCCCACCGCACCGGCGGCCGCGCCCATGTGGCCGAGCTGGCTCTTGACCGAGCCGAGCGCGCAGCGGCCGGACTCGTTCACGTCGAACGCCTGGCGCAGCGCGGCCACTTCGATCGGATCGCCCAGCCGGGTTCCGGTTCCGTGGGCCTCCACGTAGCCGAGGTCGGCACCGGTGCGTCCGGCGCGGGCCAGGGCGGTCCGGATCACCTCGCGCTGCCCGGCCAGGGACGGCGCGGTGTAACTCATCTTCGCCGCGCCGTCGTTGTTGATCGCGGAGCCTGTGATGAGTGCGTAGACGGTGTCGCCGTCGCGGCGGGCGTGGCGCAGTGGTTTGAGTACCACGACGCCGACGCCGCTCGCGCCGACCGTGCCGGTGGCGTCGTCGCTGAAGGGGCGGCAGTCGCCGTCCGCGGAGAAGATGTGCTGCGGGCGGTAGCGGTAGCCGCCGGTCAGCCCGGGGTCGACGAGCACTCCGCCGGCGAGCATCACCTCGGCCTCGCCCTGTCGGAGCAGGCCGGCCGCGAGGTGCACGGCGACCAGTGAACTGGAGCACGCCGTCTGGGCGCTGAAGGCGGGACCGGTCAGCCCGAGGTGGTAGGCCACCTTGGTGGCCAGGAAGTCCTTCTCGTGGTGCAGGGCGAGCTGGAAGCCGTCGGGCAGCCGGCCGGGGTCCGCCTCGCGCAGCAGGGACTGGAAGTAGGTGTTCTCCCCGGCACCGGCCACCAGGCCCACGCGCGCGGCCGACGTGTCCGCGACTCCGGCGTGTGCCAGTGCCTGCACACAGGCCATCAGCAGATGACGCTGCTGGGGGTCCATGAGGCGCGCTTCCTGGGGGCTGATGCCGAAGTGGCCAGGGTCGAAGTCGAGCAGCCCGTCGAGCGTGCTGTGCGCGCCGATGACGCCCTCCGGGGCGTCGACACGGCGGATACCGGTGCCGCCGGAGACCACCAGGTCCCAGAAGGCCGCCAGGTCCGGGGCGCCGGGCACCCGCACCGCCATGCCGACGACCGCGATCGGTTCGCCGGGCTCCACGGCCCCATCGTCCTTCGCGGCCGATGCGGCGGGTGCGGCGGGTGCGGCGGGTGTCCGGGGGCCGGGGTGGTGGTCGGCGGCGAGGTGGCGGGCGAGGGAGCGGACGGTGACGTGCTCGAACAGCTCCGCGACGCCGAAGCGCAGGCCGAGTTCGGTGGTGCAGCGCAGGTGGAAGCGCATGAGCGTGAGGCTGGAGGCGCCGGCCTCGAAGAAGGTCTGGTCGGGTTCGATCGTCGCCCCGGTGACTTCCTGGAAGGCGGCGGTGAGCTGTTCCTCCTCGGCCGACAGCCCGGTGCGGGCGCGGACCGAAGGGCGTATCTTCTCGCCCGGTGCCCGAAGGGCCGCCTGCCGGTCCAGTTTGCCGCTGGGGGTGCGCGGCAGCGTCCGCAGTCTCCGGAAGCGGTCCACACGGACGTAGGAGGGCAGCAGTGCCGCGAGGTGGCCGGTCAGGTCGTCGGCGGACGGGCTGCCGCCGCGGAATTCCAGGCAGGCCGTCAGCCGGTCGCCGTCACGCGCGACGACGGCGTTGGCCACCGCCGGATGGCGCAGCAGGGCCGCTTCGACGGAGCCGAGTTCCAGCCGGTGCCCGCTCACCTTGATCTGCTGGTCGTCGCGGCCCGCGTAGTGCAGCAGGCCCTCGCTGTCGAACCACGCCCGGTCGCCACTGCGGTAGAACAGGCCCGCACCGGGCACCTCGACGAAGCGGGCGTCGTCGGAAGCGGGTCCGTCGAGGTAGCAGCGGCTGGTCATGGTGCCGCCGATCAGCAGCTCGCCGGTGCACCGGGCCGGAACCGGGTCGCCCTGGGCGTCCACCACGCGCAGGTCGGCGCCGGCCACCGGGCGTCCGATGGCGGGCCGCTCGGGCCACTGCCCCGGGTCGCCTTCCAGGCACAGGGCACTGACCACATGTGTCTCGGTCGGCCCGTAGTGGTTGAACAGCCGGGCGCCGGGCAGTCCGGCGAACCAGCGACGGATGGTGCCGGTGCACACCAGCTGCTCGCCCGCGGTGACCACCTCGCGCAGCTGGGAGGGGTACCTGCCCAGACGGACCGCGTACTCGGCGAGCAGTTGCAGGGCCACGTAGGGCATGAAGATCCGCTCGGTGCCCGCGGACTCCAGGCGTTCCAGAAGCGCGGGGACGTCCTGGCGCCACTCGGGGCGTACGAGCTGGAGGCTGCCGCCGGTGCACAGCGTCCCGAAGATCTCCTGGAAGGAGACGTCGAACGCCAGCATCGAGAACTGCTGGGTGGCCGCCGGGGCGGTCAGGCCACCGGGGCCGGACTGCCACCGGATCAGGTCGCACAGCGTGCGGTCGGAGATCTGGACGCCCTTGGGGACGCCGGTGGAGCCGGAGGTGAACAGGGTGTACAGCGGGCGGGCGCCGTCGTGCGTGCGGCCGTCGTACGGCGCGCCCGCGCCGTCACCTTTCCACGGTGCCGGGTCCGCCAGGGCGACGAGGTGGCACACCACGCCGTCCGGGAGCAGCGTCTCCAGCGCCGCCGTGCCGTCGGGCGTGGCCAGGACGCACAGCGGGTCGACCCTCTCCAGGACGCGGCGCAGCGCTTCGACCGGGTAGGAGGGGTCGAGGGGGACGGCGGTGACGTTGAGCCGCGCCAGCGCCAGCAGCGCCACGATGTGCTCGGCGGACGGGTCAAGGTACAGGGCGGCCCGGCAGGGGCTGCCGTCGGCCGGGATCGGGTAGCGGTCGGCCAGTTCAGCGGCGAGGCCCGCGGCACGGGCGTCGAGCGCCGCGTAGCTCAGGGTGCTCCCGTCGGCCGTGATCACGGCGGGGGCGTCCGGGGTGCGGGCGACCTGCTGTGCGAAGCCGTCGGCGATCGTGGTGAAGCCCGGTTCCGGGGCGGGTCCGCGCCCGTGCTCCGGCAGGGACCGCCGGTACGGCGCGACCAGTTCCCGCGTGGTGGAGCGGCCACCGGACGCGAGCGCGTCCACGCCCCGCCGCAGCAGCTCGGCCATCGCCTCGACGGCCTCGCCGGTGAACCGGTCCTCGGCGTACTCCCACAGCAGGTCGAGTCCGTCGGTATGCTCGACCACGGAGACCGTCAGCGGGCACTTGGCCTCCGGCGCGGCCCACCACAGGGGGCGCTGGACGCAGCCGGGCAGCCGCAGAGCCCCGAAGTCGGTGCTCTCCAGGACGAACAGGAGATCGAACGGGGTGTCGTCGCCGACGGCCTCCCAGCCGGTCAGGACGTCCGCGAGCGCCACGTCCTGGCGCCGCAGCACCTGCCCGGTCTCGGCGCCGGTGCGGGCCAGCTGGGAGCGCAGATCCTCGCCGGGTGCGACCGTCACCGGCAGCAGCACCGTGTTCGCCATCATGCCCACGCTGTCCGCGAACTCGGCTACCGGGCGGCCCGCGACCGGGGCGGCGATGCGCGGGCGGACCAGACCGGTCACGCCGTACAGGCTCCAGGAGAACACGCACAGCAGCACCTGGAAGCGGGTCAGCCCGAACTCGGCGCACAGCTGATCCACCTGGGCCCGGCGCACCACATCGAGGGAGGTGCGCAGCAGCCGGGCCCGCGGCGCCGGACTTGCGCCCTGGGCGGGCAGCGGTTCCTGGGGCTCTGCCAAGTCCTCGTAGTGCGCGAGGAGTTCGGTGCGCTGCGTGCGGTAGGCGGCGGTGGCGAACCAGTCGGCCTGCCAGGCCGCGAAGTCGAGCGGAGTGGGCGACGCAGCGGCGCTCCGGACGGTGCCGGTATCGCCGCAGGCGGTGGACAGGTCCCGCAGCAGGACGCTGAGCGACCAGCCGTCGACGGCGATGTGGTGCAGGTGCAGCAGCAGTGTTCCGCCGCCGTCACGGGGCAGCCAGCAGGCGCGCAGCATGCGCGGGACGGCGAGGTCGAACGGCTCCGCGAAGAAGCCGTCGCCGAAGGCGTGCGCCTCCTCCTCGGTCCACTTCCCCGGTGTGTCCGGCTCGTGCCAGGGGTCGTAGGCCTCACCGACCGTCTGGCGGAGTCCCCCCGGTTCCAGGGCGAAGCTCGTCCGCAGGGCCGCGTGACGTGCCACCACCGTGCGCAGCGCCTGCCGCAGGGCAGCGGTGTCGACCGGGCCGTCCACGCGGAAGGCCTGGTTGACGGAGTACGCCCGGGAGCCCGGTGCGCGGCGTTGTAGCAGCCACAGCCGTTCCTGCTCGCTCGTGGCGGGCGCGGACAGGGCGCCGGTGAGGACCGGTGGGGGATAGACGCTCGCCCGGCCAGGGCGAGCCGCGGCGACGGTCCGGGCGATCGCGGCCAGATCTGAGTGCAGGACGGCCGCCTGCGTCAGATCGCAGTCCCAGCGCTGCCGGACGGCGAAGCAGAACCGCAGCGCTTTGAGCGAGTCGCCGCCGCTGGCGATCCACCGGTCGCCTAGCCCGAGGCCGGTCGTGGCCAGGACCTCCTCGGCGAGGTCCAGGACCGCGCGTTCCGTCCCGGTCACGGCCGCCGCGCCGGAGACGGCGGGCCGCCAGGGCCGGTCGGCCTGCCGCAGCAGCGCGGCCTGGTCGACCTTGCCGTTGGCGTTCAGCGGCAGCTCCGCCACGAGATGGATCCGGTGCGGACGCATATAGGCGGGCAGGGAGGCCCCGAGATGGCTGTCGAACTCCTCGTAGGACAGCTCCTGTTGCAGGACGACGAACGCCAGCAGCTCGTTCGGCCCGTCCTGGCCGGCGCGGCGGGTGCACACGTATGCACGGCGGACCGCCGGGTGGGCGAGAACGTGCCGTTCCACCTCGCCGGGCTCGATCCGGAAGCCACGGACCTTGACCTGGCGGTCGGTGCGGCCGACGTACTCCAACCGGTCCTCGTCGTCGGCCCGTACGAGGTCACCGGTGCGGTAGTACCGCTCCTCGCCGCCGTCGAGCCAGGCCAGCCGCACGAAACGCCGCTCGGTCTCCTCGGGAAGGTTGCGGTACCCCACCGCGAGGCCGTCACCGCTCAGCAGGAGTTCGGCGACCTCACCGGGCGCGGCGACCCGCTCCTGGCCCGGCACGACCAGAACGGCACCGGTCCCCGGCAGCGGCCGGCCGATCGGCACCACGTCACCGCCGAAGTCCCGCGGGATCGGATGGCACAGGGCGAAGGTGGTCGACTCCGTCGGCCCGTAGATGTTGAACAGACGCGTGCCGCTGTCCGCGTTGACCTCGTACCAGCGGCGCATCACCCGCGGGTCGAGCTGCTCACCGCCCACCAGCACCTCGCCGGCCACCGCGAAGCAGTCCGGCACGGCCGTGACCATCGCGTTGAACAGCGCGGTGGTGATGAAGACGGTGTCGACCCGCTCGCGCCGCAGCGCCGTGGCCAGCCGTTCGGGGGTCTGTACGTCCGCGTCGCGCAGGACCACGCAGCAGCCACCGGTGAGCAGGGGTGCCCAGACCTCGAAGCTCAGCGCGTCGAACGCCGGGTTCGCCATGCAGGAGTAGCGCAGGCCCGGTTCGATGCGGATGTAGCCGGGTCGTGCCAGCCGCATGACTCCGGCGTCGCGGACCTCGACGCCCTTGGGCCGTCCGGTCGTTCCGGAGGTGTAGAAGAGGAAGGACACTTCCGGCGCGGCGGCCGGGGCGGGTACCGGGGACGTGGCATCCGGCCCGGCGGCCCCGGGACCGGGCGCCGCGGGCAGCAGGCTGCCGACGGCGAGCGCCTTGACGCGGGGCGGTCCTTCCGCGGCCGTCCGGGCGCCGGTGTGCACCAGGGCGGCCGCTGCGGAGTCCTCCAGGATGAACCGCCGGCGGTCGGCGGGGCTCTGGGTGTCCAGGGGTACCACCTGGGCGCCCAGCCGCAGGACGCCCAGCATCACGCAGACCAGCTGCCACGAGCGCGGCAGCGCCACCGCGACCGCCTGCCCGGCGCGTACGCCCTCGCGGCGCAGGGCCTCGGCCACGGCGGCGGCCGTCGTGTCCAGGGTCGTGTAGTCCAGCCGTACGTCCGCGTCGGCGACGGCCTCGGCCTGCGGGGTGCGCAGGGCCTGGCGGTGTATTTCCAGAGCGAGCCCGGTCGGTGCGAGCGGGGTCTTCGCCGTGCCGGCCGGGGATGAGACGGTGCGCGGTTCCATCACGCCTCCCGCGTGCCGGAGGAGTGAGGACGCTCGGTGCCGGCCGTGCCGGGGCCGGACGCCAGCAGGTCCAGTTCGGCGGCCAGGACGGCGGCGACGCGCGGGAGTTCGGCGCTCTCCAGCATGTCCCAGTGACCGCAGGCCACCGGCTCGACCACGAAGCCGCCGCCGACGCGGTGCTCCCAGAACGCGCGCAGGCGGGCGGCGGCCTCCTGCGCGTTCTCGTCCTCCACGGCGGTGGCCTGCATCAGCACGACTCGGGCCGGCGACTCGGGTACGACGTAGTCGCGGGCCGTCTCGCGGTGATGGTTGTAGACGTTGAGGTAGCGGGCCACCTGGTCGTCGTCGATGCCGGGATACATGCCGTTGAAGCGCACCAGTTTCTCGCGGAACTCGTCCATGCCGACGGGCGCGAGCGCGGCGTGCCGCTGGGTGTCGTCGGTGCCGTGGGTGTCGAGCAGGACCACGCTGACCTTCCGGTGTCCGGCCGCCAGCAGGAGGCGGCCCATCTCGTAGGCGATGAGCCCTCCGTACGACAGTCCGCACAGGACGAGCTCCTCGTCCGGCCGGGCGTCGACGAGCCGCAGATATTCCAGAGCCATCGCCTCGACGCCGGGCAGGGTGGGCTCGCCGGGGTTGATGCCGGGCGCCTGCAGCCCCACCACGCCGACGTCGTCGGGCAGGGCCGTGGACAGCGGCAGGTAGCAGAACGCGGTGCCCCCCGCCGGATGCACGCACACCACGCGTCGGCGGCCGGCGGCGGCGCGGAACTCCACCAGGCTGCTGTGCTCGGCCGACCACGGGGTGTCGGGCCGGTCGCTGCGGACCCGTGCGGCGAGCGCCTCGATGGTGGGGTGCAGCATGACGTCCCGCACCGGGAGCGTGACGCCGAGTTCTTCCTGGACCGCGGACGCCATCTTGATCGCGGAGATCGAGGTGCCGCCCAGTTCGAAGAAGTTGTCGCTGACGCCGATGTCGTCCGGGTGGACCAGCAGACGCCGCCAGATCCGGTGGAGCGCCATCTCGACGTGGTCGCGGGGGGCGGCGGTGTTTACTCGGGCGGTACGGGCGCCCGCGGTCGCGTGCAGGACGGCCTCGCGGTCCACCTTGCCGCTGCGGTTGAGGGGCAGGTGCGGGAACTCGGCCACCACGACGGGGATCATGTAGTCCGGCAGCCGGTCCTTGAGGGCCGTGCGCCACTCGTACGGTGTGCGCGTGGCCTCGGCGTCGCATCCCACCCCGGCGACGAGGTGCGGGCCGCCGGGTGTGTCGCGGTCGGCCAGGACCACCGCCTCGCGCACTCCGGGTACGGCCAGCAGGGCTGCCTCGACCTCGCCGGGTTCGATGCGGAAGCCGCGCAGCTTGAGCTGGTCGTCCCGGCGGCCGGCGTACTCGGCGTTGCCGTCCGGCAGCCAGCGCGCCAGGTCGCCGGTGCGGTAGACGCGCTCACCGGGCACGAACGGGTCGGGCAGGAAGCGTTCGTCGGTGAGGTCGGGCCGGTTGAGGTAGCCGCGGGCCAGACTCGCCCCGCCGAGGTAGACCTCACCGGGAACCCCTACCGGTACCGGGCGCATGCGGTCGTCGAGCAGGTACAGGCGGGTGCCGCGCAGCGGCCGCCCGATGGGGCACGACCGCTCGTACGGCTGCGGGTCGGTGTAGGCGGTGGCGTACAGCGTCGCCTCGGTCGGGCCGTAGCCGAAGCAGACGCGCAGGCCTGGCAGCAGCTCGCGCATGCGGTGCAGGGCGCCTTCCGGCAGGGACTCCACTCCGGTCAGCAGGTGACGCAGGCTCAGTCCGGCGAGGCGGGTGGCCGGGTCCTCGTCGATCCACAGGACGTAGGACGGGGGCAGGAACGCCTGGGTGACCTTGTGCTCGCGCAGCCAGTCCATGAGTTGTGCCGGGTCGCCGCGGAGTGCGTCGGGGACGATGTGGAGTTCGGCTCCGGTGATCAGCGGCATGAGCAGCTCGTGCACGGAGGCGTCGAAGCCGATGCTGGACCAGGCCGATGCCGCTTCACCGGGGGCATCGCCCATGAGCTCGCGCCAGTGGTCGAAGAGGTTGACGACGCTGGCGTGCGTCACCGCCACACCCTTGGGGCGGCCGGTCGATCCCGAGGTGTGGATGACATAGGCGAGCCGGTCCGGGTCCTCGCCGATCTGCGGTGCGTCGTCGCGGGTTCCCTCGGCCTCGATGTCCGTCAGGGTCCGCCACAGGTCCCGCTCGCCGGGAGGGCCCACACGGTCGGTGAGCACCAGTGCCGGCCCGGCGTCGCTCACCATGGCGATGAGCCGTTCGGCGGGCTGCCCGGGGTCGAGGGGCAGGTAGGCGGCTCCGGCCTTGAGGATGCCGAGGACGCCGACGACGAGTTCGGCCGTGCGCCCGCTGTGCACGCCCACGACGTCGTCGGGCCGGACTCCGCGGGCGATCAGCGCGTGGGCGAGCCGGTTGGCCCGGCGGTCCAGGGCCGCGTAGTCGAGTCGGGTGTCGCCGGCCACCACGGCCTGCTGGTGGGGCCGTTCGCGCACCTGGGCCGCGAACCGCTCTAGCAGGCCGGCCGGCCTGGGCGCGCCCGGCAGGCCCGCGGCGGGTCCGGTGCTGAAGGTGGCGAGGAGTTCCCGCTGCTCGTTTTCGTCGAGGAGTGTCAGATCGGCGATCTGGGCCTCGGCGTTCTCGGTCATCATGCGCAGTACGCGCAGGAATTGGCGCACGAAGCGTTCGACGGTGGCGCGGTCGAAGAGCGCCACGGCGTAGTCGATCTCCCCGGTGAGGTGCCGGCCCTCGTCGGCCAGGGCCAGGACCAAGTCGAACTTGGCCGGGACGTGCGCGGCGTCCTCGCGCAACTCGACGTCCAGGCCGGGCAGTTCGAGCTCGCCGCGCATGGAGGGGACCCAGGCGAACATGGTCTGGAAGAGGGCCGTGTAAGCGGGGCTGCGCGGCGGGTTGACCAGTTCCACGACGCGTTCGAAGGGCAGGTCGACGTGTTCGAGGGCGCCGCGGATGCGCTGGTTGACCTGCTCCAGCGCCTCGGTGACGCTGGGGCGGCCGGAGAGGTCCGCGCGCAGGGCCAGGGTGTTGACGAAGAAGCCGATGAGGCCTTCGACGTCCCCTTGGCGGCGGTTCGACGTGGGCGCGCCGACGACGATGTCGTCCTGCCCGGAGAGCAGCGACAGCAGCATCGACCAGCCGGTCAGCACGGTCGCGTAGAGGGAGACCCCGGTGCGTGCGGCGAGTTCGCGCAGGGCCTGGGTGAGCTCGGCGCCGACGGTCACGGGCACCCGGTCGCCGTGGAAGACCTGCGCGGGCGGGCGAGGCCGGTCGGTGGGCAGGGAGATGACGGCCGGGACGCCCGCAAGTGTCTCGGTCCAGTAGTCGGCGTGCGCGGCGGGTTCGTTCCCCGACATCCACTCCCACTGCCAGCGGGTGTAGTCGCTGTACTGCCAGGTCAGTTCGGGCAGCGCCGGGTCCTGGCCCTGCTGGAGCGCGGTGTACGCCAGGCCCAGTTCGCGCAGCAGCGTCGAGCGGGACCAGCCGTCGAAGACGATGTGATGGGCCATCAGCAGCAGTACGTGGCGGTTCGGCCCGAGCGCCAGGAGACGGCCGCGCACCATGGGTTCCTCGCCGAGGCGGAACGGCGTGCTCTCCACCTCCCACCGTGCCCTTTCGAACCGCTGGGCGGCGTCGGGCAGTCCGGTCAGATCCTCGAAGGTCACCGGAAACCCGGCCTCCGGCGGATCCACGACCTGGAGCGCCGACCCGCCGGAGGGCACCAGCCGGGTGCGCAGGGCCTCGTGCCGGGCCGCGAGCAGGTGCAGCGCCTGGATGAGCAGGTCCCGGTCCAGCGGCCCTCGGATGTCGAAGGGCATCGGCTCGTTGTAGGCGGCGCTGGCGTCTCCGTCCATGCGCGCCATGACCCACAACCGCTCCTGCCCGAGGGACAGGGGCGCCGGAGACGGTCCTTCGCCCGAGTGGGGGGTGGTGGTGATTCGGGGGGCAGACACGGAAGACCCTTCACAGAAGAGGACGCGGCGGAGATCGGATCCGGCGTTTCGGGGAGCGCGCAGACTCCGGCGCTCGAAGTGCGCGGATTCCGGGTCGGGCGGTGGGCGGCGGACTGTGTGTCTCGGGGCCGTTCGACGCGTGCCGTCGGGGGTTTTTCGCGCCGCGGGGATTTCCTGGCAGGGACGCAATCGCGAAGCATTCGGCGGTGTGGCTCGGCAGAGGCCCTCTTGAGGCGCGCCGGTGATGGATCTGCAGGTCAGCCGCGGGTACTGGCTCTGGTTGTGTGCAGGCTCGGGATCGTCCGGTACGGATTCCTCGGTGCGGCCATCACTCGCCGAAACTCCAAAGGGTTGTGTCAGGTGGCCGGATGGAGGCGCTGGGAACCGCTCCAGGGCTCAGTCCTGCCGACAGTAATTCGGGATTTGTTTAAGGGTCAACCGTGACCCGCACCACATCGTTTTGCGCCCCACCGTCGCGTATATGCGGCGGGTGACTGTAGAGGGTCTCGTGAATTCGGTCGACGGAATTTCGCGGCTGTCGTTCCTTGGGGCAATGAGAATGTCCGAAGGGGCATTCCCTGGAAGCTGGCGGGAGAGCATGGTTTCAAATGTTGAACTTGCAACCACATGGCCATCCCTGTAGCTCTGTCTGCACTCGATCATCACGAAGGGGTGTCATGTGCGGCACGGTCGACGGATTCAGTTATGGGTGGATCACGCCCATCGGGGCGTACATCACGGCCTGCCTCGGCGGTGCTCTCGCGCTGCGTTGCGTGACCCGCTCGCTTCTGGCGGAACGTTCCTTCAAGGCCGGCTGGCTCGCGCTGGGGGCGGTAGCGCTGGGATGCGGCATCTGGTCGATGCACTTCATCGGGATGGTCGGGTTCCACATCGTCGACGTGCCCATCGGCTACAACGTGCCGTTGACTCTGCTGAGCCTGGTCGTGGCCGTCGTGATGGTGAGCGTGGGCGTCTTCGTCGTCGGATACCGGGGAGCGGGGCGCGTCACCCTGGGACTGGCAGGGCTGACGACAGGTCTCGGTGTGGCGGGCATGCACTACATCGGCATGGCGAGCATGAAGTTCGAGGGAAACCTGGACTACCGGCCCGTCGTCGTGGTGGCTTCCGTCGTCGTCGTCGTCGCCGTGGTGGCGGCGACGGCGGCGCTGTGGGCGGCCGCGACCGTGCGCGGTTTCCTGCCCACGCTCGGGGCCAGTCTCTTCATGGGCGTGGCCGTCAGCGGCATGCACTACACCGCCATGGCCGGTGTGAGCGTCCACCTGCACGACCAGGGCGCGGTGGACTCCGGTTCGTCCCTGGCCAAGGTGCTGGTCCCGATGCTCATCGGGCCGGTCTTCTTCCTCCTGCTTGCCGGAGTCATCGTCATGTTCGACCCGCTGCTCGTCTCCGGTGAGGGTTTCGGCCACGGTCCGGCCGCGAGGACGGAGCGCAGGGGGGAGGGAGCCCCTTCGGCGTTCGCGGAGTCCGGTCGGCGCCACCGGCGGGACGCGTCCGACCACTTCGGCCGGTAGGCGGGTCGTCGCGGTTGCGGCCATCGCTGCAAGAGGGGCGGGTGTCGGGTCGCACGGTTCGACGGTCAGGAGGCCGGGCGCTGCCGCGAAGCCCGACGATGCCGCCCACGCGCTCGGCGTCCTTTGTGACTTCGCCTTCGGGTAAGGCCGGGTATATGGGCAGCGAGTCTCGGCGCCGGGTCGTGGCTCCTGCGTGGAATCAGCCGGCGCGGGTGCAAAGTGATGGCCCGCCCGTGCGCCGGGAAGGACGCACGGGCGGGCGTCGGTGTCCGGTCCGTTCGCGGTAGAGCGGAGCGGTCACGGTGCCTTGGTGCAGAGCCGCCACCAAGTGTTCGGCTCAGGCGGGGGACAGGCCGGCTTTCAGAGCGGTCGCGATCTGGACAACGCGCTCGGCCTGGATCCGGGCGGCCTCACGGGTCGTGTCGTCCACGGGGTTGTTGCCCTGGGCGTCGACGTGCGAGGTGCCATAGGGGTTGCCGTCGGCGAACTTGGAGGCGTCCGTGTAGCCGGGGGCGACCACGATGCCACCGAAGTGGTGGAAGGACGTGTAGAG
The DNA here is from genome assembly GCF_055634995.1 of Streptomyces sp. NPDC111744. Classification (NCBI taxonomy): domain Bacteria; kingdom Bacillati; phylum Actinomycetota; class Actinomycetes; order Kitasatosporales; family Streptomycetaceae; genus Streptomyces; species Streptomyces sp. NPDC111744. The sequence goes on from NZ_JBVKCG010000024.1 coordinate 59,981, forward strand.
GGCGAGGAGGGTGGACTCCTGGCCGCCGTGGGTCGTGGCGGACGAAGTGAAGCCGCTGTAGACCTTGTTGGCGAGCTTGCCCTGCGCCCAGAGGCCGCCGAGGGTGTCGATGAACTGCTTCAGCTGCGAGGCGATGTTGCCGAAGCGGGTGGGGGAGCCGAAGACCACGGCGTCGGCCCACTCGATGTCGTCCGGGGTGGCCTCGCGGATGTCCGCGGTGGCGGCGGCGTTGGCGGCCCACGCGGGGTTGGAGTCGATGGCCGCCTGCGGGGCCAGCTCGGCGGCCTTGAGCAGCCGGACCTCGGCGCCGGCCTTCTCGGCGTACTGGGCGATCTCCTTGCCGATCTCGGCGATGGTGCCGGTGGAGGAGTAGTAGATGACAGCTACCTTGATCGAGGCGCTCACGGCTTCGGTCTCCGTTTCCTTGGAGTCGGTCGTGCGGTTGCGGCTGAAGATGCCCATGGCGGGTCGCAATCTTGTGATTCCGTGCCCGCGTGCCGAGCACTCGTTCAACATTAAACAGATTGCTCGTTGAATGTTAAACGATGTGCCGGGAGATCCATCCCACACGGCGGGAGGGGGGGCATCGGGCTGGGTGCCGGCCGGGCGGTGGCCCGCAGCCGCGGCCGGGACTGCCTGACAGGTCGAACGACTGTGCCCGATGGGGCGGCTTGGTCGAATCGGCCTTGCCGTGCGCCGGTGACGACTGCAACGCTCGTGGAGCCGGTCCGGGGCGCCTCGCGTCAAACCCCGAAACCGGTCACGCGCGTTCGGCCAGCCCCGTGGATCTGGCGCGCTCCCACTGGTCGCGTCCCGGCGGCGGTGGGGTGCAGGTGGCCGTCTCCGACTCCGAGTGCCGACCGCCTGCCGGCTTCGCGCGTGTTCCGTCACTGTGGGCGGGCCGCACCATCCCCCAGGTGGTGCCGCCCCGCCTCACGCGCCGGCACGCCGGTTCCCTGCTTGTCGCCGCTTACGGCAGGGAGCCGGCTGTGCTCGACCGGTCATCGGGGCAACGGCGCGTCCGTTCCGCCGCGTTGGCATGCCGACGTTCCATCCCTCGGCTGTCGACGCGGTCACGGTGGTCTCTGCCTCATACGCCCCCCCGGAGGCAGAGACCACCGAGGGTTGTGAGCAGGTGGGATCGACGGCGCTTGAACGCGTTCTGGCGCGCATGAGTGGGCCTTGCGGGCACTGGCAGGCTCACTCAAGGCAGGGAACGGGAGTTCTTGCGTCGAATGCGTGACCTTTACCGTGGGTGGTCGTTGGGTGGGGTGACGGATTTTGACGGGACCGGGTCGGGGGTGCGGGCGGTGGCGGCGCCGTTCGTGGTGCCCGGTCCTTCGGGGGTCGCAGTCCGTACCCGGCTCAAGGGCCTGGCCGGCGACGACGTGAAGGTGCTGGGCCTGGTCGGTGACCACCTCGGGGCACTCGCCTCCCGTGATCTGAAGACCAGGTGCCCGGCCGGACCGGACCACGACAGCGAGCAGTGGGCGCGGCGCAAACGTGTCCTGCCGGGGAGTCCTCGTCCCGCTGGGCCGGTTCGGTCACGAAGGCCACCCACGACCAGTGGGCGCTCGCCCGGCGTGGTCAGCTCGCGCACATCCACAGCCTTCAGGCGGGGATCGCGACGATCGCCCACCGGCTGTCCCTGCCCCTGGGCGAGAAGGGCGGCAAACACGCTCCGGGCGGCTACCGCTCCCGCAAGGAATGGCACGCCAAGTCCCGCCGCCTGCACGTCCTCAAAGACCGACTGGAGGCGGCACAGGCCGACTGGCAGGCCGGTGTCGTGCACGTGGTGCGCGGCGGGAAGCGGCTGCTCACCACCCGCCACCACCTGGAGCAGGCGCATTTGACCGAGGAGGAGTGGCGCACACGGTGGCAGGCCGGGCGCCGCTTTCTCCAGGCCGACGGCGAGTCCGGGAAGCGGTACGGCAACGAGACCATCCGTGTCACCCCCGGCGGCGAGGTCTCCCTCAAGCTCCCCGCGCCACTGGCGCATATGGCCAACGTCCCGCACGGCCGGTACGTCCTCGCCGCAAAGGTGTCCTTCACGCAACGGGGCGAGCAATGGGCCGACCGGATCACCGCGAACCGGGCCGTCGCCTACTGCATCCACGAAGACACAGGCCGGGACCGCTGGTACCTGACCGCGTTCTGGACCCTCCCACCAGTCCAGACGGTGCCGCTGGAGACGGCGCGCGAACGGTCTGGTCGGCGTCGACACCAACGCCGACCACCTCGCCGCCTGGACCGGCACGGCAACCCGGTCGGCGAACCGTGCCGGTTCGGCTACGACCAGAGCGGCACCGGTCCGCATCGTGACGCGCAGGTCAGGCATGCCCTGATCTGGCTGCTGCACTGGGCCAGACGCCATCGTCTCGCGGTCGCCGTCGAGGACCTCGATTTCACCACGGAGAAGACCCGGGAGAAGCACGGCCGCAAGAAGCGGTTCCGCAAGCTGATCTCCGGCCTGCCCACCTCCCGGCTGCGGGCCCGGCTCGTGTCCATGGCGGCCGAACTCGGCATCCCCGTCATCGCCGTGACCCCGCCTACACCAGCAGGTGGGCGCCCCAGCACTGGCAGAAACCCCTCACCAGTACCAACAGGAAGACCACCCGCCACGACGCAGCCGCCGTGGCGATCGGAAGACGCGCCCTGGGACACCCGATCCGGCGTCGGACGGCACCGCCCCGCACCCACCAGAGCGATGGATGCGGGCATCGGACCGTCCAGGCCAGTTCGGTGGCCCCGGGGCGTGAGGGACACCGCCCCCGCATCCCCCGACCACGGACACGATCCGTCGGCGCCGGACGCGGCGCGAACGCGGTCGACCAGAACGCCCAACACCGTCCGGGGCGTTCGGCTGAGCATGAATCCTGGCAACAGGACTCACTCCCGCTCAGTCTCTAGGAACGGTCTGCCGTCGTACGCCCCCGGGACGTGCTCTCGCGCCGACGCCAGCCAGGGGAGCCCGCCCCGCCGCTGTCCTCGTGCTTTCGGTCGGCCTTCAGCGGTGTCTCCGGCCCCGCCGACGCGGGTCAGCCGTCACCTGACATCGACGTAGTCGGGTGTCGACGCGGCGCCGCCGGTGGCGGCGGACGCTTTGAAGGCCCAGCGCCAGTAGCCGTCGCCCGAGGCGGTCGTCGTCGTCTTGAGCGCGCCGGCCGAGTTCGTCCTGACGGTCTTGACCGTGGTGTACGTGCCGGTGCCGGCCTTGCGGAACTGCAACTGTGCCGACTTGCCGGCGAAGCCGGTGTACTTGTGCTTGACCCAGTCGGCGCGCGTGACCGTCCCGGTGACGGTGAGCCTGCCGCCCTTGGCGACTGGCTCCGGCGAGGCGTTCACGGTGGCGCGCGCGGCGCGTTTGACGTGGACGGTGCCCAGGCCGGTCAGGATCTGCTCGCCCTTGAGCCTGCCGCCGCTGCCCCACACGCGGGTCACGACGGCGACCGTCCAGCCGGTGGCGTCGCTGTTCGAGTCGAGGGTGTGGCGGGGTTCGACGGACAGCAGGCCGTCGCAGTCGGCGGCATGCGAGCCGTCCGGGGCGCAGTAGGCGTTGAGCAGGTAGATGCCGCCCTCCTTCGCGCCCTTCGCGGCGGTGGTGCCGTGATAGAGGAACGGATCGGCGTCCACGTCCGCCAGCTTCGGGCCCGCGGGCCACGTGAGGTGGAAGGTGACCTCCGGCGTCACCTCCGCAGACGTACCCACGACGACGGCCTTGCCGTTGTTCACGACCAGGTCGGATACCTTGACGCCCGTGGACGATGCCTCCGCGGACGGCGCGGTGAACGCCGTCAGAGCGAGCGCTCCCGCCAGCACGACCACGGAGCCGGACCTGCCTCGATACATGCGACCTCTTTGCTGATCGGAAACTGTCACGGTCTGGCACGGTGCGACGAGGACTCCGTCTCACCGGACACGATCACCTGTACGACATCACCCGTGGGCTGACTGCCGCAGGCGCGGGACCGGGTCATGCCTCTACGGGCACACAAGCTGCCCATAGGGCGATCCTTGTAGTGCCGCAGCGTCGTGCAAGAGCTCACAAAGCGCCTCCCACCAGGCACTTGACGGCAGGACGATGTCCTCCGCGGCTCCTGGCCCGGTCGCACCCGTGGCATCCTGTCGTGCGGGCGTAGGCGGGAGCGACGAGGCGAGTCGAGCTGTGGGTTCAGTACGGCGCTCCCTCCCGCCGCTTCTCTCATCCGCTGGCCGCACCACGCTTGGCGAGGTCCTCGACCAGCCGGTGTGCGCCGGACACCGGAGCATGGAAGCGGGACGGACGCTCACAGCGCGGACACTGGCGCACGACGCCGTCCTGCTGCGGATGGCGGGAATCGTCGGATGCCGGCCGGCTGGCGGGGACCTGGGGCACGGACCGCGGGGGCCCCAATTCCGGCTGTCTGAACGAGCGACGGATCGCCCGCCGGTCCTGGCAGCCACCCCACCACCCAGATCACCCCGCACCTGGCTCGACCGCCCGGTGCCCGTCGAACACCGCATGAGGAGAGAGATGCCGAAGAGCCTGCCGCAGACGGAGAACACCCTGCTGATCCGTACAGACTTTTCCGATCAGGCAGCGTGGCAGGCACTTTGTACAGCCGCCACCACTCCGGACGAGGAGGACTTCGTCGCCAATGTTCACATCGTGGACGATCCTGCCTACAGCGATCTGACCACCGAAGAGGTCGTCTCACTGGCGCCTCCCGGGGGCTTCCTGATGATCGTGGCCGACAAGACCGCCCTCACCGCGCCCGGCATGCCCCTGCTCGCGGTGCAGCCGTTCGACGAGGAGGACGAGGACACGCCAGAGCATGGGCATGACGAATTGCGCGTCACGGTCGCAGAGTTGTCGGCGATCGAGAACAACATCTCCATCGGCAACATGGACTGGGAAGAGTTCGTCGAGGCTGCGGACGAGGACGGTGTCTTCCGCGGCTTCTGATCATCGACGGCCGGTTTCCACGACGCACGCGTCGGCCCGCACGCCCGCGTGGTCGCGGACCGGCCGCACGAATGGCCGCCGGCCCCGTGACCGCCGGTGGCGGGGGACAGCTCCCCGCCACCCGACGGAGTTCGAGGTTCGCCCACGACACGGGTGAGACGACCGCGCAACTCGTCGTGACGTACCCGGCCCGTCGTCTTGGCGGCGATGGTGCCGGCGAGGGCGGGCTTCGGGTCATGCGCCGCTTGGCGGATCAGAGCGGTGACCGCGCCGGAGTCGGTCGCCGTACACCGCGGTGATCGCGCACTGGTGTGTCGAGGGGCAGGCACCGTCTGTCCGGCTCGGCACCGTCGTCAGGAAGTCCTCTCACCCGGTGCAGCGCGTTCCTCCATCGCCAGCGCATGCTCCAGCGCGCTGATCAGCAGATCCCTCACCGACCGGCGCTGACGCGCGTCGCATATGACGACAGGGACGTCCGGATTCAGGTCCAGGGCGGCGCGCACCGTCTCCTCCGGGTATGTGCGTGACCCGGAGAAGGAGTTGACGGCGACGACGAAGGGCAGTCTCCGGCGCTCGAAGTAGTCGATGGACGGAAACGACACCGGCAGGCGCCGGGTGTCGACGAGCACCACCGCGCACAGGGCGCCGGCGGCCAGCTCGTCCCACATGAACCAGAAGCGGTCCTGTCCGGGGGTGCCGAACAGGAACAGGTCGAGCTTGTCGTGGATGGTGATGCGCCCGAAGTCCATGGCGACCGTGGTCGTGGCCTTCAGCTCCACCCCGTAGGTGTCGTCGATGCCGATGCTTGCGCGGGTGAGAGCTTCCTCGGTGTGGAAAGGGGTGATCTCGCTGATCGTCGAGACGAGGGTGGTCTTCCCGGTCCCGAACCCTCCCGCGACGAGGATCTTGACTGCTTGGGGCAGGTCGTCCGGGGCAAGCGGCGGCGTCTTGCCTCTTGGCACGATTCTGCTCATGACCGTTCCATTTCTCAGCCGAAGGATGTCGGGTAGCGGCGCCGTCCGGCGCGGATGATCCGGCTCACAGGGCCCGCAGGCCGGTGAGGACCTCTCTGATGAGCTGCGGGCTGGGCCGCTCGCTGGGTTCGCGCACCCTGATGGCCCCCATGTCGAGCAGGTCGCCGAGGAGGACCCTGACCACACCGATCGGCAGGTTCGCGCCGGCCGAGAGCTCACTCACCGACACCGGGTGGCGGCACAGGCCGAGGAGCCGGGTGTGCTCGGGCTCGATGTGGATCCACCCGTGCAGTGTGTCCACCAGCGCGACCACGAAAGCCACCAGGTCGAACACGTCGTGGCGAGCCCGGGTACGTCCTCGTACCAGGGCGTATGGACGGACCAGCGGCCCGTCGTCCACCCAATCGCTGTCGCTCATGTCATCAGCCGATGCCGTGCTTCTGCTGGCCGCGGGTGTTGACGGACAGGTGCTGGCCTACCCGCTTGACCAGACGCGCCATTTCGTAGGCGACCGCGCCGATGTCGGAGCCCTCCGGCGTGAGCACCGTCAGGCAGGCGTTGTCGCCCGCGGAGCAGACGAAGAGATAGCCGGCCTCCATCTCCACCATGGTCTGGCGGACGGCGCCGCCTCCGAAGTGGCGGCCCGCGCCCTTGGCGAGGCTGTGGAATCCGGAGGCGACCGCGGAGAGCTGCTGGGCGTGCTCCAGGCTCAGTCCGTCGGACCCGGCCACCATCAGTCCGTCGGTCGTCAGTACGACGGCGTGGGCGATGTCGGGCACGCGCTGGACCATGTCATTGAGGAGCCAGTCCAGATTGGAGGAGGCCTCGGCAACGATCGGCTGGGTCATCTGAACCTTCCATCTCCTTGGTAGTGATCGCCGGTGGACAGGCCGGGGACGGGAGACACACCGGTGTCGGAATGCTCCCTCCGCCCTCGTGCGGTGCCGTGTTGAAGCGCGGCCATCAGCGAGCGGACCTGCGGGGGCCGGCCGGCTTCCGTGTCGGAGCCGTCCGCGGCCAGGTCGACCTCCCAGCCGGTGCTCGCGGGGACTGGCCGGCTGCCGTCGGACCCGGCTTCTCCTGGGGGACCGAACCACGACGTGACCCGCTGCTGCGCGGGCCCGTCGACCGGGGCCGGCCGGCCGGTGCCGGATGACTCGGCCCAGTCCATGGGAGCCCTTCCGGCGGGCGCGTATGAGTCGTCCATGAGCTGCGGGGCGAGGTTGGCCTGCCGCACTCGGCGAGGCAGCCCGTCGATCATGTCGGGCGGTGCGGTCGGCGAGGTGCGGTCCGGGGCGTGCCAGACCACGTCATCGGTGTCGGCGTCCACCGGGTGTGACACCGGCCAGGGATCGGGTGACGGAACCGGTGCGCTGTCGTTCCAGGAGCCGAGAGGAGTGTGGTCGTGGTGGTCGACGTCGCTGGATTCCCGGGCGGCGGTCGGCGGGGCCGTGGCGGCGTGCGGGTTGCGCTGCCCGAAGGTGCGCGCGGGCAGGTGCGCCTTGCCCGTGTCTGCGGGCTGCTGCGGCTCGATGCCGGCCGGGCTCTCTTCGACCAGCGAGTAAGGGATCAGGACGACGGCCGAAACACCGCCGAACGGTGACGGGCGCAGTGTGATGCTGATGCCGTGGCGCCGGGCCAGGCGGCCCACGGTGACCAGTCCCAGGTGGGTGCTGTCGAGGAGGCTGATGTCCTGCGGTGAGTTGATCTGTGCGTTGGCGGCGTGGAGGGCGTCCTCACGCATGCCGAGGCCCCGGTCGTCGACTTCCACGATCACGCCGCTCGCACCGGTGCCCATGCTGACCCGCACCTCGCTGTCGGCGGGTGAGAAGTTCTGGGCGTTTTCGATGAGTTCCGCGAGCAGATGGATGATGTCGGCTGCGGCCTGGCCCTTGATGCCGATGGGGGGCACCGGCAGGACGACGACCCGGGCGTAGTCCTCGGTCTCGGCGACCGCGCCGCGGACGACGTCCACCGCGGGGACCGCGTGCCGCCAGATACGTCCGGACGCGGCACCGGAGACGATGATCAGGCCTTCGGAGTAGCGGCGCAGCCGGGTGGCCAGCTGGTCGAGGCGGTAGAGGCCGCTGAGGATCTCGGGATCGGTCTCGCGCTTCTCCATGGCGTCCAGCACACCGAGTTGGCGGTGGACCAGGCCCTGGCTGCGCCGGGCGAGGTTGAGGAAGACGTCCTTGATGCCCTGGTAGAGGCGGATGTCCTCATGGGCGAGTTCGACGGCTGTGAGCTGCAGTGCGTGGAAGGCGTCGCCCAGGCGGGCCATTTCGGGGTTGACGAACTCGGGGCGCGTCATGTCCGCGGCCACGTCCACGCTCTCGCCGCGGCGCAGCCTGCCGACGACGTCGCGCAGGTGGTCCTCGGTCAGGTTGCGGGCGGACTCACGCAGTCGGCCGAGGTCCATCACCAGTGAACGTGCGATCTTGACGGACATGGCCACCGACGCGACCAGCGCGATGAGCCCGAGCAGTCCGGCGGTGAGCAGTTCGACCAGAGCATGACGGGCCGGAGGGTCGGTGAGAGTGAAGACGACGTCGATGTCACCCAGGGCCAACTCGTTGCTGGTCGTCCAGGACTGGTCGTACGCGGCGCGCCACTGCTTGATGGAGAACGGCAGTTGTCGTGCGCCGGGGCCGGCCGCGATGACGCGTTGTTCCATGGCCATGACCTGCTGGAGCGGGCCGCCGTCCGCGGCGAGCTTCTCGAACGGGGCGCGCTGGGCCGGGGGCAGGCCGGGCATGGCGAGGGCGTTGAGGTAGCGCTCGGTTCCGGCGTCCTGGACGAAGGCGCTGTACGCCTCCGGGTCCAGTCGGTGCTGGGGGCCGGCGGCCGCCGCTGAGATCAGTGCGTCTTCCTGTGACAGGGAGTCGCCCGAGAGGACCAGCGTGAACAGCGCCAGTCCGAGGTCCTGGGCGTCGGCGGCCGGCAGGATCGTCATGCTTCGGAACGCGTCGGAGATCGCTGCGTTGATGGCGGAGTAGGAGGCGAGCACCTTGGTGCTGGGCGCTTTTCCGGTGTCGACGCCGTGTCGCAGTTGCGCGATGGAGCCGAGTGCGTGCTCCGCGGTGTCGACGCTCTTACGCACACGTGCGGTCTCGTCGTCTCGCACGCTGTTGTTGTGCGCCTCTGCCGTGAACTCACCGATGGCCTTGTCGGTTGCGGCACGGCTTTGCTGGAGGTCGTCCGCGGCCGTTGCCGGGGCCTTCCCCACGGACGCCTTGTCCGCGGAGGTCTTTCCCGCGGCGAGCCGGATCAGCGATTCCCGCCGTTCGACCTGGAGGGATATGACCACGTGGCCCAGGGGATGGGCCAAGTGGGTGCCGATCGTATTGACGTGCGCAAGCGTCAGGGCGTTGCCCAGGGAAAGGTATGCGGCGTAGGCCCACACTGCGGCCAGTGACATCAGGGGGAGCAGCAGCAGCGCTGTCAGCTTCCTGCGAATTGTCGATCCACGCGTTTTCATGAGGGGTCGCAAGCTCCATGGAAAAGGCGGTGCCCACCCTCCGGGCGGTGGCTACACGGCCAGCGTCCGTCAGGAATTTGGTTTTCGTTCATCTCTCCGCGAAGCCGGCCGACCTTCGCCGAGGAGAGCGAATGCTGTGCCAGGCATCGCGAAGTCAGGAGTGCGGCGCAAAGCGCCGTTCCAGCTCGGCAAAGGAGGACGTATGCGTTACTTCTCGGTCGAGGCCTGCGTTCCGCATCACCGGATACTTGCGCGCAGAAACCCCGCCTCAAGACCCGCGGGAAGCGTACCTGAATTCCCAGGAAGTGAATATGTCTGGGGCCGGGGGATGGGGCTGAGTGTTCAGCTTCCTTCTTCGAGGGGGGCTTCACTTCTGGCGGATTCGTCGCCGAACGCCCGGCGGTCGAGCCGTTTCGCAGTCAAATGATGGGTTTTGGTACGCCCGATGAGATGTTATGGCATGTCCACTACACTTTATTTCTCGAACGCCTACTGTACTTTCGGGAAAGGACTCTTCCCTTTTGGTCTCGCCTTTCCATGCGGCTCGGGGGGGCGACGAGGGGGAGCCGACTGCCGGGATCCGGCCGGCCAAGGCCTGGGGGCCGGAGCCGGGGCCCTGGGAGCGCTGGCTCGAAAAGATGGCTACAGCGGATCTGTCGAGCCTTCAGCTCGCCCTTGACTGCGACAAGTCGGCTGCCCTGGCCAATGAGGAAACCTCCCATAACCTCACCAACAAGCCCTTGTGCCGCGTGCGTCGACCTGGCTGAAAACATTCGCTCGCGAGGTAATCGCCCTGTTGCCGGACGGTAAATCGGCACGTGACTGCCATGGCCCCGCGGAAGCCGGGCGCTGCCGCGGTCGCCGGATTTCGGACAATGATCTCCGCAGTGGTGACAGTGAGCGGACGCGCTGACACGATCCAACGCGACGTGCGGGAATCGGCCGCACGCAACCTCCCGGAGACCACGAAGGTCTCCGACGTTCCCCGTCCCAGCGGCCGTTTCCGGCCGGGCACAAGGAGCTGCACGAGTGAACCGCCACCCGTCTCCCGCGGGCGCCATATCACCCCCGAACCCCTCTCCCAAGTGCGGCGGGCGCGCCGCACGTGGTCGCCTCGCGGCCGCCGCCGTGACGGTGGCCGCACTGCTGACCCCGTTCCTCCCCGCCACCGGCGCCGCAGCCGCGCCCGCCGACGGCGACACGGCACCGCGCAAGATCGTCGCCAAGGCCAGGCCCGGTGCGCACCCCGACACCCTCTCCGCCGGGCAGCGCAGGCAGTTGCTCGAGTCGGCGACCGACCGGCGCACCACCACCGCCCGCGCCCTGCACCTTGGCGCGAAGGAGAAGCTGATACCCAAGGACGTCATCAAGGACGCCGACGGTACTGTGCACACCCGCTACGAGCGCACCTACGCGGGCCTGCCCGTCATCGGCGGTGACCTGGTGGTCCACGAGCGGGCCGGCAGCCGTACCGTCACCAAGTCGTCGTCCGCACAGGTCACTCTCCCCACGACCAAGGCCGCCCTCAGCGCCGCGGAGGCGAAGAAGTCCGCCCTCTCCGCGGCCAAGAAGCAACGCACCGAGGGCCCGGCCACGACCGGGGGGCCCCGGCTCGTCGTCTTCATGGACGGCACCAGGCCCACCCTCGCCTGGCAGTCCTACGTCACCGGTACCCAGGCCGACGGCACACCGAGCCGCCTCGACGTCGTCACCGACGCCACGACCGGCAACCGGCTCCAGAGCACCGAACAGATCAACTCCGGTACCGGAAACAGCCGGTACAGCGGCCAGGTCGAGATAGGCACCGTCGACGACAACGGTGTCTACGAACTGACCGACCCCGACCGCGGCGGGCACAAGACCTACGACCTGACCGGCGGCGGCAACGGCACCCTGGTCACCGACGACGACGACATCTGGGGCGACGGAACCACCGCCGACCGCCAGACCGCCGCCGTCGACGCCGCCTACGGCCAGCGCGAAACCTGGGACTTCTACAAGGACCGCTTCGGCCGCAACGGCATCGCCGACAACGGTGTCGGAGCGTCCTCGCGCGTCCACTACGGCGACGGCTACGCCAACGCGTACTGGGACGACCTCTGCTTCTGCATGACCTACGGCGACGGCCTGGGCAACGCCAACCCCCTCACCGAACTCGACATCGCCGCCCACGAGATGACCCACGGCGTCACCTACGCCACCGCCGGCCTCGTCTACACCGGAGAGTCCGGCGGCCTCAACGAGGCGACCAGCGACATCATGGGCACCGCCGTGGAGTTCTTCGCGAACAGCCCCGCCGACGTCCCCGACTACACCATCGGCGAACTCGCCGATGTCCGTGGCACCGGCAAGCCCCTGCGCTACATGGACCAGCCCTCCAAGGACGCCGACCCCGTCAAGGGCACGTCCGCGGACTACTGGAGCCCGGATCTCAAGAAGCAGGACGTCCACCACATTTCCGGCCCGGCGAACCACTTCTTCTACCTCCTGTCCGAGGGCAGCGGGAAGAAGACCATCAACGGCGTCGCCTACGACAGCCCCACCTACGACGGCCTGCCGGTCGCCGGCATCGGCCTGACCAACGCCACGGACATCTGGTACCAGGCCCTGACCACCTACATGACCAGCACCACCGACTACGCGGGTGCCCGCACCGCCACCCTCCAGGCGGCCGCGGACCTGTTCGGGCAGGGCAGCGCCTCCTACGAAGCCGTCGGCAACGCCTGGGCCGCCGTCAACGTCGGTGCCCGATTCGTCCACCACATCGCCGTCACGGCGCCCTCCACCCGGCCTGTCGCCGTCGGCCAGCCCACCACACGCCAGATCGAGGCCGTGGGCTCCGCCCCCGGACGGCTCTCCTACGCGGCGCACGGTCTGCCCAAGGGCCTGTCCATCGATGCTCGCACCGGGCTGATCAGCGGAACGCCGAAGAAGGCCGGCACCTTCAAGGCGGCTGTCACGGTCCGGAACACCGCCCAGCGCAAGGCCAGGCTGACGGTGCGCTTCGACTGGCCCGTCCTCGTCTCCGGCGGGCGCAACTTCGTAAACCCCGCCCGATTCGACATCCCCAACTGGCAGACGATCGAGTCCCCGCTGATCGTGACCGGCCGCAAGGGCAACGCGCCCGCGGACCTCAAGGTGACCATCGACCTCGTCCATCAGTGGGTCGGCGGCCAGGTGGTCACGCTGGTCAGCGAGAACGGCACGGAGATCCCGGTGAAGCCCTGGTACTGGGACACCGGCGAGGGCGAGATCCGCGCCACATACACCGTCGACGCCTCCACGGTGCCTGCCAACGGCACCTGGAAGCTTCGGGTCAGCGACGACACCCCCGGCATCTTCACCGTCGAGCCCGGCTATCTCGATCGCTGGAGCATGACCTTCTGACCTGAGGGCGCGGCCGGTGCTCCGCAGCATCGGCCGCGCCCGACGGCGGGACGCCGCTCGGCTGAGCCGCAGCATCCCCGGAGTCATGTGTCCATTCCTGCACTGCCGTTGTGTACGAAGGGGAACGAAGCCCGCCTCGATGTCCGCAGGACGCCCCGGTACGCGGGAGGCGCTGGTCGTCTCTGCTGGAATAGGGGGGCGTCAGGCAGCGGCCGTAAAACAATGTCCTGGCCGGATGCGGCGGCCGCACCTGGCGCTCCTTCGAAGCGCGTCGGGACACGCTGCGCTCCGTCGTGCGGATATCGCCACAACCGCCGCCAGTCTGCGCTGCCACGACAAGTCGGCCGTTGATCCCGCCGCCTGGTGTCGTGGTCTGCCACTCACATCGAGACCGAGCCGGCGGAGGACCCCGCATGCCGTTCACCGTCCAGCGGCTGTTCCCTCGGCGTGAGCCGACCGCCCTGCGTATGGTCGCGGAGTGCCTGGCCAATGCTTCGACGCTCCGGGAAGGTCCTGTTCTGGACGACGGGAGCGGTGCGGCCTGGCTCGTCTTTCTGTGCCCCGCGCATGCGGAGGGCCTGCCCGAGTGGGTCGGCGTCGTGACCCACGCCGACCAGGGCTCGATGCCGCGCGGGTCGGTCATGGATTTTCGGTCGGCCGAGCAGGTACTGCAGTCGCACACGGACCTGTGGCTGACGTCCCTGACCGGCGTGTGCGCGGATATGGGGGACGGCGTCCTGACCGATGTCCTGGCCGAGGCCGAACGAGTGCTGCGCATGCGCCTGGACCAGGATGCGGGTACCGAGGACGGCCCGTTGCGGGGCATCGTGATGAAGATCGGTTTGGCCTGCCGCTCCGCAGCCCTGGGCGACCTGCGCAAGGTGGTGACGGCCCTCGGCTATTGCGAGATGGTGGCCAAAGGCCTCAAGCCGTGGCAAGAGGACGGCAGCGACCCTCATGAGCAGGACGCCGCCGAGGCCGGCTACCGGCAGATGCTCGACATCCCGCCCGAGGACTGAGGGTGTTGTACAACCAGCCCGTGGCTCGCCACCACGGCCCCCTTCCGATCGAAGACCCCGCCGTGTGACGGTCGAGCACATGCCGTCCGGCGGGAGAACCAGCCGGTCTGGCGGTGGACGCGCACCGGTCCGACCTCGTTCGAGTTGTTGCGTGTCGGCCGCATGGCGACCTTTTCGGAACCCGTCTGGCGGCCCAGCTTGTTTCCGACGGCGGGGCTGTCGTCGACCTCGCCACCCTGCGCGACTTCGACATGACCTTGTACGAAGCACGCACTGCTCGTGTCGGCCTCGCCGTCCCTGGTGGGCGGGAACTGCGGACTGTGGGCGCTGCGGATCCCCCTGGAGCATCCGGGCTCGCGTGTCTTCCCGGACATGTCCGGTCTGGCCGCGAGTCTTTGCTGTGCGCGCCCGCCGTCGGTCGGCATTCGCCGATGGCGGGCGCGCTGAGCGTCCGGTCCTGTCCGTGAGCGCATGCTCGGCGGGAACAATCTTCTATGCATCGAGCGCTCCACCTTCACACGCGGCCCGGTAGGTGTGGCCGCAATACGGCTGCCGCTGGGGATGACCTGGCTTCGGCGATGAAGGAGTGTGGGACCGATGGCGACGGTGGAGGACGAGTCGCTACGCGAAGGTGAACAGAGCTGGGCCGACGACGCCCCCCTCGTCACCGGGTGCGGGCGCAGGATCGAGCTGCGGCGCCTGCGGATCGGCCGCCCGGATCGGCCTGTCCACCGGATCGCGTTGGCCGTTGGGGAGGCCCGTGGCGGAGTGCCCGGGGTCTGGGCGGCGCTTAGCCCGGACGAGGCGCGTGCCCTAGGCCGTGTCCTACTCCAAGAGGCTGGTGCCGTGGGGTCCACGACCTCGGCCTCCTCGGCAGGGGACTGAAACCCACCGGAGCCTGCGACGCGGGCGTTCGTGATCGCGCCGAGCCTACGGCTTCCTCGCGGAGCCGTACGGGAAGGTGTGATCGATGCCGGACGGCCGGCAGGCGCTTCGGCGCGATCCTCGAGTTTTGGTGTCCGGCGCCGCGTCCCCGTACGGCTGAGTGAGGATCGTCAGTCGGGCTCGTGGAGTGGCGCGATCAGCAGGGGGATCCGGCGTATGTCGTCGAGGGTGAGGACGAGTCCTGCCGGAGCGCAGGTGGCCCGCATGCCGATCAGGCTGTCGGCTTCTCCGGGCTCGAGTTCTTCCCAGTCGACGGTTCCGGCTGCCTCGAACGCCGCGCTGAGTTCGGCGGGCATGCCAGGAAGGTCTCTCTCCAAGGAGAGGTCGTCGGGGTTGATGCTCACGACCTCCTCGCCGTCGACGGCGTAGGTGAGACAGGCGTCCCCGTTGATGGTGGACACGGTCGTGACAGCTGTCCGCCCGTCACCGGAGAGGGCCTCCGCCGAGCCGTCGTAGGTGTATCCGGAGTCGTCGTAGACGAAGGTTCACTCGCCGATCCGTCCGGCCAGCAGTACGGCAGCGCTCTGCGTTTGGACCCCCAGAGCGGCAAAGGGGAGTGAAAAGCGATCGTTCGGCTTGCTGTCCGGCAGTGTGCAGGACCTGATCGACTCCGCCTCGGCGCGCAGGGTCCGGAGCGCCTGCGCCGGTTCCATGCCGCGCACCACGTGGAGGCTGTGGTTCGGATCATAGGAGGCCAGGTCACCGATCCAGGCCGGCAGTCCCTCGAAATCCAGTGTGGCCGGCGGGAAACCGGGGGTGGGCATGGTGGACCTCTTTCGCTGGTGGCGTCCTTGGGTGAGGGTGCCCGCTCACGCGGGCAGTGCCGCGTCGCACGGCAGAGGCGGACCGTGCGCCGCTGCTCGTCCGCACAGTAGGAGCGTGGTGGGTGTGTGCCGGTGGGCGTCGAAGGCTCAGCTTGTGGTCAGCAGTTGCCTGACCACGTATCCGGCCGAGTCGACGCCCGAGGTGCCGCCTTCGACGAGGGCTGCGACAGCGATGTGGGAGTTGTACGCGGTGAGCCATCCGTTGGTGTGGTCGCCCTCCTCGGCCGTGCCGGTCTTGGCGCCGACGCCGGGCAGGTCGTGGAGGCGGGGTGCGGCGGTGCCGCCGGTGGCCACGCTGCGCATCATCGTCTGCAGGTATCCCGCGGTGCGTGCGGATATCCGCTCGGGTGCGGTGGTCTGGTGCTGGGCGGGGAGGATGATCGGCTGCTCGAAGCCGGTGTTGCGCACGGTGGCGGCGACGGATGCCATGAACAGGGGGGTGGCGGTGACTTTGCCCTGACCGATGAACTGGGCTGCCTGGTCGCTGCCTTGGATGTCGGCGGGGATGCTCGGGTCGGTGGTGGCGACGCCGCCGCCGATGGACCAGCTCCCCATGCCGAAGACGTCGGTGGCTTCCTTGTTGAGCGCGGAGGCGTCGCCGTCGTGCACGAGGTAGTTGAAGCCGTCCTTGATGAAGGAGGTGTTGCAGGAGACGGTGAACGCCTGCGTGATGGTGGCGCCTGGGGCGGGCTTGACGCCTTCGTCGTTGTGGAAGGTCTGGCTGTTGGCGACCAGTGAGTCGGTGCAGGGGGCGGGGCTGTTGGTGGTCAGTCCGGCCTGGTCGAACAGCGCGGCCGAGGTGATGATCTTCATGGTGGAGCCGGGTGACTTGATGCCGTCGATGGCGATGTCGCCGTCGTCGCCGGTGTGGGCGAGGGCGAGGATGTGTCCGGTCTTCCAGTCGAGGGCGACGGCGCCGGCGGCCTTGTTCTGCAGGTGGGCGTCCTTGACCGCGCGTTCGGCGGCCTGCTGCAGGTGTGCGTCGATGGTGGTCTTGATGGCCGGGGTCTTGCCCTTGTGGAACACCTCGGCCGTCGCGACGCCCGCACCGTCGCCGTCGACCACGGCGACACCGGTGCCGGGGGTGCCGCCCTTGGCGGGGGCGTTCTTGCGGATGGTGGCGACGATGTCCTGAAGGGAGGGGTAGGCGGACAGGTCGGTCTTGCCGTCGCCGGCGACGACGGTCGCGTCGCCGGCTCCGGGGGGCAGTTGCCCTGCCGTGAGCGACTGGTCGTTCTGAAGGCCTGGATAGAGCACGGAGTTGTTCCAGTGGACAGCGGTCGCGCCGTTGTTGCTCTGCCGTACCGCGATCGCGCTCGCGTAGTTCCACGTACCGCCGTCGACCTGGGCTGTGACGTCGAAGTCGACCTTGGCTGCGCCCTTGGTCACGGTCGAGGGGCCGCTCGAGTGGATGTGGGTGAAAGAGAGCTTCTTCAGGTGCAGTCCGCTTGCGTAGTCGTTCAGTGCTGAGACGGCCGACGTGGGTTCGTCGGTGTCGCTGGCGGCGGCGGCGAGATGCTGCTCGGACCAGTCCCCGAGAAAGGTCCTCGCCAGTTCCTCGGCTTTGTCGCCGGAGGGGGGCGTCTTCGAGACCGCCGCCGGGTCGAATGCCGACCCTGTCCCGTCGTCGCCGACCGAGGTCAGTTCGTGCAGTAAGTTGTAGGCGCCGAACCCGCCGGTGACGAGCAGCGCCGTGACGGCGCCGGCCACGACGGTCTTCGCAGCTCTGTTCATGGCATGATCGTAATTATGTTCCGCTAGCGAACAAAGAGCCTTTCGGGCAGCTTTGGCGGTATGTCAGGTCACGTCCGTCGGTTCGTCGTCTCCGGGCGGGCCCTGCGGGTGTGCTCGGTCGCTCGGCGTCGGGGTGACGTGCAGACGGACGGCCAGGGCCGTCACCCGGTACGGCGTGACGTGCAGGAAGGTGAGCGACACTGTCCACCCGACACGGCCCCGGTCGTCCGCGTGATCAACGCGTGTCCATGGGACGGAGACATGGAGGAGGCCTCCAGAGACTGAGACGGCGTCTTGTGGCGGGACCTTCACAGCGCCGGGCGGCGCATGTGTGCGCGGGTCACGCCTGGGGACGTCCGATCAGTCTGACTGCGGTGCGGATGCCTCGGCAGAGGTGGGTGCGTCGGTGGGGTCGGGGGCGGTGTAGTAGACGGACCGGCCCTGCCTGCTGCGCAGGGTCTGGTTCTTGGCCACGAGCGCTTCAAGGGTGTTGCGTACGACAGGGATCTGGATGTGTCGTTCCGGGTACTGCTCGTCCAACGCGGACGCGATCTCCGTGACGGAAAGAGGCTGGGTCCGGGCGGACACGTACGCGCGCACGAGATCGACGAGCGAGGGTGAGGCCGACGCCTTGGATGCCTTGACGGCAGCCTTCGCACGGTCCTGGCCGGGGACGCGACCGGAAGTCTTCTCGAACTCCGGAAGACGGGCGCTGCCCTTCACCGGTGCGGCCTTCTTGGACGAGGCGGCCGCCGCGCCCGTGCGCTGGTGGGCCAGTGCGGCGGCGGGGTCGGAGGTGCCCAGGGCCTGCCGGATGGTCAGCAGCACTGCATGGTCCTGCTGGAGTGAGGCCAACTTGCGTTGGAGAGCCTCGAGTTCGTGAGAGATGCGCTCTTGTTCCGTCAGGTTCCGCTCGGGTCCTCGGTCACCTGCGTGCGGTATTGCGAGGCCAGACCGGCCACAGCGGCAGTGGTTTCGGACATGCGCTCCCCCCTTCTTGAGCTACCGCTGCGGGCGTGAAGCGCGCGGCGTGTGCGGGATTCAGAGGTGTGGCCGTCTTGCCTGGCGCCCTGAAGCAGCGCCGTAACAGTTGCGCAGGGACGTCACCTTGATACTACGCGTGGGACCCACTGTGTTCGCCGTTGTCCCAACCCGTAGGTGTGTCAGGGAATTTGGTGCCGGGATCGTACCGGCGACGGCGTGGGACCTCGGTCACCGCGTGAGGGCCGGGCCGGGCGCCGGCGGTCCCGTGCCCCGCGAGGGTTCGCCCATCCACGAGGCGGATGTCCGGTGCAGCGAGGACCGCCCGTTGGCGCCACACACACCACCAGGCGACCGCCGGAAAACACACTCAGCAGCACAACGACACCGGCAGGAACCTCGGTTGCCGGCAGACGTGTCACCAACCTGCACGCGGCCCCGGGGGCGGGGCGCTTCGAGGGAGTCTCGCCCTGGGGACCGTCGTCTGCGCCGGAGCGTCACCCTCGCGTTTGCGCAGGCCTCCCTGGGCCCGTGCTCGTGACAGCCGGCGGTCAGGGCGGCGGCCGGGTGCTCTGGTGAGGGGACGACCGAGGATGCGGGATCGACCTCCTGTCCTCACCGGGCGGCCGCGACGGGTTCGGTCGGGCGGAGTCCGGCCGGCCCCTGTTCGGTCACATGACCTGGATGCCGCGGTGGCGGCCCGGGATGCGGATGATGGCGCCCTTCATCTCGAGTTCGACGAGCTGATAGTGGACGCTTCCTCGGCTGCGCATGCCGAGAGCCTCGCCGATCTCCTGGAGTGTGGGTGCGGATCCGGTGTCCGTGATTTGCTTGCGAATGTAGCGGAGAACGCTCTCTTGGGCGCGTGTCAGGTGATCGACTTTGTGCTGTGCCATACAGCCGATTGGAATGCAGTTCCGCTTCGAGAGGCGGCCGTCGGTGGTTGCTTGCCCCGCTTTTCTCCAAAGGCTGCCTTTTCGTGCTGTCAGGACCCTCTCACCGGACGTGAGCGGGCGCCTGGGGCTGCTTGATTGCCTGTCCTTCGGGGTGCAGGAGGGCTGTCGGCTGTTCCGAAGTGCTGCGGAGCCGTCGGGGCGCTGCGGTCGGCGCGCGTCGCGCGGGTGATCCGGGGCCGAGGTGCCCCCCCGCACTTGCGGCGAGGGGCACCGGATCCCGATGGCGGGCATCGCGGGGTCGAGTCAGAACCACCAGGTGTACGGGGCGCTGCTGTCCCCGCCGGAGGCCAGGCCGGCGCCCTGGGCGACATTGACGTCACCGCCGGTGAGATAGCCGCCGTTGTTCACGTAGGCATCGATATGGACCATGTAGCTGGTGGCGCTGGTGCGCTGCCAGTGGGCGGTCTGGCACTGCCCGGCCGGGACGCCCATGAACCCGCCGTTGGCCCAGTAGATGTTGGTCTGGTAGTTCCCCCAGGAGCAGACCTCCAGCTGCCAGGCGGGGACCGAGGACGCGGACGCCGAGCCGGCGAGGCCCACGGTGAGTGCGCCCGCGAGCGTGCAGACGATCGCGGCCGCACGTGCCCGAGTCTTGAATATCGACTTCATTCTTCTATGGATCCTTACCGATGTGCGATGCCAGTGGTTGGCCGAGGCGCGTCGAGCATTCGGAGATCTCCGAGTTCTCGACGCGGGGGCCAGTCTTCTGCGGGGTGCGGGTGGGGGCCCGCCGAAGGAGGAGGGGGGAGTATGTCGGGCAGATCTTCTGCCCGAGTCACTGATTCGGTGGTGCGCGGCGGCCCGGGCGGCGGCGCAGGCGGACACCGCCCGGGCCGCCTGACGACTTACTGCGGATCACCGTTTCGCGTGGGCTGGTGGCCTCGATGCGTAGTGGGTCCACCTCCAGTCGCCCGGCCTCGACGGCGAACGCGGCGGAGGAGGTCCGGTCTTCGGGCATGCCTGTGATGCGTGTCGCAGGCCGGATGGAATCCGGATGGAATAGGGAGGCGGTCCGGGAGCGTTCAGCTCGTTGAAAATTCAACGAGCTCGCCCGAACCGGACCGAGCGACTTCTTCCCCTAGGAGCAGCCAGACCATGGGCATCTTTGGACGCAGGAACAGCGCCACCCGGACCGCCACCACCGCAGCAGCCGTGAACCCGCGCGTCGCCGCC
This sequence comes from Streptomyces sp. NPDC111744, assembly GCF_055634995.1. NCBI lineage: Bacteria > Bacillati > Actinomycetota > Actinomycetes > Kitasatosporales > Streptomycetaceae > Streptomyces > Streptomyces sp. NPDC111744. The sequence goes on from NZ_JBVKCG010000024.1 coordinate 80,397, forward strand.
GTGAGCGGTGCCTACACCATTGACCCCTCGCACTCCACGCTCGGCTTCGTCGCGCGCCATGCCATGGTCACCAACGTCAAGGGCAAGTTCAACGACTTCACCGGCAGCCTGCACCTGGACGGCCGCAATCCGGCCGCCTCCACGGCGACCATCGACATCAGGACTGACAGCATCGACACGGGGTCCGCGGACCGTGACGGCCACCTCAAGAGCGCGGACTTCTTCAAGACCGGCGAGTTCCCGGTGATGACCTTCCGTTCTGTCAAGGCGGAAGCGTTGGGCGGGGACGACTTCAGGATCACCGGCGACCTGTCGGTCCTCGGCGTGACAAGGCCGCTGAGCATCGACCTGGAGTTCAGCGGTGCCGCCACGGACCCGTTCGGCAGCGAGCGGGTCGGCTTCGAGGGCAAGGCCGAGATCCTGCGCTCCGAGTGGGGCCTCACCTGGAACGCGGCCCTGGAGACCGGGGGCGTGCTGGTCTCGGACAAGATCAAGCTGCACTTCGACATCTCGGCGATCAAGAACGCCTGAGTCAGGTGCACCGTGCGCCGTGGCCCGGGCCTGTCTCACCGTGTCGCGCGGGAGTGTCTCGCTCCCACGCGGTGCTGGACGACTGGAGAGCGAGGGCTCGGTGAGAGTCGGCCGCCAGCACGGACCCGAGGTCGTTGGGCGCCCCTCCCACGCGGTCGCGTGAGGGCGGGTTCGCATGGGGACACCGTCCTTCTGTGTACAGCGAAAGGTCCGCTGGTTTCCCCGTCGGGGCGATGCCGGACGGTGCGGCTCGTCGGTCGCCGCGACCGCTCCACGGCCGTCACCTGCAGCGCTCCCGGGCGCAGGATGTCGCCCGCCACGCGTGACGACGCTGCTCAACGGGCGTCGGCTGTGGCGCACGCGAACGCCGCCAAACCTATTTCAACGCGCCCTGTCAGCGCCGGGTGCAGGGCTGCGCCGCCCACCCCGGCATCAGGAATCTGCGCGTCGGCGGCACCGTCCTGATCACGCGGCACGATCCGGCCGCCGGACGTGTGTGGAGCGTCGAGGAAGTCTGCGCTGCCTGCGCGCGCCTGATCCCCCATGCCACAGGAATGGCCGGCACCAGGACGCGCCCGCACCTACCGGTGGGACTGCGCCCGCCGGGATGCACACGCCGGCGCGCGTTCCGGTCCCCGGGGGTTTCTCCTCTGCGGATGCCGCGTCGGAGGCCGGTCACCAGGCGTTGCGTCCGTTGCGCAGCGATCGGGGGCGTCGCGGCCGGCGCGCTGGCCGGAACGGGCGTTGAGAGGGCCTGCGCCGCGACAGCGCGGCGCGGTCGACAGTGTCGGCACATGTCTCCGGGCGTCCGGCATCGGTGTTCCGAATCGACAGATGTCTCGCCGCTCCTTTGGGTCAAGGGTGCCTCTCGAGGCAGACCCCTTGCACCTGTGGCCTTGTGTCCGGCGCAGACGGTTGACCGGCCGTCAACGGACGGCAACGATCCAGTTGCTCAAGTAATGAAGAGCGACGAACTGGAGATCCAATTTTTTGTGGCCGAAGTGCAGTGGTGCAGGTGGCCGCACTTGCTTGTACCGGATCCCGGAGTTATCCGGGAACGCTGCACCAGCGAACGAACAGAAGCAGACGACTCCCTGTGGGTCACGGGACCCCTTATCCGAGAGCCGTATACCTTGGCCAGCAATGACCACACGACGAGCACGACACCTGGTGAATTAGAGAGGGCACTCCCTGCGGATACCGGGGAGGGGCTGCCGCTCGAGCAGACAGCGCGCCTGGGGGAAGAAGCGCCACACCCGCCAGGAAGCCGGACGCCCGCGGTCGACGAGGGCGGAAGCGGCGGCCCGCGAACTGCCGTTGTGAGCATCGTGGATCCGCCCCGGCGGGAGCAGCCCAGCCGGGGCAGCCTGATCGCCATGATCCTGCTGGTCGCGGTCACCGCAGTGTGGGGATCCACCTTTCTGGTCGTCCAGGACGCGACTCGGCGTATGCCCGTCATGGACTTCATGGCCGCGAGGTTCACGGTCGGGGCACTCGTCCTGGCCGTCCTGCGACCCCGGGCTGTCGTGTCCCTCGATCTCGCCGGTTGGGTCCGGGGCGTCGTGCTCGGCCTGGCCCTGGGCACCTCGTACACCCTGCAGGTGTACGGCCTGCGCTACACCTCGGCGACCGTGTCCGCGTTTGTTACCGGCATGTTCGTGGTCTTCACGCCTCTGCTGTCGGCCCTCGTCCTGCGCCGGAGTATCACCCCCGCGACCTGGGTGGGGACGGCACTCGCGACGGCTGGGCTGGCGTTGCTGACCCTGCGGGGCCTCAGCATCGGACCAGGTGAACTACTCACCCTGGCCTGCGCCGTCTGCATTGCTGTACAGATCCTCGGCACCGATGCGTGGGCGTCGGGGCGTGATCCCTACGGGCTGGCTTTCGCACAGATGGTGTCCGTGGCGGCGGGCGCGACGATGGCCGCGGTACCCGGCGGCTTGCACCTGATCCCGCCCGACACGGACTCCTGGTACGGGGTGCTGTGGACAGCAGTGCTCGCCACTGCCGCCGCGTTGGTCGTCCAGACGTGGGCGCAGACCAGGCTGAGCCCTGAGCGGGTCGCCGTCATCATGACGCTGGAACCTGTGTTTGCAACTGCGTTCGGTCTGTTCGTCGGTCAGATCCTGTCCGTGCGGCAGACCGCCGGAGGCGCACTCGTGTTGCTGGCGATGCTCGTGGTGGAACTCCACGGACGTTCCGGCACCGGAACAGCAGCCGCCTCGACACGCGATCCCGAACGCGCCTCGTTCGTCGCCTCTCCCTGACCCCCGCAGACCCCCACCGGCAGCCTTCGACTCGGGGTGCCGGGCGATCCGACATGGCCAACTCGGGCTCGTTCGGGTCAGAACTGCCCCGTCTCCCACGCCGACGCGCGTCACCCAACACCCGCACCCAGCAGTCCGACGGAGATCATCCATGTCTTCCCCGCAGATCGACCTCGTCCCCAGCGAGACCGCGATCCGTCTTCAGGAGGTGGTCCGCGGCCGAGTCGCCGCGGGCGCCCTCGGCAACACCGTTCTCAACCGCCCCGAGTGGCGGTTGCCCGATTCGCTGCGCAACGCTCTCGGGAACACCGTTGCGCCGCCCTGCCCGGCCCGCGGATTCCGCATGGTCAGAGGCCTCTTCGTCGGCCTGGACCACGTCGGTCCGACGCCCGCCCACTGGTCGCAGGACGATCCGCGGAGAACCGCGGAATTCGACGTGACGCTGGCTCTCGCGGCCGAGACACTGGGCGCCGTCTTCGGCTGGGCGGAACAGCAGGACGGACGAGTTGTGCACAACATCCTCCCCAGCAAGGGATGCGAAGACATGCAGATCGGCGCGAGCAGTATCGTGTCCCTCGCCTGGCACACCGAAGACGGTTTCCATCCCGAACGCGCCGACTTCCTGCTTCTCGCCTGTGTGCGCAACCCGGACGGAGTCGGCAGCCGGCTCGCATCCATCCGCGATGTCGTTCTCGATCCCGCGGACATGGTGCTGCTCCGATCACCGCTGCTTGCCATAGAGCCGGACGACAGCTACGGCGACCACGGCGCACCCCGCATGGAGTCCCAGGGAATGGCAACCGTATGGGACAGCCCCGACGGCCTGTGTGTCCGGTACGACCCCTCGTACACCCGCTTCCTCACCGAGGAGAAGGAAGTCATCCGATCCCTCGAACGGCTGGGTGACGCGTTCGAGGAGCAGGGTGCCGTCGTCTCCATGTCCCCGGGAGACCTGCTCATCATCGACAACGACGTCATGGTGCACGGGCGCGTCTCCTTCCGTCCGCGCTACGACGGGACCGACCGCTGGTTGAAGCGTGTGCTGGTGCGTGCTCCCCGCAGCAGGCCCGCGAGCGAAGCGCACGAGCACGGCTTCGGCCAAGAACGTGTCTTTCCCGCAGGCACAGTGCGGAAGCCGGCTGCCGGCGTATCGACCGGCGGGCTCGCGAACCCGGCCGACTGAGCAGTCGCGGTGCCACCGCCTCGACCGTCACGGTCGGACTGTCCTTCACGAGGTGCAACAGGTGCGTGCCGAAGAGGCGTTGGCGAGCTGGTCGCGCGGCCGGCCCCCGGCCAGGTCGCGCCGACGTCGTACTCGCCGTGCCCGGCGGCGCCGAAGGCTCCGACGAACCAGGGCCCGGTCGCCGGCCGCCAGTCTGCAGGTCCAGCCGGTGGCCCCTCTTGGTTCACTGCGCACCGGTTGTGAAGGGACGGTGATGCCGCCCGGGCTCTGACGGGGTGACTGAGGACGACGTCTGCCGAGTGAGGGATCCGGCGAGGTTCCGTCTGCGGGGCGAGCTGTTGATCACCTGCGGTCCGTCAGGTCCGAGGCGGCTGCGGGCTGCTGAGTCGCTAGACCTGCGACGACCGCGCCTGTCTTGCCAGCTCCTGCCGGGGGCGCTCATCCGCCGCGAGTCGGCGCAGTTCCGTTCACGCCGTGCAAATCGATTTTCCCCGGCCGCGACCATCGAACTGAATCCATGCACGTCACGCAAAAAGGTACGACAGGGTAATCGTTCGGTCGGCGCTATATTTACAATAGCGCGCCCTTGCAATCGGTAGAAAAGTGAACAAAGCGCGGGGCTGGAGTGCCGAAGTCGCGGATCAATCGCCGGGGTGTGCGGTATGTGCACGGGAATCGGCGAAAGTACGAGCTGGTAACATCCGGTCATGGCTCAGAAAATTGTGACCGTGTACACGGACGACCTCACCGGCGCGGAATCGAAAGAAGTGCAGACCCACACGTTCTCGCTTGATGGGGTCAATTACGAGATCGACCTAGTCTCGGAGAACTACGACAAGCTCTTCGAGGCGCTGGCACCGTTCATCGCCGGTGGTCGCAAGGTAGGCCGCACCAAGCGTACGGGCCGTTCGCAGGGGCAGGCGTCGGAGGGGCCGAGTGCTGAAGAGCTGCGGGCGTGGGCGCGGGAGAACGACCTTCAGGTAAACGAGCGAGGCCGCGTTCCCGCCAGCATCCGTGAGGCATACGCCGAGGCTCACTGAGGGAGTGAGGCGGAAAGAGGGTACGGCGGTCGCTTCCGACGGCATCGGTGGAACCGAACCCCGGCGTTTCTCGGTCCCCGCGCAGTCGGATGATCGGGTCCGTGTCTCGGCGCCGACCGTGTCCACCACGATGTCGGCGTCGTGCACATGTTCCTACAAGCGGTCGCCTGCGTAGTCCAGGACCCGGTGCGCGCCGAGCCTGGCGACGAACTACAGGTCCCGCGGCGGTCGCGGTCACGCGAGCGTCCAGCGCCGCGGCGATCTACGGCTAGGGAGCCGGCGACGCCAGCCCCGCCGTGGATCAGCAGATGCTGCCCGGATGCCGGCGCGGCGTTGCCGATCGGGGCCTGCCAGGCCGTGAGCGCCGCCAGCGGGAACCGCCGCGACATCGGTGTGGCTCAGGCCTGCCGGTCTGGCCGAGAGCACCCGCGCGGGGACGGCGGCGTCCTCGGCGGCGGCCCCGTCGCGTGTGAACGGGGTCAGCCGGTACACCTCGTTCCCCACCGTGAGGTCATCCACCGCCGGACCGAGCCCGGTCACCACACCGCTGACCTCGTGGAAGGGCACGATCGGCGTCCGGCCGTTTCCGGCTCCGTCGAAACTGTCGGTCCAGGTGGCGTCCCAGGCGAGCGCACCGTCGGTGAGGAGGCGGCGTGCACGGCCACCAGGACCTCGCCGTCGGCCGGCTCGGGGCGCGGCGTGCTCTCGTACACGAGTTGCCCTGGGCCTCCCCGCTGGTCGGCTCGGACTGCGCGCATGGTGGTCACGCCGGCGGGCGGTCAGTTCTTCCGCCACGCCTGCCGCGAACGGCTCGGCCCCGGTGATGTGTCACCCGGAGGGGCCCGTCCGTCGTTGCCGTACACCGGCGAAGGCCGCTGTCATCGCCAGCCGAGGGCCGGAGCGACATGGGTCAGGATGCTGTCGATCACATGGGCGTTGTAGTCGACCCCGAGCTGGTTGGGCACGGTGAGCAGCAGTGTGTCGGCGGCGGCGACTGCCTCGTCCTCGACGAGTTGCTTGACCAGCACGTCGGGTCCGGCGGCGTAGGAGCGTCCGAAGATGCTTCGCGTGTTGGCGTCGATGTAGCCGATCTGGTCCTTGGAATTGCGTTCCCTGCCGAAGTACGCGCGGTCCCGGTCGTCGGTGAGTGCGAAGATGCTGCGGCTGACCGACACCCTGGGTTCGCGGGCGTGGCCCTCGGCCCGCCAGGTCTCGCGATAGGCCTCGATCTGCTTGCGCTGCTGGACGTGGAGCGGCTCGCCGCTCTCGTCGTCCTTGAGCGTGGAGCTCTGCAGGTTCATCCCGAGCCGGGCCGCCCAGACCGCGGTGGCGTTCGAGCCGGATCCCCACCAGATGCGCTCCCGCAGCCCCTCGGAGTGTGGCTCGATGCGCAGCAGCCCCGGCGGGTTGGCGAATATCGGGTTGGGGTCGGGCTGAGCGAAGCCCTCGCCCGTGAGGACCTCGAGCAGCCGTTCGGTGTGCGAGCGTGCCATGTCGGCGTCGGTCCGGCCCTCCTCGGGCAGGTGGCCGAAGTGCCGCCAGCCGTCGACGACCTGCTCCGGGGATCCCCGGCTGAGGCCGAGCTGGAGTCGTCCGCCGGAGATCAGGTCGGCCGCGCCGGCGTCCTCAGCCATGTACAGGGGTTCTCGTAGCGCATGTCGATCACGCCTGTGCCGATCTCGATCCGGCTGGTGCGCGCCCCGATGGCCGCGAGCAGCGGGAACGGTGAGGCGTACTGCCGGGCGAAGTGGTGAACCCGGAAGTAGGCTCCGTCCGCACCCAGTCTTCCGCGGCCACCGCGAGATCGATCGCCTGGAGCAGGGAGTCCGCCGCGGAGCGTGTCTGCGAGTGCGGGGACGATGCCCAGTGACCGAAGGACAGGAACCCGATCTTTTTCATGCGGTTTTCAACAATCAAGGGCAGGTTTCATTCCCGGCGGCATGACCTGGGCGTCCCGCGGCTCGGCCGTGTACCGGCGCCATGGGCCCGCAACGGACCTCCGGGCCCTGCGCTGTGCAGCGCGCTCTCAGCACGGCCGGGCGACGACTCCCTGCCCTCCGGGCGGGACTCTCCGCGAGCAGGAGCCGGGCGCTGCTGCCGGATGGGTTTGCGCAGGGGCCACCGCCCGGCGTGCACGAAACGCGCCGAAGCCGCCCTGCGGTGAAAGAGGAGGGCTTCCGTGCTTTCGTCCGCGTCGCCGACGATCCCGCCCACAGCGGCCTGACCACCGTGGAGGCGGTTTCCTTGGTCCCGGCCGGGGATCTCTGCCGAGCGTGGCCGACCGGGCCGCCCGCACCGCGCCGGCGATGCCCACGCTCACCGTGCCGGACGATGCGCCTGACGAAGCATCGGAGGAGGGCGATGACGAGCTGCGCGTCGTGGGCGAGGTGCTGTGGCCGATCGAGAGCAACATCTCCGTCGGCAAAATGGACTGGGAAGAGTTCGTCGAGGCACTGGATGATCGACCCGCCCGGGCCCCAGCTCGCCGCTCGCCCTTTCCGCCGGTGCCGGGCCGATGAGCGCGCCGGATGACATTCCTCTGGGAACGGCATCCGCTCGCGCCCTCTCACGGGTGGATCTCCTGCCCGGCACCGCAACACTGCCTTCGCGTGACGCGTGATCAGCCGCTCACCCGCGGCCGAGTTCCCACAGCTGGAGCACCGAAGACGAGTTGATGGAGTAGGCGACCCCCGTGACGTCGTCTCGGGCTGCCACGTACTGCTTGCCCTGCCACAGAGGTAGGACGGGCACGTCCTCGGCGACCGTGTCCTGGATCTTGGTCATGGTCTGCGCTGCGTCGATACGGTTCTGCTCACGCCTGGTCTCGGGAATCAATGTCTGCTGGATGGTCTTGTTCGAGTAGGGCGAGTTGAGGAAGTTGTCCTTGTCGAGGAACGGCGCGACGAAATTGTCCGCATCGGGGAAGTCGGGGAACCATCCCATGCCGTAGACGCTGTACTTCCCCTTCCGCTCGACGGTGCTGAAAGCCGCCCACGGAGTGCCTTGGATGGTGACGTCGAAGAGGCCGCTGGCATTGAGCTGCTTGCGCAGGACCTCGAACTCCTGCTGGGAGGCCGATCCGTAGTGGTCGATGGTGTAGTGCATCGTCAGCTTCACCGGAGTGGCGACGCCTGCGTCTGCGAGCAGTTGCTTCGCCTTGGCGGTACTGGGATCGCCGTATTTGTTGAAGAACGAGTTGGAGTGCCCGGTGAGGCCGGCGGGGACCAGTGAATACAGGGGTTCGGCCTGGGTGCCGTAGACCTTGAAGACCAGTTCGCCGCGGTCGACGATCTGGGCCATGGCCTGCCGCACGGCCTTGGTTTTGACAATCGGTGCGTCGGTGTTGAATCCCAGGTAGCGAATCTCCAGGCCCGACATCTCGACGAGGTCGACGTTCGGGTCGGCGCCCGCGCCGAGCTTGTTGATCTGTGCCGGCGTCATGGCGTGGATCATGACATCGATATCCCCCTTGTCGATGGCGGCACCCATGGCCTTGCTGTTGTCAAAGACGCGCATCACGACCTTGTCGTTGTTCACCTTCAAACTGCCCTTGTACAGGGGGTTCTTGGTGAAGGTGGCGGTCGTCAAGGCGTCGTTCTTCACATCGGCCTTGAAGGTGTACGGACCCGAGCCGTCGATCGAGAAGCCGTTGCGCAGCTTGTATCCCTCGTAGTCCTTGGGGTTGACGATGCCCGCGACTGGCGTCGTCAGCTTGTAGGGGAAAGTGGCGTCGGCCGTCTTGAGGTGGAAGACGATCTCACGGTCGCCCCGGGTCTCGATCGTGTCGATCGTGTTCAGCAGCGCGGCGACGCCGGTGTCGGCGTTGATGCGCAGGGACCGCTCGATGGAGCTCTTCACGGTGGCGGCTGTTATCCGGTCGCCGTCCGCGAACTGCAGGTCCTTGCGCAGCGTGCAGACGTAGCGTTCGTCGCCATGGTCGCTGAAGCCGCAACTCTCGGCCGCCTCGGGCACCGGGGATCCCTCGCCCTTGGGCTGGATCATCAGTGTTTGAACCGTCTGACGCAGCATGTTCCAGGAATTGGTGTCGTACGTGTAGGCCGGGTCGAAGGGAGCCGGGGCCTCTTTCGTCGCGGTGAACCTGTCGGTGGTGCCCACGACGACGCTGTCACCTGCGCTCCCGTTGTCAGATCCGCCGCACGCGGTGACAGCCGGCGCGAGCAGGCCGACCACTGCTGACAGCACCAAAGTCTTGCGGTTCATGCACTGTTCTCCAAGGGGCGTTCCGTTCCGCTTCACCCGCGTGTTCGGGCAAGGCGGTGGAGGGCCGGGCTGCGGCCATTTTCTTGCGTACCGCTTGTGTGCTGATGCAATAAGTCTCGCCGACAGATGAGTTGAGGTCTTCAGCTCACGGTGCGAGTTCGCGCGCGTATGGACACTCGGCGACAAGCGGTTTACTTTTCAACATTACGAACGGCTTTATCGCCTGTCAATGCGCGTAGAGGTACTGTGGATTGTTCAGTCGGATGTTACTAATCGACTGACTGCACCCTCGCGGGACCAGATGGATTCTGTCCGATCGGGTAGATCGTCTGCCTCTATGGACAGAACCGCCCGCTGATCTCGCATTCCGCCGCCGGAGGTCGGAGCGCCGATGCCGGCTCGCCCGTTGACCTGCGTGGATCCAGGCTCCCAGATCCAGTCAGGAGCTCCATCGCCGGGACTGGCGTCGACCGGGACCTGGGGCCCGCAGAATTCTGTGCACAACGGGGCATCCTTTGATTCCGGAAACTGCTGTCTCGTAGTTTCCGCAGCCCTGGGGGCGGTGAATCAAATACGCCAGAGTCGGAGCGGATGTGCAGGAAATTCAAGCGGTCACCGGTTCGTGGAGAATCTCGCCGCGAAGCGCCACCGGCCGCCGACCCATTGAACCGTCGTTCTTTCGCCATCGCGAAGAAATCGAGTTGGCGGCGTCCGTGTTCGGTGGACGCCGCCACGGGATGTTTGGCCCGCTTGCCCACCGGAGCCTGGGGAGCAGCGGCTCAGGTCGCCCTGCTTGCCCGTGACTCCGGTGGGCGACGCGCGGGCGGTGCAAGGCCGCCACGGCGTACCCAGCGGCCGCACGCCCTTCTCGTACGGGGTGCGCTGATCCGTCATGTGCTTACGGAGTCGGGAATTCCGGTGGTTTCGCACCGGGGTGGTACCCCAGTGGTTCAGGGTCGGACGCCGAAGGGTCCGAGGATGCCGGTGTCGATGCGGAGGGATTCGAGGAGGGCCCAGGCGTTGTCTTTGGTGAAGACGTCGGCGGCGGCGAGGATGCCGGCGTATTTGGTGGCGACGGGGGTGGCGGCGGTGTCGGCGACGGCGTCGAGGAAGGTTTTGAAGATGGCCCAGGAGTTGCCCTGCGCGCCGTACTTGTCGAAGTAGGGGGTGGGGTCGACGGTGGCGATCGCGGACCGGGTACTGGCATCCAGATCGTCCATGTACTGGATCTGGAGGGTGCCGTCGGCGCGGGTTCCGAGGCGTCCGAGGTGGCCGCCGACGAAGGTGTGCCAGGGGTAGTCCATGGCGATGTGCTGGGCTTTGATCCAGTCGGGGATGTCCTGGGAGACGGCGAGGTTCTTGAAGGGGACCCAGCCGGGGTAGAGGACGTCGACGAGCATGAGGGTGTCGTACTCGGGGGCGTGGATGAAGATGTTGTCGGGGGAGTGGTTGGGGCCGTGGTAGGCCAGGTCGAGGACTTCACCGCCGGCCTTGAGCCGGTGGGTGTCGCGGAAGGTGAGGGTCGGCAGGGGCCGGTTGGGGTCGGCGACGCGGGCCAGGAGTCGGGCTGTTTCGGTGTGGGCGATGCGGATGACGTCGTGTCCGAAGAGGCCGGCGGCGCCGATGTGGTCGGCGTGGGAGTGGGAGTAGACGAGGTGGGTGACCTTGCTGGGCCGGCCGTTGGTGCGGGTGACGTCGTCGATGGCGCGGAGCAGGTTGTGTCCGATGGTGGGTGGGGCGTCGACGAGGACGACTCCACGCGTGGTGGTGAGGAACATGGCCTGGTAGTAGGAGTCGGTGACCCAGTAGAGGTTTCCGGCGATCCGGCCGACGTGGTAGCCGTCCGCGTTGGGGGTGGGTCCGGTCGAGGTGGTGGGGATGGGGTCGAAGTCCGGCAGGCCCGTGTCAGAGGCGTGGGCGGGCTGGGCGAGGGTGCCGATGAGGCCGGCGGTGGCGGGGACGGCCAGGGCGCCGGCTGCGCCCTTGAGGAATCGGCGGCGGTCGGTCGGGGAGCGGAGTTCGCGAGACATGAGGATCTGGGTGCCTTTCGATTCGAGAGGTGAGATGACAGAGGTGGTCAGTGGTGGCAGGGGCCGAAAGTGTCGGAGCGGGGGTGACCGTCGGCGGCCCGGCCGGTCCGCTGCCGCCATAGGAGGTGTTCGGCGGATTCGGTGGCGGCGTCCCGGACGCCTTCGGCCTGGCGCAGTCCGGAGCGACCGGGACCGTGCCCCGCCTGATAGCCGCCGAAGTGCGCGACCGGACTCCATTCGGGCCGGACGGACGGGACGGGCGGCGCCAGGCCCTCGAAGAAGCCGGCCGCGTGGACGACCCGGCCGCCCACCACCGTGAGCAGTGCCTCGATCTCGGGGATCCGCTCTTCGGGGATCTCGAAATAGTCGTCGCTCAGTACGGCGAAGTCGGCGTAGTAACCAGGGCAGAGGATGCCCTTGACGTCCTGTTCGCCGGTGAGCCGGGCACCACCGGCGGTGTACGCGGTGAGGGCCTCGGCGCGGTCCATGCGGTTGCTCCTCGACCGCAGCGGCACGCCGGCGACATTGCACCCGGACACCAGCCAATACAGGGCGACCCACGGGTTGTATGTCGAGACCCGGGTGGCGTCGGACCCGGCGGCGATGTGCAGACCGCGGCTGCGCATGGCGCCCAGCGGAGGTGCCGCCGCCGCGGCCAGGGAACCGTAGCGGTCACGGAAGGTGGTGCCCTGATACGCCAGGCGGTGCTGCACGCCGATCGCCCCGCCGAGCGCCGCGATCCGGTCCAGGCTCTTCTCCGACACCAACTCGACATGGTCGAACAGCCAGCGGTTCCCACCGGGGAAGAGCCCGTCGGAAGCCAGCCTCTCGAATACGCCGAGGTCACGGCGGACGGTCTCGTCGTACGTGGCGTGCAACCGGAATCCCCAGCCGCTCTCCATCAGGAGCCGGACCGCCTTCTCGAACTCGACCTCGTACGGGCCCAGTTCAGGGCGAGGCTGGGCGAAGTTCTCGAAGTCCGCCGCGGCCCATGTCAGGTTCTCCCCGGCGCCGTTGAGCCGAAGCCACTCGTCGCCGTCGTCGGGTCGCACTATGCCGATCCAGCGGCGCAGGTCGTCGATCTCCTGGCCGAGGGTCTGTGGGAACAGGTGGTAGGCGATCCGCACGGTCAGCTCGCCCGCCGCATGGAGGTCGGTGACCGCGCGGTAGCCGGACGGGAAGTCCTGGAATCCGCCGGCGGCGTCGATCAGTGACGTCAACCCGAACCGGTTCAGCTCCAGGAGGAACTGCCGGGTGGAGCTCTTTTGGTGTTCGGGCTCCAGGACGGGGGCCTTGGCCAGGGTCGAGTAGAGCAGCAGTGCGCCCGGCGCGGCGAGGAGCACCCCGGTGGGTTCGCCGTCATGGCCGCGGACGATCTGGCCGCCCACGGGGTCGGGAGAATCACGGGTGATCCCTGCGGCCCGCAGCGCGGCACGGTTGAGGATCGCGGCCTGATAGAGGTGGGTGACGACGACCGGGGTGTCGGGCGCGACGGCGTTCAATTCCGCAGGCGTCGGCATGCGGTGCTCCGCAAGCGATTCGACGCTCCAGCCGCCTGCCACCCGCAGCCACTGGCCGGGCGGGGTCCGTGCTGCCTGTTCCCGCACCATCGACAGGCCTTGGTGCAGAGTCCGCACGCCGTCCCACCGGAGTTCGAGCACGAAATGCAGCCCGCCGCGGATGACATGGTTGTGTGAGTCGTTCAGGCCCGGGACGACGCGGTGTCCCAGTGCGTCGATCACCCGGGTCCGCGGTCCGACCAGTGGAGCGACCTCCCGGTCCCCGCCGACGACGGTCAACGAACCGTTCTGGACGGCGAGCGCGGTAGCGGCCGGGTGCTTCGGATCGCCGGTGAAGATCTTCGCATTGCGCAGGACAAGATCCGCGGGCTTTTCCGGAGCGCCGGCCCGGATGCCGGCTACCGGCATGGATGTCATGGTCCCCCCTCTGGACAGTTGCCGACGGGGCCGCGCTTCCAGGCACGGAGCCGTGATCGTCGACGACGTCAGGACAGCACCTGGTGAGCGGCGTTCGCATCGGGGCTCTACCCCAGCGGGATGCGCCCATCGGGGGCCATCAGGAACTGGGTGACCCCAGAGGTATTGGGGCCTGCGATGAGGACGTGCAGGTCCGGCCGGAGGCTGTCGCGTTCCGCCCCTGCCCCGGTCAGCCTCCCGACCGTGGCCCTGACCGCGACCGCTGCCTGGGGAATCCGCGGCCACCATCCGTGCGATGCGTGTGTCCAGCGCGGCGGCAGCCTCCGTCTCCCGGTTCGGACCGTCGCCCACCTACACCACCTGGCCCCCGTTCAAGGACGGAGCAGCGGTGCTCACCTGCCCCCACAGCGACATGGGCCACCACGGATCGCCTGGAAGGAAACGGTTTCAAGCCAGCGGGTCGGTCGTACCGCTGGACCATTTGAGCGCCTCATGACTCGCCTTGCTTGCTTTCGGGGTCTGCGCCGCCGCTACGAACACAAAGCCATTCACGTCCCGGCCTTTGCCGGCATCGCCCGCATCCTGGGACTTGTCGCCTGAGACCACCTCGAATCGGCGCGCTGGTCGACGGCCAGCAGATGCCGAACCGCGCAGACGGCGGCTTGAGCGCGGTGGGTTTCATGCGGCCGGTAGCGGAGTGTCGAAGCCGCGCTTGCCGCGTTGCCGGCCTGGCGCCTACTCGCCGAATCGGCGGTGGCCGAGTGATTGGTCTTTGGCTGGTGCGGTTTGCACTGTTGGCGGATTTTAGACGAGACATTTTTTGCCCCGAAGGGCGATCTTCGCCATTGCTAAGGGCATGATTTCAGGAATATTTCCTCCCAAACAGTTATGTAAGTCGAAAACCCGGCGAGGTGTGCGAGGGAGGAAGGGGGTTGGGTGTGCGCTGGACGCTGACCCAAATTGGCCTGTTGATAGCGGCTGGTCCGGAGGTCCAAACAGGTTCAGATGAGGAAGAAGCGGTGGGTGGTTGTGAGCGAGCCGGCGTTCGAGCACGGTTGCGAGGAGGGCGCGGCCGACGTGGCGGGGGAGTGCATGTGGCTGGTCCTGGCGGCGCGGGGGGAGTGGATGGAGGCGTGTCGTGAAGCGGGCGAGGTTTTCGACGGCGTGTCTGTTGCGCCGGAGGGCCTGTCTGACGCTCTGGAGCGGGTCTGTCTGGCCCGGTCCCTGAGCGCTCGAGGACATGGCGGAGCCGCTGGTGCTGTGCTGCAGGCGATGCGCGGAGGGGGTCTTGTCCTTCGGGATCTGCGGCCCTACGTCATCGCAGTGCGGTCCGGCACGCCCGAACTGCCGGCCGCTACGGCTGCGCAAGCCCTCTCCGACGCCGCAGGATTCGCGCGCCGCACTCGCCTGGACAGGGTGGATGGCGACTGGGACAGCGCCGCTGTCAGCATCTCCGACACCACGGGAAGCCACCGCACGCCTATGGCCCGCGCAGCCGCCGACGCCACTTGGTCCTTTGACGTTCCACCCTGCCTGCGTCACCACCTCCGCATCCCCACCCGCCCTGCCGCCGAAGTCGCTGACCCCACGGCCCGAGACCTCCAACCCGCGCTTGTCGATCAGCCGCTCCTCGACGCCGAGATCCATGACGCCGAAGCCTGCGACGCGTTCGGACTCGACCGGCGAGATACCGCCTCGGAGCGGTGCACGCAGCCCTCCCGAGACCGCACGGGCAAGGCTTCCGAACCCCTGCTCCGCGCACTTCACTCCCCTTTGCCCGCTGAAAGGCCCAAGAGCGCAGAGGTCGACGAACGCCTGCTCGCGGCGATCCGCGAGGCGTCCTCCGAAGCGTCCGCGTCCGAGATCGCGCGGGCCATGGGGCTCTCACTCAGCCGACTCGTCAAGGTTTTGGAAAAGCGCAGATCACGGCTGGGTCTGCGGAACGGAACTCCGAAACAGATCCTTCAGCACATCCGCGCGAACTTGGACGCGGTCGCCCTCGGTTTCACTGGTAGGGACGCCGCAGGACTCGATCCCGGCGAAGCTTCCACCCAACTGTTCAACGAACGGGACCAACAGCTGATCGGCAGCATTCTCACTCATTCAGGAGCTGACCTCACCGCCCTCGCCAGGCTCTATGGTCACCCCACCGTCTCCTTGAGGCATTGGGTCAGCAGTATGGGGATCAAGCTGGGCGTGCTCGGTGCCGCGACCGAAGTCGTCGTCCACGTCCGCCAGAACACCGAGGACGTCCTCAGACGCGCCGGTCTCGACGCCAACGCTCTTCCCGAACTCCCCCCTGCCGCCTCGGCTGAACTGACCGAGCGCGACAAGCAGCTGATCGGCAGCATCCTCAGCAACCCGGGAATGACCCTCAACGCCCTCGCCCGGCACCACCGATGCCCAGGGAGCACGATGACGCGTTGGGCGGAGAACCTGGCACGTCGGCTGGGTGTGAAGGCCAAGGCGACCACTCTTGTCGCGTATGTCCGCCAGAACGGCGACGACGTCCTCGAACGCGCCCGCCTCGACCCCGACAACCTGCCCCGGCTGCCGTGACGTCGCGCCCGCCGTCGCCGGCCGCGGGCTCCTCCTGGTTTCCAAGGTCAGGGATCATGCGGTGGGAGGGAAGCAGACTGCTTGAAACCGTCACCAGGAGTCGCGTGAACGGAGCACCGCGTGCATGACTGGAGGCACGGGTACGGGAGCGGTTGGACGGGCGGGCGGATTCGCGCCCGCTCTCGCGCCGGCGTCGCGAGACCGGAAGAGCAGCCGTCCGTGGCATGCCAGGACCGCGCGGCCGGGAGCCGGCCGGGACTCGGGCCGCGGCCGGAACGGCTTTACTGGGTGCCTGTGGTGCTCGCCGCAGCCGTCCGGCGGTACGTCGTCGAGCGCCCCGGCGGACCACGAGATCTAGTTGGTAAGGCGCTCTTCGCCTACCGACGACCCCGGGCTCGCGTGGGGCCGAGGAGATTCCGATACGGGTCCTGGCCCGTCAGCGCCGCATGCGGAGCCTACGCGTAGCGCGACCTGGCGGTACAGCAGTATGCGCCAGCCCCGACGTGCCCGGTGACGGCGGTAGCTTTGGCCCAAGGAGGTTCTAATTTGTCCAGAATTTAACTATAGTTCTGAATTGAACCCATAGTTCGAGGAGGTGCCGACATGCCTGCGGTGACTGTCGAGAACCTGCTGAACCTGCCCCGTGTGACTGTCCCGGCCGATGCCGGAGAACGTGCGGTGCGCGCAGTCACGACCGCACCGAGCGGCTTCGAAGGCGAAGGTTTCCCGGTGCGCCGCGCGTTCGCGGGAATCGACTACGAACGCCTCGACCCGTTCATCTTGATGGACCAGATGGGTGAGGTGGAGTACGCGCCGGGAGAGGCGAAAGGCACCCCCTGGCATCCGCACCGTGGCTTCGAGACAGTGACCTACATCATCGACGGGATCTTCGACCACCAAGACACCCACGGGGGCGGGGGCACGATCACCAACGGTGACACCCAGTGGATGACGGCCGGTTCGGGCCTTCTGCACATCGAGGCCCCGCCGGAGTCGCTCGTCATGTCCGGGGGCCTCTTCCACGGCATCCAGCTGTGGGTGAACCTGCCCGCCAAGGACAAGATGATGGCTCCGCGCTATCAGGACATCAGGGGCGGCACAATCCGACTGCTCAGCACTCCGGACGGCGGCGCCCTCCTGCGGGTCATCGCAGGCGAGCTAGACGGCCACCAGGGCCCGGGCATCACGCACACACCCATCACCATGGTTCATGCCACGCTGCGCCCCGGCGCCGAGATGGCGCTTCCATGGCGCCAGGACTTCAACGGCCTCGTCTACGTCCTCGGTGGACACGGAGCCGTGGGCCTGGACCGCCGCCCCGTTCACACCGGCCAGACGGCGGTTTTCGGGACCGGATCCGCGCTGACCGTCCGCGCCGACGAGAAACAGGACTCCAACGCGCCGGACCTCGAGGTTCTCCTGCTCGGCGGCCGGCCGATTCATGAACCCATGGCCCACTACGGGCCGTTCGTGATGAACACCCGCGACGAGCTGGAGCAGGCGGTCGAGGACTTCCGAAAGGGGCGGCTGGGCACTGTTCCGGTAGTGCACGGGATGTCGGAGGACGGCCTGTAGAGCCTCCTGATCGCGGCTTGCCCGCGCCACTCGGAACCCTCTGCCGGCGCAGGGGAGCCTCCGGTCCAGGCGACCGAGAGGCCGGCGTCGAGGACGGCACATGCGGGACCCGGGAAGGGTGGGGTGCCCGTTCGAACCCGACACATCGTCCGAGAGGGCCGCGTGGCGGCAGCGAGAAAGAAGGGAACCGGCAAGGTGGCTAGGGCTGCCGAGGCGGGTACGCGGACCGCCTGCACGAACCTTGAACGCGGGAAACACACCGCCACGGCCCCGACGACTCCCCGCACTCGCGGCGCCCGTGGCCACGTCCCGTGCTTCGATCGGAGCGCTCTCGTCGCCGCGAAGGACAGACGAGATGGCGGACGGAACCGTACCGAAGACACGCTGAGGGGTGAGGGCCGGCGCTCACCCACCGGTTCCGGTCCTTTGCGTGCGGCGTTGGCGCTTTGCCGTTCGCGCGCCTCCGCGCTCGGCACAGGGCACACGCACTCCGATTTCGGACGGCCGGGGGCCCGCGACGGCGCGTCCATCGCCGCTCGCCCCGTCAATACCGTTGTCCAGCCCGCAGGTTCGGATACCCGCACCGGCGTGATCCGGCTCGTGGCGACGCAGCGAGGCCTCGTAAGTCCTGACACGGCCGTACGACGCCGAACTCGCCGTCGAGACCCGTGACATCCGGTGTCCGCGAGCGGGAGTCGCGTTGGCTCCGGCCTCAGCCAGGGGCCGGAGCCAATGCGCCGAGTGTGGAACGAGTCGGAGGATCCCTCACTTCTCGTTTCGAGGCCGCTCGGGGGGGGGCTACTCGGGTGGCGTCGGGGTGTCGTGGTTGTGGTGCATGGCCTGGATGTCCAGTTCGAGTTGCACCGTGGGTCCGACCACCGCGATGCCGCGGGCCAGCATCGACCGCCAGTTCAGGGTGTAGTCCTCGCGGTGCAGTTCTCCCTTTGCCAGCGCGGCGCAGCGCAGTTCCTGGCCGTAGCCGCCGTTGACGGTGCCGAGATAGGTCGTCTCCAGGGATATCGAGCGGCTCACGCCGTGCATCGTCAGCGAACCCTGGAGGACCCATCTGCTTCCGCCGCGGTAGGAGAATCGCGTGCTCGTGAAGTCGATGAACGGAAATTCATCGACGTACAGGAAGTCCGCGGACCGCAAATGGTTGTCCCGCGTGTTGTTGCCGGTGTTGATGCTCGAGGCGTCGATGCGGACCTGCACGCTGGACTGCGTCATGTCGGGAGCGATCCGGATCCCGCCCTCGAAGCGTTCGAACCGGCCGTGGACGTGGCCCATGCCGACATGCTTGGCGATGAAGCGGATGGCCGTGTGGGGTGGATCGAAGAGCCAGGTGCCCGGCGTCGGCAGTTGAAGGGTCTCAGCCGGGTGCAGCCAGACGCGTCCGTCGACCACCGCCCCTGCGGCCACCTCGAACGTCTCGCCATGAGGTTGCAGTCCGTCCACGGAGACCAGGAGACTGTACCGGCCGGGTGACAGTGCGGCGATGAAGAAACCGTAGGGGTCGGTCGTGCCGCGGGCCACCACGCGATGTGTGTCGAGGGCGGTGACGGCGACGTCCGCGGCCGCAATGGGCGATCCCATCGGATCCACGACCTCGCGCAAGATGCCGCCGGCACCGGGCGGGAGCGGCATGGAGAGATCCGCCGATGCACCGCCGACGTTCTTCGGTCGCCAACGTTTGAGCAGTGCAAGAGCCATCGAGCTGCCTTTCATTGGGGGGCTGTCAACTTTCGTACGCACCACATCGGTGCGAGGGCGGGGGCGAGAGTGTGTCGGGCATTCAGGTCCGGCCTACGGATGATCAGACGGAACGGGCGTCAGCCGCGGGCGTCTGCGGCCGTGCTGCAGCACGCCAGGAAGTGGTGGTCGAGGCAGGGGTTCGACATTCGATGGCAGGGCCGCAAGAGCCAGTGGCGACTTCGATGTCGTGCGCGGCCGGGTCAGGCTCTCATGCCTTTGCCCCCGGTGTTCCTCAGGCCGTTCGCCGCAGGCGCGGGACGCGGGGCATGTGTCCCGTCAAACGGGGTTTCCACTGTCCGATCGGGCACCTCTTCCTGCCCTGAGGGCGTCTGATCGGCGAGACCGGACGCGGGCGTGGGCGGGGGCCGCCGGTCCACGTACGGCAGAAACCGGCTGATCCACCAGGGTCGAGCAGGAACCGGCGCCGGTTCTGGCTTGCACCTCCCGCGCCTGCTACCACCCTGCTACCCTGGAGGGGTGACTTCCGTGAAGAAGCAGACACAGGTCCGGCTGGAAGAGGGCGTCCTCGCGGCCGGCAAGGCCGCTGCCGCTGCCCGCCGGCTGGACTTCAACAAGTACGTGGAGCGGCTCATCGTCGAGGACACCACCGGTGCCCGCGCCGCCGGCATGGCCGCCGCGCAGCGGCTCATCGACGAGCACGGCGGATTCCTCGACGATCTGGAGCAGCAGCTCGACGCCCCGTACGCCGACCCGCGGCCGGGCGCCGCCGCGTGATCCTGCACGTCGACGAGTCCTGGATCCTCGAGGTGGCGGAACGGGCCGGGCACCGTGACCCGGCCCCCGACGACTACGGCGTGCCCATCGCTGCGGTCGCCCGTCACCGCGGCGAAATCCTTGACGCCGCGGTCTACGACGGCCCCTACGCCCGCGCTGCCGCCCTGGTGCACAGTCTGGGCCGCTGCCGCTGGCTGGAGCGCTCGAATCTCACCATCGCCTGTGCTGTGGCCGTCATGTATCTGGAAGCCAGCAACATCCCGGTGAACCCCACACGCGAGCAGCTCACCGCACTGGCCCACGAGCTGAACAACCCGCGCTGCACGGCCGCCCGCGTCGCGTCCTTCCTGCGTACCTGGAAGCCCTGACACCAGAACGGGACGGCCTTCCGGGTTCCGCAGGCTCGGCCTCCCATGTCACCGGCGCCGTGATCCCGAACTCCGGCCACTGGATCCGGAAGGAGCGGCCCGACCACATGACCGACCTCATCGAGGACCTCCTCAACAAGCCCTGATCCCCGAGGCATATGGCCGGCCGTGGACACCCGCCCTCCACGGCCGGCCGCCGGGGGACTGGGGCCGCATCGCGAGCTGCGGTCCCAGCCCTCAGTCTTCGGCGGTCGCGAAGAAGTCGAGGTAGCAGCGTGCGAGTTCGTCGGGCGCCTCCAACGGGATGTTGTGCCCCGCCTGCTCGATCACCACAGGTGTGACCTTCGCCGCGACCTGAGCCATCTGCTCCCCGGGCTCCGCGGCGAGGTAGGCGCGGCCCCCGACGGCCAGCACCGGGCATTCCAGCGGGACGGCGAACTCGGGCCGGTTCTGGGCGGCGTCGATCTCGGTCGCCCGGTACAGCTCGAACACCGCGTGGTTGCCGCCCGGTTCCTCGAGACCTCGGGTGTATTCGTCCTCGTCGGCATCCGTGTACGCACTCGGGTCCCACATGATCCGCCGCATAAAGTACGTCCAGAAGGCACGCTCCCGGCCGGCCATCAGCAGTTCGGGGTAGTGCGGCAGGCCGAAGAAGGAGCGGTGCCAGCCGGTGCGGGGGTCCTCGGCGGCGAGCGGTCCGAGGTCAGGGACCGGGAGGCCGGGCAGTCTCGTTTCCTGGAAGACGAGTTGGACGACTTGCGGGCGGTGGAAGGCCGCCACGGCGTAGGCGACCGCCGCGCCCCAGTCCTCACCCACCACCCGGTATCGGTCGTGTCCCAGCGCTGCCATGAGAGCGGCGATGTCGGCGGCCAGGGTCCGCGTGTCGTAGCCGGTGGCCGGACGCCCGGAACCGCCGAAGCCCCGCAGGTCCACCGCCACGACCGTGTGGTGCGGTGTGAGCAGCGGGACGACGTGGCGCCAGAAGAACATGGTCTTCGGCACGCCATGGATCAGGACGACCACATCGCCGCTGCCGCCCGTTGCATAGTGAAGATCGACTCCGTTGACCCGCGGCCGTCCGTGGATGAGCGGGATGCCGGCGTGATCCGTCATCCCCTGTGCCCCGGATCTTGTCATCGCCGCCTCCTGGTACTCGTGTTGCCCACCGGAACCGGTGGTGCCGATCCGTCACATTCCACAGCGGCCGACGTTTCACTCGCACCGGGGAGCCGCCCCGGTCCGAGGAGATCGCCCTCTAGCCCGTCACCGCTCGGCCGGTGCCCCATCGCCGGAGCCGGTTCTGCCCAGCTTGTTCTCGATCTGCTTGCGCGACGTGATGCCGAGCTTGCGGAACACCCGGCTCAGATGGAACTCGACAGTCGAGGTGGTGACGAACAACCGGGAGGCGATCTCCGCGTTGGTCAGGCCCGACGCGGCCAGCGTCGCCACATGACGTTCCTGCGGGGTGAGGTCGAGCTGGGTGTCGGCCGAGCGTCTGCGTGCCGTCTCCCCGGTGGCCTGCAGTTCCACTCTTGCCCGTTCGGCGAAGGGCGCGGCTCCCCACGACTCGAAGGACTCGTACGCGGCCCGCAGTTGGACCCGGGCATCGGCACGGCGCTTGCGGCGGCGCAGCCACTCGCCGAACAGCAGGCGTGACCATGCCAGATCCACGGCCACCGGGACCTTCTCGAGGTGCGAGATCGATTCCTTGTACAGTTGCTCGGCTTCGTCGTCGTCGCTCATCAGGGCCCGGCAGCGTGCGAGCAGCCCCAACGCCCACGGTGTCCCGGCGAGCGGGGCGCGCTCCTCCATGCGCTGCATGGCCATGGTGGCCGCCTTCCGGTCACCGGCCCGCAGTCCGGCCTCGACCATTCCGGCGAGATTGATGTCGCCGAGGACCACTGGGTGATCGTCGAAGATGTCGCGCTGGGCGTCGAGTGCCTCCTGGTACCGCCCGCTGCCGATCTCGAAGATGCTCAGGGCCTGGCCGGCCCACCGGTACGTCACTCCGGTCCCCAGGTCCTCGGACATGGCGCGCATCGTGGCCGCCGCCGCCCGCAGTTCGGCTTCCCGACCGGTCCAGGCGTAGAGCAGGATCTTGTGGAAGTCTCCCGACCTGAAGTATCCGGTCGCGGACATGTAGTCGTCCGACTCGTTGTAACAGCTCTCGGCGGCGGCGAACCGGCCGTCCCAGATCTCCACCTTGGCGAGCGCGAGCAGCGCCAGGCTGAGCCCGTAGAGCGCTCCGCGGCAACGGCCCGCCGCCACCAGCTTCTCCAGGAGCTCTCGCTTGGCCTCGATGTCCCACAGTTCGTCGCCCGCGATACTGACCATGACGCTGAACGCGTCCTGCTCCTGGAGCTCGTCGGCGTCGCGCAGCCGGGCGAGGGCCGCGGCCAGGGCCGGGGCTCCCTCGGCGTAGCCGTAGGCGATGGAGCGAGCCAGTGCCGCCATGAGCGGATCGGGGCTCCAGGCCGGCAACTCGCTTTCGCGCCAGGCATCCGCGGCGGCCTTGGCGACCTCGTGGGGTGTCGTCCCCGTGATCATCCGGCCACCGATGATCGCGGCCGGCACCGCCTCGCGCAGCAGGTCCCAGCTCGCCATCGGATCGGTGGTGCGAAGGTCGGCCACCGCCTCCAGCAGCATCGCGGGCACCTTGCGCGGGCGGGAGCGGATCATCTCGACGGACGCCCGCAGTCGTGTCGCGTGAACCCGGGCTTGCGGTCCCGTCAGGTCCGGAGCGGCGAGTTCGACCAGCGTTTGGACCTCCGCCAGATTGCCGGAGGTGAGGTGGGCCGCCGCCGCGTGGAGGTACCGCTCGGCCCGCTTGCCCGGATGTACGGTCATCTCCGCCGCCCGGGTGAGGACGAGAGCCTGTTCGGAGTATCCGCCACGTGCCTGGGCCAGCTCGGAGGCGGCTTCGAGTTCCGCCGCCACGGTGTCGTCCGGACCGTCGGTCGCCTCGGCCCGGTGCCAGGCCCGGCGTTCGGGGGCGCTCGTGGCGGCCAGCGCCGCCTGGACACGCCGTCGCTCCTCGGTGGACGCGGCCGAGTGGACCGCCGACCGGATCAGCGGGTGGCGGAATGCGACGGTGGTCCCGCGTATCAGTATCCCGGCATCGACCGCGGGCATGGCCGACCGTGCCGACAACCCCAGGGAGCCGGCGGCGCGCCACAGCGCGGCCTGGTCGTCCGTCGGCGTCGCGGCCATGAGCAGCAGCAGGGTCTGCGTGTCTGCGGGCAGCAGGGCCGCCGCCTGACGGAAGTGCTCTTCCAGCTGCCGGTTCACCGGCAGCGGCTCAGGCAGCGCCGTGACTCCGGCCAGTTGTTCCGAACCCAGGTTCACCGCGAGTTCGAGGAGCGCGAGCGGGTTGCCCCCGGTGCCGGCGACGAGCCGCTCGGCGACCGCCTGGTCCAGGTGCCCGGTCACACCGGCACTCAGCAGCGCCCTGGCCTCGACGTCCGGGAGGCCCTCCAGCCGGAGTGCGGGCAGAGCGCCGAAGACGTCGAGGTCACTGCTGCCGTCCCGTCCGGCGAACACGAGCCCCAGGCAGTCCGCGTACAGACGCCGGCCCACGAACGCCAAGGTCTCCGCCGACTCGCGGTCCAGCCACTGCACGTCATCGACCAGACAGAGCATCGGCGTCACAGCGGCCGCGTCCGAGAGAAGCGTTAACGCGGCCAGTCCGACCAGATGGCGGTCGGACGGCGAAGCGTCGGTCAGCCCGAACGCGGCGTTCAGGGCATCACGTTGCCGCTGCGGCAGAGCGGAGAGCCGGCCGAGGTGGGGCCGCAGGAGCCGGTGCAGAGCCCCGTAGCCCAGCCGTGTCTCGGCCTCCACACCGACCAGCCTGACGACTGTCAGGTCCTGGGCGGACTCGGCCGCGTACTCCAGAAGCCGGGACTTGCCGACCCCCGCGTCGCCGTTGAGTACCAGGACCCCGCCGAAGCCGTCCCGGACCGACTCGAGCAGCCTGCCGATCGCCTCACACTCGGGGACGCGGCCGATCATCGGCGGCCCGGACTCATGACCCATGCCGGACCACACCATGGGCCTCCCTTTCGTTGTGTTCCGAGTGATGCGACCAGCTCAGGCGCAGGCGGGCTCCGAGGGACAGGCAGCCGTCACCGTCGTCGAGGAGACCGGCCTCTCGAAGCAGTTCCACCCAGCCCTGCCGGCCGGACAGACGTCTTCGTATGCGTGATCCAGGGACGGGGACGGGTGAGGTGGGCACGTCTGGCTCCTACAGCGAGGTGTGGTCCATCGGGGCAAGGCCTGCGCAGGGTCTAGGAGGGGAAAGTCGCCGGCAGCGCGTCGTGCAGGGCTCGCAGGCCAGGGCGACGGCGCACCCGCGGCCTGGCAGCCGCGCAGGGCGTCGAACACGGCGAAGTCATGGACGACTCCGAGGCACCGGACAGCCGTGACCGGGACACCTGCGGCCCGGAGCCTGGCCGCATACGCTTCGCCCTCGTCACGCACCACGTCCGCCTCGGCGGTGATGACGAGGCCCGGCGGCAGTCCGGCCAACTGGCCGAGCCGGGCACACAGCGGCCAGACGGTGCTGAGCGTACGCTCCTCCGCGTCGGGTACGTACTGCTCCCGGCACCACCGCATGGTGTCGCGGTGCAGGTGGTATCCGGAGGCGAACCGGGTGCAGGAACCGCTGTCGCAGGCCGCGTGCGAAGTGGACGTCGCCGCGTTCCTTGGCCGGCAGCGTCGATGCCGCCGTCGGACTTCCTCCCGCCGAGTCCCCCACGACGGCCATCCGGCCACCGTCGAGCCCGCGCGGGCGCGTGTACTCGGGGAAGACCACCACATCGCATCGGCACCCACCGCCGGCTCACGAACCAGCCGGTCGGGCGTGCCGCCCGGGACCGTCACCCACTCCTCGTCGGTCTCCGCCAAGGCGATCCGGCCGGACTGCCCCCGCTCGACGGCTCTGCGGCCACCGAGCACGTTCGGTTCGACGGGCGAGGCGGTGCGGGTGAACGCCCGAACCACCGGCCCGCGTACCAGCTCGTGCGACGCGACGTACGATGGCATCCGCGACTCTCCCGGATCGGGTCCCGCTTGTCGAACTGCGACACAACGCACCCTAGGAAGCGGGGCGGGGGGCACGTTTGCTCTCCGCGCACCGATGCTTTGCGCATCGTGCACTCGCCCTGGCGGCCTGACCGAAAGGCAGGCGTTCGCACGTCACGGGAACCGGACTTCAGGGCGGGCGTCGGGGGTCTGCGGACGTCCGGGCGTTGGGCGTCGCCTGTCGATGCCCGCGTCGTGGAGCCTGGGGAAGCTGGCATGAGCGTTGTGTTCTCGGTGCGGTCGAATCCCGGCAGCGTGCGTCTGGAGCACTGGCAGGAGGAGGTCTTCCGCACCTTCGTGCCGCTGCGGATCACCCTCCCCGAGGACGAGCCCTTCAGCGGTCGGATCAGTACCGACCTGCTCGGTCCGCTCCAGGCGACCACCGTCGACTGCGATCGCGGCCGGGTCGACCGCACGCCGCAGCTGATCGCCCGGGACAGTTCCGCCTTCGTGTATGTGGGCCTGCAGCGCAGCGGCCACGCGCACGTGGACCAGGACGGTCGGAGCGCCGAACTGAACCCGGACGACGTGGCGTTGTACGACACGACACGGCCCTACACCCTACGTTTCCCGCACCGCTTCCGGATGCAGGTGCTGCTGGTGCCCCGCGCCCTGCTCCCGCAGTCCGAGGGGGAACTCCAGCGGGTGACGGCGACCGCACTGCACCAGGACGACGGGCTTGGCCGGGTGATCCTGCCGTTCCTGCGGGGCCTGGCCGACCATGCTCCCGACCTCGCCGCCGCGGCGGGCGACGCGCTGGCGGCCAATGCCGTGGACCTCGTCGGAGCGCTTCTCGCCGAGCGACTGGGCCGCGACACCCTGGACACCCCCGGGGGCGGCCTCGCCCTCCTGCTGCGCATCAAGGCATTCATCGACCGTCATCTCGCCGACCCCGATCTGTCCCTCGCCTCCATCGCCCGCGAACACCGGATATCGGTCCGCTACCTCCACAAGCTCTTCGAGAACGAGTCCACCACGGCCGCCCGCTGGATCCAGCTACGCCGGCTGGACGCATGCCGCAGTGACCTGTCCCGCCGCTCCCCGGTCACCCCTACCGTCGCCGCGGTGGCTCGCCGTTGGGGCTTCACGGACGCCGCCCATTTCAGCCGGGCGTTCCGGGTGGCGTACGGCACCTCGCCGAGCCAATGGCGGGCCGGGTCGGAAGGGTGAGCGGATGTCGCCTCGGGCCGCTGTCGCCTCGGCCGCCGACTCGGACGTCATACGTGAGCGGAGCCGGCGCAGGGCGTAGTGCTGCCGGGACTTGACGGTGCCCGCGGGGATGCCCAGGATCCGGGCGGTCTCCTGCACGGTCCTGTCGTGCAGGTAGGTGTGCACCAGGACTTCTTGGTGCTCCTGCGAGAGATGACGCAGCAGGGCCACGGCGTCGACCGACATGGCCACCGCGTCGGCGTGGTCGCCCTGGAGAACCCCTCGGTGTTCCGCGCCCGGCGACTCGTGGCGAGAGTAGGCGCTGCGGATGCGGTCGATCGCCAGGTGGCGGGCCACGGTGAGCAGCCAGCCGCGCAACGAGCCGTCGTCGGCAAGGAGCTGCTCGGAGCGGTGCCAGGCGCGTATCAGGGTCTCCTGCACGATGTCCTCCGCCATGTGGCGGTCGTTCAATATGCGTTCGACGTAGGCGAGCAATGGCTTGGCGTGATCGGCCGCCAGGACGGGCAGGAGGTGCCCGCCGGGTGCGGCCCGATGCTGGTGAGGGGCTTCCGCGCGGGTGGCCGGAGCGGTTGCGTCGGCTCTGGCTCCGATGATTCCGCTGGTCATGGAGTGGTCCTTGGCTGAAGGGGTGGAGCCGCGCGGGGGCCGGGGAGACGGCTGCGCCGGCCCGTGGCCCGGGGCCGGCACAGCTGCCGTGACCTGGCCGAGCGCCGGTGGTCCGGTCTCGGTGCAGGCCGCCGACGGGGGAGCCGTAGGGGCCCGCACCGAGTCACGACCGTCCTTCGGGGCGTGGCCGATCTGTGCGGCTACTTGCTCAGGAAAGCCAGCAGCGCCGCGTTGACCTCGTCGGCGTGCGTCCACAGCAGACCGTGCGGGCCGCCCTCGATCTCGACGTACTCGGCCGAGGGCAGCAGCGCGTGGAAGCGCCGACCGGTGGAGTCGATCGGCAGGATCCGGTCGGCCGTTCCGTGCAGGATCAACGTCGGTACGTCGATCTTGGTGACGTCGGTGCGGAAGTCCGTGATCCAGGTGGGCACGCATGCCACCGATGCGTGCGCCGAGGCACCGGCCGCCACGTTCCAACTGGCTCGCACGGCCTCCTCGCTGATCCGGACGCCGAGCGTCTCGTCGAGGTTGTAGAACGCGTCGTAGAAGCCGGTGAAGTAGGCGTAGCGGTCCTTGGTGACCGCCTCCAGGATGCCGTCGAAGACGGACCGGTCGACGCCGTTCGGATTGTCGTCGGTCTTGAGCAGGAAGGGTTCGAGGGAGGCCAGGAAGGCGGCCTTGGCGACGCGCTGCGACCCGTAGGAACCCAGATAGCGGCCGACTTCGCCGGTGCCCATGGAGAACCCGACCAGTACCGCGTCGGTGAGATCCAGTTCGGACAGCAGCGTGTTGAGATCGGCGGCGAAGGTGTCGTAGTCGTAACCGGTGGTCGGCTGCGACGACCGGCCGAAGCCGCGCCGGTCGTAGGTGATGACCCGATGGCCCGTGTCGAGCAGAGCCGGAAGCTGCTTCTCCCAGGAGTGGCCGTCCAGCGGATAGCCGTGGATCAGCACGACGGGCTGACCGCTCCCGTGGTCCTCGTAGTACAGCTTGATGTCGGTGGAGTTCTCCTGGCCGACGGTGATGTAGGGCATGTCGGTTCCCTTTCGCTGGCTGGGCGGTCTTGCGCTGTGACGGCGCCGGAGTGGGTGGGGTGGAGGGAGTGCGGGGTCCGGGTGCCGGCGGAGCGGGAACCACCGGCCGGCGGGACCGGCCATGGACGTGTTGGCGGGACGATGGAAGGCCGGATCAGCCCCAGCTCTCAGCCGTGTCGCGCCGGCGCAGGCGGTCAGTCGTCACCGCGCACACCGCGAGGACGGCCGCGGCGGCCCACAGCGGAGCCGCGAGCTGGCCGTGACGCAGCATCAGACCGCCGGCCAGCGCCCCTGCCAGCATCGACAGAATCGACGCGACACGCCGCAGCCGTACCTCGTTCGGGGTCCGATCCGCGAACAGGCCCGCAACTGTCAGAGTGAGAACCGTCGTGGTGAGGTCGGGGACCGCCAGCCGGCGGACCACAGCGTTCTGCGCGCCCATCGGGACGGCCAGCAGCGCGATCATGGCCAGCTGTGTGCCGCGCCGGGCCGGATCGGCGAAGGCGGCCAGAGCGGCTGACACGGCGACCAGCACGCACTGGGCCCCGCATGTGAAGGCCAGCAGCCGGCCGCGGTGGATCCTGCGGGCGCCGCCGTAGCGTCCGCCGATGAATGCGCCGGCCCCGAAGCAGCCCAGCGCCAGCAGCGCCGCGCTCCAGGAGATGCCGCCGGCTCCGCCGACTCCGCCGACCGCGAAGCCGAAGAAGACGACGTTGCCGGTCATGTTCGCGACGAAGACATGGCCCAGCGCCAGATAGCTGACGGCGTCGACCAGACCGGTCCCGACGGTCAGGGCGAGGAGCAGTACCGGCAAGGGACCGTGATCGCGGGAGCCGGTCATCGCTGTCGCTGTGACGGGAAGGGCATGGTTGTTCCTTTCGCGGATCGGCCGGCGCGGACCGAAGTCTTCGCCGGGGTCTCAGGAGGGGGCGTGTGCGGCTGTCTCGATGTGTGTGCGGTGGCGCTCGACTGCCTGTCCGCTCTTGCGGGGGCGGTGTGACTCACCGGGACGGCGGGACGCCGATGATGCGTAAGTGGAAGGCGTCGGAGGAGGCCATGACGGTCGCCAGATCGAATTCCGGGGGCAGGTCGCCGGCCTCGGCCACCGGGGTGCCGTTGGCCCTGAAGAACTCCTCGACGCAGGCCGGGCTGAACAGCACCCCGATCCGCGCCCCTTCGGGCGAGCGCACCAGATAGCTGTGCGGGACCCCGCGCGGTCCGTAGGCGACCTGCCCGGCCACCAGGTCGTGACGCTGGTCGCCGACGAAGAACGTCACCTCGCCGTCGAGGACGAACCAGACCTCCTCCTCGTCCTCGTGGACGTGGTGCGGGGGCCCGTGGCCGACAGCGTCGGCGAACTCCATGAGGCAGAGCCGGTTGTCCGTCGCGGCGCCGGGAAGCAGGATCCTGGCCTGGCCGCCCAGGAACCAGAAGGGTTCACGCTCGGGCGCTTGGCCGAAGGTCGGAAAGAACCAGCTCGTCCTTCCTGTCCCCGACGTCATCGGGAGCCGCCCGGGAAGCGCAGCAGCAGGTTGGTCATTTGATCTCTCCAAGGGACGCGGAGGGGAGGCGAGCAGCGGTGAGGCCGTCGACCGCAGCGCCGTGTCGGCCGGTCAGAGGGATTCGACGAGGCCACCGTCGATGACGAAGTCGGCGCCGGTGATGTTCGCCGCCCGGGAACCGGCGAGGTAGAGCACGAGATCGGCGACCTCGGACGGCCGGGTGAAGCGGCCGGTCACCGACTGGCGCGCCGCGCCGCGGGCCACCTCCCGGGGGTCGATGCCCTGGGACCGGCCGACCGTGTCGGCGACACCGCCGGCGCCCTGCCACAGCGCCGTCTCCACCGGACCGGGGCCGATGGTGTTCACCCGCACACCGCGCGGCCCCACCTCCTTGGACAGGGCCTTGCAGAAGTTGGTCAGCGCCGCCTTCGCCGCGCCGTAGTCGATGACCAGCGGGTCCGGCAGCCGCGCGTTGACCGAGGAGACGGTGACGATCCGTCCCGCGCCGGTCGCGAGCAGATGCGGCAGGGCTGCCCGGGTGGCGCGGACGGCGGCCAGGAAGTTGACCGTCAACGTCCACTCCCAGTCCTCGTCCGTCACCCCCAGGAAGCCGTCCACGCGCGGCCGTACCGCCCCGACGTTGTTCACCAGGACATCGACACCGCCGTGGACCGCGACGGCCTCGGCGACCAGCGCCGCCGGACCCTCTCGCGTCGCCAGGTCGACCTCC
Source organism: Streptomyces sp. NPDC111744 (assembly GCF_055634995.1). Lineage (NCBI taxonomy): Bacteria > Bacillati > Actinomycetota > Actinomycetes > Kitasatosporales > Streptomycetaceae > Streptomyces > Streptomyces sp. NPDC111744. The sequence continues at coordinate 110,719 of NZ_JBVKCG010000024.1, forward strand.
ACGACGGTGAGTTCGGCCCCCTGCTTGACCAGCTCGTCGAGGGCATCGGTGCGCTTGCGTGACCCCGCCACGACACGAGAACCCGCCCCGAGGAATGCCTCGACGACGGCCAGCCCGATGCCGCGCCCGGCGCCGGTGACCACGACGGTCCGCCCGGCCAGACCCGCGTCGTCACCGGACGCTCCGGCCGCCTGCGAGCGTGGGGCGCTCATCGCCCGCTCTCCAGCCCCTGCTGCCGCAGCCAGCCGAGAACGGTGTCCGCGACCTCGCGCCAGCCGCCGTCGATCGTCAGGGAGTGCCCGCGGTCGGGGAAGTTGATGATGTCGGTGACGGCCTCGGAGTGCCGGTACTGCTTGAGGGTGGCCCGGGTGACGGTCTCCGGCACCGTGTGGTCCTTGCCGCCGGAGATGAGCAGCAGCGGGCCACGGCCGTTGTTCTGTGTGTTGACCTTCGCAGGCGAGTGCGGGTTGAAGTTGGCGGAGGCGGCCTCGTACAGCGGCTTGCCCGGCGCTGGGATGGTCCAGCGCTCGTACAGGGCGGCCGACTCCTCCTCCGAGATGGCGTTGCCGAACGCGAACCGGAACTGCTCCGCGGTCAGGGACACCGAACGGTTCTTGTTGGCCGGGTTCTTGAAGACGGGGAACGTCGCCTTCAGCGCGGACAGCGGTAGCGGCAGGACGCCCTTGATCTGGGCGGCGTCGATCGCGACCGCCGCCGCCGCGCGGTCCTGGCCGAGCAGCTTCTGCGCGATCATCCCGCCGAAGGAGTGACCGATCACGATGGGGCGCACGGGCAGGTCCGCGATCAGAGCCGCGTAGTGCTCGACGACGTCGTCGATGCCGTGTCCGGCGATGCTCTCCGGGTTCTGGCGCGCCTCCTCGACCGTGTCCGGGTCGCCGGGCCACCCGGGCGCGGACGGCTCGTAGCCCTCCTCGCGGAACAGATCGGCCCACGGCTGCCAGGAGGAGCTGTGCAGCCAGAGTCCGTGGACGAAGACCACGGGAAGGTTGACGGACATGACGGAGCCTCTCCTGTATGGGTGACCTGGCCGGACCGGTGCCCACGAAACCGGGGATCCCGGTGGTTTCGCACCGGGGTGGTACCCCAGTGGTTCAGGGGCGGTCCCCGAAGGGCCCGAGGCGGGAGTCCCGTCAGTCGCCGGCACGGCGAACCGATGCCAAAAATGAGAAGCGGGTCAAGTTGTGGCAACTAAAACGCGAATCCAGATTCTCCGATGAGTGATCTGACCCTAGCGTAGTTCGAATCGCTGAACAGCTTTCGAAGGGCAAGGTCCAACTTCGGGTAGTCCGTCAGAAGGCTCGGCCACACACGTTCGTCCGCCAGTGCCCCCTCTACCATGGACATGATCGTAGTTTGATCTGTTGCACCGTGCGCTTCCGATGCTGTGACGAGAGACCAAAGCTTCCGGAAGACGCTGTGCTGTTCAGTCATGGCTTGGTTGTCGAAGAATTTGTCCTGGGTCGCCAGGAAAACGTCGTGGTACCTGTCGCTTGAGAGCAATTGTTGCCCAGGCTTCGGGAAATGATGGAGCGTAGGATCCTGAGCCGGAGCCGGATCCACGATGGCGATTCGCACCTGGCGCGGAATTCCTTCGACGGTCCAGCTCTCGGGATTTCTGAGATGGTCATGGCTAATATCATTCTGTACTTCCTGCGCACTGCCCGTATACACCTTCTGGTGTTCCTCGTTGACGCCAAGGGCCTTCAACCAGTGACTCCGCGGAAGCGGACCCCGGCCCAGTTGGGGATCGAGCACATATTGTCAGAACGTGTCATTTCCCAGAGATCTTTTTCGAAACGTTCCCCCCTGCGAGCAGAAGAGCGCGGATCACAGGCCTGGATCGATGCATCTCTTCGAGGAGAAGGAAGGTCTCGTCAACCCGAACTGCACGGTCCTGAAGGCGGGCGCGAGCTTGATCGTGCAGCCGATCGGCCAGCTCTTGCACAAGAGGGTGCGCAACCAGGTCCGCAAAGGTCCTTACTCCTGTATGGAAATCGTGCATGACTGTGTTGCGTTGACTGAAATGAATTTCGCCAAGCAGGTCCTTTCTGACATAGTGGCTGATTTTTTGCGAAGAGACTGCCGAGCCCAGAGCCTTATCGATCGGAAGGTGTGAGGCCTGCTGGAAAGCGTCAAGAAATCTGGCGGAGCTTCCTGGGGCGGGAGTGGCGGCGTGACGTACAAGGAGATTGAAGAGCCGGTGTGGCCTGGCTTGATTGTTGAGCTCTGCAAAGAAGGAAAGGGCGTACTGTTCGTCGGTGCGAGCCGCGGGGATTTTGTACGTTCCGTCAGGGTGGTAATCGCCGTCGGCCTGGGAGTGTACCCGGATCTGCTGCATGCCTTCGGGGGACTGCGATTCGAGCAGCTCGAATTGGGATGACAGCAGCTTTGCTTCGGGTCGGATGAGTCGTGACACCATATGCCAGATAACCTGCGGATCTTTCGCTTTCTGTATGTCTCTCAAGAAATCTCCGCCGATACGGTTTGACTCTGCTATGGCGTGGAGTACCAGACCCTCCCTGGCGTCTTTACCAAAGAAGACCACCTGCGCCATATCGTTCGTGCGGGCAGGTTTGCCGCTCTCGGGATACTCCACCGTCCAGCGATTACGTGAGTCGGAAATGTATGTCGAGGTGCGCACTGTTTTTCCGTTCCACTCCAATTTCCGCATGGCTGTCCTGTGCAACGGATCAAGTCCATCGAACAGGGACACCCAGCCGTGGTGGCGTACTATGTTTGCGAACGTCCATTCAGAAATTTTATTGCCGAACCGGGAATTCAGTTGCTGTCCTGGACTGAGCTTCAGAGTCACTCGGCCGTACACGAAATCGTCGTTGGCCAATACTGCAACATCCTCTTCGGTGCTACCGCCGACCACATGATCCTTCTTTTTGCGACCCAACTCCGCCAGCGAAGATATGCGGCCGTCATTCGTGATCGCATCGAGTGCGTTCGTCGCGTGCAGCAGGGTTAGATTCAGCCCGGAAAGTCTTCTGTACAGTGCCACATTTTTAGGATCTTGCAGGAGGGTCTTTGTCTCTTCGCGCAGTTCGGCAATATTCTGCTGCGAGCGCCCCTCGATATAGCCGATGCGTCCCTTGCGGCCCTGACCTGCGAGTGTGGGATCGCTCAAGTGCCAGTACCGGCCATGAGTGAGGCGTTCATAAGCGGCCTCGCGACGAAAGGCTCGTACAACAGAGCTGAGCCGGAGCAGCGTGGTGACGCTGACCGGCTTCTTGAGGGCCTCTGAGGGCTGCTTTCCGTCGATTCTCCATTGCTCGATGAAGTCGGCCAGGTTGCGGGCGGCGGCGACCACCGGTACGTAATCGCGGCGCAGCCTGTCGATGCCACCGAGATGAGCGGCGTCCGAGATGTGTCCGTCCAGCGAGGCGGCCACCGTGTCTGCGGAGGCACGCAGATCGGATATCTGGGCAGTCACGTCGGTCGAATTGGGTAGCTCCTCCAGGAGCATGTTCAGCTCTTCGTGCAGTTGCTGTCCCAGAGCGTCGACTTCGGCTCCGGTCCAGCGCACGAGTTCGGCGTCCGGTTCCGGCGTGGCACGGGCTGCCGTATCGAGTCCCACCGCGTAGTCGCGCACTTTCTGGGCCAGATCAAAAGCGCTGTCCCGGGACAACGTGATGACCAGGTCTTCCAGCTGGGACTGCGCCAAGTGGTCGGTGCGGACATGCACGTCGCTCTCCCCCCTGCGGAACAGCGGGAGGGCGAGCCACTCGTTCCAGTCCGGGCCCATCAGATAGGAGGGGGCGTCTACGAGTGTCCATCGTCCTGGTGGGTCTGCCGTGAACTGTAGGTACAGAGGGCGGATCCGCGACCGCGCGGCCGCGGTGGAGGGGGAAGCGGTGGCGGCCTCGGTGGGTCGGTTGGCGCCGCCGGACAGTCCCGATCACTGGGAGTCGAACAGTTCGTGCGGGAACAGGCCGGAACTGAGACCGAGCCTGCTGAGCCCGTCGGCGTTATCGTGATCGCGCCAGTCACGGAGTGCTGAGCGCAATGACGTGGTGAAGCGGGAGTCTGCCTCGGCATGGTGCTCACTCGGCAGCACCTCCGATGTCGTCAGTGGTTGCTTGCCTTTCAGGCCGGGTGTGTTGGACCTCCGGTTGTGTTGGAGCGCGGCGGCGACAGCGACTCTGGCCACCGTGCGGGGATCGTGACCTTCACGGTCGAGCGAGATGCGGAGGTGTCCATCGAGGAACGGGCTGAGCAGGCCGTCGGCGTAGCCCATCAGACCGCTCACCTCGTTCTCCGGAAGCGCCAGGGCGTCGGCGAGTCGGCTCAGGACAACGTCTCCGTCGGTCAGGCGGATCGCCAGCAACGCGTCCTCGACCGCGGTCTCCAGTTCTGCTCGCGCCGGCAGTGAGAGATCCCTCGGTTCACCGACACCCTCGCGTGCTGGGGTGGCAGACGTGTCGTGACGGGCCGGGGCGGGTGTGGCGGTACCGGCCCGGCCCGCGTCGGCCTCGATCTCGTTCGCACGTACCCGCGGCGGATGAGGCTGCTCCTCCGTGCCCTGTGCGACCGGCGCGAGGTTCCGTTGGTCGCCGGCGGTGAGGGCGGCGGGAGTGTGCTCGGGTGCCTGGGCAGCGGCTGTGTCCCGTGGGGGAGCGGTGATGGAGATGGCGACCGCCTCGTCTGCCGCTGGGACGCCAGGTGTGGTGCGGGCAAGCTTGCTGGCCTTTGCGAGGGCTGCGATCTCTCTGATATCGGGCTGTTTCCTCGTCAGAGCTTCGCGGAGAAGCACGTCCAGGCGTTCGCCGAGTCCGTCGATCTGCATCTGATAGGCGGTTGGGTTACGGAGAGACGCGAAACTGCCTGCTGACTCGTCCGGAGCGGGGAGCAGGGCTGCTGTGATGTGTCGATGCGCCTGTTCGGGGAGCCGGCCCGCGCCGAGCGCTTTGCCGAGGTGCTGGGTGAGGCCACCGGACTGCGTTGCCCTGGCGAACACGGCATCGAGCTCGACCACGGACTTCGGCCCGACCAGCGTTGTCAGCCGCTTGACGTTGTCGAGTACGGCGCGGTCCGGTACCGGTCGGCTGGCCAGCATCATCGCGATCCTGTCAGAGAGGAACAGCACCTCCTGGTCCTGAGTCATCGCCTCACCGGGGACCTTGGTCCGCAGTTTGACGTCCTCCGGCGTGAGCAATTCGACTCGGAAACCGTGTCGTTCGCCAACGACTCGCAGGGCTGCTAGGTAATTCCGGTATCGCTTGACTGTGCTCGGCGATGAGTCCGGTGGGATCAGCCTGATGTGGTCGACATGGCGCAGGTGCATGTTTCCTACATAGGACTGTACTTCTATGTAATGATTTGACGCAGGATACTTGAGCCCCTTGTCGTAGCGGTAATTCGTGGCCTCGGCGAAAATCATTCGTACGGTATCCGAATAGCCGAAGAGCAGGAGTTGGGACAGATGGTTCGGGCCCGTGACGTTTCTTGATCCCTCCCATTCGTCGAAACTGTCTCTGGCGGTATGGCTAGATATCTCGCGAATGTATGACTTCAGTCTGATGACAGATTTTCCGTATGCGGGTGCCGCCCCCCCTATTTGGTGGGCGAACGAGAGTGCGGCATATTTCGGAAGGAATTTCACGTTCAGTTCGTATTTCGCGTCATTGCGGGGTGCGAAAAGCTGTGATGCCTCATGTGTGAGTGTGGATCGGGGATTGTCTTCCGGTCTTCTGTTGAGAGTTGCAGAAAATCCGAGCTTCTCCTCGGCTGCGCCCCGGTCCTGGAGGTAATGGGTATCGCGCGAAGCCAACTCCCAGGAATTACGATAGACGAATCCATTCGGATCAGAGACGATGTGCTCAAAGAGCGTCTTTCCTTTCAGGACCTTATCCAGGTCTATGTTCACAGTTACATCGGTCTGGTGGCGAAGGTAATCATGAGCGAGATCGACAATTTCCTCGATAGCCCTGCTGTCCTGCAAGGGGTAGCCAGCAGCCCAGGTCCATTCTCCGCTTGTCAGCCGGTTGATGACCTCAGCGCGTGTTTCGTTCTCTTTCAATGCAGAGAGCCGCTCGATCATCACCTGTGCGGTGATTTGTTCGGGCGTGAGATCCTTTCCGACCCATGAAGGCGTGCGACTGCCGGGCGAAGCGTCGATAGGTGTCAGAAGTCGACGTTTAAGATTGTCGAATATCCGTACGTCGTCCTCGGCGTTCGTGAGCCGCTGGTTGAGCAAGTGTTGAAGATCGGTAGCAGGTCCCTGCGGAGCCGCCGACAGGGTGGCGAGTTGCGCCCTTATGTCAGTCGGAGTCTGGCGGAATTTTGACTCGGTTATAGTTGTCGGGTTTTTCTGATTTTCCCCGGTCGTGCCTCCGGTTGCCGACAGGAGTAGCCTGGTGATAATCAAATCCCGGCCGCCCGGCACCATCCTCTGGGACGGCGCCGTGATGTCGTCAGCGTAAAAGAGCATCTGTCTGAAGCCTTCCCACATCGCATTTTCCATCTTGATGCCGTAGGTGGGGAACCAGTCTCCTCTACGGATCTGCTCCACGAGTGCGGGAGCACTGATGCCTGACTCGCGTCGCCAACGCCTGAGGAGTGCCACGACGTGAGTTGCTGTTGGTGTGTCTTGGCTCCAGAAGACATGAGAACGCAGACGGGACAGTGCCACATAAACATCTTTGGTCGCTGTTGCGTCCTTCTGACCTTCTGAGACTTTTTTGAGCCCCTCAAGGGGATCGGGTAGAGCCAACGCTTCGGCGATGACGCGGTCCAGGTGCTCGGGAACCGTTGGATTCCCATGCTGGGAGACTCCGTCGTGGACCCATGCTGTCAGCGGCATCTCGACCGGGGGCCTCTCCGGTTCCAGAATCGACGTGACCAGTTGCGATTCTCCCAGAACGGACCTGCGAGAGTAATCGCGATCTGTCGGCATATCGCTCCGGGGCGGGAGGAAGCGCTCGGTGATGAGCTTGAGGTAGGGTCCCGGTAGGGCTTGGGACAGTTTTTCATGGAGACCGGGATATTCTTCCCAGAATCCATTGAGGAATCCCCGCGGTGGAATATTTGGAATTAGGCTCGATAGTCGCTGCTGGAGTGACCGAGGTGATTCCGTTTCTTTGCGTGACTGAAGGGTGTGCAGCATGTCGCGAGCTGTAATGCGCCGCTCTGCGTAAAGGAGTTGCCAATAGAGTTCATAAGTTTTCGCCCGGACGCTGGATTCGGTTGCGAACCGATTGTCCTGGAGTGGACGTCTTGGATCCGGAAGCAGGTCGGCGGAATCATCCGTCAGGATGACCATAGATCTCGCCGGACTGTATTGCCCTCGATCGAGATACCAGGCGTGCGGGTTCAATCGCATATCTTCTACGAATCGAGAATGAATATTCGCGAGAGAGCCTTCGATGACGGGGATACGGTCGGATCCGCCCACCTCGGCAGACCACTGCTCCATGGTCATCGGACCGAAGAGCGGGTCAAGGATCACAACGTGGCGTTGGCCTTCCATCCACACGTTCAGAGCGATGGCCGCGTGCAGACTCTGTTGTACCGTACGGGGTTCGTCTTCTGTCGCACCGAATGATATCTGCGAGTCCCATTTCAACCCGTGGACGCCGCCCGTCATGAAAACCTTACGGGGAAGGACGCCCATGCGGCGAACTTCATTCGCCCACAGGTGGGCACGTAGATGGGCGCCTTCCTCTGGGTAGTAGCTGGTCAATGGGAAGCGGCCAAACCCCGGAATGTCCACAGAAGTGTTATCCAACCGGTCGTTTATCTCTTTCAGCTGCTCCCACGTCACTGATCCTGCCAGGACACGCCCCAACTGAAATTCTATGAGTTTCGCGTGCGCGGGGAACTTGTTGTGCAAATAGTTCCTCAGATCGCCGTTGAAGTGCTTGCGGAAAGAACCTGTGACCGCCCAGATACCGTATGGGTCGCGGTCGATTCGGCGCAGCAGCTCGACGACCATGCCGATCGGAGCATCGTGCAGGCTCTTGGCGTATTCGATTACTTCTTTGGCATCCCACGCCGAGCTTTCCCCTGTGCCTGTGATCTGGCGCAGGGTCAGGTCGGCGGAGGTGAGGCGAGGGGTGAGGCCCAGTCCACGAAGAACATCGATCACCGCCTCCTGAGGCATGGCGCCTCGCCCGGCTGCATCCGTCACGGCGGACATCAATGAGGACTGTTGGCCGGCCGAACTCCATGCGCGCTCCAGGGTTTCGGGCCTGTCGAGGTACGGAGTCAATTGGCGGAGCTGCAATTCGCTGAGCAATAGGTGGATGTCTATTTCAGGACCGGTGAGGAGCGACGCGATCTTCCGTGCGTAGGCGACATCGTCCGCCTGGGGCTGTACGGGACCCGGAGCAGAACGCGATCCGCTGCCGGCGTGGGAAGTTGTCGGTGGGGCCCCGCCGAGCACATGTCCGCCGAATCGTCCGGAGACGAGGTATTCGGCGATCAGGTTCGCTTGTCTGCTGAGCGGCTGAGTCCTCTTGTGCACTTCGGGCATGGCGTTGTACGCCCTGACGAAACCATTGATCAGTTCGGGCTTTGTCCAGTCAGCGAGTTGCCTGACGACCTGGTCGCGTAGCGAGTTGGCGCTCCTGGAGTCGCGTGCGGTGAAGTCCTCCCAGTCCGCGGGGACCTGGTGCGACCGCACGGTGTCCGTCCTCCGGGCTGCGGAGGCGAGAGGGGAAGGGCCTGTGTCGGGCGAGACGGGGGAGCGGCCCAAGGGGCTGCCGTCGGGGGTGATGTCTTCGATGGGCGTGGTGCTGGTCGCCACAGAGTCGTCGGATCGAGCCGACAGCTGGTCCGGTGCCTTGACTGGAGTGGGGATGGTGGGAGGTTTCGCCGGGTCCTCTCCGGCTGCGCTGTCCAATGAGGCTGGCTGAACGTCAGTCAGCCGGTCCTCCGGTGCGACGCCCGCGAGGCTTTCCGCGAGGCGGCGTGCCTTGTTGCGGGCTACGACCTCGTCGATGTTCACGTCCTGCGCCGTGATGGCTTGACGGAACGCCTCACGGGTCTGCCGGAGGTTCTCGGGTGTCCGTACCTGGTAGACCTTGGGGTCACGGAGAGTCTTGGTGATGGCCGGCCCCTGGGGATATTCGTTACCGGAGTCGGAACGGGTCAGAAGGCCGACAAGCTCCCGCCTGGCAGGAATGTCCCCTCGCGTGGCGTCTGCTGCGGATTCTCTCGTGGTGGTTTCGTACGGGCGAAGATTTCCGGTGTTTTCTTGAAGGAGAGCCGGGATGCCGAGGAGATTGTCGATTCCGGGGAATGCGTCGCTCGGATTGAACACGCTTCCAAAAATTTCGACCTGATGATCGGGCCCCGGGTGAGTGCCGACATGAGTATTGCCCAATGCGACCACGTATCGGCTGTCCGGCCTGTCCGCCTGGTCTGCGCGTATGAGCCCGGCCGTGTATGTGTTCAGCGTGGCCGCACGGTGGTATTCCGGTCTGTTGCGATCGTGTGCAGTAACCCTTGTGCGCGGCGTCCGGGCGGGTCGGCCGTCCACGCCGACGACACGTACGTTGTGCCGGCGGGCGGCTTCAAGAAGTGTGCGCAGTCCATTGCTCTCGATGTTCATGTCATGCAGACGGACATAAGTATCGAGGCGGTCAGGAATTGGCGCGTTGCGGTCGCCCAGGTACGCATCCAGATCGGCTTGATAGCTGTCTCCGCGAATGTTTTCAAGGTAGATCGTGTTGAGGCGCAGTCCTTCGATGTTTTCGACGAGGAAGGTCCATATCGCTGTGGCCGCGTGATTGCCGCCGATCGCCACGCCGTTGTAGGAGTCCAGCAGTTGGCTGACGACTCGAACGCGGTCGTCTCCGGAATCGAAGGCGGCCCGCACTTGCGCTGCGCGTGTGGCTTCTCTCAGTTCTGGCCGAGAATTTGTGTACTCCGTCAATGCGTGTCTGGCGGCCTGGCCGAGTATCCGGTCCCGCGCGTCCTGGAGCTCCCAGTACCTGCGCGTCTCCGGATCGCGGCGTCCCAAGTGCTCCAGCACCTCGGCATTTCCCAGGGGGGTGCCGGTCAAGCGCCGTCCCACTCGCGCGATGCTCCGGAAGAGGGGCTGGTCGGTCTCGGCGAGCGTCTGTGGGTCGAGCGCGGTCTGTACGCGCTCCTTCTGGGCGGCCGTGCGCGTTGCCTGAGGAAGTTCCTGCCATTGCGCAGCGGTCAGCCGATGTGTGGTCCGAGTGTCCTCGTAGCTCCAGCGGGGTCCACGGAGCCTGACCGCTGGGTACCGTGTGGGGTGGGAGTACAACGCCCCGTTCCGCCCGATCTCACCCAGAGCCCGGGTCAGTGGCGTCGGCAGAGTGCTCGCGTCCGGTTCGTGGGTCGGGTCTGCGTCCGGCTCCGTGTGATCCGCGAGCGGCGGGGTCGGGTCGTCGTTCGTGTGGCTGAGGGCCGCGTCGGGTTGGGGAGATGGATGATCGCCGTCCGTCGGCCGAGGGGCGTCCGTACTCTCCGTCTGAGCAGGCTTCGAGGTCAGGTCCGCAGGAGTCTGGTCGCTCGTGGTCTGGAGTCTGCTGCGCCCTGCCTGCGCCTCGGCCGCCAGTCGCTCCGCACGAGCGCTGTCCATCACCGGGAGGTCCGCCGAAGCCGTCTGCGGTGACTGCTCGCCGTGCTCCAGACGGCTCAGAGCCGTGGTCAGCTCCGTGTTGGAGAAGGGGGCGAGGAGTCTGGGTGCCAGTCGCCGAGCACGAGTAACCCGCATGGCCAGGCCGTCCAGGTCGCCCTCACCGTACGCAGGTTGCTTGCCGGCCCTCTTCGAACCGGGCGGGAGGGCCTGCGGATTCTCGCTGGACATGTGTCGAAACGCCTCTGAAATGTCGGCGTCACCGTCCAGACGATCTTGGCCGCTAGTCTCGGTGTCGTGCACAGTGTGAGGCGGGCGTGGCGGTGCGGCGGAGTCGTCCGTGGCGGTCCGGAGCAGAGGGTGGGGTGTGGAGCCCGAAGGCCGTGCGGCGGAAGGGTGTTCGGCAGTGGGAGCCGTGGGAGCGGTGGCGGCGCTCCAGAACAGGACGTGACCCTCGACGGAGGCGGGTCTGCCGTATGGACCGTGGTCGTCCTGGTGTTGCAATGTGAACACGACGCGCTGCCGTTGCAGGACCGCACCGGCGATCTTGACCTTGCCGGGTTCGGACAGGTCCAGGTTTCTCCCGGGTTCGGGGAGGGCCAGGTCCCTCGGGAGCGAGGCGATGGGAGTGACACGGCTCGGTACGCCTGGGGTCAGGGTGACCGGATTCGCCTGGTCGAAGGACAGCTCCTCGGAATTGAAGTGTGCCGTGTTTATAGGAAACGAGACGAGGGGTTTGTTGGTCAGGACGGACAGGTTCGGTGTGAAATCCCATTTGCGGGAGCGGAGCGTGTGGGTGCTGGACACGCCCGCCACGTCCACCGTCAGTTCGTCCTGGGCGGTCGTGCGGTGGTTCAGGGTCTCCGCCGGCCCGGTGGCGTGCATGGACACCGCGACCGAGGTGCCGGGAATCCGGTACGGGACGTCGGCGTTCTGGAGCCGGTGGAAGAGCGCCGACAGCGACTGCGCGGAGAATGTCTGGCGCAGCGCGAGCTGCTCTCGCAGGCCGAGGCCTTTCTCGCGATTCAGTGCGTCCAACTCGTTGGTCAGACGGGGGTCAGCCGTGTAGGTGCGCAGGAACTGGTCCGCGCGCTCGATGACCGCACCGGGCAGGGGCGAACTAACTGCCCACCAGGCGCCTCGGGCGACGCCGGTGAGTGCCGCGGACGAGTACCTTCCGAGCTGACCGAGGAGTCCGGGACCCCAACGGCGGCTGGTGGCCTGGACGTTCACGGCCGCAGCGAGAAGCCCGTTGACGTTGTCGAAGCCGACCAGGTCGTGAGCGCGGCGGAGCGGCGGCTGCCACTCGGGCGTCGGCCCGGCAGGGGACAGGCCTTGTTCGACGTCGGACGGGCGTCGGGAGGGGCCGGTTTCGACAGGTTCCGGTATATCCGGATACGGCCGGGGGCTCCCGATCTCGACGAGTGACTCCGGTACCCAGGCGGTGGCATCGACAGAGATGCCGCCCGTGTTCGGGCGCTGCAGATCCAGGAAGGGTCCGTTGTCGATGCGCTGGGTGACGATGACGTCGAGGTTGAGCCTGTTGGTGAACAAGTAACTCGCGGCACCGAATCCTGCGGTCTTGCTGCCCACGGTCGTGCTCGCGCCGGACTTGACCCCGACCTCCCGGCTGCGCTCCAGACTGAAGGTCCCACCGGCCCAGACGGCGTTGAAGTGCTCCAACGGGGGCTGTACCGCGCCGCGCCCGCCGGGTTCAACCGCCCCTTGCCATACGCTCTTCGACTCGTCCGCGACCTGTTGCTTGTCCAGAAACTCGCGGGTCATCGAGAGGTCCGAGCGGCTGCCGTCACTCCGCCAGGAATTGCCGGTGGCCCTGCGTACCAGTACCTCGGTGATGACATGTCCGCGGTGGGTGGTATGCACGAACCGCTCCACGATCCCGGATCCGGCGACGTCGTCGAAGCGGCCCGAGATGCTCTCGGCAGAGAACGCATTGGCGAACGGCAGCGCCTTGACCGGTACCGGGTCGTCGGGTTCGCCGCCCAACTGGCGGTGTATGTCATGAAGGATGGGGTCCGTGTTGAGGATCCTCACCACAGTGCCGCCTGTGATGCCCCTGTCGAGTAGAGTGGCTTGGAGCTGATCGGGGGCGCCGTCCGGGCGCGCGGTGGCGACGCTCCGGGTCACGTCCTCGTCGGAGAGCATGACGAGCACCTTGTACGTGTGGGGGATCGACGGGCCGATGTGCAGTGTCCCGTCCGCGTCGGTGATGCGTCCGACGACATCGACATCGACCGTCGCTTCGTACACATGCCCTGTTCCGGTGTGACTCACCGTGCGGGCGGTGGTCGTCTCCTGGGTGAGCATGTCGTTCCACTCCCCGTGACGTCCCACCTTGACCTTGATGCCACCGCGCTCCTGATGGTTCGTGACCAGCTGGCCCGTGGGGGTCGAAGGGTTGTCGGATGCCTCCACGCCCAGGTTGCCGTTGACCCAGTAGGACTTCTGGTCCCCGGCGGTGGTGGCGGTGGTCGACCGCACCTTCAGCTGCTGGGTGATGTCGGTGTAGGTCTGCCGGAACGTCCAGTCGCGAAATGGGCCGGTACGGACGGCCACCCCGACCGTCCTGCGGTTGCGGCCCGTGCCGACGTGCTGGTCAAGGGTGTTCGTCCAGCCGGAATGCGAGGCGGAGATCAGGCCGCGGAGTTGGGTCTCGCCGGTCAGTGCCCGGACGGCCTCGCCGAGATCGGGGACCTCTGTTCCAGGCGCCCGGTCCGCGTAGGCGTGGTCCAGGGCGCCTCTGACCTGGTCCCGGAACCCGTCGGCGTCGGTGACATGGGTGATCGCGTGCATCGTCGGCAGCTGGTCGAACCTGGGGGACGGCGGTGCCGGGAGGACTTCCGGGCGCCGCAACTCGACCCGTAGCCGCGCATCGCGCTCCGGATGGACTGTCGACCTCGGATGAGGGGTGGGGCCGTCCCACGCCACGAGGTCGGGCGCGCTGCTCTTCTCGTGCAGGGTGATCGAGTAGTGGTGCGTCACCTCATAGCCGAACACGTCCGCGGTTCCGTTGTGCACGAACCCGCGGGCGACCTGCGTTTCGGTATTGGCGATGTCCACACCGACCCTTGCGCCCGCAACACCGGCGCCGCCGGATGGATTCAATCGCGCGGTATCCGGCTCATTGAGGGCACGGCGAAAGCCCGGACCGATGTTGACTTCGTGCTTCGGCTCGTTGAGCAGCTTGTGCTCGTTGGTGACGTGCATGGTGACGGTGTTTTCCGCCGTGGACCGCACGACGCCCGCATGGGTGCCTTGCCCGAGCTCTGTCCGGATCCTCACCGTGGCTGTCCGGCCGGTCGGAGTGTCGAGGCCGAAGCTGTAGGTTCCGTCGAGGAGCCGACCGATGTTGCTGAGAAGGTGTGACTCCGAGAGGTGGTCCCGGAACATTTGCTGGTTCCTCAGGGCCTGTGGAGTGTTCCGAGCGTGGCCTTCGGTACCGGTGGGCGGCAGGATGCCCGGGGCCGCACGGCGCAGTTCCCCGGCGATGCCGGCCTCCAGGTCTCGCGAACCGGGGAAGTCGATGACGGTCGCGCGGTGGGAGATCAGCGGCGCGCGCAAGTCCCGGGGTGCGTCGGGGTGGGCGGGTGCGTCTGTGCGTTCCGGTTGGCTGTCGGCCTCCGGCATGTCGGTGGCGCGGCTGTCCAGGCTGCCCCGATCCGCCTCATGGCGGACGGGATCGGCGGTCTCGGGCGCGCGGTCGCGGAGGCCGAGGACACGGCCGCGCAAGGGTGGATATTCCTCTCCGCCTCTCGGAGCCGGCGCCTCTTCGTCCCTGGGAACTGGCCTCTGTACGGCCCTGAGCTCTGTCCTCCGTTTGTCGCTGATGACCGCGCGACTGATTCCGTGCCGGCCGCCGGCGTCCAGAGAGCTGTTCTGACGCAGCACCTCGACCCGGAAGGTCACATCTGTGCTGAGCACGTCGCCCGTACCCGTGTGCTCGACACTGGACTCCGCGGAGAAACTCTGATTGTCCCACTGCTCGTAGAGCCGGGTGGGGGTGTACGAGTAGCCGAGGGTGAAGGTGAACCAACTCGACTCCAGGTCCGGCGCGGCCGCCTGCCAGGTATTGAACGACACACCGCCCGAAGCACCCAGTTTCCAGCTGTGGAACTTCAAACGGCCGGTTCCGTTCTCGCTGCTCGTCTTGGTGCTGTGCGTCTGCTTCTCCGCGACGACGCCGTGAGGTTGGGTCGATCCCTGTGTCACGGTGAGGCGCAGCCAGGCGTGTCTCCCGTCGGTGAGGGTGAGCGTGGGGGAAATCAGACCCCCGTCCGCGGCCTGGTCGTACCGGGCGAGGACGTTCCTGGGGCTCAGGAAGTCACGGATGGCGTTGTGGGCGGTGCCGTCGAGAAGTCGCTCCTGAGGCAGTTCGCTGAACACCTCGCCAAGGACGTCGTCGAGCCCGTTGATCTCGAGGGGGCGGATCCTGGTGCGGTCGCCGGCCGGGGCGGTCGGGGTGCCATCGACGTGGGCTATCTCCGCAGTGACGTCGGCTGTGATGGGGTGGGCGTGCTCCGGCCGCTTGGGCAGGGGGTGGCCGCTCGGGCCCAGGATGACGGCGTCGTACTCGAAAGTGGCGACGTACCTGTGAGTGGGGCCGGTGAAGGCGGTCTTTGTGGTCGCCTCGGAGGCGGCCTTCAGCGAGGTACTGGTGAGGTGGGCGTAGCCACCGGCACGCCCGGACACCGTGATCAGGCCCAGCGGATTGCCGCTCGAGGTCGGATCGATCAAGGTGAGTTCATGGTCTTTGAGCCGGCTGGCCTTGGTGCTCACGGTGAGCGTCTGGGTGCCGGGAGCCGCGACCTTGGCCGTGGCGGCTCTTTCGAACCCGGCGCCGTTGTTCGCGGTCGGCGTCGCGTGCGACGGGCGCCACTCCCGCGGACGGGCAGTGAGTTTCACCTCGTACTTGGTTGTGCCGACCTGCAGCGGGAAGGACCAGCCTCCGTTGACCATCTGGTCGTGTCGTGCACGGAACGTGGCCGGGTCCAGTGCCGCATCCAAGCCCATGGTGACCTGCCGATGGTCCCGGACATTCAGCGGCAGGTTGGCCAGCACGCGCCGACGCAGATCTTCGGGACCCGGTGCCTCGATGATTTTGGCTCCGACCAGCGACTGCCGGTCGGGTTCCAGTAGCGGATGCCCGGCCTCGCCGACCGTCGGCCCGGTCGGCGCAACGGGATCCGGCACGGGGAGAACGATCTGCTCGTCGTCCTGAGACCGCGGGTGCGGGGCGATGGAGCCGTCGTCGGAGCCGGGGGCGCGGGGACCGGTCTCCGGTTCGGGGCGCGGGTCGGTTTCTTTGTGGCCCGACTCGTCGTCGACGACGGGCGGTTCGTGCGGAGCTATGGGCGAGTCGGTTCTCACAAGCCTCGGCGCGGGGTGGGTTTCCGGCGCGGTGCCGTCAGTCGAATCCTGCGTCGTCTTCGGTTCCGGGAACGACATCGCCGGTGGTTGATAGGTCCGAGGCTGCTTGGTGAGGGTCGGGACGGGAACCGTGAGGGGCTGGCGGTCCGACAGCGTGTGGTCGGTCGACCGGTCGTGCGAGGCGGGGTCTCGCGGCTCGTCCTCTGCCGCGTCGCTGTCGAGCGGTTCTGGGTCGCCGGCCGGCGGCTGCGGGCGCGATGCGTCGGAAGGCTCCAGGTGCGGTTCGGACCGCGGGGACAGGTGCGAAGCCGGAAACACGCCCTTGGATCGTTCTTCCCACCCGGCAAGTCGATCGTCGAAGTAGTCGATGGGCGGGACATCGGTGGGCGCAGACCTGAACGTGTCCGTAGATGTTGCCTGGAGGTCCTCCCACGCATGCAGCAGCCGATCGACCGTGCCGGGCGGTACTGGCGTTGCCACGACCCCAGGCTCCGGGACGCGCGGCGGCGTCGCCTGTCCGGGCGGTGTCTCCGTGCGAGGTGCAGGGTCCGGTTCGGGAGACGGTGTTTGCGTGCGGGGTGAGGAAGAGGGCGCCGGCATGGCGGTGTCCTGGGACGCCGGCGTGTGTGGTCGGGGAGAGCCTGGGGCGTCTTCGGGAGGGGTGGAGGAAGGGTCGGCTGTGGATCTGATGGTGTCTGTGCGAGACCCGCCGGACGTCGCTGCGGGGGCGAGGGCAGATGAAGGCCCGGCCTCTGCTTCGGGGGTGGACTGGTCGGGGTCGGTGAAGTTGTCGGTGTGGTGGGTGGTGCCGCCGAGCATGCGGGCGGGGCGGCCGGTGAGGAGGAGTTCGGCTGCCCTGCGGGCGACGGTGACGGTGTTGCGCTGGCTGTCGAGGGTTTCTTCCGCCTGGCGGGCGACCTCGGTGATGGCTTTGCCGAGGTCGCTTCCGTAGCCGAGTCCGTTGTTGCGGACGATCTCGGCGACTTCTTTGATTGCCTTGGCGATTGCGGGGTTGTGGGTGGCGGCCGTGGCGGCTGCCGCGTCCATGGTGCTGCTGAGTTTGGCTTGGTCGGGGAGGGGTGGGCGGAGCCGTCCGATCAGTTCGTTGTAGGTGGTGACGGCGATGAATGTGTCGCGGGTGGGGTCGGTGGGGGTAGGGGTCGGTGGGGTGTCCGGGGTGGGGCTGGTGTCGGCCCCGGGCAGGCGTGTCTCGAAGCCGGGCAGGCCACCGCCGTCGCTGGTGAGGTGGTTGTCGCTGGGGTGGTGGACCGCTGGTGTGGCGCCTGCGCCGTCGGCGGTCGTGGTCGTGGTTGTTCTGGTGGTGGTGAGGGCGGGTTGTGGTCCGCTGGTGGTGCGGAGGTCGGGGCGTGCTGCGGCTCCGGTGGTGTTGTTCGTGCCGGAGCTCGTTGTGGTGCGGGGGGCTGGTGCGCCCGTGCTGGCGGTGGCGGCCGTCGTGCCTGTTGTGGTGGTGGCTGTGGTCGGGGTGGTGGTGCGGTGCAGGACTGTGTCGAAGTCGCCCTGGGTGGTGGTGACGGGGTGGGTGTTCAGGGAGGCGCCCGGCCAGTCGTGTTGGGCTGTGGTGTCCGAGGTGGTGGTGGGGATGGTGGTGCGTACCACGTCGTCCAAGTCGCTTTGGGTGACGGTGACGGGCCGGGTCTCCAGCGAGGCGCCCGGCCAGCCGCCTTCCTCGGAGGTGAGATGCCCGGTGTCCACCGGCCTGGTGGTGTGTCTCGTGGTGGTGGTGCGGGTGGCCGTCGTGGTGGTGTGGTTGCGGGCGGTGTTGAGGTCGTTGCTGGCACTCGCGCTCGCGCCGGCGGTGGTTGCGCGCACGATGGTGTCCTTGAGCGTGTTCAGGCCCAGCGAGGCCTTCTCGGCCATCTCGGGGGACAGCCCCGCCCGGGCGCCCGACCCGTCGCGGGCGGCGCCGGTGCGGGAACCTCCGGCGCTTTCTCCCGTACTCCTGCCGCTGCCACGGCCTGCGGTGGCGCCTGCCGTGCCGGCGCTCCCGGAACTCCCGGTCGCGCCGTCGGCATCGTCGCTGTCATCACTGTCGTGGAGGGC
>NZ_JBVKCG010000025.1:0-114353 GCF_055634995.1 Streptomyces sp. NPDC111744
CGCCCTCATCCGCCTGGTCGGCGCCGTCCTGGCCGAGCAGAACGACGAGTGGACCGAGGCCCGCCGCTACATGGGACTCGACCTGCTGGCCAAGGCCCGCCTCCACCCGATCGAGTCAGAAACCGACGACACCGTCCTGCCCACCGAACTCACCGCATAGCCTCAAAACGAGATCGCCGAGTGGCCGTCGATACACCACTCCAGCGGACGTGACCTGCTCCATGGCGCCCAACCCCGTGGCGCTGTACGAGAGGCCGGAATTGGTGCGGAGCACTGCTGCCCAGGTTGATGCCCTAATCCGATCTGACCAGGCTCGCGGTGATTCGACACTCTCCTTGGATACCCACCGCTGGGCGCGTGTTTTGCACAGGGAGCTGGGTGAAGCGGTTGACGACTTCAGCCGTGAGCTAAAGCGTCTCGCGAGGCGGGGGCTAGGCGTCATGTAGGCGACGCGGCCCGCGTCGTCGGGTGTATCGCAGATGGTGCGTGAACGGTGAGAGACAATGAGAGAGGGCGGGAGTCAGTGAGACTGACTCCCGCCCTCTTCTGTCGGCATCCGCCCTGGTCAGCGCTTGATTTCTGCTGTTCCTAGGCGAGTGCCCCCGGCAGGATTCGAACCTGCGCACACGGCTCCGGAGGCCGTCCCATTCCCGCGTGTTTCCGCAGGTCAGCGACCTACCTGACAGGTTGTCAGGCTCGTCGTCCCGCGCATGTCCCGCGAGAATGAAATGACCCATTCGCTCGTCCCGTCCGGAACATTCCCTGTGGCGGTCGATCCATGCACCATGACGTAGATCACGACTTCCTCGGACAAGCGTAGGGGTATCTGGCGCGCCCCTCAATCGAACAGGGAGGCTGTCCGGAGTGCGCGGGCAGGCCAGGAGAACCGGTTGTGCGTCGGGGCCGGTAGGGGTGCTCCCGCGCGGTGTCGGGGCGAACGGCGGCTGACGGGCGCGTGTCCCGCCGCTTCCCGTCCGGATACCCTCAGGGCATGTGTCCGTGTTGGGCTTCCGGCGGGCCGGGTGGGAAGTCCATGGCTGACGCGGTGCCGTAGTGGCGACCGCGCGCCGGCCTACGTGGTGATCGGTGTTGGCCGGAAGGCCGGCACCTCACGAACCTCGACGGCGAACAGGTGAGTCAGGCGTCGGGCGGGCGGGGTTGCCAATGGCGGCGGACGGGCGGGCGAAGGCTGGGAAGGCGCACGCCAGGGCCAAGAGGGCGTCTGTCGGCAACGGCTGAATTTTTCACCCGTTGCCGAGAGGCGTCGGTGTCCCGGCGCCCGTGGAAGCGCTCGGCGTGGAGGCTGCGATCCTCCTGCGAAAGCCCTGGGGGGCGGGCCACGGACTGAGCCGATCGGGTCATTGGCGTGGGTACGGCAGTTCTGCCCGCCTGCTCGTGATTATGGGCAGCCGTCGGGTGGAGTTGTGAGGTTGAGTTTGTGCTGCAACCTTTCGACGTGCGGGCAGGCGGTGGCGGTGGACTGTCAATGATGCGGGGGATCGCCGGTTTGGCCAACCGGCGATTCCGGGCTATGTTGCGCGGCCCGAAGCGGCGAGCGCAGGAAAATCATGATCTTGTGGGCTTGTTGGTTCAGAGCGTGCGTCGTTTGCGGATGGGCAGGATGCTCAGGGCCATGACGGTGCCGTCGCCCTGGAACGAGATCGAGTCGTTCCATTTCCTGCTCTCAAGGGGGTCGCGTCGTTTGGAGCGGAGTTCATAGGCCGCTTGCCGGTACTCTTCGACGCACCCGTCTTTGATCAGTTCGTACAGTCCTGAGTCCATTCCGGAGAATGCCTCGATGCGCGCGGCCCCATGCGTAAGACGTTGTCTGTGCCCGCGAATTTCGTGTCGCCGACCTCGATGTCTGCGTCGTCAATGCTCGATGTCGCAGCGAAGACAGGCACGTTGCAGTGTTCTCGCCCTTGGCGATCGGTGAGATACCGGGCCGCATGTTTTCCTCCGCCCGAGAATGTGGTCAGGCCGGCGGCTGGTCGCCGCAGTTCGGCTGGCTGCTGGGCTACGCGCGACCGCCGAAGGGCCAGACCCCGGCGCTCACATTGCCGTGGACCTGGGCGAGGGCGGAATGTCGTTGAACCGTCTATAACTACACATGGAAGAAGGCCCTCGCCTCACGGCGAGGGCCTTCGACCTCTTGGAGACACCCACTCTGTCAGGGGGGTGGTCAGGTGTAGTAGCCGCTGGTGTCGACGATGAAGTCGGCGGTGCCGTCGCTGTTGTTGTAGATGCTTATCTGTCCGTTGGTGTCGGTGGGGGTGAGGGTGAGGTTGGCGAGGGTGTCGCCGGTGCCCCAGTTGAGGCTGCTGGTGGCGGGTTTGCCGACGGCGGTGGGGTAGGCGATGGCGTAGCCGCTGCCGGTGGGGCCGGTGACGGTGAGCATGGCGGCGAGGGTGGGGGTGGTGGCCATGGTGACCTGCTGGGTGGTGCTGCTGGTGAGCGTGTAGGTGCCGAGGGATGCTACCGGGCTGGAGCTTCCGCCGATGCCGCTGCGGGTGTCGACGAGGCGGGTGGGGTTGATGGTGTGGAACTTCTGGCCGGTGGTGCCGGTGGTGTAGTAGCCGGCGATGTCGGCGATGACGGCGGCGGCGCTGCTGTGGACGGAGATGGTGATGGTTCCGGAGGTGCCGATGGGGACG
Organism: Streptomyces sp. NPDC111744; assembly: GCF_055634995.1. Taxonomy (NCBI): domain Bacteria; kingdom Bacillati; phylum Actinomycetota; class Actinomycetes; order Kitasatosporales; family Streptomycetaceae; genus Streptomyces; species Streptomyces sp. NPDC111744. The sequence goes on from NZ_JBVKCG010000025.1 coordinate 2,655, forward strand.
TCGCCGGAGAGTGAGGCGATGGCGTTACCGGTGTTGAAGCTGAGGCTGGTGTCGGCGGTGGGGGCGTATCCGGTGGCGTATGCCTGGAGGAAGCCGGTGCCGGTGGCGTTGGCTGCGGCGAGGTTGACGGCGACGGCGGTGGCGTTGCTGGGGATGCCGTTGAGGCCGGTTGTCTGGAGGGTGAAGTTGGTGCCTGCGGCCACGGTGCCGGTGCTGGTCAGGCTGGTGTGGGCGACGCTGGAGCGGGTGTCCAGGGCACGGACCTGGCTGGTCAGCGGTGTGTAGGTCTGATTGCCGGTGAGGGTGGCGTCGCTGGTGAAGTAGCCGGTGACGTCGACGATCAGGGCGGCGGTTCCGCTGCTGCTGTCGAGGTGGGTGTAGAGGTCGATCTTGCCGTCGTTGCCGACGGGGACGATCTGGTAGCCGGTTCTGGTGGTGCTGGCGGTGAAGTTGGTGGATGAGGTGACGGGGCGTTGGGTGCCGTCGGCGTAGGTGGTGACGTAGCCGTGGTCGGTCTCTCCGGTGGCGGTGACGTCGATGGCGACGGCGGTGACCGAGGCGGGCACGGTGGTGGGTGCGCCGCTGACGGGTGTGGTGACGGTATCGCCGGCGATCTTGAGGTGGGTGACGGAGTCGGATGCGACCGTGCTGGCGCCGGCGGTGATGCCGCTGGTGTAGGTCAGGCCGCTGCTGCTGCGGGTGTCGAGGATGCGGGTGGGGGTGACGGCCTGGTGGTAGCCGGCCGGAGTGTAGGGCTGGGCCGGGGGTACGACGGATCCTGTCCAGGTCTGGGCGCGGGCGAGTTCGCCGCTGTAGTAGTCGGCGCGGGCGCTGGTGTGCCAGTCGTCGCCGAGCTGGAAGTTGCCGCTGGCGCCGGTGCTGGGTGCGGTGTGGTTGCCGGTGGCCACGAAGACGTCGTCGACGTAGAGGTTCATGACGGCGGTGGTCTTGTTGTAGGTGGCGGTGAGGTGGGCCCAGGTGCCGAGGTGGACGGTGCCGCCGGTGACGGTGTCGAAGGCCCAGGCGGTGCCGGCGCCGGTGTTGAGGCTGAACTGCCAGCCGTCGCTGGTGGGCAGGAGCAGGATCCCGGAGTCGGCGCTGCCGCTCTGGGAGAGGACGGCGCCGCCGTAGGCGGTGGGGTCGGCCCAGATGGACACGGTGAAGGACTTGGTCAGGTCCAGGGCCTTGGCGCCTTGGAGGTAGTCGTGGTCGGTGGCGTCGAGTTGGACGTCGGGGTCGAAGAGTCCGCCTTCGGGGGCGGTGACGCCGCTGGTGCCGGTGAGGGTGATCGCGCTGGTGGCCGCGTCGTCGGCGGTGAGGGCGGTGGTGTCGTAGTCGTTGAGGGGCCAGTCGTGGGTGTCGGTGCTCAGGGCCTGGCCGGTGGGGGTGGTGAAGGTGGCGGTGGTGCCGGAGAGGGTCATCTCATGGGCGGTGCCGGTGCCGGTGCTGCTGACGGTCCACACATCGGGTGTGCCGTCGTTGTTGATGTCGGCGGCCAGGAGGGTGGGCTGGCTGACGGAGTCCCAGCCGGTGGAGGCGGCCTCGACGGAGGTGAGGGTGGCGTCGGTGGCGCCGTTGGAAAGGTCGTCGTAGGTCAGGGTCTGCAGGTTGGTGGGACTGAGGTACCAGAGCTGGCCGTGCGAGGGGTCGCTGGTGTCGGTGCTGGTGTCGCGGGCGAACAGCTCTGGCATGCCGCCTGCGTCGAGGGTGCTGGTGATGGTCCAGCCGCTCCAGCCGGTGGTGCAGCTGGTGGTGGTGCTGGTGTTCTGGGCGAGGCAGTAGGGGTTGTAGTCGGCCAGGTCGGCGGCCTGGTCGGTCCCGGTGTACATGCCCTGGCCGTTGTCGGAGGGCTCGTCCCACAGGGAGCCGTTGATCAGCAGCAGGAGGTCGGGATAGCCCGTGGCGGTGTAACCGTTGACGGTGTTGTACAGGCTGCCGCCGCTCGCGATGGAGGTGGCGGGGGTGGTGGTGTTGGTGGTGGTGCCGTCGTCGTTGAAGGTGGTGTCGGTCCGGGTGAAGACGCCGGCGGAGTTGGTGACGGGGAGGGAGTCGACGGGCTGGAGGTCGGTGCCGTCGCCCTGGCCGCGCAGGATCTCGCTGGTGACAGCGCCGGTCGAGGTGTCGTAGCCGTAGTCGAGGACGTCGTTGAAGCCGGCGCCGGTGAAGAAGTGGCCGGTGATGGCCTGGGTGCCGGTGAAGGAGGTGGCGGTCTGGGTGGTGGAGACGCCGTTGCCATCGATGCCGATGTTCCGGGCGACGGCGTCGACCTTGCCGCCTCCGGTGCCGGTGGCCTGCCAGAGCCCAGCGGGGAGGGAGTTCTTGCCGCCGATGGTCAGCAGGTCGGCGTTGCCGTCGCCGTTGAGGTCGTCGTTGGTGGCGGTGGCGGGAGCCTTGGCGATGAACCGGTAGTCGTAGGTGTCTCCGATGTTGCCGGTGCTGGCGACGGCGGTGACGGTCAGGACGTCGGTCTGGGTGGTCGGCTTCAGCGAGATGCTTGCGGTGTAGGGGCTGGAGCTTGAGGCTGGGACGCTGACCGGGTTGCCGCCGTTGAGCTGGTAGCGGTAACTGCCGGGCGCGGTGCGGGTGTTGGTGTCCGTGATCGTGAAGCTCGCGGCTGTGCCCACCGTGCACTGGCTGTCGCCCGAGGGGCTGTCAGTGAGTTCGGAGCACTGGCTGGTGGTGGACGTGACGGGGGCGATGGTGGGGGCGCCGGGGGCGGTGGGGTCGTAGTAGAAGTGGCAGGTCTTGGACTGGCTGCTGGTCAGGTTCTGGTCGGTGACGGTGAGGTACCAGGCGAACTCGGTCTTCGCGGTGAGTGCCTGGAAGGGCCCGGAGGTGCTGGTGTGGGAGTAGAGGGTGCTTGCGGTGGTGCCGCTGGTGGCGTTGATCGCCCGGGTGTAGGTCGTGCCGCTCGTCATGTTCTTCAGGGTGAAGTTGGCGGTGAGCGGGCTGGTGGTGCCGTCCGGGTCGGACACCCCGGCACGCAGGGTGACGTCGCCCAGGCCCAGCGAGGTGGGAGTGGTGGCGGTGCAGCTGGTGCTCGGGCTGGTGGTCAGCGAGGTCGGCGTGTTGGGGGTGTGGTCGTAGGTGGTGGTGATGGTGGCCTGCTTGCTGAACTGCTTCCAGGCCAGGTCGTTGTTCTCGTCGGCGGCGCGCAGTCCGAAGGTGGCCTTGGACCACTTGTTGTTGGCGGCCGACTGCATCAGCGAGGTGATGTCGAAGGTGACGTCCGCGGGGCCGCAGGAGGTGGACCAGCCGTGGGCGACGGTCTGCGTGTCGAGCTTGCTGAACCAGAACTTCTTGTCGGGGTCGCTGGAGCTGTGCGTGTTGTTCCAGGTGGTGCTGGAGGAGATGGAGCCTGTGTGCCACAGGTCGACTTCCTCCTTGGTGCAGGAGGCCGACCAGTTCTCGTAGAAGGAGATGTTGGAGGAGATGACGTCCTGCGCGCCCCAGATGCTGCTGTGGATGCTCGTCTGGAACAGGGCACGGTTGGTGGAGACGTCGGGGGTCCAGTCGGTGTAGCCGACGTGCAGGGGGCCGGGCGTGGACGCCGCGGGCTTGTAGAACGAGGTGTCGGGCCACTCGCTGTCCACGAACGCCCACGCCTGGACGGTGTCGGTCTGACCCGAGGCGGTGAAGGACGGGTCGATGTAGACCGGGTAGACGGTGTTCTTGCCCCTCAGAAGGGTCCGTGCAGGGGACAGGCTGATGTGCCCCCGGTGGTAGGAGGCCTTCAGACTCGCCTTGCGGGCTGTGTCGCCCGGCGAAGCAGGGCTGGAGGCAAGGGGTACGCCGCTGCGCTTGTCCACGGTCTGCCCGGTGCGCGGGTCAGTCGTCTTCGGCGTGTTCGCGGCAGGCTGGCTGGAGTCCCACATGGTCGGGGCGGTGGCCGAGAACACCGTATGCCCCTTGCGGTCTTTGGCGGCGATGTCACCGGCCGCGTCACTGGCCAGTGTCACACCCGTGGCCTTGGTAGACAGGTTCAGGTCGGTGAGCGCGGGGCTCGCTGCGGCGGTGGCGTTCTTGACGACCAGGACCTCGCTGAACCCGCCGGTGTCCTGCGCGGTGACCGCGAGATCCACACCGGGCAGGACGTCGTGGTACGTCGCCGTAGCACCCGACAGCGCAGGCGCGTGCAGAGTGAAGGCTGAGGGAAGGGAGATGGCCAAGGCTCCGCTGCCAGCCCGCATGGTAGCCAGCGGGTCGTCCGCGCTGCCGCCGGAGAGAGTCAGTGAACTGGTGGACACCTTGGGGGAGATAGTGCCGTCTGAATGACGCACGAGCGTCGCATCCAGGCTCTTCCATCTGCCGTGCACCAGTTTGCGTACCGGGGCGAGCGTCTGTCTGAGCGTCAGCGTGCCGTTGGGGTTCGCGGTGAGTGTGGAGGAATCCGTGGTTGCGGCCGTTGCCTGGACCGGCTTGCCGGTGGCCCGGGCCTTCGCCATGGCTTGTGCCTCACCCAGCCCGGCGGAAGCGCCGGCTGATGTGCGGGCGCTCGCACCGACGTGAGATGCGGTGGCCGCGTGGGCGAGGCCGGGGAGCCCCAAGGCGCCGGAGACCGCGAGAGCGGTAGCACCGACGAACACGTGACGCGCCCACGAACGAGGCAGAGAAGGCCGCGAAGTATTTTGCAATTTCTTTCCCCCAACTATTCATGCTGATGGAAGATTCCGCCTGGGGCGAGCTCATCCAGTGCTCACTAATCTCGAACGGAGCTCAATTTTTGCAAAGCCCCATTGGTGTTTCTTGGTGATCCTGCTCCGGCGGGTCAATCGGTCGCGGGAGGTTTCCCGGTTCGGGCCCGCAGGTGGCAGGGCTGCGCCAACGTAAGGGGAATCAGTGATCCGGCGTAGGGTTGTGTGACCCAGATCACGGCATGTACACGCCTTGGATGTCCGCTTCTGGAGAATTTTGTAGAGCTTCTTGGGGTCGTTTTTTCCTAACTCTTTATTCATCTGCATTGAATCTTCATGTATTTCTTTCCGTCGGCGAACGATCACCGGTACGGCAACAAGCCGCGGTGAGCGTTCGGTATTTCGGCATGTCGTCATGACGAGGGGGAGGCCGTGTCCGGTAGACGTGCGCGTGGAAACAGCGGAGCCGTAAGGGCGCGGTACCGGCGTACGGCCGGGAGGCTCTTGGCGGGGTGGGCTGCGGTACTGGCCTGGTCCCTGTGCCTGACCCTGGCCTTCGGGTCAACGGCGACCGCGCTGACCCTGTCCAGCACGACCGCTACCTCGACGGCCGCGAAGCCGAAGGCAGATCTGGGCCGTTCGGTCACGGGGCTGAAGCCTGTTCTGCACAAGCGTGTGCGTCTCTCCGGCGCTACCCGGCACACGGCCGTGCCGACCCGGACGGCATGGCCGGCCGCGAAGGCCGGGACCTTGAAGCTCACAGCGCCGAAGCACTCGGCGGCCACTGGCTCCAAGGCCGCCGCGGCGGGAACACCGGTGTGGGCACAGGCAGTAGCACCCCGCAAGGGCATCTACGCCGGCCCGACGACCCTCGGAGTCTCGGTCCAGTCACGGTCGCTGTCCAAGCGGCTGGGCGTATCCGGCCCCGTCTGGTCCCTCGCCGCCGCTCAGAGCACCGGGAGTGCGACGGTTGGCTCCAGCCGACTGAAGGTAGGGCTGGACTACGGTGCCTTCCGCGAAGCTGTCGGCGGTAACTACGCATCTCGGCTGCGCCTGGTGGAGCTGCCCGCGTGTGCGCTGACCACCCCTCAACTGGCGAAGTGCCGCAAGCAGACGCCGCTGACGTCCCTCAACGACCCCAAGAACACCGCTGTATCTGCCGAAGTCACCTTCGGCAGCACGGGCTCGGTGAAGAGCGCCGCCTCCACAGACGCCGGCCGGACTGCCGCTGACACAGCGGATCCGGCTGTCTACACCGGTGCGGTTTCCGAATCGGCAAGGGCCCAGACGGCCTCGACCTCCGGCGCGGCAACGGTGATCGCGGCCACCGACTCGACGGGCCAGGAGGGCGGGGCCGGAGGCAACTACGCCTCCACCCTGTCGTCTGCCGGCTCCTGGGGCCAGTCGGGATCCTCGGGTGACTTCACCTACACCTACAAGGTGGAGTCACCGGCAGCCTCGACGTCACTGGCACCGGACGCGTCACTGTCCTACGACTCCGGCAGCGTCGACGGCAAGACGGCCAACACTCAGGCCCAGTCGTCCTGGGTGGGCGACGGGTGGACCACCCAGGACTCCTTCGTCGCACAGGAGTTCACGCCTTGCTCCGACTCTCCTGAGGGCAGCGCCGGGTCGGTGACCACGTCGGACGAGTGCTACGACGGCCCGGTCCTGACCATGTCGCTGAACGGGTCCTCGACGTCGATCGTCTACGACAAGGACTCGTCCACCTACAAGCTGGCCAATGACAACGGCGCGACGGTCACGAAGGTGACCGGCTCGTCGAACGGGTCAGGCACTTATGACACGTCCTACTGGGTGATCACCGAGCGGGACGGCACCAAGTACTACTTCGGCCGCAACGAGCTGCCCGGCTGGGCGTCCGGGAACGACACGACGAACTCGGTGGACTCCGAGCGCGTGTACTCCGCCCACTCCAGCGACCCCTGCTACAACTCCACGGCCACCAGCAGCTACTGCACCATGGCCTACAAGTGGCACCTGGACTACGTCACCACCGCCACCGGCGACGCGATGGCGTACTACTACAAGCAGGACACCAACTACTACGGCGCCTACAACGGAGCCTCCGAAGTCCAGTACGTGCGCGACTCCTACCTCGCGCACATCGACTACGGCTTCACCACCGCCACCGGCCCCTACGGCACCGTCCCCGACAAGATCGTCTACAACCCGTCGGTCCGCTGCACCTCCACCAGCACCAACTGCGGTAACGCGGAGACCTCCTCCAACGCCTCCTACTACCCCGACGTCCCCTACGACCTGATCTGCGCCAAGGGCGCCACCTGCAGCGCGTACGGGCCTTCGTTCTTCTCCACCGTCCGGCTGGCCTCGATCACCACGCAGCAGTACTCGGTCTCCTCCAGCGCGTATGTGACGGTCGACTCCTACGCGCTGACTCAGACGGAGCCCTCTACCGGGGATGCGACCAGCGCGACGCTGTGGCTGTCCTCGGTCCAGCGCACCGGTTCGGACACCACGGCGGGCGGCTCGACTTCGTCGATCACCATGCCGGCGGTGAATTTCACCGGCTCGGCCCTGGAGAACCGGGTGAGCACCTCCACCTACCCGGGCCTGTTCCGCTATCGCATCACGGCGATCATCAACGAGCTCGGCGGGAAAACCGGGGTCTCCTACTCGCTGCCGACCGCCTGCTCGACCTCGGCCACGCCGTCCTCGAACACGGCATCGTGCTTGCCGGAGTACTGGACTCCCAGCGGCTACATCAGCCCGATGCTGGACTGGTTCAACAAGTACGCGGTGCAGGAGGTCCTGGAGACCGACACCACCGGCGGCTCCGCGATCAAGGAGACCGACTACTCCTACAGCGGTGCGGCCTGGCACTACGACGACGACGAGAACACCAAGGCCAAGTACCGCACCTACGGGCAGTGGCGCGGCTACCAGCAGGTGACCACCACGACCGGCAACGGCGCCGGCGACGCCAAGACCAAGCAGGTCGACTCCTACTACCAGGGCATGGACGGCGACTGGCTCTCGTCCACGAAGACCCGGAGCGTACCGCTGACCGACTCCCGGGGCGGCAGCCACACCGACTCCCCGCAACTCGCCGGGCAGATACTGGAGTCCACCTCCTACCTCGGCAACGGCGGAGGCGTCGACCATTCCACCATCACCTCGTACTGGATCTCCGCAGCCACCGCGACCCGTACCCGGTCCGGACTTCCGGACCTGACCGCCAACGCGACCGGCACCGCGGAGGAGTGGACCCGGCAGCGGCTGACCGACAAGGGCAGCACCAGCTGGCGCTACAACGAGACCGACACGACCTACGACGCCACCCGCTCCGACGACGACTTCGGCCTGCCGACCTACGTTTACGCGCATACCGTGCCGGCCGACTCCGCCTACGACCGCTGCACCGCCACCACCTACGCTCCGGCCAACACCAGCGCCAACATCGTCGGCCTGGTCTCCGGTACCGAAGAGGACTCGGTCGCCTGCTCCGGCTTCACCGAGGGATCCATCACCTCGGTCCCCAGCGGGCTGAACACCCTGAGCGCCCCCGCCAGCGTCAACCGTCCCGACCAGGTCGTCTCCGCCACCCGGACCTTCTACGACGACTCCACCTTCGCCACCGCGTTCCCGCAGGTCAGCGCCCCGACCATGGGCCTGGTCACGATGACCCGCAAGGCCACCGACTACGGCTCCGGCGCCTTCACCTGGCGGACCTCCGCACAGAACGCCTACGACAGCACCTACCACCGACTGTCCAGCACGACCAACGGCAACGGCAACACCATCGCCACCAGTTACACGGTCAACTCCGCCTATCTGACCACCGGGCAATCGGTCACGGAGCCGACCGTGAGCGGGGTTGCCCATACGAGTAGCTCGACGCTGGATCCGGAACGTGGGCTCACGCTCACGAGCACCGACGCCAACCACGTGGTGACCACCGTCCAGTACGACGCGCTGGGCCGGGCCACCTCGGTGTGGAAGAACTCCCGCGCCACCACCTCGCTGGCGAACCTCACCTACACCTACACCCTGTCCAACAGTGCCCTTTCGGGCGTTGTCACCAACAGCCTCAACGACAACAGCGGTTACCTCACCTCGGTCGCCATCGCGGACTCCCTCGGCCGCGCACGCCAGACCCAGACCTACACGCCGCAGGGCGGCCGTCTGATCAACGACACCCTCTACGACTCACGCGGCTGGACGGCGAAGAAGAACACCGACTACTGGGACTCCACCACCACCCCCACGCTGGCCCTGGACTCGATACCCGACACCAACGTCCCCATCCAGGACGTGTACACCTACGACGGGCTCGGCCGGCCGATCTACGACATCTCCGAGAAGAACGGGTCGATCGTCTCGACCACCACCACGGTCTACAACGGCGATGCCACCACCGTCATCCCGCCCACCGGCGGCGTCACCAAGACCACCCGCACCGACCCGGTCGGCCGCACCAGCGAACTCGACGAGTACACCACCGCGCCCACGCTGACCACGCCGCTGAACACTGCTACCGGAGTCTTCTACCTCACCGGCGGCACCACCAGCGCCACCACCTACGGCTACGACGGCCACAACCAGCAGTCCACCGTCACCGACGCCAAGAACCAGGTGTGGACCACCACCTACGACCTGGCCGGGGAGGTGCTCACCAAGACCGACCCCACCGCCGGCACGACCTCCGCCATGACGTACGACGGGGAAGGCAACCTGCTGCAGGCCCAGGACTCGCGCGGCAAGTACGTCTCCTACACCTACGACGCCCTCGACCGTAAGACCGGCCAATACGCCGCAGCCACCGCAGACCAGGTCGCCTACGCCTCCACCAGCTCACCGGGCAACCAGACCGCGGCCTGGGTCTACGACAACTCCAACACAGCCATCTCCGGCATGACCTACCCGGTCGGACACGTCACCACAGCCACCTCCTACAGCGGCGGCTACGCCTACGTCCAGCAGGCCGTGAACTTCAACGTCTTCGGTGAATCCCTGGGCGAGGAGACCATCATCCCCTCCGCCGCGCAGGGCAGCGTCCTGGGCAAGACGTGGAAAATCACGCACTCCTACACCAGCGTCAACGGACTGCTCTGGACCGACGGCTACGCCCTCGGCGGCGGACTGCCCGCCGAGACCGTCACCCATGGCTACAACAACGACGACGAAGCAAACGCGCTGGCCACCACTGCCTACAGCTACGTGCAAAGCACCGCGTACAGCGCCTACAACCAGGTCGCCCAGGTCCAGCTCGGCTCCTCCAGCTCGTACGCCACCGTCACCGACGGCTACGACTCGCACACTGGAGACCTGGTAGACCAACTCGTTACTCGCTCCACCACCACGCCCAAGACTGTTGACGAGACCGCCTACACCTACGACCTCGCCGGCAACATCTCCCACCAGACTGAGACCCGCTCCGGCTCCAGCACCACGGCTGAGACCCAGTGCTACACCTACGACACCCTCGACCGCCTCACCGCCGCCTGGACCACTGCCTCAACCGCCACCGACACCTGCAACGCCACCCCCACCACTAGTGACCACAGCACCGTCGGCGACGGCATCACCGGCGGCACGTACTGGACCAGCTGGACCTACGACGACATCGGCAACCGGCTCACCCAGACCCAGCACACCGTCTCCGGCTCCGGCAGCGACACCGTCACCAACAGCGCTTACTCCAGCAGCCAACCCAACACCCTGACCGGCACCACCACCACAGGCGGCTCGACCGGCTCAACCAGCTATGTCTACGACGAGGCTGGTAACGCCAAAACCCGCACCACCAGCACCGGCGATCAGACCCTCGTCTGGAACAACGCCGAACAGCTGACCAGCGTCTCCAACAGCACCACTGGTACCGCCACCAGCTACATCTATGACGCCGACGGCAACCTGCTGCTGCAGATCGACCCCAGCACCACCACCCTGTACCTCGGCAGCGAACAGATCACCCTCAACGACTCCGCCGGCACCGCCACCGGCGTGCGCTACTACACCGCCCCCGGCGGAGCCACCATCGTCCGCACCGGCACCGGCACCAACTACGGCTTCGAACTCGACTCCGACCAGCACGGAACCAACAGCCTTTACCTCGACTACACCGCCCAGACCCCCACCTGGCGCCAGTTCGACCCCTACGGCAACAGCCGCGGCACCACGACCACCTGGGCCGACAACCGCACCTTCCTCAACAAGACCACCGACACCACCACCGGCCTCACCGACATCGGCGCCCGCGAATACGACCCCACCATCGGCCGCTTCATCAGCCTCGACCCCGTATTCGAAGCCACCAGCCCCCAAGAACTCGGCGGCTACACCTACGCCGGCGACGACCCCGTCGGTGAGAGCGACCCCACTGGTCTGTGCATGGCAGACCTGTGCGGCATCGGCTACCCCATCGGCGGCACCGGCAGCAGCCCCAGCAACCCCAAGCGGTACGTCACCACCGGGCCTATCGACCCCGGAAATGCCAGTGCTGGCTACTGTCACTACGGCTCATGCAGCCTGACCCTCTACAACGGCACAGCACACAGTGGCAACGGCAACGGCACGACCACACGGTCCAAGGGACTCGGTGAGAGTATTGCCCTCGGACAACTTGCTGGCATAATTGACACCCTTGATCACGTGAGCGACGCCGCGAATCCGGCCTGCTGGTTCGACTCGGGTTCTTGCAGTTACGACCCGGCGACAACTACCAAAGCAATGGAAGGTCTCGGAGCGGATACTAATTCACCCACCTATAAAGCTGCCTACGGTAGCGGTAGTGAAGCCACCGTGTTGGCAATTGGTGGAGAATTCGACGAAGAAGGGGAAGGGGTTCTCGGGCGATGTAGCTTTGCCCCCTCCACTCCGGTTCTGATGGCGCATGGCAAGACCAAGCTGATCAGCAAGATTGCGGTAGGCGACAAAGTCGAGGCTGCCAATCCCAAAACCGGAAAGCAGCAGGGAACCCGGACCGTCCAGCACGTGTGGATCAACCACGACCACGACCTGCTCGACCTCACCATCCGCACCAAGAACGGCCACACCGCCACCCTCCACACCACTGCCAACCACCCGTTCTGGGACGACACCACCCACACCTGGGTCGCCGCTGGCAAACTCCACCACGGTGACGCCCTCAACACTCCTGCCAACGGCCATGTCTTCGTTGTCACCACCAAGGCCACGCCGGGTGCGGCGAACCGCTGGAACCTCACCATCCAGCAACTCCACACGTACTATGTGCTCGCTGGAAATGTGGCCGTACTGGTACACAACGTCGGGAATTGTCCCGTGGATGGGGTCGAGCACGGAGCAATCGGCGAAGCGGCTTCACTGGATCGTCTTCAGAAGGGTGGATACACGGATATCACGCCGCAGGTTCGATTCAAAAACAGTAATGGTGATGTCTTCATCGCGGACTACGTCGCTCGCAATCCGAACGGTGACTGGGTTGCCGTGGAATCTAAGGTGGGTAGTGCGACTGTGACGGACAACCAAGCGGCCGGGTACCCGGAGTTGACGAGCCATGGAGCAGTGCTAAATACAAGCAAGCTTGAACACTATGGGTTGAAAAAGGGGAGTACGGTGAAGATGCAATTGGAAATCGATCACTGGCAGTGCGGCGTATGTAATCCCTGATGCGGGAATAGGCGGGCGGGAAGCTTGCTTCCCGCCCGCCTAACGGGCACCCGCTTGAAGCAGGTTGACTCCATGCGTGGCTCGACGGGGCATAATGAGAGGCATGACTACCAACGAACAGGGGCGCTCGACCGCACGTCTGGCTGAACGACTGATCGGACTTGAGGGGGCCAGGGAAGTCTTTCTGGCTGCCGGCGAGTGGATGGCGCATCGTTTGGAGCAGGATGGCTTCCGCTGGCTCAAGGGGCGAACGAGTTTGGAGCGCCGCCTTGACGGGCGCCTCGAGCGTATACGACTCGAAGCTAGTCGCTGGAACAAGACTGGGAAGCTGATTCAGTTCAGTATTGCGGGCCTCGAAGTTTTCGATGAAGACCTCAAGGGTTGGAGGCAATCTAATCCCGACCTCACGGTTGAGCGCCCTGATTCGATGGTATCTGTTGTTTGTGCTACCAGCTTCTATGATATCTCTCGGGAAGCCAACGCGATCGTAACTTCTCCCGTTAATAGAATTGCAGTGGTTGATAGATTGTGCGACCATGTAAAAGAGGTGGCGTTGCCGTGGTTCGATTCGTCGGCGAATCCCGACGCTTTGGTTGCTGCTATTCCTGAAGCACTGCTTCGACCAACTGCTTTTGGGCAAGATCTTTTGGAGTTTTTGGTTAGCCGAGGGGCTCTTGCTGAAGCAACTGCGTTGATTCAGCGAGCACTTTCTCTCGGGGAATCAAATCGTGATGCGTTCAGGCAAGGGGGTGAACTCGCTACCAACGGTGGGCGTCCGGACTGGCATTCTCCGCAGGCATTGGGATGGAGCAGTAAGGTATTGGGCTTGCTCTGAGCTGCAGGCGATCGGCGTGGGGGCGAAGTCATTGGCAATACCTGTAGATCCGTGGTGCGGGCTTTGCCCTATTCCGTGGACACTCGGGTGTTATGCGACCAGCTCCAGGCTATCGCTGGTGCTGGCGTGCTGCCGTTCATAGTCGACTGGGCTTCGGTAACCCAGGGCCGAGTGGCGCCGCCTGCGGTTGTACCAGGCCATCCAGGCGAAGACCGCCATGCGGGCCTCGGGCCTGGTCAGCCACCGTGAACCGTAAAGCAGTTCGCGCTTCAACGTGGCGAACAAGGACTCCGCCGCCTCAGGCGGGCAAGAAGTGGTCCGACACCGGGTGCCTTCATGACGAGCGTGGTCTGAAGTGCCGCCCGCCGGGGGACACCAGGCCGGTGCCGTTGTGGCCCGAGCTGGTGGCGCTGTGGCGGGAGAGCTTCGGCACGTTCGGTGTGGCCGACGACGGGCGCCTGTTCTTCAACGAACGCGGGGAATCGTGGCATCCAGCACGTACGATCGCGTATGGCACGAAGCCCGGAACTGGCCCTGCCACCCGGCCTGTTGAACTCGCAGCTCGCGGCTCGTCCCTACGACCTGCGTCATTCGGCTCTGTCCACGTGGCTCAATGCCGACGTCGATCCCACCGAGGTCGCGGAACGCGCCGGTAACAGTGTCGAGGTCTTCGTGACCAGGTACGCCAAGTGCCTGTACGGGCGGGCCGCGATTGCCAACCAGCGCATAGAGGCACTGTTGGACGAATGCGACTGGGGCGCCCCATCCAGGTTGCAGTTTCTGTCCTTTCCTGGGAAAGCGGCTGGCAGCGCGTTCTGGCTTGGGGCAAGGATCAGCCCCTGCGGCGGCCGTGGGGTGGTGTTCGGCCGGGAGAGCCGGGGCCGGGGGGAGAGGGCTTCGTGGTGGTGTTCGCGTTCTGCTGTGCAGGCTGATCCCGGCGCGGTGGAGCGGTAGCCGCTGCGGCGGTTCGCTTGCCTTCGGGTTTCTCGTCCGGGGGCGTGATGAGTTGGCGTCGCCAGTCGGCGAACCGCTCGCGCAGCACTGCGGCCTCGGCGGTGGTAAGGCCGTAGGCGGCGAACTGCTTGTCCGTGTAGCGCTGGATGCGGGCAAGTGAGTCAGCGAACATCTGCGGATCGAAGCCGTCGTCGTTCTGCCGCCAGTTCCATGAGGCGTTCGCGGGTGTATCCGGCCTTGAGGAGTCCGTCGACGTCGATGGCGTCGCGGACCTCGGCTTGGCCGTCCAGTGCGGTGGTCTTCCCTGCTGCGACGTCGTCGGGGTGCAGGACCGGGCCGAGTTCGGAGGGCACGGGCGGGTGGTTGAGGAACTCGGCGACGAGTTCCACTTTGTTCTTGACACCGCTGACGGGGTCGGTGACATTCAGTCGTGTGTAGGTGTGCTCGGGATTCTGGTGGGCCAGTTCGACAGTGAAGCCCGCGGCTTCGTAGGCGGCGATGACACGCTCGGTGGCCGCGGGCATCTCGGCGGTGGCCCGGTTGATCGGGGCGAAGAGGTCGACGTCGTCGCTGACCCGGTTGACGATCTGGTGTGCTTGGACGGCGTAGCCGCCTGCCAGGGCGTAGCCGAAGTCGTCGGCGAGCGCGTCGAGCCCGATACGGATCAGCCGGCGGTGCAACTCGTCCACTATGCCGCGGCCGCCGCAGGTGCGAGTTCAGGAAAGCGGGCCTGCCAGGCCGCACGTGCCGGCGCGGGCAGGAACAGGTCGCTCCAGTGCCGGCGCAACAGGCCGGCATTGAGGTGGGACTGTAGGTCGGCCGGGGACTGGGCCTCGCGGATGACCCGCTCGTACATGAGGAGCAGGTCGGCCTCGTCGGCGAGGTCGTATTCGTAGTGGGGGCCCCAGTCGATGTGCCGGGGCAGGGTCACGGTGTGGGAGGTCGGCCCGATCAGCTCGTCGAGTGACTCCGGTAGCGCGTAGACCCTGGCTGCGGCGTACCTGCTCATACGCCCAGCATGCCGTATCCCGGGGCGCCGTGGTACCGACACGGGCAAGCACGCGAGCAGTGGGCGTGATGCTGGATGAAATCCCAGCTCACAGCGGCGCCCTGTGCTGATCCGGAAAGCCAAACGGCCCATTCCTCTGCATGTTTTCCGACCGCGCATGCGCGAAAAAGTGCAGGTCGCAGCTGGTGTCTGCCGGTGTCGGCTCTGCTTTTCACTGTTCCCGTCCCGTGTATGTCCCGCGCGAGCGATTTCGCGGGATCGGACATTTGGGATTCCATCCGTGTGGCGCCGGAAAACCGCAGGTCGAAGACTCGTCGGATCGAGTGGTCACGACCGGGTAGCCGTGTGCGTTTTGGCATGTACAAGAAAGGCCCTGACCGGCGTTTCCGCTGGTCAGGGCCTAAATCCGAAGTGCCCCCGGCAGGATTCGAACCTGCGCACACGGCTCCGGAGGCCGTTGCTCTATCCCCTGAGCTACGGGGGCGTCTGGCGTTGAGCTGCTTGCTCGCGGCGACGGGTAGAACACTACCAGCTCGCCCAGGGTGTTCATGAACGGGTTTCCTGGGGGTCGCGGGGTCGCTCCCCCGCAGGGGGCGGAAGTCGGGAAAACCCGGACGCGGTGGCCGGTCCGGACCTACTCTCGAGTTGTGCCAGGGGCGTCGGGCCGGGTGCTTGTTGTGGACGACAACAAGGTCATCCGGCAGCTGATCAGGGTCAATCTCGAACTGGAGGGTCTCGAGGTCGTGACCGCGGCTGATGGTGTCGAGTGTCTGGATGTCGTTCATCAGGTGCGGCCCGATGTGATCACCCTCGACGTCGTCATGCCCCGGCTCGACGGTCTGCGGACGGCCGCCCAGCTCCGTGCGGACCCCCGCACCCGCGACCTTCCCCTTGCCATCGTCAGCGCCTGCACCCAGTACGAGGTCGAGACCGGCCTTGACGTCGGCGTCGACGCCTTTCTCGCCAAGCCCTTCGAGCCCGCCGAACTCGTGCGGCTGGTCAGGGAGTTGGTGGAGCGGCGGAGAGGGCCGGAGGGGACGGAGGAGCGGGAGCGCGGGGGAGGGGGCGACGAGGTCGAGGTCGAGTTCTCCGGGGAGTGGGCCGGGGGTAACCGCGTCTACCCGTGAGTTCGCATCCCTTAGACGGTGTGAGAGCGGTGGCCCTGCGGTCGCATCAACCCGTAGACCCGTAGACCCGTAGACCCGTAGGCCGGTGACCCACCCCCACCGTCCCCACCCCACCGCCCCCACCGTCCACATCCCGGACCCCCTCCCAAACCGGCTCGCCTACCCGCCCCCCTTCTCCCCTACGCTTGTCCCGTGACCCCCGTCGAGCTCTCCCGTACCGTGCTGCGCGCGGTGCGTCGTGCTGTTGATGAGGGGGAGCTGAGTGTGAGCGTGCCGGAGCGGGTCGTGGTCACGCCGCCGGGGCCCGGTGGGTGTGGGGACTACGCCACCAACATCGCGCTTCAGCTCGCCCGCCCGGCCGGGCAGCCGCCGATGCGTGTCGCCGAGATCCTGGTGCCCCATCTCGCGGATTCCGCCGGTGTCGGTGACGTCGTCGTCACCGAGCCGGGGTTCCTCAACATCAGCCTCAGCTCCACCGTGTCACCTACGGAGACCCTGGTCGCCGAGATCCGTGCCCTCGGGTCCGGCTACGGCCACGGCGATGCCCTCGTCGGGCAGGTGGTCGCGTTGCGGGTGCCGTACGACGTCCGGGCCGAGGTCGTCGCGGACGCCGTCGTACGGATCGTCGCGACCCAGGGCGGGCGCGGTGAGGTCGATCACCGTGAGCCCGTCAGCCTCCGGCCCGTTCCGGCGCCGGAGGACCCGGCCCCGCTCGGGCTCGACGCCGCCCAGTGGGCCCTGCTGTATCCCGCCGCCCACGACCGGCCCCGGATCACCGCCGACCACCTGGTGCAGCGCGAGAGCAACCCGCTTTTCCGGGTGCGGTACGCCCACGCCCGGGCGCGAGCCGTCGGCCGTGGTGCCGGACGGCTCGGCTTCGGTGCCGAACCCGGCGACGTGCCTGGCGCCCCGGGCGCCCTCGTCACCGCCCTCGCCGACTACCCCCGCATCCTCACCGCCGCGGCCACCCACCGCGCTCCCGACCGGCTCGCCCGGCATCTCGTCACCGTCGCCGATGCCGCCCTGCCGTTCCTGCCGACCGTGCTGCCTCAGGGCGAGGAGAAACCCTCGGCCGCCCACCGCGCCCGGCTCGCCCTCGCCGAAGCCACCGGGACGGTGCTGGCCGGCGGCCTGTCCCTGCTCGGCATCGACGCACCCGATCACCTCTGAAGAGAGCGCCAGAAGAGCAATGAGCCGTTCCGCACACCCCGCCGGGCCCCGGCATGCCGATGTCCTGCCCGAGGGGCACTACACCGCGCCGCCCAACGACCTGAACTCCCTCGACTCCAAGGTGTGGGCCCAGACCGTCACCCGTGACGCCGAGGGGGTCGTCACCGTCGGCGGTGTCGACGTGAAGACCCTCGCCGAGCAACACGGCACCCCCGCCTACGTCCTCGACGAGACCGACTTCCGGGCCCGGGCGCAGGCCTGGCGTACCGCCTTCGGCCCGGACGCCGACGTGTTCTACGCCGGTAAGGCCTTCCTGTCGCGGGCCGTCGTGCGCTGGCTGCACGAGGAAGGGCTCAATCTTGATGTGTGCTCCGGGGGCGAGCTGGCCACCGCCCTCTCCGCCGGGATGCCCGCCGAACGGATCGCATTCCACGGCAACAACAAGTCCACGGAGGAGATCGAGCGGGCCGTGCGCGCCGGTGTGGGGCGGATCGTGCTCGACTCCTTCCAGGAGATCGTGCGGGTCGCCCATGTCGCCACGTCCCTCGGCAGGCGGCAGCGCGTGCAGATTCGTATCACCGTCGGCGTCGAGGCGCATACGCACGAGTTCATCGCCACCGCCCACGAGGACCAGAAGTTCGGGATTCCGCTGGCCGGGGGGCAGGCCGCGGAGGCCGTACGGCGGGCGCTGCAGCTGGACGGGCTGGAGGTCGTCGGCATCCACTCGCACATCGGGTCGCAGATCTTCGACATGTCGGGCTTCGAGGTCGCCGCGCACCGGGTCGTGGGGCTGCTGAAGGACATCTGTGACGAGCACGGTGTCGAGCTGCCAGAGATCGATCTGGGAGGTGGGCTCGGTATCGCCTACACCAGCGACGACGACCCCCGCGAACCCCACGAGATCGCCAAGGCGCTCACCGAGATCGTCACCCGGGAGTGCGAGGCCGCCAGGCTGCGGACCCCGCGTATCTCCGTCGAGCCGGGGCGGGCCATCGTCGGGCCGACCGCCTTCACCCTCTACGAGGTCGGCACCATCAAGCCCCTCGACGGACTGCGGACGTATGTCTCCGTCGACGGCGGTATGTCCGACAACATCCGGACCGCGCTGTACGACGCCGAGTACAGCGTCGCTCTGGTGTCGCGGACGAGTGACGCAGAGCCGATGCTCGCCCGTGTCGTCGGCAAGCACTGCGAGAGCGGGGACATCGTCGTGAAGGACGCGTTCCTGCCGGGCGACCTGGCACCCGGTGACCTGATCGCCGTACCGGCCACCGGCGCCTACTGCCGGTCCATGGCGAGCAACTACAACCATGTGCTCCGGCCGCCCGTCGTCGCGGTGCGCGACGGCGAGTCCCGGTTGATCGTCCGCCGGGAGACGGAGGAGGACCTGCTGCGTCTCGACGTCGGCTGAGCGGCACAGCACGGGGTGGAAGACCGGGGGCGCAGGGACGGGGTGGAAGATCTCCTGTCTGCCACCCTCGCAAAATGAAATAGATGTCTCACGATCCGGACCAAGGGTAGAAACTCCCGTCCGGTGAGTGAGACTGGTCCAACCGTAGACGGTATGAGGAAACGAGGTCGGATGATGCGTACGCGTCCGCTGAAGGTGGCGCTGCTGGGCTGTGGGGTTGTCGGCTCAGAGGTGGCGCGCATCATGACGACGCACGCCGACGACCTCGCCCAGCGGATCGGCGCCCCGATCGAGCTGGCCGGTGTCGCCGTACGAAGGCCCTCCAAGGTGCGTGAGGGCATCGACCCGACTCTGGTCACCACGGACGCGACCGCCCTGGTCAAGCGGGGGGACATCGACGTCGTCGTCGAGGTCATCGGGGGCATCGAGCCCGCCCGCACCCTCATCACCACCGCCTTCGAGCACGGCGCCTCCGTCGTCTCCGCCAACAAGGCGCTGCTCGCCCAGGACGGCGCCGCCCTGCACGCGGTCGCCGAGCAGAACGGCAAGGACCTCTACTACGAGGCCGCCGTCGCCGGTGCCATCCCGCTGATCCGGCCGCTGCGCGAGTCCCTCGCCGGCGACAAGGTCAACCGCGTGCTGGGGATCGTCAACGGGACCACCAACTTCATCCTCGACAAGATGGACTCCACGGGGGCCGGCTATCAGGAAGCCCTCGACGAGGCCACGGCCCTCGGGTACGCGGAAGCCGACCCGACCGCGGACGTCGAGGGCTTCGACGCCGCCGCCAAGGCCGCCATCCTCGCCGGGATCGCCTTCCACTCTCGGGTGCGCCTCGACGACGTCTACCGCGAGGGCATGACCGAGGTCACCGCCTCCGACTTCGCCTCGGCCAAGAACATGGGCTGCACCATCAAGCTGCTCGCCATCTGCGAGCGCGCCCAGGACGGCGGATCGGTGACGGCCCGTGTGCATCCCGCCATGATTCCGCTGACCCACCCGCTCGCCTCCGTGCGCGGCGCGTACAACGCCGTCTTCGTGGAGTCCGACGCGAGCGGACAGCTGATGTTCTACGGTCCCGGCGCCGGCGGCGCCCCGACCGCCTCCGCGGTCCTCGGCGACCTGGTCGCCGTCTGCCGCAACCGGCTCAGCGGGGCAACGGGGCCCGGCGAGTCGGCGTACGCCGCCCTGCCCGTGTCGCCGATGGGCGATGTCGTCACGCGCTACCACATCAGCCTCGACGTGGCCGACAAACCGGGTGTTCTCGCCCAGGTTGCCACCGTGTTCGCCGAGCACGGGGTTTCCATCGATACGGTTCGCCAGCAGGGCAAGGACGGCGAGGCCTCCCTTGTCGTCGTCACCCACCGCGCGTCCGACGCCTCCCTGTCCGGGACCGTCGAGGCGCTGCGCAAGCTCGACACCGTGCGGGGTGTCGCCAGCATCATGCGGGTTGAAGGAGAGTAACCAGCAATGACCCACCAGTGGCGCGGAATCATCGAGGAATACCGGGACCGGTTGCCGGTGTCCGACACCACGCCGGTCGTGACGCTCCGCGAGGGCGGCACGCCCCTCGTGCCCGCGCAGGTGCTCTCCGAGCGCACGGGGTGCGAGGTCCACCTGAAGGTGGAGGGTGCCAACCCCACCGGGTCCTTCAAGGACCGCGGTATGACCATGGCCATCACGCGGGCGAAGGAGGAGGGCGCGCAGGCCGTCATCTGCGCCTCCACCGGCAACACCTCCGCGAGCGCGGCCGCCTACGCCGTACGGGCCGGGATGGTCTGTGCCGTCCTCGTCCCGCAGGGCAAGATCGCGCTCGGCAAGATGGGCCAGGCGCTGGTGCACGGAGCCAAGATCCTCCAGGTCAACGGCAACTTCGACGACTGCCTCACCCTCGCCCGCTCGCTGAGCGACAACTACCCCGTGGCGCTGGTCAATTCGGTCAACCCGGTGCGCATCGAGGGCCAGAAGACCGCCGCCTTCGAGATCGTGGACATGCTCGGCGACGCGCCCGACATCCACGTCCTGCCGGTCGGCAACGCGGGCAACATCACCGCGTACTGGAAGGGGTACAAGGAGTACGCCGGTGACGGCGTCTCCACCAGGACGCCCCGGATGTGGGGGTTCCAGGCCTCCGGCAGTGCCCCGATCGTGCGCGGGGAGATCGTCAAGGACCCGTCGACCATCGCCACCGCGATCCGGATCGGCAACCCCGCCTCCTGGCAGTTCGCGCTCGCGGCCCGGGACGAGTCCGGGGGCCTCATCGACGAGGTGACGGACCGTGAGATCCTGCGCGCCTACCGGCTGTTGGCCGCACAGGAGGGCGTCTTCGTGGAGCCCGCCTCCGCCGCCTCCGTCGCCGGTCTGCTCAAGGCCGCCGAGCAGGGCAAGGTCGACCCCGGTCAGCGGATCGTCTGCACCGTCACGGGCAACGGCCTGAAGGATCCCGACTGGGCCGTCGCCGGCGCTCCGCAGCCGGTCACCGTGCCCGTCGACGCGGCCGCCGCGGCCGAGCGGCTCGGGCTCGCCTAGAGGACCGCTGGAGCGTCGCCCGAGAACCGCACGAGCGGCGCTCGGGCAACATTCGGCCAACCCCCGCCGGGCAACCGGTGAACGGACTGTGGCGTCCTAAACAGGGGACTCCCTAAGGAAGGGGCACAGGGGGCTTACGACACGCATCGTGCGCCTCCTGTGCGCCCTATGTCGCCACAGAACCTTCCTTCGATAGGCTGTACCGAACCCGCCCGCTGCATATGCCTCCGCATATGGCGCGGTGCCGCGCCGCCTCCGCGGCCCGAGGTTCCCTCACGTACCTATCGAGTGTCATTCGACCATCACGCAGCTCAAGGAGAGTCATCGAGCGATGGCCGGTCCAGCGTTCCGCGCCGCCGCCGTCCGGGTGCGCACCCCCGCCACCAGCGCCAACCTCGGTCCGGGCTTCGATGCCCTGGGCCTGGCGCTGGGGCTCTACGACGACGTCGTCGTCCGGGTGGCCGACTCCGGGCTGCACATCGACATCGCGGGTGAGGGCAGCGAAACGCTGCCGCGTGACGAGAGCCACCTCCTCGTACGCTCCCTGCGCACCGCCTTCGACCTGCTGGGCGGACAGCCCCGCGGCCTGGAGATCGTGTGCGCCAACCGCATCCCGCACGGCCGCGGCCTGGGCTCCTCCTCCGCCGCCATCTGCGCCGGCATCGTCGCCGCGCGCGCCGTGACCATAGGCGGCGAGGCCAGGCTCGACGACGCCGCGCTCCTCGAACTGGCCACCGAGATCGAGGGCCACCCCGACAACGTCGCGGCCTGTCTGCTGGGCGGCTTCACGCTCTCCTGGATGGAGTCCGGCGCAGCCCGGGCGATCAGGATGGAGCCCGCCGATTCCATCGTTCCGGTGGTTTTCGTGCCCGGGAAGCCGGTCCTCACGGAGACCGCGCGCGGACTGCTCCCGCGCACCGTGCCGCACGTCGACGCCGCCGCCAACGCGGGCCGTGCCGCGCTGCTCGTCGAGGCCCTCACCAGGCGCCCCGAGCTGCTGCTGCCCGCCACCGAGGACCGTCTGCACCAGGAGTACCGCGCCCCCGCCATGCCCGAGAGCGCCGCGCTGGTGGAGCGGTTGCGCGGCGACGGGATCCCGGCCGTGATCTCCGGTGCCGGACCCACCGTCATGGCGCTGGTCGATGCCGCCAGCGCCGACAAGGTAGAAGCCCTGGCCGGCTCGGACTGGGCCGCCAACCGGCTGAACCTCGACGTCCAGGGGGCGAGCGTGCTGCCCCTTGCGCCCTGACACTCGGTTGCCGGATTTGGAGAGGGGGAATGTTTGTTGGATCCGGTAGTGTTAATCTCAAGTCTGCACCCGACCCCACCATGGCGAGGTGCTTCGTGTCCCCGTCCGGGACAGACATTCTTCCGGGAGTCTCCCAAGCCACTCAGCGTTTCGTATGTCGTACCTGGGCAGTACGTCGTACGCGGGCACTGAGCGGGCCGCTGGGCACGCTCCGGAATTGGTGCTACCACGCCACGTGACACCGGGTGCCACGGCTGAGGAAGCGCCGTCATCAGAAATTCTCTCCGCCGCTTTGGCGGACCACCGCCCCGGCCCGGTCCACACAGCAAGGACCGCAGCCGGACAGCACAACCGGTCGCCGAGCCAGACAGGCCGACGTCCGCTCCAGGGAAGGACCCTTCGTGAGCGACACCACCGATCTGATGGGCGCACGTGTCGAGGAGACCGCTGCCGCGCCCGCCACGGACGCCTCCGCGCCTGCCACCGGTGCCGGCTCCCGGCGGCGCCGCGGTACCGGCCTCGAGGGCATGGTGCTGGCCGAACTTCAGCAGGTCGCATCCGGCCTCGGCATCAGGGGCACGGCGCGTATGCGCAAGAGCCAGCTGATCGAGGTCATCAAGGAGGCGCAGGCCGGCGGCGGAGCCGCCCCCAAGGCCGAGGTTGCCACCGAGACCAAGCCGAAGCGCCGGGCCACCTCCAAGGCCCGTACGGGCGACGAGGCCGCCGAGAAGAAGGCCGAGCAGCCCGTCGAGGCCCCCGCCGAGAAGGCCGTGGCCCAGCAGCAGATCGAGATTCCCGGCCAGCCCGCCAGCGACGACGCGCCGGCCGAGCGCCGCCGTCGCCGGGCCACCGCCGAGGCAGGCAGCCCCACCACGAGCGGCGCCGAGACCGTCGTCGCCGAGGCGAAGACCGAGCCGAAGGCCGAGACGCCCGCCGCGCAGCCGCAGACGCAGCCGCAGGGCGACGCCGACGGTGAGGGCCGCGGCCGCCGTGACCGCCGTGAGCGCGGCCGGGACCGTGACCGGCGTAACAAGGGCGACGAGCAGCAGGGCGGCGGCCAGGGCGGCCGTCAGGACCGTCAGGACCGTCAGGACCGGGATCGCCAGGACCGGGACCGCCAGCAGCAGCCGCAGCAGCAGGGCGGCGGCCGTCAGGACCGTAACGCCGGCCCGCAGGACGACGATGACTTCGACGGCGGCCGCCGTGGCCGTCGCGGCCGCTACCGGGACCGTCGGGGCCGTCGTGGTCGCGACGAGATCGGTGGCGCTGAGCCGCAGCTGGCCGACGACGACGTCCTGATCCCCGTCGCGGGCATCCTGGACATCCTCGACAACTACGCGTTCATCCGGACCTCCGGCTACCTGCCGGGCCCGAACGACGTGTACGTCTCCCTCGCCCAGGTCCGCAAGAACGGCCTGCGCAAGGGCGACCACGTCACCGGTGCGGTCCGCCAGCCGAAGGAGGGTGAGCGCCGCGAGAAGTTCAACGCGCTGGTCCGCCTCGACTCCGTCAACGGCATGGCGCCCGAACACGGGCGTGGCCGCCCGGAGTTCAACAAGCTGACCCCGCTCTACCCGCAGGACCGGCTTCGCCTGGAGACCGACCCGGGCGTGCTGACCACCCGCATCATCGACCTCGTGTCGCCGATCGGTAAGGGCCAGCGCGGTCTGATCGTGGCCCCGCCGAAGACCGGCAAGACCATGATCATGCAGGCGATCGCCAACGCGATCACCCACAACAACCCCGAGTGCCACCTGATGGTCGTCCTCGTCGACGAGCGTCCGGAAGAGGTCACCGACATGCAGCGGTCGGTCAAGGGCGAGGTCATCTCCTCGACCTTCGACCGTCCGGCCGAAGACCACACCACGGTCGCCGAGCTGGCCATCGAGCGCGCCAAGCGTCTCGTCGAGCTGGGCCACGACGTGGTCGTGCTGCTCGACTCGATCACGCGTCTGGGCCGTGCGTACAACCTGGCGGCGCCGGCCTCCGGCCGCATCCTGTCCGGTGGTGTCGACTCGACCGCCCTGTACCCGCCGAAGCGCTTCTTCGGTGCGGCCCGCAACATCGAGGACGGCGGCTCGCTGACCATCCTCGCCACCGCCCTGGTGGACACCGGGTCCCGCATGGACGAGGTGATCTTCGAGGAGTTCAAGGGCACCGGCAACGCGGAGCTCAAGCTCGACCGGAAGCTCGCCGACAAGCGCATCTTCCCCGCGGTGGACGTCGACGCGTCCGGCACCCGTAAGGAAGAGATCCTGCTCGCCCCCGACGAGCTCGCCATCGTCTGGAAGCTGCGCCGGGTGCTGCACGCCCTCGACCAGCAGCAGGCGGTGGAGCTGCTCCTCGACAAGATGAAGCAGACGAAGTCGAACGCCGAGTTCCTGATGCAGATTCAGAAGACGACGCCGACGCCGGGTAACGGCGACTGACCGTTCGGCCGTTGTCCTTGGGTAAGGACGGTCCCCTGCGATCGCGGGGGACCGTCCTTTTCCGTTTCTCTCCTCGGGGTACGATCTCGCCCTTCGGTCAATTGACCGAATCATGAACTCCTGATCCCGAGGGGGGACTTAGGTGGGTACACCCACGTCCGGGAGCGGTCGCCACAGACGCCGGATACGTTTCGCGCTGCCCGTCGCCGCGGCCGGAATCGCCGCCGCCGTCACGGCCGCACTGATCTCGACCTCCGCCAGCGCGGCCACCCAGCCGGTGCCCACGGCCAAGCCGGCCGTCAGCACGCCGTCGCAGGGCGTCCTGAACAAGCGGATCGCCCGTGCGATCGCCGCCGACAGCGGGACGACAACCACGAAGAAGTCGGCCGCCACCGCGAGCGGTTCGGCCGTCTCGCCAAAGATCATTGGTGGCGGTACGACCACCATTTCCTCGGCGCCGTGGATGGCCCAGCTCTGGTACTACGACGACAAGGGCACCACCACCGAGAGCGACGACGAGGGCTTCTTCTGCGGTGGCTCGGTCATCTCGCCCACGAAGATCCTCACTGCCGCGCACTGCGTCAAGGGCTTCAAGTGGAGCACCACCGACTCCGCGGTCGTCACCGGCACCACCTCGCTGCCCACCACCAACAGCGACGGCACCGCCAACCTGCACGGCGGCACCGCCACCGGCGTTCTGCGCCAGTGGAACAACCCGTCGTACAGCGTGTCGGCCGACGGCGCCCCCAACAACGACATCGCGGTGCTCACCCTGGCGGCCCCCGTCAAGGCAACCCCGATCCGTATGACGACGTCCACCGACACCGCGTCCTACACCGGCACGCCGGCCAAGACCGCCAAGGTCTACGGCTGGGGCCGTACCAGCTCCACCACGCAGGACATCTCCGAGACGCTGAAGACGGCCACGCTGCCGATCAACTCGGACGCCACCTGCACCGCCGCCTACGGCAGCACGGACTTCGTCAAGGGCCACATGGTCTGCGCGGGCACGCCCGCCACCGGCAGCGACACCGGTACGACGACCACCTGCAACGGCGACTCCGGCGGCCCGCTGGTCGTCGGCGGCCGGATCGTCGGAGTGGTCTCCTGGGGCGTCGAGGACTGTGTCGCCCAGGGCGCCTACGCCGTCTTCACGAAGGTCAGCACCTACGTCGGTGCCTCCTACGCGCAGATCGCCGACACCAACCTGAGCTACACGGACGGCAAGGCGGACCTCTTCGCCCGCAAGTCGTCGTCCAAGGTCGGCTACGAGCTGGACTCCAAGGGCACCTCGCTGGCCGCTCGCCAGTCCTGGGGCGACTGGTCCGGCGTCAACGTCATCCTGCAGGCCGACCTCAACCGCGACGGCTACCAGGACCTCGTCTACCGGGTGGCCTCCACCGGTGACGTCTACTGGGACCACTTCGTGCTGAACAGCGCCCGGACCGACGGCTCCTGGGCCACGAAGAAGATCTTCACCAACTGGAAGACCCGCAAGGCCACGGTCATCCCCGGTGATCTCACCGGCGACTACCTGCCCGACGTGCTGTCCGAGGACTCCGGCGGCGTGCTGTGGCTGTACCCGGGCAAGGGCGACGGCACCTTCGCCGCCCGGGTCCGGGTCGGCGGCGGCTGGAGCCAGTACAACCAGCTGCGCGGCGTCGGCGACTTCAACGGCGACGGCAAGGCCGACCTGCTGGCCCGCAGGAGCAGCGGCGGCGACCTCTACCTCTACAAGGGCACCGGCAAGTCCGGCACCGGCCTCTTCTCGGCCCGGGTGAAGGTCCGCTCCGCCTGGACCGGCTTCAACACCCTCGCCGCGGTCGGCGACCTGACCGGTGACGGCAAGGCCGACCTGGTGGCCCGTACGACCGGCGGCACGCTGTACCTCTACCCGGGCACCGGCAAGGCGACCAGTGAGATCTTCGGCACAAGGAAGTCGCTCGGTACCGGTTTCCAGCAGTACGACATCTTCGGCTGAAACGCCTGGTGAGCGGGGTTCGGCCCCACTTGCCCGGTGACACGGTGTGCCCATCGCCCTACGCGGTGGGCACACTGCGTTGTGCAACCCTTTCCCCAGTTTCGCCGTCTGACCCGGTGGAGCGACGATGGTCGGGTACGTGCCGATGACCCTGGTACGCCGGGCCTGACCCTGAAAGCAGGGGGTAACCGAGCAGTCGTACGAGAACCGAGGAGCCCATGTCCGCCGAGAGCACGCCGGAGCCCGGTATACCCGAGGCCGGTCCGCAGGTCCCGGGCCGCCGGGGCAAGGGCGGCCGCCGCAAGGCCCCCCGCAGGGGCCACAGGGCGCTCCTCGTCACGGCCTGGACGGCCGCCGGCATCCTCGTCCTCGGCGGCACCGGCCTCGGCTACGTGTACTTCAAGCTCAACGGCAACCTCAGGACCGTCGACATCAACCAGGCGCTCGGCAGCAACCGGCCCACCAAGGTCGACAACGGCTCCGAGAACATCCTGGTCCTCGGCTCGGACACGCGTTCCGGTGCCAACAAGAAGCTCGGCGGCGGCGCGGACGACGGCAGCGCCCGCTCCGACACGGCGATGATCGTCCACGTGTACAAGGGCCACAAGAGGGCCAGCGTGGTCTCCATCCCCCGGGACACCCTGATCAACCGCCCCTCCTGCACGGACGCGAACGGTGTCGCGCACGACGCGGCGACCGACGTGATGTTCAACTCCGCGTACTCCACGGGCGGCGCGGCCTGCGCGGTGAAGACCGTCGAGTCGGTCACCGGCATCCGCATGGACCACTATCTGGAGGTCGACTTCTCCGGCTTCCAGAAGCTCATCGACGAGCTCGGCGGGGTCAAGGTCACCACGACCAAGAACATCGACGACCCGCAGAGCCACCTCGACCTCAAGGCCGGCACCCACACGCTCGACGGCGAGCAGGCGCTCGGCCTGGTCCGCACCCGGCACGGCGTCGGCGACGGCTCCGACCTGGGCCGTATCCAGCTCCAGCAGGCGTTCGTCAAGGCCCTGATCAACCAGGTCGAGCAGGTGGGCGTCTTCACCAGCCCAAAGAGGCTGTACGACCTTGCCAACACCGCGACGAGGACGGTCACCACCGACTCCGACCTGGGCTCGGTGAACTCCCTGGTCGACTTCGCGAACGGCCTGAAGTCCATCGGCTCCAAGAACATGCACATGGTCACGATGCCGGTCGAGTACGACCCGTCGAACCCGAACCGCGTGATCGTGGCCAAGGCCAAGGCCAAGCAGGTCTGGACGGCACTGAAGAACGACAGGCCGATCCCTGCGAGCGCCACGAAGGGGACGGCGACGGGGGAGGCCAAGGGGGTCGTGACGTCGTCGTGAGGGCGCCGACGACCCGGGGCCGTATCGGTTTGCGGCTCCGCCGCGTGGGCGCGACAAGCTCCCACGCACCCGCGGGGAATAGATCACCGGAGCCCCCGGTTTGGGCAGATGCGGCCAGCCCTGGCAGACTGGTACGTCGGCCCCGGTTCACGCCCCGCAGCCCGCGGTAGCGACCCGGTGCCCTCCCGAAATCTAGGAGACACCTTGAAGCGCGACATCCACCCCGAGTACGTCGAGACGCAGGTCAGCTGCACCTGTGGCGCGTCGTTCACCACCCGTAGCACCATCTCGTCCGGCACCATCCGGGCCGAGGTCTGCTCCGAGTGCCACCCGTTCTACACGGGCAAGCAGAAGATCCTCGACACCGGTGGCCGTGTGGCCCGCTTCGAGGCCCGCTTCGGCAAGGCTGCCGCCGGCTCCAAGAAGTAGCGAGCCCCATTTCGCCGGTCCACGGCCGTGTCCCTACGGGGGCACGCCCGGGACCGGCGTTTTTGGTCGCCCGCCTTCCCTTCCGTACGCAGTATCAGGAGCCCAA
This sequence comes from Streptomyces sp. NPDC111744, assembly GCF_055634995.1. Lineage (NCBI taxonomy): Bacteria > Bacillati > Actinomycetota > Actinomycetes > Kitasatosporales > Streptomycetaceae > Streptomyces > Streptomyces sp. NPDC111744. The sequence continues at coordinate 31,508 of NZ_JBVKCG010000025.1, forward strand.
AATGTTCGAGGCCGTCGAGGAACTCGTCGTCGAGCACGCCGACCTGGAGAAGAAGCTCGCCGACCCGTCGGTCCACGCCGACCAGGCCAACGCGCGCAAGCTGAACAAGCGCTACGCCGAACTCACCCCGATCGTCGCCACGTACCGCTCCTGGAAGCAGACCGGCGACGACATCGAGACCGCGCGTGAACTGGCCGCCGACGACCCCGACTTCGCCGCCGAGGTCAAGGAGCTGGACAAGCAGCGCGAGGAGCTGACCGAGAAGCTGCGGCTGCTGCTCGTGCCCCGGGACCCGTCCGACGACAAGGACGTGATCCTGGAGATCAAGGCAGGTGCGGGCGGCGACGAGTCGGCGCTGTTCGCCGGCGACCTGCTGCGGATGTATCTGCGGTACGCCGAGCGCGTCGGCTGGAAGACCGAGATCATCGACTCCACCGAGTCCGAGCTGGGCGGCTACAAGGACGTCCAGGTCGCCGTGAAGACCAAGGGCGGCAACGGCGCGACCGAGCCCGGGCAGGGCGTCTGGGCGCGGATGAAGTACGAGGGTGGCGTGCACCGTGTGCAGCGCGTGCCCGCGACCGAGTCGCAGGGGCGGATCCACACGAGCGCGGCCGGCGTCCTCGTGACCCCCGAGGCCGAGGAGGTCGACGTCGAGATCAATCCGAACGACCTCCGGATCGACGTCTACCGGTCCTCGGGACCCGGCGGACAGTCCGTCAACACCACCGACTCCGCCGTGCGCATCACGCACCTGCCCACCGGAGTCGTCGCCTCCTGCCAGAACGAGAAGAGCCAACTGCAGAACAAGGAGCAGGCCTTGCGTATCCTGCGCTCCAGGCTGCTCGCCGCGGCACAGGAGGAGGCGGAGAAGGAAGCCGCCGACGCCCGCCGCAGCCAGGTCCGCACCGTCGACCGCTCCGAGAAGATCCGCACGTACAACTTCCCGGAGAATCGCATCTCGGACCACCGCGTCGGCTTCAAGGCGTACAACTTGGACCAGGTCCTGGACGGCGACCTCGACGCGGTGATCCAGGCCTGCGTCGACGCGGACTCGGCCGCCAAGCTCGCGGCCGCGTAAGGGTGTCTCGTGGGTCCGGGCGGAGGAGAGATGCAGAACCTGATTAGCTGAGCTGCGCGTGCCAGGGCCCGCGGCCCCGGCCGGAGCCATGGACACCCGCTACGGCATGGACGACTGAGTACGACACGGAGGACCAGCGTGAACCTGCTGCTCGCCGAGGTGGCCCAGGCCACCCAGCGGCTGGCCGACGCCGGCGTGCCCTCGCCGCGCAACGACGCGGAGGAGCTCGCCGCGTTCGTGCACGGCGTGAAGCGGGGCGCGCTGCACTCCGTCAAGGACTCCGACTTCGACGCCCGCTACTGGGAGGTCATCGCCCGGCGGGAGCAGCGCGAGCCGCTCCAGCACATCACCGGGCGGGCCTACTTCCGCTACCTCGAACTCCAGGTGGGGCCGGGCGTCTTCGTACCGCGCCCGGAGACCGAGTCCGTCGTCGGCTGGGCCATAGACGCCGTGCGCGCCATGGACGTGGTCGAGCCGTGCATCGTCGATCTGTGCACCGGCTCCGGCGCCATCGCGCTCGCCCTCGCCCAGGAGGTCCCGCGCTCGCGCGTGCACGCCGTGGAGCTGTCCGAGGAGGCGCTTCAGTGGACCCGTAAGAACGTGGCGGGCTCCCGGGTCGACCTGCGCCAGGGAGACGCCCTGGACGCCTTCCACGACCTCGACGGCCATGTCGACCTGGTCATCTCCAACCCGCCGTACATCCCGCTCACCGAGTGGGAGTACGTCGCCCCCGAGGCGCGCGACTACGACCCGGAACTGGCCCTGTTCTCCGGCGAGGACGGTCTCGACCTCATCCGGGGCATCGAACGCACCGCGCACCGGCTGCTGCGCCCCGGCGGTGTCGTCGTCATCGAGCACGCCGACACCCAGGGTGGCCAGGTGCCGTGGATCTTCACCGAGGAGCGGGGCTGGGCCGACGCGGCCGACCACCCGGACCTCAACAAGCGCCCCCGCTTCGCGACCGCCCGCAAGGCGCTGCCGTGAGCACCCCCCAGACCCTTTCCGGGAAGCCCGATGAGGCCGGGAAGTCCCGGAAGCACGTGTACTTCGTGTACGAGGAGGCCCGCTAGACATGGCACGGCGATACGACACCAACGACGCGACCGACCGCGTGACGGGTCTGCGTGAGGCCGCGTCCGCCGTCCGCCGGGGCGAACTGGTGGTGCTGCCCACGGACACGGTGTACGGCATCGGCGCCGACGCGTTCACCGCCGAGGCGGTCTCCGACCTGCTCGACGCCAAGGGCCGGGGCCGCAACATGCCCACCCCTGTGCTGATCGGGTCCCCGAACACGCTCCACGGTCTGGTCACCGACTTCTCCGAGCTGGCCTGGGAGCTGGTCGACGCGTTCTGGCCGGGCGCCCTCACCCTGGTCGCCAAGCACCAGCCGTCCCTGCAGTGGGACCTCGGTGACACCCGGGGCACGGTCGCCGTGCGCATGCCACTGCACCCGGTCGCCATCGAGCTGCTCACCGAGGTCGGCCCGATGGCCGTCTCCTCCGCCAACCTCACCGGCCACCCGTCCCCGGAGACCTGTGACGCCGCGCAGGAGATGCTCGGCGACTCCGTCTCCGTGTACCTCGACGGCGGTCCGACCCCGGGCAACGTGCCCTCGTCGATCGTCGACGTCAGCCGGGAGGTGCCGCTGCTGCTGCGCGCGGGCGCGGTCTCGGCCGAAGAGCTGCGCAAGGTCGTACCCGACCTCGAGGTGGCGAATTGACAGCCCCTGACGCGGGGCGTGGCATAGGCAACGGGGAGCGCGCGGCGGAGATCACGACCACGTTCGTGGGGCTCCCGCGCGACAGCTTCCGCATCCTCCACGTCAGCACCGGCAACGTGTGCCGCTCGCCGATCACCGAGCGGCTGACCCGCCATCTCGTGACGGACCGGCTCGGCACCTTTCTCGGCGGCGGGCTGATCGTGGAGAGCGCGGGCACCTGGGGCCACGAGGGCGCGCCCATGGAGGCCAACGCGGAGGCCGTCCTCGCCGACTTCGGCGCGGACGCCACCGGGTTCGTCGGGCGTGAGCTGCTCGACGAGCACGTCATCCGCGCCGACCTGGTCCTGACCGCGACCCGTGACCACCGCGCCCAGGTCATCTCCATGGGCCACTCGGCGGGCCTGCGCACCTTCACGCTGAAGGAGTTCACCCGCCTGGTCCGCGCGATCGACCCGGCGACGCTGCCGCCGCTCACGGACGGCGTGGTCGTCCGCGCCCGCGCGCTGGTCCGTGCGGCGGCCGCGCTGCGCGGATGGCTGCTGGCCCCCACGGCGGAGGCGGACGAGGTCTACGACCCGTACGGCGCCCCGCTGCCGTTCTTCCGCTCCGTCGGCGACGAGATACACGAGGCACTGGACCCGGTGGTCACGGCGCTGACGGGCGTCCCGGCGCGGACGTAGCCCGAGGCGCCGTACACATCGCGCGTCCCCTCTGCCCCCGGCCTACATTGGATTTACGTCACCGTCGACCGCCCGGAGCCCGTCATGTCGGTCAGCCCTACCCTCGTCGAGGCCGATCCGCTGCGGCGGCAGGATCCGGAGCTGGCGGAGATCCTGCTGGGGGAGCTGGCGCGGCAGTCGACGTCGTTGCAGCTGATCGCCGCCGAGAACTTCACCTCCCCGGCCGTGCTGGCCGCCCTCGGCTCGCCGCTCGCCAACAAGTACGCCGAGGGGTATCCGGGCGCCCGGCACCACGGCGGCTGCGAGATCGTGGACGTCGCCGAGCGGCTCGCCGTCGACCGCGCCAAGGCGCTGTTCGGTGCCGCGCACGCGAATGTGCAGTCCCATTCCGGGTCGTCCGCGGTACTGGCCGCCTATGCCGCCCTGCTGCGCCCCGGTGACACCGTGCTCGCCCTCGGCCTGCCCTACGGCGGTCACCTCACGCACGGCTCGCCGGCCAACTTCTCCGGCCGCTGGTTCGACTTCGTCGGGTACGGCGTCGACGCGGAGAGCGGGCTCATCGACCACGACCAGGTGCGGGCGCTGGCCCGCGGCCGTCGGCCCAAGGCGATCGTGTGCGGGTCCATCGCGTATCCCCGGCACATCGACTACGCCTTCTTCCGCGAGGTCGCCGACGAGGTGGGCGCGTATCTGATCGCCGACGCCGCCCACCCCATCGGACTGGTCGCCGGGGGAGCGGCGCCCAACCCGGTGCCGTACGCCGACGTCGTGTGCGCGACCACGCACAAGGTGCTGCGCGGACCGCGCGGCGGGATGCTTCTGTCCGGTTCGCCCGAGCTGGCCGAGCGTCTCGACCGGGCTGTGTTCCCTTTCACACAGGGCGGCGCACAGATGCACACCATCGCCGCCAAGGCCGTCGCGTTCGGAGAGGCGGCAACTCCGGCGTTCACCGCGTACGCCCATCAGGTGGTCGCCAATGCGAGGGTTCTCGCGGCCGGCCTGGCCGAGCAGGGGCTGGTGGTCACGACGGGTGGCACGGACACCCATCTGATCACCGCCGACCCCGCCCCGCTCGGCGTCGACGGGCGCACCGCCCGGGGCCGGCTCGTCGCCGCCGGGATCGTCCTGGACAGCTGCGCCCTGCCGCACGGTGATGCGCGCGGCCTGCGCCTGGGCACCGCCGCCGTGACCACACAGGGCATGGGCGAGGCGGAGATGACCCGGATCGCGGCTCTGCTGGCGGGTGTGCTGCGCGGTGCGGCGGACGCGGGGAGGGTGCGTGACGAGGTGCGCGAGCTCACCGGTAGATTTCCGCCGTATCCCGGTTGAGACGGGGTAGGCGCAGCGTCGTTCCGCCGTTGTAAACCCGGCTCACAGCCGCGCGTGCAACCATCTTCGCTACCCGGAAGTCCCCATACATATGCGACCGTCGCTAGTGTGTGGGGCTGTGATGGCCAGCGAGACCTGTGGGGAAGCCTGTGCGTGAATACCTGCTGACGCTCTGCATCACGGCCGCGGTGACGTATCTGCTGACAGGGCCGGTGCGGAAGTTCGCGATCGTGGCGGGGGCCATGCCGGAGATCCGGGCCCGTGACGTGCACCGGGAGCCCACTCCGCGGCTCGGCGGGATCGCGATGTTCTTCGGGCTGTGCGCGGGTCTGCTGGTCGCTGACCACCTGACCAACCTCAACGAGGTCTTCGAGAAGTCGAACGAGCCTCGGGCGCTGCTCTCCGGTGCCGCGCTGATCTGGCTGATCGGTGTGCTCGACGACAAGTTCGAGATCGACGCCCTGATCAAGCTGGGCGGTCAGATGATCGCCGCGGGCGTCATGGTCATGCAGGGCCTGACGATCCTGTGGCTGCCCATCCCGGGCGTCGGCACGGTGGCCCTGACCCCGTGGCAGGGCACCCTGCTGACGGTGGCGCTCGTGGTCATCACCATCAACGCGGTTAACTTCGTCGACGGCCTGGACGGCCTGGCCTCCGGCATGGTGTGCATCGCGGCCGCGGCGTTCTTCATGTACGCCTACCGGATCTGGTACTCGTACGGCATCGAGGCCGCCGCCCCGGCCACGCTGTTCTCGGCGATCCTCATGGGCATGTGCCTTGGCTTCCTACCGCACAACATCCACCCGGCGCGGATCTTCATGGGCGACTCCGGCTCCATGCTGATCGGCCTGGTGCTGGCCGCAGGTGCGATCTCGATCACGGGCCAGCTGGACCCGGACGTGATGAACCTGTTCGCCGGCTCCGAGCGCAACGCCGTGCACCAGATGGTCCCGGTCTACATCCCGCTGCTGCTGCCGCTGACCATCATCGCGGTGCCGGCCGCGGACCTGGTGCTGGCGATCGTGCGGCGCACCTGGCGCGGCCAGTCGCCGTTCGCCGCCGACCGGGGACATCTTCACCACCGGCTCCTGGAGATCGGCCACTCGCACAGCCGGGCCGTACTGATCATGTACTTCTGGTCGGCGCTGATCGCCTTCGGGGCGCTGGCCTACTCGGTGAACTCCGCGTCCATGTGGATCGTGCTCGGGGTGGTGTTCCTCAGCGCGATCGGCCTGGGGCTGCTTCTGCTGCCGCGGTTCACCCCGCGGGTGCCGGCGTGGGCCCAGGGGTTCGTGCCGCCGCGCTACCGGCGCCGTGAGCCCGTCCCGGAGGCCGTCGAGCCGACCGCCGCAACTGCCCAGGCGGCCAACCCCGTTGTGCTGGAGAAGGCCGGGGAACCGTGCGACGGGCACCGTCCCGCGGTGGCCGCCGGCCTGGCCCGGGTCAACGGCGCGACGGCCATCGGCCCCCGTTCGCGCATCCTCGACCGGCACACTTCCGATACCTCGCACTGACCCTTGCAAGGTAAGAATCTGACTAGAGCATTGCCAAGTCGTGGGGGAGTAAACACCCCTAATACCAGACAGAACGGCTCGCTTATCGCTCAGACGGGCCGGTTCACTCTCATGTGTGACAGTGAGCACACCTAGCAGGTAAAGACCTCATCAAATAGTTTGTGATACGGTTCACGAGAACCCCGGGCAGAGCCGAAGGACCCAAGTGCGATGGTCCATTGGCGTGAGGTCTTCGACCCTCCGCCCGGGACTACGCTCGTCCATGACGACACCCTGCCCCCTGCGAAAGCGGAGTTGCCGCCATGCCGTCCAATGACGCCCGGATCCTGGCCCAGGCCGCCGTACCCACGGCCGCCGTCGGCGTGCTCGCCGCTGTAGTCAGTGGGGTGGTCGCGGGCGGCAAGGGGGCGATCGGGGCGGTTGTCGCGACGGTGATCGTGACCCTCTTCATGGGGGGCGGTCTCTACGTTCTGCAGCGAACTGCCAAATCGCACCCCCAGCTCTTCCAGATGATGGGCCTGATGCTCTACGCGGCCCAGCTTCTGCTGCTGGTCGTCTTCATGGCCGCGTTCAAGAACACGACGCTGTTCAGTCCCCGGGCCTTCGCCATCGTGCTCGTGGCCGCCACACTCACCTGGATCGCTGCCCAGACGCGCGCCCACATGAAGGCCAAGATCCTCTACGTCGAGCCCGACAAGACCGGGCAGCCGTCGTGAGAGGTAGGCCCGGGATAAAGGCGCACGAGAGATGCTGCTATCGTCCGGTGCCAACTGCGGCATCGCGGGCGCGGGCATCTGAGCTGACGCCTCATTCGCGAGGCGAGATGCCCCCCAGCCGCCCCCACATCCGTAACACCAGTCCCGTGCCGAACCGCGGCCACGCGCCGCGCCGACACCACGAGGTTGCCGTACCCATGCGCCACGATGAAGGAGCCCGCGGTGAGTGCTGACCCGACGCAGACGCTCGCTTTCGACACGAGCTGTCACCTGTTCAACGGGTGTGGCTTCCCGGCTCCGGGCCTCCACTCGTTCCTGTTCAAGCCCCTCTGGGGCGACGCGAACAGCAACGTGTACTTCAACAAGACGATGCTGCTGGCGCTGCTCGGGTCGATCATCATCGTGGGCTTCTTCTGGGCCGCCTTCGCCCGCCCGAAGGTCGTCCCGGGCAAGCTCCAGATGGTCGCCGAGGCCGGCTACGACTTCGTACGGCGGGGTGTCGTCTACGAGACCATCGGCAAGAAGGAAGGCGAGAAGTACGTCCCGTTCGTCGTCTCGCTGTTCTTCGTCATCTGGATGATGAACCTCTGGTCGATCATCCCGGTCGCCCAGTTCCCGGTCACCGCGATCATCTCGTACCCCGCGGTCCTGGCCGGCCTCGTCTACATCACGTGGGTCGCGCTCACCTTCAAGCGCCAGGGTTTCGTCGGCTTCTTCAAGAACGTCACCGGCTATGACAAGACGCTCGGCCCCGTGCTGCCGCTGTCGATGACGATCGAGTTCTTCTCGAACCTCATCGTCCGGCCGTTCACCCACGCCGTGCGTCTCTTCGCGAACATGTTCGCCGGTCACACCCTGCTGCTGCTCTTCACGATCGCCAGCTGGTACATGCTGAACGGCATCGGCATCGCCTACTCCGGTGTCTCGTTCGTCATGGTCATCGTGATGACCGCCTTCGAGCTCTTCATCCAGGCTGTCCAGGCGTACGTCTTCGTACTGCTGACCTGCAGCTACATCCAGGGCGCGCTCGCCGAGTCCCACTGAGCGCCAACCCGACCACCCACCCATGACATCCGGTGGCCAACCCCCACCGGTCATTGAAAGAGAAGGAAGAACCGGCATGTCCGCTCTCGAAACCCTTGCCGCCGGCGTCCAGATCAAGGGCAACCTCGGTTCCATCGGTTACGGCCTCGCGGCGATCGGCCCGGGCGTCGGCATCGGCATCATCTTCGGTAACGGCACGCAGGCCCTCGCCCGCCAGCCCGAGGCGGCCGGTCTGATCCGCGCCAACCAGATCCTCGGCTTCGCCTTCTGTGAGGCGCTCGCCCTGATCGGTCTGGTCATGCCGTTCGTCTACCCGGCCTCCTGACCCGACCGCAGCGTTTAGACGAAAGGCACTGATATGAGCCCCCTGGTTCAGCTCGCGGCGGAGAAGCCAGAGAACCCCCTCATCCCGCCGATCCCAGAGCTCGTCATCGGCCTCATCGCCTTCGTCATCGTCTTCGGCTTCCTCGCCAAGAAGCTCCTTCCGAACATCAACAAGGTTCTGGAGCAGCGCCGCGAGGCGATCGAGGGCGGTATCGAGAAGGCCGAGGCCGCGCAGACCGAGGCCCAGAGCGTCCTTGAGCAGTACAAGGCGCAGCTGGCCGAGGCCCGGCACGAGGCCGCGCGCCTGCGCCAGGAGGCTCAGGAGCAGGGCGCCGCGCTCATCGCCGAGATGCGCGCCGAGGGCCAGCGGCAGCGTGAGGAGATCATCGCCGCCGGTCACGCCCAGATCGAGGCCGACCGCAGGGCCGCCGCGCAGGCGCTGCGCCAGGACGTGGGCCACCTGGCCACCGAACTGGCCGGCAAGCTCGTCGGCGAGTCCCTGGAGAACCACGCCCGGCAGAGCCGCGTGATCGACCGCTTCCTCGACGAGCTTGAGGAGAAGGCCGAGGCGGCCCGATGAACGGAGCGAGCCGCGAGGCACTGGCAGCCGCACGTGAGCGTCTCGACGCGCTGACGGACTCCACGTCCGTGGACGCGACGCGGCTCGCGGACGAGCTGGCGGCCGTCACCGCGCTGCTCCACCGCGAGGGAGCCCTGCGCCGGGTCCTCACCGACCCGGCGCAGTCCGGCGAGGCCAAGGCCGAGCTGGTCCGGCGCCTGATCGGCGGCCAGGTCGGCGAGGCCACCGCCGACGTGGTCTCCGGCATGGTCCGCTCCCGCTGGTCGCAGCCCCGCGACCTGGTGGACGCGCTGGAAGAGCTGGCGAACATCGCCGACCTGACGGCCGCGGAGAAGTCCGGCACGCTGGACGACGTCGAGGACGAGCTGTTCCGGTTCGGCCGGATCGTCTCCTCGAACACCGAGCTGCGCGCCGCGCTCACCGACCGCAAGGCGAGCGCCGCCGCCAAGACCGAGCTGCTGCACCGGCTGCTCGGCGGCCGTGCCGAGCCGGTCACCGAGCGTCTGGTCACGCGCCTTGTGACCGCGCCGCGGGGACGTAGCCTGGAAGCGGGCCTCGACGCCCTCTCCAAGCTCGCCGCGGAGCGCCGCAACCGCGTCGTCGCCGTCGTCACCTCGGCGGTTCCGCTGAGCGAGCCGCAGAAGCAGCGCCTGGGCGCCGCCCTCGCGAAGCTCTACGGCCGCAAGATGCACCTCAACCTCGACGTCGACCCCGCGGTCGTCGGCGGGATCCGGGTGCAGGTCGGTGACGAGGTCATCAACGGTTCGCTCGCGGACCGGCTGGAGGACGCGGCCCGCCGTATGGCGAGCTAGCACCTCGGTAGTCGAGAACAAGCAGTACGTACTTACGACGGCCCGGGTTGGGCCGTACATGAAGAATCCTGGGGGTCGCCCCCAGACCCCCCAAGTGAAACTTCGGGCCCAACAAGGAGAGCAGGGAACCCAGATGGCGGAGCTCACGATCCGGCCGGAGGAGATCCGGGACGCGCTGGAGAACTTCGTCCAGTCGTACAAGCCGGACGCGGCCTCGCGCGAGGAGGTCGGTACGGTCACCCTTGCCGGCGACGGCATCGCGAAGGTCGAGGGCCTGCCCTCGGCCATGGCCAACGAACTGCTGAAGTTCGAGGACGGCACCCTCGGCCTCGCGCTGAACCTGGAAGAGCGCGAGATCGGCTGCGTCGTCCTCGGTGAGTTCAGCGGCATCGAGGAGGGGCAGCCGGTGCACCGCACCGGTGAGGTCCTCTCCGTCGCGGTCGGCGAGGGCTACCTCGGCCGCGTCGTCGACCCGCTCGGCAATCCGATCGACGGCCTCGGCGAGATCGAGACCGACGGCCGCCGCGCTCTTGAACTGCAGGCTCCCACGGTCATGCAGCGCAAGTCGGTGCACGAGCCGATGGAGACCGGCTACAAGGCCGTCGACGCCATGACCCCGGTCGGCCGCGGCCAGCGTCAGCTGATCATCGGCGACCGCCAGACCGGCAAGACCGCCCTGGCCGTCGACACCATCATCAACCAGCGCGACAACTGGCGCTCGGGCGACCCGAAGAAGCAGGTCCGCTGCATCTACGTCGCCATCGGCCAGAAGGGCTCGACCATCGCGTCGGTCCGCCGCTCGCTGGAGGAGAACGGCGCGCTGGAGTACACCACCATCGTCGCCGCCCCGGCGTCCGACCCGGCCGGCTTCAAGTACCTGGCGCCGTACACGGGTTCGGCCATCGGCCAGCACTGGATGTACGCCGGCAAGCACGTCCTGATCATCTTCGACGACCTGTCGAAGCAGGCCGACGCCTACCGCGCCGTGTCGCTGCTGCTGCGCCGCCCGCCGGGCCGTGAGGCCTACCCGGGTGACGTCTTCTACCTGCACTCCCGTCTCCTTGAGCGTTGCGCCAAGCTCTCCGACGACATGGGAGCGGGCTCGATGACCGGTCTGCCGATCGTCGAGACCAAGGCCAACGACGTCTCGGCGTTCATCCCGACCAACGTCATCTCCATCACCGACGGCCAGTGCTTCCTGGAGTCGGACCTGTTCAACGCCGGTCAGCGCCCCGCGCTGAACGTCGGTATCTCCGTCTCCCGAGTCGGTGGTTCCGCGCAGCACAAGGCGATGAAGCAGGTCTCCGGCCGTCTTCGCGTGGACCTCGCCCAGTTCCGTGAGCTGGAGGCGTTCGCCGCCTTCGGTTCCGACCTGGACGCCGCGTCGAAGTCGCAGCTGGAGCGCGGACAGCGCATGGTCGAGCTGCTCAAGCAGGACCAGTACCAGCCGATGTCCACCGAGGACCAGGTCGTCTCGGTCTGGGCCGGCACCACCGGCAAGATGGACGACGTTCCGGTCGCCGACGTCCGCCGCTTCGAGCGCGAGCTCCTCGACTACCTGCACCGCAAGGAGTCGGGCCTGCTCGCCTCCATCCGCGAGGGCGGCAAGATGTCCGACGACACCCTGACGGCCATCGCGGACGCCATCGCCGAGTTCAAGAAGCAGTTCGAGACCTCGGACGGCAGGCTGCTCGGCGAGGACACTCCTGCCGCTGCCGCCAAGTGACGTAAGGAAGGGACCTGACTCATGGGAGCTCAGCTCCGGGTCTACAAGCGTCGCATCCGATCCGTCAGCGCGACCAAGAAGATCACCAAGGCGATGGAGATGATCGCCGCCTCGCGCGTCGTCAAGGCGCAGCGCAAGGTGGCGGCCTCCACGCCGTACGCGACCGAGCTCACCCGCGCGGTCACGGCGGTCGGTACGGGTTCGAACACCAAGCACCCGCTCACCACGGAGGCGGAGAACCCGGCCCGCGCCGCGGTTCTGCTCCTCACGAGCGACCGCGGTCTGGCCGGTGCCTTCAACTCCAACGCCATCAAGGCGGCGGAGCAGCTGACCGAGCGCCTGGAGCGCGAGGGCAAGGAGGTCGACACGTACATCGTCGGCCGCCGCGGTGTCGCCCACTACAACTTCCGTGAGCGCAAGATCTCGGAGTCGTTCACGGGCTTCACCGACGAGCCGTCGTACGCGGACGCCAAGAAGGTCGCGGCGCCCCTGATCGAGGCCATCGAGACGCCGACCGAGGACGGCGGTGTGGATGAACTCCACATCGTCTACACCGAGTTCGTGTCGATGATGACCCAGACCGCACTCGACGCCCGGCTGCTGCCGCTGCGTCTCGAAGAGGTGGCCGAGGAGAAGCCCCAGGGCGAGATCCTCCCGCTGTACGACTTCGAGCCCTCGGCGGAGGACGTCCTCGACGCCCTGCTGCCGCGCTATGTGGAGAGCCGTATCTACAACGCGCTGCTCCAGTCGGCCGCTTCGAAGCACGCCGCCACGCGGCGCGCGATGAAGTCGGCCACCGACAACGCGGGAGATCTGATCAACACGCTCTCCCGGCTTGCCAACGCGGCCCGCCAGGCCGAAATCACCCAGGAAATCAGCGAGATCGTCGGTGGCGCCAGTGCCCTGGCCGACGCGACCGCGGGGAGTGACCGATAAATGACCACCACTGTTGAGACCGCGACGGCTACGGGCCGCGTCGCCCGGGTCATCGGCCCGGTCGTCGACGTGGAGTTCCCCGTCGACGCGATGCCGGAGATCTACAACGCCCTGCACGTCGAGGTGGCCGACCCGGCCAAGGACGGCGAGCGGAAGACGCTGACCCTGGAGGTCGCCCAGCACCTGGGTGACGGCCTGGTCCGCACCATCTCCATGCAGCCCACCGACGGTCTGGTCCGCCAGGCCCAGGTGACCGACACCGGCTCCGCCATCTCGGTCCCGGTCGGAGACTTCACCAAGGGCAAGGTGTTCAACACCCTCGGTGAGGTGCTCAACGTCGACGAGCAGTACGACGGCGAGCGCTGGCCGATCCACCGCAAGGCCCCGAACTTCGACGAGCTCGAGTCGAAGACCGAGATGTTCGAGACCGGCGTCAAGGTCATCGACCTGCTCACCCCGTACGTCAAGGGTGGCAAGATCGGTCTGTTCGGCGGTGCCGGCGTCGGCAAGACGGTGCTCATCCAGGAGATGATCTACCGTGTCGCCAACAACCACGACGGTGTCTCCGTGTTCGCCGGTGTCGGTGAGCGCACCCGTGAGGGCAACGACCTCATCGAGGAGATGACCGACTCGGGCGTCATCGACAAGACCGCCCTGGTCTTCGGTCAGATGGACGAGCCCCCGGGCACCCGTCTGCGCGTCGCGCTGGCCGGCCTCACCATGGCCGAGTACTTCCGTGACGTCCAGAAGCAGGACGTGCTGTTCTTCATCGACAACATCTTCCGCTTCACGCAGGCCGGTTCCGAGGTCTCCACCCTGCTCGGCCGCATGCCGTCCGCGGTGGGCTACCAGCCGAACCTGGCCGACGAGATGGGTCTCCTCCAGGAGCGCATCACCTCGACCCGCGGTCACTCGATCACCTCGATGCAGGCGATCTACGTCCCCGCGGACGACCTGACCGACCCGGCCCCGGCCACCACCTTCGCCCACCTCGACGCGACGACGGTGCTCTCCCGTCCGATCTCCGAGAAGGGCATCTACCCGGCCGTGGACCCGCTGGACTCCACGTCCCGGATCCTGGACCCGCGCTACATCGCCGCGGACCACTACAACGCGGCCATGCGCGTGAAGACGATCCTGCAGAAGTACAAGGACCTGCAGGACATCATCGCGATCCTCGGTATCGACGAGCTCGGCGAGGAGGACAAGCTCGTCGTCCACCGTGCCCGTCGCGTGGAGCGCTTCCTGTCCCAGAACACCCACGTCGCCAAGCAGTTCACCGGTGTGGACGGCTCGGACGTGCCGCTCGACGAGTCGATCGCCGCGTTCAACGCGATCTGCGACGGCGAGTACGACCACTTCCCCGAGCAGGCGTTCTTCATGTGCGGTGGTCTCGAGGACCTGAAGGCGAACGCCAAGGAGCTGGGCGTCTCCTGAACTCTCTGAGTTCGTGTGAGGGGGCGGGCGCGTCCCGCCCCCTCACTCACGCCCATTAGACTTGTATCCAACACCCGGTGATTCCACCGGGTGGTGACCCGAGGAGCCACCTTTGGCTGCTGAGCTGCATGTCGAGCTGGTCGCCGCCGACCGTCAGGTCTGGTCCGGCGAGGCCAACCTGGTCGTCGCGCGCACCACGTCCGGCGACATCGGCGTCATGCCCGGTCACCAGCCGCTGCTGGGTGTGCTGGAGTCGGGCCCGGTGACCATCCGTACGAGTGAAGGTGGGACGGTCGTCGCCGCGGTGCACGGCGGTTTCATCTCGTTCGCGGACGACAAACTGTCGCTGCTGGCCGAGATCGCCGAGCTCTCGGACGAGATCGACGTCCAGCGCGCGGAGCGGGAGCTGGAGCGCGCGAAGGCGGAAGGCGACGCCACCGCCGAGCGACGCGCCGACGTCCGTCTGCGGGCGGCGACGGCGCGCTGACACACTGCGCGTATGCGTTGACGTAACTCAGCCGCGGCTGGGACCGGAGCCAATCCGGTCCCAGCCGCGGCTGAGGTAGATCTGGGTCTTTTTACGTTCCATTACCTAGGAGACGAGGAGGTCGGTGCCGATGGTCCTCGCTCTGACTGTGTGCGGAATCGTGGTCGCGCTCGTGGTGGTGGGACTCTTCCTGTTCGGACTGCGGCGCAGACTGATCCAGCGCTCCGGCGGCACCTTCGACTGTTCCCTGCGCTGGGACATCCCCGAGAAACCGGACAACAGCGGCAAGGGCTGGAGCTACGGCGTCGCCCGCTACAACGGCGACAGCGTCGAGTGGTACCGCGTCTTCTCCTACGCCTACCGCCCCCGCCGGGTCCTGTCCCGCGACCGGATCGAGGTGGATGGCCGCCGTCTCCCCGAGGGCGAGGAGGAAATGGCGCTGCTCTCCGACGCCGTGATCCTCGCCTGTACCCATCGGGGCACCCGCCTCGAACTCGCCATGAGCGACGACGCGCTGACCGGATTCCTCGCGTGGCTGGAGGCAGCCCCGCCCGGACAGCGGGTGAATGTGGCGTAGCCGCATTCACCCGCTGGGTGGGGGTCCCCCGGACGAAGTCTGGGGGAGCGTCAATGTTGCTTAAGAGGGTTACGACAGGTTCGAGTTGATGGCGCTCACCAGTTCGCCGTCGCTGGTGTCACCGCTGAACTCCCAGAAGAACGCACCCCCGAGACCCTGGGACTTGGCCCAGCTCATCTTCCCGGCGATCGTCGAGGGCGTGTCGTACGACCACCAGTTGTTGCCGCAGTAGGCGTATGCCGTGCCCGCGACGGTGCCGGTGGCCGGGCAGGACGTCTTGAGGACCTTGTAGTCCTCGATGCCCTGTTCGTAGGTGCCCGCCGCCGGGCCGGTCGCCGTGCCGCCCGGTGCGGACTGGGTGACGCCGGTCCAGCCGCGGCCGTAGAAGCCGATGCCGATCAGCAGCTTGCTCGCGGGGACGCCCTTCGCCTTGAACTTGGCGATCGCGTCGGCCGTGGTGAAGCCGGGCGTCGGGATGCCGGTGTACGTGGTGAGCGGGGAGTGCGGGGCGGTCGGGCCGTTCGCGTTGAAGGCGCCGAAGAAGTCGTACGTCATCACGTTGTACCAGTCGACGTACTGGGCCGCGCCCGCGTAGTCGGCGGCGTCGATCTTGCCGCCGGAGGTCCCGTCCGCGGTGGTGGCCGCGGTGACCAGGTTGTTCGAGCCGAACTTCGCGCGCAGCGCGGCCATGAGGTTCTTGTAGGCCGCGGACCCGCTGGTGTCGCAGCTCAGCCCGCAGGCGTTCGGGTACTCCCAGTCGATGTCGATGCCGTCGAAGACATCGGCCCAGCGCGGGTCCTTGACCAGGTTGTAGCAGGAGTCGGCGAACGCGGTCGGGTTGGCCGCCGCCTGGGCGAAGCCGCCGGACCAGGTCCAGCCGCCGAAGGACCACAGGATCTTGATGTTCGGGTACTTGGCCTTGAGTTCGCGCAGCTGGTTGAAGTTGCCGGCCAGCGGCTGGTCCCAGGCGTCGGCGACGCCGCTGACCGACTGGTCGGCGGTGAACGTCTTCTGGTAGTCGGCGTAGGCGTCGCCGATCGCGCACTGGCCGTTCGTCACGTTGCCGAAGGCGTAGTTGATATGCGTGATCTTGGCCGCGGAGCCGGACGTCACCAGGTTCTTGACCTGGTAGTTGCGGCCGTAGATGCCCCACTCGGTGAAGTAGCCGAGCTTGACCTTGGAGCCGGTGGGCGGGGGAGTGGTCGTGCCGCCCGTGGTGTGTACGGCGACCGCGCCGCTGACCGGCCCCGTCTGGTCGGCGGTGTCGCGGGCCTGGACGGTGTAGGAGTAGTCGGTGCCGGCCGTGAGACCCGTGTCGGAGTACGACGTGGTGGTCACCGTCGAGACGACCTTGCCGTCGCGCAGCACGTCGTAGTTCTTGACGCCCTTGTCGTCGGTGGCTGCGGACCAGCTCAGCTTCACCGAGGTGTCGGTGATGGCGGAGGCGGTCGGGGTGCCGGGCGCGGAGGGGGCCGCGTCACCGGGGACGGTGGTGCCGCCGTCGCAACTGGCGCCGTTGAGCAGACAGTTGCTCGGGGAGCCGGAACCCGCGCCGTTGAAGCCGAAGGAGACCGAGGCGCCGGGGGCGATGGAGCCGTTGTAGGACTTGTTCTTGGCGGTCCAGTGGGTGCCGGAGGAGGTGACGTCCGCGTCCCAGGCGGAGGTGACCGAGGTCCCGGAGGGGAAGTCCCACTCGACGGTCCAGGAACTGATCGACGTGGTACCGGTGTTCTTGACCGTCCACTGGCCGCCGAAGCCGGTACCCCAGTCCTGGGTCTTGGTGTAGGTGGCGGTGGCGGTCGTCGCGGCCTGGGCGGGACCCGCGAGGCCGACCAGGCCGGCCAGCGGGAGCAACAGGGTCGCGAACCCTGCCGCGGCTCTGTGTCTGAAGCGCATCCTGCGCCTCCTATGGGGAGTTGGGGGGCACGACTGAGCCTTCGCGCCCACAGTGCCGCGAGAATAGAAAGGTCTGGACCACCGGTCAATAGGTCTGGACCACTCTGGTGAAACCGGACCTAGATCCCCAACTCCTTGGCCAGTACCGCCGCTTGCACCCGGCTGCGCAGCGCCAGCTTCGCCAGCAACCGGCTGACGTGCGTCTTCACCGTGGCCTCGGCCATGGTGAGCCGCACCCCGATGTCGGCGTTGGACAGCCCCTCGCCGAGACACGACAGCACCTCGCGCTCGCGCCGGGTGAGGCCGTCAATGACCGCCGGATCGGCCCTCGGCCCCCGCACCGGCCGGGCCGCGAACTCCGCGATCAGCCGCCGCGTCACGGCCGGCGCGACGATCCCCTCGCCCCGCGCCACCGTCCGTACCGCCGCCAGCAGGTCCCGCGCGTCCGTGTTCTTCAGCAGAAACCCGGCGGCGCCCGCCCGCAGCGCCCCGAACACATACTCGTCGAGGTCGAAGGTGGTCAGCACCAGGACGTCCGCGAGCCCCTCCGCGACCACCTCACGGGTCGCCGACACCCCGTCCAGGCGCGGCATCTGAACATCCATCAGCACCAGATCCGGCCGCAGCTCCCGGGCCAGCGCCACCGCCTGCTCGCCGTCCGCCGCCTCCCCGACCACCTCGACATCGGGCGCGCTGCGCAGGATGAGGACGAGTCCTGCCCGTACGGCCGACTGGTCCTCGGCGACCAGGACACGGATCATTCGCTCGCTCCTTCGCCGGGAAGGGTCAGAGGACTCAGGGGATTCGGCGGGCTCAGCGGGAGGGTGGCGTGTACGGCCCACAGTGCTCCGTCGGGCCCGGCCGCGAAGGTGCCGCCGAGCAGCGCGGTCCGCTCCCGCATGCCGATCAGACCGGCGCCGGAACCGGGCACCCGCGGCCCGTCCCGGTCGCCGTACGGGCTGGTCACCCGGACGTCGAGGACACCGTCCCGGCGGGCGAGGGTGACCGTGACCCGGCCGGGGCGGGCGTGCTTGAGCGCGTTGGTGAGGGACTCCTGGACGATCCGGTAGGCGGCCAGCTCCACGGGTGCGGGGACCTTCGACGACGCCGGGACCCCCGGCGGCCCGCTGTCCAGAACGACGTCCAGGCCGTTCGTGCGGGAACTGTCGACCAGCGCGGGAAGGCCGTCCAGGGTGGGGGTGGCCGCGGGCTCCCCGTCGCCGCCGCCCGCCTCCCGCAGGATGCCGATGAGCCGCCGCATCTCCGCCAGACCCGCCACGCTGTTCTCCCGGATGACGGACAGAGCCTCCTTCGAGGTGCCCGGCTCGTCGATCGACAGCGCGGCCGTGGAGTGCAGGGCGATCGCCGACAGATGGCCCGCGACCAGGTCGTGCAGATCCCGCGCCGTCCGCGCGCGCTCCGCGGCGACCGCCTGGATCCGGTCCGTCTCGGCCAGCAGCGCGGTCTGTTCGGCGCGCAGCCGGGCGGCCGTGGCGGCGTCCCGGTGGTCGCGCACGATCCAGCCGGTGGCCGCAGGGCCGAACGCCACGATCCCGGTGACCACCCCGATCAGCAGCGCCTCCGGCACCCGCCACACCGCGAACGGCACCAGCGTCCCGGCCACCGTGAGCAGCCCGGTGATCCAGGGGATGCGGCGGGCCGAGGCGGGCGGCCCGTAGAGGACGGCCGCGTACACCAGGTCGGTGAACATCAGGACCGTGGCGAGACTGCCCTGGGTGACCTGGTCCGCGCAGATGGCGGCCGTGCCGGTGAGCAGGGCGGCGCGCGGTGCGGTGCGGCGGGCCAGCTCGCAGCAGGCCGTCACACACAGCGGGACCAGCACCGGCCACGGGCCGGCGAAAAAGGTGAGCGGGTAGTCGCGCGACCGGGTCTCCAGCCCGAGCCCCACCAGCAGCAGCCCGCCGAGCAGGCCGCCGACGGCGACGTACACGTCGAAGCGGTGCGGTCGGGGGAGTCGCGGGGCCATGGCTCCATCCAACACGGCCCGCGCGGCGTCCGCCTGCACCGCGAGAAGGGTCCCGGACTGCATCTTTCGATGTACTGCCGGCTCGTCACCGCCGCCGACGCGCCGGCCGGCCGGCGCCGGGAGCCTGGAGGGGTGACCGAGACCCCGGCGAATCCCCGGTGAGGAGCGAACCGTGATCGTCGCCCTGATCATCGTCTGCGAAGTGGCCTTCTGGGTGCTGCTCGCGGCCGGCCTGACCGTCCGGTACCTGCTGAAACGGCGTCGCACCAGCGTCGTACTGCTGCTCGGCGAGCCCGTCCTCGAACTCGTCCTGTTCGTGGTCACCGCCGCCGATCTGCGCAACGGCGCCGAACCCGGCTGGGAGCACGGCCTGGCCGCGCTCTACATCGGCTTCACCGTCGCCTACGGCCACTACACGATCCGCTGGCTGGACGGCCACGCGGCGCACCGCCTGGCCGGTGCCCCGCGCCCGCCGAAGCCGCCCCGCTACGGCATGGCGCGCGCCCGCCACGAGGGCACACTGTGGCTGCGCACGGTCCTGATGGCGGCGGTCGCCTGCGCCCTGCTCCAGGCCGCGATCCGGTACGTCGGCGACGGCGACACCTCGTCCCTGCGGACCTTCCAGTGGGTGGCGCTCAGGGCCGTCGGCCTCCATGGCGTGATCGCGGTGACGTATGTGCTCTGGCCGAAGAAGCGGCCGGACGGGAAGCCGGACTCTGCGAAGCCGGGTTCAGCGCTCCCCTCCGGGGACCCACAGCACGTCCCCGACGCCCTTGTTGGCCGTGCGGGCAAGGATGAACAGTAGGTCCGACAGCCGGTTGAGATAGGTCGCGGTCAGCGGGTTCATCACCTTGCCGTGCGCCTCCAGCGCGGCCCACGTCGACCGCTCGGCCCGCCGGACGACCGTGCAGGCCTGGTGGAGCAGGGCCGCGCCGGGGGTGCCGCCGGGCAGGATGAACGAACGGAGCTTCTCCAGCCGCTCGTTGAACCGGTCGCAGTCCGCCTCCAGCTTGTCGACGTAGAACTGCTCCACCCTCAGCGGCGGGAACTCCGGGTTCTCCACCACGGGCGTGGACAGGTCCGCGCCGACGTCGAAGAGGTCGTTCTGCACCCGGGTGAGCACCTTGACGACCTCCTCGTCCAGCCCGCCCAGCGCGATCGCCGTCCCGATCACCGCGTTCGCCTCGTTGGCGTCCGCGTACGCCGAGATCCGCAGATCGGTCTTGGCGACCCGGCTCATGTCCCCGAGGGCGGTGGTGCCCTGGTCGCCGGTCCTGGTGTAGATGCGCGTCAGATTGACCATACGGCCAGCCTAGTTACGCGGGACCTGGCGGGTAAGGAACCCTGCCGCAGGGCACGGCTGACGAGACGTGACGGTTGTCTCACGCCCTGAGACCGTGACACGCGTTACTTACCGGGTTTCCCGGCCCCTCACGAGCGCTAGGGTCCCGCCCAAGAGGCATACCTAAACAGCGTGTAAGGGGAGCGGAGTGGCACGGAAGCTTGCCGTCATCGGGGCCGGCTTGATGGGTTCCGGCATCGCCCAGGTCGCCGCGCAGGCCGGCTGGGACGTGGTCCTGCGTGACGTCACCGACGAGGTCCTGGACCGTGCCACGGGGGGCATCCAGGCCTCGTACGAGAAGTTCGTGAGCAAGGGGAAGCTGGAGGCGCACGACGCCGACGCCGCCCTGGCCCGGATCACCACGACCACCGACCTGGACGCGGTCGCCGACGCCGACATCGTCGTCGAGGCCGTCTTCGAGAAGCTGGAGGTCAAGCACGAGATCTTCCGCGCGCTCGACAAGATCGTGCGCCCGGACGCCGTGCTCGCCTCCAACACCTCCGCCATCCCGATCACCAAGATCGCGGCAGCCACCGAGCATCCCGAGCGGGTCGTCGGCGTCCACTTCTTCTCGCCGGTGCCGATGATGCAGCTCGTGGAACTGGTCCGCGGCTACAAGACGAGTGACGAAACCCTCGCCACCGCGCGGGAGTTCGCCGAGTCCACCGGCAAGACCTGCATCGTCGTCAACCGGGATGTCGCCGGCTTCGTGACGACCCGGCTGATCTCCGCGCTCGTCGTCGAGGCCACCAAGCTGTACGAGTCGGGCGTCGCCACCGCCGAGGACATCGACCTCGCCTGCAAGCTGGGCTTCGGTCACGCCATGGGTCCGCTGGCCACGGCGGACCTCACCGGAGTCGACATCCTGCTGCACGCCACCAGCAACATCTACACCGAGTCGCAGGACGAGAAGTTCGCACCTCCGGAGCTGATGCGCCGGATGGTTGACGCCGGTGACATCGGGCGTAAGAGCGGGCAGGGCTTCTACACGTACTGAAACCGCCTCCGAAAACGCACAAGCCCCGGGAGTTTCACTCCTGGGGGTGAATTCGGTATCGGTTCGCTTACAGATGGCAACCTCTGACCGTCGAACGCAGTCAGAGGGTGCATCACCGGACATCACTTTCACGGAGTAGGACACGCACTCTCGGGGAGCGCATATGCACATCAGGGGCGACCACGCCGAGCTGGTCGTCGGGGGCCGCCTCGACGTGCGCAGCGCGGCGGACGCCCGTACGGTCCTGCACTCGGCCGTCGACGACGGAGTCGGCGATCTGGTGCTGGACCTGTCCGAGCTGGACTCCTGGGACGCCACCGGACTCGGGGTGATCATGGGGGCCCACCGGCGGGCCGGCCGCTGCGGCCGCCGCCTGGTGCTGCGCGGCGTACCGCCGCAGATGCAGCGCCTGTTGGTGGCCACCAGGCTGCACCGGATCCTGGCGATCGAGGGGGGTATCGGGGTGGAGTCGTTGCCCCGGGTGTGACACCGGCACCGGGGAGCCGCACGGGGGCCGGGTGTGCGGTGGCGAACGGGTGGGACACGGTGTGAACCGGGCGACGGGGGTGACCCGGACGGACGGCGCACAAGCGCATGTCAGGCGCAATCCTCACGAGACTGTGATGTCTTGGACGGCGCGGTACCCCGGACTGTCGTAGATACTGTGCGAAGGTTTAGGGTTCGGTCGCCCGCTGACCTTGCCACCCTTCGAGCGCGGGCCCGGACCAGAAGCGACAGCGCAGTGTGCAAAGGCCGGGAGGGGCCCGAATTCACGGCACACGACGCTTTTGGGGGGCTAGGAACCTATGGACCCGATCAACACGGGACCCGAGGCGTACGGCCATGACGGCGACGGCAGCACGCCGCGCCAGCGCCCGCCGAGGGAATCCCTCACCAACGACTTCGGCCAGAGTGCGCCGGGACTCGTCCGCACGGCGCGGCTGGTCTCCGGCGACTTCCTGCTGACCGTGAACCCGGTCGACGGCAGCGAGATAGAACCCTGTCCGCCGACCGAACGCCCCGCCAGACCGGAGAAGCGCACCGCCGCCGAACGCGCCGAGTACGAGCGCGCCGCCCGGCCGCCGGTACCGCCCGGTCCCGCCCGGCCCGAGCTGCCGCTCCTGGAGCGCCAGGACGACCGCGAGCGTCTGGTGCGGCTCCTCGCCCGCGGCCGCTCCGTGCGCCTCACCGGGCCCTCGGGCTCCGGCCGCACCGCGCTTCTCGACCTGGTCGCCGACGACTGCGCCGACCTCGCCCCCGACGGCGTGGTCCGCCTCAACGGCTTCCACCGCACACCCGCGGACCTGCTCCACGACCTCTTCTACGCCGTCTACAAGGCGCCCGCGCACCGCCCCGAACCCGACGAGCTTTTCGAACTGGTCCGTGACATCGGCGCGGTCGTCGTCCTCGACGACATCGAGTTCGGCGGCTCCGGGCTCGACGAGCTGATCGACGCCACCCCAGAGTGCGCGTTCCTGATCAGCGCCACCCCGGACGTGCCGGCGCCCTCCGCCGACTCCGCCGTCGAGGAGGTCTTCCTCAGCGGCCTGGAGCGGGCCGGGGGCGTGGACATCCTGGAGCGCGCGGTCGGCCGGGTGCTCAGCGAGGAGGAGGCCAACTGGGCCGGCGACCTCTGGTTCGAGTCCGAGGGCCTGCCACTGCGGTTCGTCCAGGCGGGTGCGCTGCTGCGACAGCGCGACCACCTGCGGGCCAGCACGGGCGCCGTCGACGAGTTCGGCGTCTTTGCCTCCCAGCTGTCCGACCTCCCGGTCGACGTGCCCTTCGACACCGAGGCGACCGACGACGTCCCGCTCCCGTCCCTCGGCGAGGCCGCCGCACCCGCCCCGCTGCTCGCCTCCCGCCTCAGCGCCTCCGCGCGCGCCACCCTGCGCTTCGCGGTCGCCCTCGGCGGCGAGGTCCCGCACCAAGCCCATCTGCCCGCCCTCGTCGGCGACACCCACGCCGACGCCGCCCTCGGTGAACTGGCGGGCTGCGGACTGGTATCGGCGGTCGGCTCCCGCTACCGGCTCGCCGCGGGTGTCCAGCAGCAGCTGGAGGCCGCCGGGTACGCCGACGACATCGAGGCCCAGGCGCTCACCGCAGGACAGCACTACTCCTGGTGGGCCGGGCACCCCTCCGTCACACCGGACCGGGTGTGCGCCGAGGCCGACGCGGTCCTCGCCGCCCTGGCGGTCCTCGTCCCCGTCACCGTGCCCCCGGCCGAGGACGAGGAGTCCACCCCGGTACGACTGGCCCGCACGGCCGCCCCCGCGTTCGCGGCCGGGCTGCAGTGGAGCGCCTGGGAACGCGCGCTGCGGGCCGGTGCGGAGGCCTCCCGCCTCGCCGGCGAGGTAGGGGATCAGGCCTATTTCCACCACGAGTTGGGGATACTCGCGCTCTGCGACGGTCAGCTGGACCGGGCCCGGGCCGAGTTGGAGACCTCCATCGGGCTGCGCGGGGCGCTCTCCGACAAGCGGGGTACGACGGCCGGCCGACGTGCGCTGGCGCTGGTCGCCGACCGCTCGGGCGAGGCCCTTCCCAGCCTCGCCGCGATGGCGGGCGACGAGATCCCCGACGCCCGCCACGAGGAGTCCATATCCCCGGCGGGCGGCGTCACGACGCCCTTCCCGGCCGTCCACTCCCCGATCTCGGACACACTGGTCACCCGCCGCGTGCCGGAGCAGTCGCCGCCGGTCCGGGGCGGCAGCGGTCTGGTACGCATCGCCCGCCGCAACCTGGTGGCGGTGGGCTCGGGCGTGCTCCTCACCGCGGTCCTCGGCACGGTGGTGGGGCTCGGCATGACCTCCCACGACAACGCCGACAACCCGGCCAACAACGTGAGCGTCAACCCGTCGGCGAGCGAGGGCACGGGCGACGGCAGCCTGGGCGCCGACCCCAAGCAGTCACCGGGCACGGGGGACACGGGCACGGCGACGACCACACCGACGGGCCCCGGCCCGGACGGCACCCTGGGCACCTCGGACGACCCGACACCACCGTCGGACGGGGCGTCCCCTTCGGCCACACCGACGGGGACGAAGAGCTCGTCGGGCGGAGGTACGACCCACTCGCCGTCCAAGTCGCCGACACCGACACATTCGGTTTCGAAGTCGCCGTCGCCGACCCCTTCGAAGTCGTCCGAGTCACCGACGCCGCCCGAGTCGCCCTCACCGTCGTCGTCGGGCCCGAGCGACACCCCCACCACAACCAACTCGGCAAGCGGCCCGTCCACCGGCTCCCCGACCGTCACGACGTCGAGCGCCTCGGAGGGCACCACCCCCGGAACCCCGGCCGGCACGGTGATCTGACCTCAGAACAACCGCAGCTTGTCGTCCTGCACGCCCCGCAGGGCGTCGTAGTCGAGAATCGCGCAGCCGATGCCCCGGTCCGTGGCGAGCACGCGGGCCTGGGGCTTGATCTCCTGGGCCGCGAAGACGCCTCGGACGGGGGCGAGGTGAGGGTCGCGGTTCAGCAGGTCCAGGTAGCGGGTGAGTTGTTCCACGCCGTCGATCTCGCCCCGGCGTTTGATCTCGACCGCCACGGTCTGGCCGTCCGCGTCCCGGCAGAGGATGTCCACCGGACCGATCGCCGTCATGTACTCGCGGCGGATGAGGCTGTAACCCTCGCCGAGCGTCTCGATACGGTCGGCCAGCAGCTCCTGCAGGTGCGCTTCCACGCCGTCCTTGATCAGGCCCGGGTCCACGCCCAGCTCGTGCGAGGAGTCGTGCAGCACCTCCTCCATCGTGATGATGAGCTTCTCGCCCGCCTTGTTGATGACGGTCCAGACGCCCACAGTGCCCTCGGGAAACTCCCCCGTCTCCTCCTTGAGGGTGCACGGCGGCGACATCCAGTTGAGGGGCTTGTAGGCCCGGTCGTCCGCGTGGATCGAGACGCTGCCGTCCGCCTTGACCAGGATCAGACGGGGGGCCGAGGGAAGGTGGGCGGTGAGCCGGCCGGCGTAGTCGACGGAGCACCGGGCGATGACGAGACGCATGGTCGGCAACGCTACTCGACGCCCCGCCCTCCACGCGATTCGCCCACCGCCCTCCGACCGGGCCCCCGCGACCGGTCCTGACGAGTCGCCTGCACACCTCCGTTCAAGGCTGGCCGATTGTGTGCCTAAAGGGACCGTCGCATATACGCAATCTCCTGGTGGGGTCACCGTCCGTTGCCTACCGTAGTAAACGAGAGGTCGCGAATTGTGTACTCAGCGTGTTCGGTATCGCGAACTCCTTTATCTGTCCGGCAACCCCTGCTGTTCGGGGGTGCGAGAGGAGAACCCATGTCGCTCGACGTCTCACCGGCCCTACTCGAACAGGCCGAGCGAGGCGAGGTCGACGAAGCAGATTTCGTCGACTGCGTCCGGACCTCCCTGCCCTACGCATGGGAGATGATCAGCTCCCTGGTGGCCCAGCTGAAGGTGGACGGCGGAGAGTTCGCCGACAACCAGACGCCCCCGCCGGACGAGCAGGCACGCGGTCAGCTGCTGCGCGCGCTCGCGAGTGACGCCATACGCGGCGCCCTGCAGCGGCACTTCGGTGTGCGGCTGGCCTTCCAGAACTGCCACCGGGTTGCGGTGTTCCCGCTGGACGCCTCGGTCGACGAGACGCTGGCCCGCTTCACCTCGGTGCGCAATCAGCTGCTGAACCAGTCCCCGGAGCTCCGGGACTGCTGACGCGGGGCTCCGGGACTGCTGACGCAGTGAGCCGCTTGCTTGCCGCTCCACACGCGGGAGGTGCAATCAGTCACTGGGGCGGCAAGCTCCCCGCGGAGGTGTGAGGTCACCGGAGGTGCGGCAGTACTTCGGCACCCAGCCGTCGTACGTTCTCCTCCGTGGCCGCAAGGTCCCCCGAGCCCTCGGTCAGCAGGGCGAATCGGGAGATGCCGGTCCGCTCGGAGGTCGCCGCGAGCCGGTCGGCGCACAGCCGCGCGGTCCCCACCGGGTGCAGTCCGCAGAGCAGTTCGGTGTAGGCGAGCGGGTCGCGCATCGAGCGGAACCGGCCGTCCACCGTCACATGGGCCTCCAGGCCCTGCCTCAGCCAGCCCGGCATCGCCTTCGTCAGCGTCTCCACGGCGTCGGTGCGCCGGTCGGCGATCTGGCAGACGCCGGCCGAGACATGGGCCGCGCCGAGGACCTCCTCGGCCGGCCGTCCGGCCGCCAGCGCGTGCTGCCGCCACAGCGCGACCATCTCGGCCTTCTCCTCGTCCCCCACATGCATCCCGAGCAGCATCGGCAGCCCCTGCTCGGCGGCCAGCCGGACGCTTGCGGGGGAGGTGCACGCGAGCACCACCTCCGGCCCCGGGGCCTCCGTCAGCGCCTCCGACGGGCGCGGTACGACCGGGACTTCACGGAACGAGAAGCGCGGCCCGGAGGCCGACACGGCCGGCTCGCGCAGCCAGCGCATCAGCAGTTCGAGTGATTCCGGGAAACCGTGTTCGTACGCATCGAGTCCGGCCCCGAACACCTCCAGATCCACCCAGGGGCCACCCCGGCCCACGCCGAGCGAGAAGCGGCCGCCGCTCGTCACATGGAGCAGTGCGGCCTGTTCGCCGAGCGCCACCGGGTGGACCGTGGGCAGTACACTCACCGCCGTACCGACCCTGAGGCGCCTGGTGCGGCCCAGCAGTAAAGCCGCCAGCGTCACCGCGG
The DNA here is from genome assembly GCF_055634995.1 of Streptomyces sp. NPDC111744. NCBI lineage: Bacteria > Bacillati > Actinomycetota > Actinomycetes > Kitasatosporales > Streptomycetaceae > Streptomyces > Streptomyces sp. NPDC111744. The sequence continues at coordinate 58,340 of NZ_JBVKCG010000025.1, forward strand.
ACGGGCATGTGCCGTACGGCACGAAGTGGTGCTCGGCCAGCCAGACCGCGTCCAGCCCGGCCTCCTCGGCCACTTCCGCCGTGCGCACCGCCCGGTGCAACGCCTCCCCTTGGCCCTGGCCCGGGAACTGGGCCGCCAGCACAAAACTTCCTACGCGCATCGCATTTCCCGCTTTCGTGGCTCCTGCCCGGAGCTCCCCCACCCGGCATAACCGTCTGACACGTGCCGAGGACACGGCCTGGCGAAGAGATTTGCGGATTGTCTGGAGAATGGGTCGCCCTCGAGGGGGACTTGTGGGGGTTGGTGCCCTACGCGTACCCCCGCGCGCGCGTCGTAGGCTGGACACAGCCCTTGCTTCCTGTATAGCTCCGAGAGGTGTCCCGTGTCCCCGCGTCGCAACCGACCCAAGGGCCCGAATGGAGCCTCCTCCTCCGGCCGGAGCGCCGAGGACGACCGCGCGGACCGTTACGGCGGCTGGCAGTCCAGCGAGGCCTGGCTGGGCGAGGAGTGGAGCGTGCGGCACGTGGCCGGCGCCAGCGCGGTCGGCAAGACATACCGCTGCCCGGGCTGCGACCAGATGATTGCCTCCGGCGTCCCGCACGTGGTGGCCTGGCCTGAGCACTCGGGCGTCGACGAGCGCCGGCACTGGCACAAGGCCTGCTGGAACGCGAAGGACCGCCGCACCACGCGGGTGCAGCGGTCCCGTAACGCGCCGAGGTTCTAGCGGGAAAGCCGGAACTCACACGTCCCGCTTCTCCAGCAGGGCGTAGGCGCCGGCGAACGCGACGGCCGTCACGCCCAGGATGATCCACAGCGGGTCCCAGCCCGAAGGGCCGGAATCGCTGAGGGAGTTGGAGTAGAAGACGCTCAGCTGGTTCGGGATCGAGTACTCGAACAGGGCGGTGCGCACCTTCTCCAGCGACGCCGAGAACATGAACAGCGCGATCACCAGCGGGGCGAGCACCGCGCCGATCATGATCGTGATGGCGCCCGCCGAGTGCCGGATGATCGAGCCGATGACCAGCGAGAGCAGCCCGAGCAGCGCGATGTAGAGGCTGACGCCGACGGTGCCCTTCAGCCATTCCCCACCGGTCGGCGTCCGGGCGACGTCGTTCAGCATCGACACCTGTGTCATGGCGACGAACGCGCTGGCCGCGAGGGTGATCACGAACGCGACCGCGAAGAAGACGATCGCCTTCGCCGCGAGCACACGCGCGCGGGAGGGGCAGGCCACCATCGTCGTACGGATCATTCCGGTGCCGTACTCGGAGGCCGTGGTCAGCACGCCCAGCGTAATGATGCACATGCTGCCGAGCAGCAGCCCGAAGAAGCCGAGTGACAGCGCGTTCTGGCCCGACAGGTCGTTGGACGAGGAGGAATTGCTGACCACCGCGGCGGCAAGCAGGCCGATGCCGACGACGAGGAGAACGAAGACACCGAGCGTCCACATCGTCGAACGCACCGACCGGATCTTCGTCCACTCGGAGGCGATGGCGTGCCCGAGGTGAGTGCGCACCACCGGGATCGGCGAGGTGTAACCGGGGTACGGGCCGCCGGGCGCCGCCTGCCAGTCGGGCGCGGCCGGGGCTGCCTGTGGCATCGGGGGCTGGGGGGTGCTCATCGGGCGTCCTCGGGCTTGGTCAGGTCGGCGGGGGCGGGAGCGGGAGCGGGAGTGGCGGGAGCCGGCTGTGACGATTCAGCGGGCGCCGGAGCGGGCGCCGGGGCCGGCGCGGCGTAGGGGTTGGGGTTGGGGGCGGCCTGGGGAGCCCCGTAAGGGGCCTGCGGGGCGCCGTACGCGCCTGCGGGCGCTCCCTGTGCGCCGTACGGCGCCGTGAACGGCTGGCCGCCCTGCTGGGGCGGCGGAGGGGCGTACCAGCCGGGCTGGCCCTGCCCGGGCACCGGCATCGGCGGCTGCGCGCCGGGCGGCAGCGGCTGCTGGAGGCCGGTCCTCTGGTCGACGGTGGAGCGGTAGTCGACGGCGCCCTGCGTCATCCGCATGTACGCCTCCTCGAGGGAGGCCTGGTGCGGGGAGAGCTCCCACAGCCGTACGTCCGCCTCGTGCGCGAGGTCGCTGATCCGGGGCAGCGGCAGGCCGGTCACCCGGAGCGCCCCGTCCTGCTCGGGCAGGACATGGCCGCCGGCCTCGGTGAGCGCCGAGCTGAGCTTCTCGCGCAGCTGCGGCTCGGTGTCCGGGGTACGCACTCGCGCGAAGTCGGCGGAATTGGCCGAAATGAAGTCCTTCACGCTCATGTCGGCGAGCAGCTGGCCCCGCCCGATGACGATGAGGTGGTCGGCGGTGAGCGCCATCTCGCTCATCAGATGGGAGGAGACGAAGACCGTACGGCCCTCGGCGGCGAGGGACCTCATCAGGTTGCGCACCCAGAGGATGCCCTCGGGGTCGAGGCCGTTGACCGGTTCGTCGAACAGCAGCACCTGGGGGTCGCCGAGCAGTGCGGCGGCGATGCCGAGGCGCTGGCCCATGCCGAGCGAGAAGCCCTTGGAGCGCCTGCCGGCCACGTCCTGGAGGCCCACCACACCGAGCACCTCGTCGACCCGGCGGGCCGGGATGGCGGACAGCTGGGCCAGGGAGAGCAGGTGGTTGCGGGCGGACCGGCCGCCGTGCACCGCCTTCGCGTCGAGCAGCGCGCCGACCTGGCGGGCGGCGTTGGGGAGCCGGCGGTAGGGGTAGCCGCCGATCGTCACCGCGCCGGCGGTCGGGTTGTCCAGACCCAGGATCATCCGCATGGTCGTCGACTTGCCCGAGCCGTTGGGCCCGAGGAAGCCGGTGACGGCGCCGGGCCGTACCTGGAAGGAAAGGTTGTAGACGGCGGTCTTGTCGCCGTAGCGCTTGGTCAGGCCGACAGCCTCGATCATGCTCCGCACCCATCGAAAGGATCAGGACAGCAGGGCAGACGCCCCCGTAAGGGTTAGGAGGATATCCGGACGCTGACGGTTCCCATCAAGAGCTGGTAAAGCCGGTCGGTCCCGGTCCGGTCACTGGGCGTCCCGTTTCTTCAGCAGGACATACCCGCCGGCCAGCGCGGCGACCACCCACAGCCCCATGATCCCGAGGCCGCCCCAGGGCCCGTACGGGACGTCGTCGCCGACTCTCGGCACCACCTGCATGATGTGACTGCCCGCCTGGTCCGGCAGGAACCGGCCGATCTTCTTGGTCGCGTCGACGTTGCCGAGGATGTTGGAGATGAGGAAGAAGAACGGCATCAGGATGCCCAGCGACAGCATCGGCGAGCGCAGCATCGCGGCCACGCCCATGGAGAACATCGCGATGAGCGTCATGTAGAGCCCGCCGCCGACGACCGCGCGCAGCACCCCGGTGTCGCCGAGCTGTGCCCGGTGGGAGCCGAGCATGGCCTGCCCGAGGAAGAAGGCGGCGAAGCTGGTCACCATGCCGACGACCAGCGCCAGGCCGGTCGCCACCGCGATCTTGCTGAAGAGGAAGGTGGCCCGCTGCGGTACGGCGGCCAGTGAGGTGCGGATCATGCCGGTGCTGTACTCGTTCGCCACCACCAGCACCCCGAACACGATCATCGCGAGCTGACCGAGGGTCATCCCGGCGAAGCTGATGTTCGTCGGGTCGAAGGAGAGCCGTTCCCGCGCGGGCATGTTGCCGAACTGGCTGTTGGCCAGCGCGGAGAGCAGCATCCCGAGCGCCACGCTGACGACCACGGCCAGCGAGAGCGTCCACACCGTCGAGGAGACCGACCGGATCTTGGTCCACTCGGACCGTACGACCTGGGTGACGACCGCCATCACGCCCCCCTGTCCCAGCCGGCACCCCAGGCCTGCGGCACCGGGGTCGAGTCGGCATGTGCGTGGTATTCCACGGACTCCGCCGTCAACTGCATGAACGCCTCCTCCAGTGAGGCCTGCTGGATGCTCAGCTCGTGCAGCACGATCCCGTGCTGCGCGGCCAGTTCCCCGATCGGCTCGGCCTTCGCGCCCTCCACCTCAAGCGCCCCGGTCCCCGTCTCGACGACGGTGATCCCGGCCTGGTGCAGCACATCGAGCAGCCGCTCGCGCTGGGGAGAGCGGATCCGGACGTACGACCGCGAGTTCGTCCGGATGAAGTCCGCCATGGAGGTGTCGGCGAGCAGCCGCCCCTGCCCGATGACGACGAGGTGATCGGCGGTCAGCGCCATCTCGCTCATCAGGTGGGAGGAGACGAACACGGTCCGGCCCTGGGCGGCCAGCGACTTCATCAGGTTCCGGATCCAGTGGATCCCTTCCGGGTCGAGCCCGTTCACCGGCTCGTCGAACATCAGGATCCGCGGATCCCCGAGCAGCGCCCCGGCGATCCCGAGCCGCTGTCCCATGCCCAGCGAGAACCCCTTGGCCTTCTTCCGCGCCACCGCCGTGAGCCCGACGGTGTCCAGCACCTCGCTCACCCGGCTCTTCGGGATCCCGTTGCTCTGCGCGAGGCACAGCAGATGGTTGAAGGCACTGCGCCCGCCATGCACGCCCTTGGCGTCGAGCAGTGCCCCCATATACGTCAGCGGGTCCTTGAGCTGCTCGTACCGCTTGCCGTCGATCCGTACCCGGCCGGCCGTGGGGTGGTCGAGTCCGAGGATCATCCGCATGGTGGTCGACTTCCCGGCCCCGTTGGGCCCGAGGAATCCGGTCACGATGCCGGGCCGCACGGCGAAGGTGAGGTCGTCGACCGCGGTCTTGTCGCCGTAACGCTTGGTCAGTCCCTCCAGCTCGATCATGCGGCCACGCTAAGACCGGCTTGTGGGGGCTGCCACCTGAGTGGGCGCGGGGGAGCAGTGCGGCGGGGACGAAGCGCCGTTGTCGTGTGCGGCGCCGTGGGAGCAACCACGTACGACCCGCACTCGCACGACAAAGGCCCGCACCCCCCACGGGAATGCGGGCCATTGATGTCGTTACCGGTCAGCGCCTAGCGGGACTGCTGAGCCGGGACCCCACGGGAGATCGGCTCGTCCTCCGCCGGAGAGCCGGCGGCGGCCACCGCGGCACCCGTCAGCGTGGCCAGCATCTCGCGGACGTTGGTCAGCTGGGCGTTGATCGAGTCGCGGCGGTTGGTCAGCGCGGCGAGCTCGCGCTCGGATTCCGAGCGGATCCGGTCGGCCTTGGCGTTCGCGTCCGCGACGATGTCCTCGGCCTGACGCTGAGCGGTCTCGACGGTCTGACGCGCACGGCGCTCGGCGTCGGTGCGCAGCTTCTCCGCCTCGAGGCGCAGCTGCTCCGCGCGGTGCTCGATCTCGGCGAGGCGCTTTTCGGCCTTCTGCTGACGCGAGGCGAGGTCACGCTCGGACTGCTCACGCCGCTTGGCGAGGTTCGTCTCGAAGTCGGCGGCGGCCTGCGCGGCCTTCGCACGGGTCTCCTCGAAGAGCGCGTCCGCCTCCTCACGCTTGGACTGCGCGTCCTTCTGGGCCTCGGAACGCAGCTGCGACGCCTCGCTCTTGGCCTTCTCGACGATCCGGACGCCCTCGTCCTCGGCCTTGGCCCTGCGCTCCGCAGCGAACGATTCTGCGTCGTTGCGTACCTGCTGGGCCGCCGACTCGGCGAGCTCACGGTGCTGCTCGGCCGCCCGACGGGCCTCCTCGCGCAGATCCTTGGCCTCTTCCTCGGCGAGGCGGAGGATCTTCTCGACACGCGCGCCGAGGCCGGCGTACGACGGCTCCGCGTCGCTTACCTGAGCCTGGGCGTTCTGCGTCTCGAGATGGAGCTCCTCGATGCGCTTTTCCAGAGCGGTGATGCGGGCGAGAGCGCTGTCACGGTCGGAGACGAGCTTGGAGATTCGTTCGTCCACCTGAGCGCGGTCGTACCCACGCCGCACAAGCTCGAAGCCGTAGGGGGAAGTGTCGCTCATGGGGTTCCTGTCGAGTGAGACCGGTGAGGTGATAGGTGGAATCCTAGGGGCCGAAGCGGTGTGTCATCGAGCGGATGCGTGTTTGATCTGGAGAATGACACCCCTTTTGGGTGGCTGGCCGTGGGATCGCTTGCCAAAGCCTCTGTCAAAGGCTTGCTCAAAAGCCTCAGAACACTACAGAACAGGACCTGGTCTCTAGCCTTCTGACGACTTGCCACCCGATCGAGGGGAGCCCACCGTGCTGCCCGCCTTGACTCCGCCGTCCTTGTTGGCCGACGGGGTCTCGAAGGATTCCAACGCCTCCAGGACGTCCTGGACACGGGAGATCTCGCCGTTGATGTTCTCCCGGCGGCGCTCCAGGATCTCCAGCTCGCGCTTGCCGGCCTCGACCGTGGCCCGGGCCTCGCGGACGGCCTCGGCCTTGAGTTCCTCGGCCTCCCGGACGAGCGTGGCCTTCTTCTGCTCGGCCTCCTTGAGCAGCCCCTCGGCCTTCTTGACGGCGGCGATACGGACCTTGCCCGCCTCGGAATTGGCCTCCGAGACCAGGTCCTTGGCCTTGGCCTGGGCCTTGGCGAGCTGCTCCTCGGCGGCCTTGATGAGCGCGTCACAGCGGTCGCCGGTGGACTTCATGGTCTCGGCGGCCTCGCGGCGGGCCCGCTCGTGCAGCTCCTCGATCTCGCTGGTGATGCGGTCGCGCAGCTCCTCCGCCCGCTCCCTTATGGCGGTGGCGTCCCGGCGGGCGCCGACGAGCAGCTCGTCCGCGTCCGTACGGGCCTTCTCCACCAGCGAGTTGCCCTCGACCGTGGCCTCGGACACCAGCCGGTCGGCCTCCTTGCGGGACGCGCCGACCATGCTGTCGGCCTGCGCCTCGGCATCCGCGGTGGTCTTGTGGGCCTGCTGCTGTGCCTCGGTGAGCAGCTTGTCGGCCTCGGCGGCCGTCTCGTTGATGAGCGTGTCGACCTGCTCGGCCACGTCCTGACGCCGCTTGTTGGCCTCCCTGCGCGCCTCGTCCAGGGTGCGGTCGGCCTCCTCGCGGGCGGCGGTGACCATGCGCTCGGCCTCCGCCTCCGCGTCCGCCTTGAGCCGCTCGGCGTCGCTGCGGGTCCGCTCGGCGTGCAGCTGGGCGGAGCCGACCGTCTCGGCGGCCTCGGCACGCAGCCGCTCCGCGTCCCCGCTGGCGTCCGCGATGAGCTTCTCCGCCTTGGCGATGGCGTCCGCGCGGACGCGGTCGGCCTCGGCGATGGTCTCGTTCTGGAGCAGCTCGGCCTCGTTGCGCGCCTCGGTGATGAGGGTGTCCGCCTGGGTGGCCGCGTCCGAACGGATGCGGTTGGCGTCCTCACGGGCCTCGGCACGCGTACGCGTGGCGTCCTGCTCGGCCTGCGCGATGGTGTCGGAGGCCTCGGTGCGCACCCGCTGGGCGTGCGCGGACGCCTCCGAACGCAGCCGCTCCGACTCCGCCATGGCGTCCGTCACGGTCCGCTCGGCCAGCGCCTTCGCCGCCTCGGACGCCTCGGCGGCCTCGCGGCGGATCCGGGTCGCGTCCTCGCTGGCCCGCTCCCGCTCGGCGTAGGCGTCCGCGCGGAGCCGGTCCGACTCCTCCTCGGCCTCCCGGCGGGTCCGGTCCGCCGCGTGCTCGGCGGCCGAACGCAGCCCGGCGATCTCCTCCTGCGCCTGCTCGTGCAGCCCCGAGACCGAGTCCCGTACCTGCTGGGCGTGGAGCTCGGCGGCGGACACCATCTCGGTGGCCCGCCGGTCGGCCTCCTCGACCAGCCGTACCGCCTCGGCCTGCGCCTCCTCGACGCGGTTGCGCGCGGAGGCGAGCAGCTCCTCGCTCTGCTCGCGGGCCCGCCGGCGCTCCTGGTCGGCCTCCTGGCGGGCGGCGCCCAGAAGTTCCTCGGCCTCGCGGCGGCGCCGGGTGGCCTCCTCCTGGGCGGCGGCCAGCGTCTCGGACGCCTCGGCCGACAGCCGCTCGGCAGCCGCCTGCGCCTCGGCGCGGACCCGGTCGGCGGTGTCCTGGGCCTCCTGCTTGAGCCGCTCCGCCTCGGCCGCGGCCTCGGACCGCAGCCGTACGGCGATGGACTCGCCCTCGGCGCGGGACGCGGACGCGTCGGAGGCGGCCTCGTCGCGCAGCCGCTGGGCCTCGTTCTCGGCCTGCTGCTGGAGCGTGCGGATACGTTCGGCGGCCTCGGAGCGCAGCCGCTCGGTCTCCTCGGCGGCCTCCCGGCGGATCCGGCCGGCCTCCTCACGAGCCTCGGTGAGCGCCTGCTCGGCGTTCGCGAACCGCTCCTCGGCCTCGGTGTGCAGCCGGGTCAGCTCCTCGGCGGCCTCCGCGCGCCGGGCCTCGACGCCCCGCTCGGTCTCCTCGCGCAGCTCGCGCGCGGCCCGCTCGGCGTCCGCCTTGAGGGCCTCGGACTGCTCCAGGACCTCGGTGCGGTGCCGGTCGGCCTCCTGGCGGGTGCGCTCCAGGGTCTCCTCGGCCTGCCGGCGCAGCGTGGTCGCGCGCTCGATGGCCTCGGTGCGGACCTTCTCGCTGTCCGTGGTGGCGGTCTGCCGCAGCTCGTCCGCGTCGGCCTTGGCCTTGGCGAGCAGCTCCTCGGCGGACCTGGCCGCCTCCTCGATCTGCTGCACGGCCTCGCGCCGGGCCTCGGCACGGATCGACTCGCCCTCGGCGACCGCGTCGGAACGCAGCTGCTCGGCCTCGCCGCGCAGCCGGCGGGCCTCCTCCTGCAGCTCGACCGTCTTGGCGCGGTACTCCTTGGTGTCGTCCTTCGCCGCGCCCTTGAGCTGCTCGGCGATGTCGTGCGCTTCGGCACGCAGCCGGTCCGCCTCGGTCTCCGCCTCGGTGCGGATCCGCTCGGCCTCCTCGGCGGCGGCCTTGGTGGTCCGCTTGGCCTCCTCGGCCGCCTTGTTGAGGACGTCCTCGGCGGTCTTGGCGGCCTTGGACAGCTGGGAGGCGCTCTCCTCGGCGGTCAGGGTGCGGGCCTTCTCGGAGGCCTCCGCGATGATCTTCTCGGCCTCGGCCCTGGCGTCCGCGACCACCTGCTCGGCGTCCGCCTTGGTGGCCTCGGCGTCCTTGGTGGCCTCGCTGACCAGCCGGGCGACCTGCTCCTTCGCCGTACGGGTGCGCTGCTCGTTGGCGGCCTCGGCGCTCGACAGGGCCTTCGCGGCGTTCGCCTCGGCCTCGGTGACCAGCTTCTCGGCCTCGGACTGCGCCTTGCGCAGTGCCTCCTCGGCCTCCGCCATCCGCTGCTCGGCGGCGCGGCTCAGCTCGCTCGCCTGCCGGCGGGCCGCGTCCGACTCCGTCGCGGTGGAGCTGCGTAGCTGCTCGGCGTGGTCGGTGGCCTCCTGGGCCTGGGTGGAGGCGGCGTTCAGCAGCCGCTCGGCGTCCCTGCGGGCGCGCAGCAGGAGCTGCTCGGCCTCCGCGCGGGCCGCCTCCGCGTCGGCCTGCACCCGCTGCCGCGCCTCGGTCGCCAGCCGCTCGGCCTCCGCGCGGGCGGCGGCCATGGCCTGCTCGGCCTCGGCCCGCGACTCGTCCAGCAGCCGCCGGGCCTGGGACTCGGTCCGGGCCCGCAGCTGCTCGGCCCACGCCACGTTTTCGTTGACGTGCGACTCGACGGTCTGTCGGCGCTCCGCCAGCTCCTGGTCCAGCTGCTGGCGGCGGGTCACCGCCTCCTGGTGCAGCTCGGCCTGGAGCCGCGCGGCCTGCTCGGCATGCTCCTGGAGGATGCGCTGGGTCTGCGCCCGGGCCTCCGCGGCCACCCGTTCCGCCTCCTGGCGGATCTGGTCGGCCTGCATCTGGGCGTTACGGAGCAACTGCTCGGCGTGATAGCCGATGTCACCGCCGTCGAACGCGGGCCGGGACATGATGGTGCGCCGCGCCTCATGCAGCTTGGCGCGCAGCACCTCGACCTGGTAGCCGAGGTCCTCGGCATGCTGGATCGCCTTTTCCCGCTCGGTCTTCAGCCGTTTCATCTCGGCCTCGAACCGAGAGAGGTGGTCGACGTCAGCCGCCGGCTCTCGCTCCTGGCTCTCGTAGCCCCGCACTGCGCGGTCCCATCCGTCCCCTGGTCGCAACCTTCTCCGAACGAGCCCCGTCCATCCGCCGAACGGGGCCCCCGGGGAATGGTGTCAGATCAACGGCGGAGCACGGGCTGCTGCCCCGACGCTCGTCCCCCGAAACCCGGACCCCGGCATGCGGCCGCCCCGGCCCTGCGAACGTGCGAAGGGACGACCGCGCCCAACCCTACCGGCCCATATGTACGAGGGTCAGTGCTCAGGTGACTCAACAGCCGCCGAAGTGACCAGTTCTGTCAGTACGCCGTGGCAATCCTTTGGATGCAGGAAGGTGATCCGTGATCCCATGGACCCGCGCCGGGGCTCGTCGTACAGAACGCGTACGCCCTTGGAACGGATGTCCGCGGCGTCACCGTCCACATCCGCCGTACCGAAGGCGATGTGGTGCACACCCTCGCCGTTCTTCGCGAGCCACTTGCCGACCGCCGAGTCCTCCCGGGTCGGCTCCAGGAGCTGCAGGTAGGAGGCACCCCCGTCGGACGTCTCGTTGATCTTGAGCATGGCCTCCCGCACGCCCTGCTCCTCGTTGACCTCGGTGTGGAACACCTCGAAGCCGTACGTGGCCCGGTAGAACTCGACGGTCGCGTCGAGGTCGTGGCAGGCGATACCGATGTGGTCGATTCGCGTCAGCATGGATTCAGTGCAGCGCCACCGCGATGGTTACGCAACGTGCCAGCGATCACACTGACGGCCCGATGACGGCACGGAGTGCCACTCAGTACATTCGAAGTAAACCCTCGTTCACTCCTCGGCAGTGCAGCCGGTAAGGGGATCGCAGCTCATGACTTCTGGAACCGCTGGAACCACCTCAGTGATCGTCGCGGGCGCGCGGACGCCCATGGGACGACTGCTGGGCTCGCTGAAGTCCTTCTCCGGGGCCGACCTCGGCGGCTTCGCGATCAAGGCCGCCCTCGACCGTGCGGGAATCGGGGGCGACCAGGTGCAGTATGTGATCATGGGCCAGGTGCTCCAGGCCGGCGCGGGCCAGATCCCGGCCCGGCAGGCCGCCGTGAAGGCCGGCATCCCGATGAGCGTCCCGGCGCTCACCGTCAACAAGGTGTGCCTCTCCGGCCTCGACGCCATCGCCCTGGCGGACCAGCTGATCCGCGCCGGCGAGTTCGACATCGTGGTCGCGGGCGGCCAGGAGTCCATGACCAACGCCCCGCACCTGCTCCCGAAGTCCCGCGAGGGCTTCAAGTACGGCGCGATCGAAATGCTCGACGCGATGGCGTACGACGGCCTGACCGACCCGTGGGAGAACATCCCGATGGGCGAGTCGACGGAGAAGCACAACACCCGCCTCGGCCTCGGGCGCGAGGAGCAGGACTCGGTGGCCGCCCTGTCCCACCAGCGGGCCGCCGCCGCGCAGAAGAACGGCATCTTCGAGGCCGAGATCACCCCGGTCGAGATCCCGCAGCGCAAGGGCGAGCCGGTCGTCTTCAGCAAGGACGAGGGCATCCGCCCCGACACCACGGCGGAGTCGCTGGGCAAGCTCCGCCCGGCGTTCACCCGCGACGGCACGATCACGGCCGGTACCTCCTCGCAGATCTCGGACGGCGCGGCGGCCGTGGTCGTCATGAGCAAGGCCAAGGCCGAGGAGCTGGGCCTGGAGTGGCTCGCCGAGATCGGCGCCCACGGCAATGTGGCAGGGCCGGACAACTCCCTCCAGTCCCAGCCGTCCAACGCCATCCAGCACGCCCTGAAGAAGGAGGGCCTGGAGGTCGCCGACCTCGACCTCATCGAGATCAACGAGGCTTTCGCCGCGGTCGCCGTCCAGTCAATGAAGGACCTCGGCGTATCCACGGAAAGGGTGAACGTCAACGGCGGTGCCATCGCCCTGGGCCACCCCATCGGCATGTCCGGCGCCCGTCTCGTCCTGCACCTGGCCCTGGAGCTCAAGCGGCGCGGCGGCGGGGTCGGCGCGGCCGCACTGTGCGGTGGCGGCGGCCAGGGTGACGCGCTGATCGTGCGGGTACCGAAGGCCTGAGCACGTTTCTCTGAGCGAACGGAAGCGAACGGAGCTGTGATGCAGGACGTCTCCTCACTGGTGGCCCAGGCCAGGGAGGGCCGACCGCGTGCGGTGGCCCGGCTGATCTCACTGGTGGAGGGGGCGTCCCCGCAGCTCAGAGAGGTCATGGCGGCGCTCGCGCCCCTGACGGGCAACGCGTACGTGGTAGGCCTGACGGGCTCCCCGGGGGTCGGCAAGTCGACCTCCACCTCGGCCCTGGTGACCGCCTATCGCAAACAGGGCAAACGGATCGGCGTCCTGGCCGTCGACCCGTCCTCCCCCTTCTCCGGAGGCGCTCTGCTGGGTGACCGCGTCCGGATGTCCGACCACGCCTCGGACCCCGGCGTCTACATCCGCTCGATGGCCACGCGCGGCCACCTCGGCGGCCTGGCCTGGGCCGCCCCCCAGGCCATCCGCGTCCTTGACGCGGCGGGCTGCGACGTGATCATCGTCGAGACGGTCGGCGTGGGTCAGTCCGAGGTGGAGATCGCCTCCCAGGCGGACACGTCCGTCGTCCTGCTGGCCCCCGGGATGGGCGACGGCATCCAGGCGGCGAAGGCCGGAATCCTGGAGATCGGCGACGTGTACGTCGTCAACAAGGCCGACCGCGACGGCGCGGACGCCACCGCCCGCGAACTCAACCACATGCTGGGGCTCGGCGAGTCCCGCGGCCCCGGCGACTGGCGGCCCCCGATCGTCAAGACGGTCGCCGCCCGCGCGGAGGGCATCGACGAACTGGTCGAGGCCCTGGAGAAACACCGCGCGTGGATGGAGGAGCGGGGCGTCCTGGCGGAACGCCGACTGGCCCGCGCCGCCCGCGAGGTCGAGACCATCGCGGTGACGGCACTGCGCGAACGCATCGGCGACCTCCACGGAGACCGTCACATCGGCGCACTCGCGGAACGCATCGTGACGGGAGAGCTGGACCCGTACCGCGCGGCGGACGAACTGGTGACAGGGCTGACGGAGACCTGATCACGGCCGACCGACGGATCCGGCTGCTATTTTGACCCGCATGTTCCTCTCCTTGGCGTAAGCGGACACCCAGCGCCACCGGCACCTTCATGTCCCGTGCCGTGGCGTGCACAGGTGTCCCCTCTTCCGCCTCTGACTGAGGAACCGACCCATGTCCGCGCTGACTTCAACGCGCCCTTCACCCGCCCGGCGACCGTCGTACGCCGCCGTCCTGCGCGTCCCGCACGCGCGCCGCACCTTCCTCGCCGCCCTCGCGGGCCGCCTCGCCTACGGCACCGTCTCCCTGTCCGTCCTGCTCTCCGTGACCCGCGCGACCGGTTCCTACGCCGTGACGGGGCTGGTGATGGCCCTCTTCGGCGGCTCCGCGGTCGTCCTGATGCCGGTCCGGGCGACCTTGGTGGACCGCTACGGCCCCCGGCGGGCCCTGCCACCCATGGCGGGCGCCTACAGCGCCGTGCTCTGCCTGCTCGCGGCCCTGACCTGGCGCCCGGGCGCCCCACCGACGGCGCTCGCCGCCACCGCCGCCCTCACCGGCTGTGTCGCGCCGCCGCTCGGCCCCACCATGCGGGCGGTGTGGGGCAGCCTGGTCGACGACCCGGCACTGCTCCGGAGGGCGTACAGCCTGGACGGGGTCGCCGAGGAACTGTTGTTCGTGTCCGGCCCGGCGCTGGTCGGCCTGCTGCTGCGCTTCGGTCCGCCGCCGGCCGGGCTGCTGCTCAGCGCGGTGCTCATGCTGACCGGCACCTGTGCGTTTGTGATGTCACCGGCGGTGCGGGGCGCGAGTCCCGCGAAGCGTCAGGCCGGCGGTCCGCCCGGGCGTTTCCCGGCGGCCCCCGTGCTCGCGGCCGCCGGACTCGGGCTCGCGCTGAGCGGTGCCGACCTGCTGGTGCTGGCCTTCGCCGAGCAGCGGTCGTACGGCACGGAGGCAGTCGCCTGGGTCCTGGCCGCGCTCTCGGTGGGCAGCGCGGTGGGAGGCCTGCTGAACGGGGCGGTGGACTGGCGCCTCCCGGCCGCCGAACGGCTGGCCTGGCTGACGGTGGCCCTGGGATCGGCGCTGGCCCTCGCCGGGCTGGCCCCAGGTGTCCTGACCCTGACCCTGGCCATGACGGTCACGGGCGGATTCGTGGCACCGACCCTGACGACGGCGTACCTGCTGGCCGACGAGATGGCGGGCGACTCCGCACGGAACCGGGCCGGGGCGTGGGTCAACGCGGCGGTGAACGCCGGAAGTTCGGGGGGCTCGGTGGTGGCGGGGCTGGCGCTCGGACACCTGCCGGTGGGACTCTGCTTCGCCCTGGCAGGAGCCGCGGCCCTGGCCTCGGCCGTGGCGGTATGGACGGTCAGCCGGCTACGGCCCTGACGAGCGGCGGCGGACGAGACCTGAACACTCGTCCGCCGCCGTCAGGTGCCGTTCGCCGTCACGGGCGCCCGCGCTGCCCCCGCAGGTGTTCGGCGATCGGCTTCAGGCCCTTGTCGAGCTCTGTGAGTGCCTCCGGCGACAGCAGGTCGATGAAGTGCCGTCGCACGGAGGCCACATGATGTGGCGCCACCTTCTTCATCGTCTCCATGCCGTGCTCGGTGAGGACGGCGAACAGCCCGCGGCGGTCGGACTCGCAGTTCTCGCGGCGGACCAGGTTCGCGTTCTCCATACGGGTGATCTGGTGCGAGAGCCGGCTCTTGGACTGGAGTGTCGCGGCCGCGAGGTCGCTCATCCGCAGCCGGTAGTCCTCGGACTCGGACAGATTCACCAGGATCTCGTAGTCGTTCATTGTCAGGCCGAACGGCTGCAGATCCTTTTCGAGCTGGTACGTCAACAGCCTGTTGACCTCCAGGTGGGTGCGCCAGGCGCACTGCTCCGCATCGGTCAGCCAGCGCGTGGCCGTCTCGGTCTCCATGTATGAAGTCTACCTAAAATGTTGAAAGGCGAACTAGTGAGGGCGGTGTGACTGCGCGCACGCGTTCGATGTCACACTCCGCAGACTACCGCTCACAGCCCGAAGCGACGTTGCAGGTCCCCCAGCTGTCCGGGAAGGCGCGGTGTGCCCTGCTGCTGTGAATGGCCTGTGAAAGGGCCACTCCCACCGGGTACCCCGGGCTCATGTGGAACCGCTCCCGTGGCCTGCTCCGCCATCAGGGTCTCGGTGGACTGGAGCAGGACCGTGCCGGCCCCCACGAACTCGAACTGGTGCTCCTCTCCGGAGGCCCCGCCGAGGCCCGTCATCGCACGTAGACCGCCCATGACACCTGTCATGTAACCGTGGTCGTAGTGGTGGCACGGGGAGGGGCAGTCGGCCCATCCCACGAGTGCCTGCGGATCCACCCGGATCGGGGGTTCCATGAACACCACCGGCCCGTTGGACGCGGCGACAAACTTGCCGGTTCCGATAAGGGTCAGAAAACCCGGAACGATCGACTGCTTGAGCGCGAGACTTGGCTGAAAAGCTAGCAAGTTGCCGGAGCGAATGGTCAGGTTGCCGTCGTCCAAATCGTACGAATTGACGTCGAAGGCCCGGTCGGCGAGGAGCATCTTGCCCGAGCCCTCCGCCACCACCCAGTCGCTCGCGTGCAGAGGCGAATGGAAGGACGTGCGGACGAGACGGTCCAGGCGGCCGTGCCCGACGCCGTTGAAGTCGATCGAGCCGTAGTAGGCGATCATCTTCCCCTTCTGCAGGAACCACTGGCCGCTCTTGAGCTCCACGCAGAAGGTGTACTTGTTGACGTTGTCGTCGACGGGGAGGGTCATGGGGTCGTACACGACCGGGCCGGCGGGACCGTATGCGCTCACAGCTTCTCCTCGGAGGCCTGGACGTACACCGTGCCGTTTCCGCTGAGCTCCAGCTGGAACGCCTCGCCGGAGCCGCGGCCCACCATGTCCCGCCAGCCGAGCGCGGTCGACAGCTTGTTGCGGACGTCGCCGTGGTGGGCGACGTAGGCCTGCGGGTCGACATGGACCGGGCGCTGCGGGGTGATCGGGATCTCGAAGACCCCGCCGTGGGCCATCACGGCGACCGAGCCGTGGCCCTTGAGGGTGGTCGTGAACAGGCCCTGGCCGGTGACCTGGCCACGCACCATGCCCATCACACCGCCCTGGGAGCCCATGAACATCGTGCCCTGCTGGAGCGTGCCCTCGAAGGCGAGCAGCCGGTCGGCCTCGACATAGAGGGTGTCGCCGGTGAGGGTGATGACCTGGACGTGATGGCCGCCGTGCCCGAAGAAGACCGTGCCGCTGCCCTCGACGGTCATCAGCGGGGTGGCCTCGCCCGCGACGCGGCGGCCGAGCATCGACATCAGCCCGCCCTGGCCGCCCTGGATGTTGGGGGTGAAGGACACCTCGCCCTTGTAGGCGAGCATCGCGCCGCGCTGGCTGTAGAGCCGCTGCCCGGGCATGACGGTCGCCTCGACCATCTTGGAGTTCACCTCGCGCAGGGCCATCTCACACATCCCCCGCGATCGTGTTCCGCTCGCTCGGCTGCACGTACACCAAGCCGTCCCCCTCGAACCGGATCTGGAAGGCCTCGCCGCCGCCCTCTCCGAGGAACGTGCGGAATGTCACACCTGACTGGAAGGACTGACGGAGGTTGCCCTGGTGGGCGATATAGGCGCCGGGGTCGACGGTCAGCGGGTACTGCGCGCTCACCCGGAGCACCACCGCCGGGCCGTCCGACATGATCGCCGCCTGGCCGTGGCCCTCGACCGTGGTCGTGAACAGGCCGTTGCCCTGGGAGGCGCCGTGCAGACCCGTGAAGGTCGTGCCGGTGCGCAGGCCGGCGTCGGTCGCGAGCAGGTTGCTCGACTCGACGTACAGCTTGTCGCCCTGGAGGCCGACCAGGTTGATCTCGGACGCCTGGTCCGCGAACCAGCACGTCCCGTGCCCCTTCACCTCCATCACCGTCATCTGCTCGCCGGTGAGCCGCCGGGTCACCATCCCCCGTAGCCCCTCACCGCCGCCGCTCAGTTTCTTGAACGCCATCTGCCCGTCGTACGCGACCATCGAGCCGTTCTTCGCCTTCACGGCGTCCCCGGTCATCTCGACGGCGAGCACCTTGCTGCCTTGAAGTCGAAACATCGCCACGCTGCGAAGGTAGCCGCAGGCCGACGCCACCAACAGGTCCCACGGGTGGACGTCATCCCGGATCCGACCCCTAGGGGGCTGACCACGGCACCTGGGAGCCCCAATCTCCAGGGTGCCGGCCACCGATCGCCGGAATGCCGGAGCTCTGGCGGGCCGCCCGCCGATCGCCGGGGACGCGTATGACCGCCTGCCCGGCCGTCAGGTCGAACGTGGACCTCGGTGGCGCCCCGTCCTCCTCGTCGAGCAGCATCGACGCGCTCTGCCGTTCCTTCAGCTCGTACTGCTTGCCGGGAGAGAGCCGCGTGAAGCTGCTCGACGCCGGGTGCGGTGATCTGCCACACGAACTGCATCCCGCCCGCACCCCCGCCGTCACCGCGCCCAGCCGCCCACCCCGCGCGGGGACCGCGGCGTTCCTTTGCCACAATGGGTGAACGTTTGTGCTCGCGTTCACAAAGAGTGGACGTCTCTCCCACCGAAGGTGACTCGTGGACATCAAGACCGCCACCGCCATCCGCCGCCTGCGCCTGGTCTCCGCCCCGGAGGCCGTCTCCTTCCTGATCCTGCTCGTCTGCTCGGTGCTGAAGCGGACCACGGACTTCAACGCGGTGCCCGTGATGGGCGCGATCCACGGTGTCCTGTTCGTTCTGTACGTGATCTTCTGGGCCGACGCCTGGAACCGTGCCAAGTGGCCGCTGGGGACCGCCGCCTTCTACTTCGTCCTGTCCGTCCTGCCGACCGGCGGCTTCTTCGCTGAGCGCAAGCTGCGCCGCGAGGCCGAGGACGCGGTCATCGCGGCCCGTGCCCGCCAGGAAGGGGTGGTGAAGGCATGATCGTCGCCTTCTCCGTGACGCCGCTGGGCGTCGGTGAGGATGTCGGGGAGTACGTCGCCGACGCCGTCCGGGTGGTCCGCGAGTCCGGGCTGCCCAACCGCACCGACGCCATGTTCACCTCGATCGAGGGCGAGTGGGACGAGGTCATGGACGTCGTCAAGCGCGCCGTCGCGGCCGTCGAGGCGCGCGCCCCGCGTGTCTCCCTGGTCCTCAAGGCGGACATCCGCCCCGGTGTCACCGACGGACTCACCAGCAAGGTGGAGACGGTCGAGCGGCACCTCGCCCAGTAGCCGACAGCCCCCCGACGTCAGAACCCCGGCCCTTCCAGGGTCGGGGTTTTCTTCCGCCCTGCGATTGAGCGATCGCTCAAAAACGGGTACCGTCTCCGTCGCAGAGTTGAGCGATCGCTCAAAAAGCACTCAAAGGACCAGGTGACGGGGGTACGGCACCAATGGGGCTCTACGTAGAGGCGCACATCCGCGCCGACCTCGACGAACTGTGGGCGCGGACCCAGGACCCGGCCCAGCACCAGCGCTGGGACCTCAGGTTCACCAAGATCGACTACCTCCCGCGCGTGCCGGGCGAGCCGCAGCGTTTCCGCTACGCCACCCGGGTGCTGCCGTTCCTCACGGTCGCCGGCACCGGGATCTCGGCGGGGGAGAAGGAGCGCCCCGACGGCACCCGCACCTCCGCCCTGCGCTTCGCCTCCCCGCACCCGCTCTCGCTGCTCGCCGAGGGCAGCGGCTACTGGCGTTACGTCCCGGTCTCCGACAGCGTCCGTTTCCTCACCGGGTACGACTACCGGCCCCGCTGGGGCGGCTTCGGCGCGCTCGCCGACCGGCTCGTCCTCCGCCCGCTGATGGGGTGGGCGACCGCCTGGTCCTTCGACCGGCTGCGGCTGTGGCTGGAGCGCGGGATCACCCCGGAGCGGGCGCGGTGGAACTGGCTGGCCGAGATGGTGGCCCGCACACTGACGGCCGTCGGCTGTACCGCCGGCCTGAGTCAGGGGCCGGGCCTCGACGCCCTCTCGCCCGCCGTCGCCTTCCTGCTCCCGCTCCTCCTCGTGGTCGCCCTCTCGCTGGCTCTCTTCGCGCCCCCGCTCGCCACCACCCCGGCCGCCCGTCGCTGCCTGCGCACCCCGCCGACCCGGGTGGCCGCGCCCCGTGTCCTGCGCACCCTGGGGAGGCAGTCGTGACCTCCATGTTCCGTACCGTGCTGGGCGCCGGTTTCGACCGGCTGCACCCGCAGCTCCAACGGCGCTTCTCGGTCGGCCTGGCGAGCGGTGAGGCCTGCACCGGCCGGGGTGTGATGGAACGGATCTGGCACGGGCCGGCGTTCGTGAAGCCGTTCCTGGCACTGGGCGCCACCCGTAACATCCTGGTCCCGAAGGCGGGCCGGGACGTTCCGTTCGTGATCGAGAACGTGCCCTACGTCGACACGTACGGCCGTGAGACGGTGACCTTCGTGCGCACCTTCGACCTGCCCGGCCGGGCCCGCCGTTTCGACGCCCAGATGGTGCTCAGCCCCAAGGGCGACCGCATCCTCGACTACCTCGGCACCCACCAGCATCTCGCCAGCGAGCTGCACCTCCGTGCCGAGCCCGACGGCTCCCTGCTCATCCGCTCCGGCGAGCACCGGTTCAGGGAGGGCCCGGTGGACGTCCGGGTCCCCGAACTCGTCGGCGCCACCGCCGAGGTGCGCGAGTCCTACGACGACCGGGCGGACCGCTTCCGTATCCAGGTGCGGGTCGTGAACCGGTACTTCGGTCCGCTCTTCGGCTATCAGGGCTCCTTCGAGGCGTCGTACACCGACGTCGGCCGCTGTGGGGTACGGCCGGGGCTGCGGCCGGTCCGTGAGGAGCCGCGCGCGTGAGCCCGGAGACCGCCAAGTCCCTGGAGACGAAGAACAAGCTGCTGGAGGGTGCGCTGCGGACGCTCACCGAGCAGGGGATCGCCAAGACGTCCGCCCGTACGGTGGCGGCGGCCGCGGGGGTCAACCAGGCGCTGGTCTTCTACCACTTCGGATCCGTGGACGAGCTCCTCGCGGCGGCCTGCCGGTACGGCGCCGGGCAGGCCGTCGCCCGCTTCCGCCCCCGGCTCGCCGCGGCCGGCTCGCTCTCCGAACTCCTCGCCGTGGGCCGGCAGATCCACGAGGAGGAGCGCGCGGGTGGCCATGTCGCCCTGCTCGGCCAGCTGCTGGCCGGCGCCCAGACCCACGCGGCCCTCGGCCCCGCCACGGCAGCCGGGCTCGACCTGTGGATCGCGGAGATCGAGACGGTCCTCGTCCGGGTCCTCGCGGCCACCCCCTTCGGCGAGTTCGTCGACCCGGCCGGGCTCGCCCGCGCGGTCGCCGCGTCCTTCGTCGGCATCGAGCTCTACGAGGGCGTCGACGCGTCCGGCGCCGAAGCGGCCCTGGACGCCCTGGAGCAACTGGGGGCGCTGGTGGCCGCGTTGGAGGACCTCGGCCCGGTCGCTCAGCGCGCGGTCCGCCACCGCCTGCGCCGCCACACCCGCTAGCCGCCGGCGCTGCCTTCACGCCGGGACCCTGACGGGCTCCCGGGGCCTGCCCCCGACGCCGGCGCGGTGCCCGGTGGCGGCCCGGTGCCGGGCGGGCGGTGCCGGGCGTGTCGGCCGTGCTGGGGCGAGGGTGACCGAAAGCCGAGACACGGCTGACCGGTATATGACCGGCCGGTAGGGTCGGTGGCGTGCCGAAGCCTCTCAGTCTTCCCTTCGACCCCATCGCCCGTGCCGACGACCTCTGGAAGCAGCGCTGGGGAAACGTCCCGTCGATGGCCGCGATCACTTCGATCATGCGGGCCCAGCAGATCCTGCTGGCCGAGGTCGACGCGGTGGTCAAGCCGTACGGGCTGACGTTCGCGCGCTACGAGGCGCTGGTGCTGCTCACCTTCTCCAAGGCCGGTGAGCTGCCGATGTCGAAGATCGGTGAGCGTCTGATGGTGCACCCGACGTCCGTGACGAACACCGTCGACCGGCTGGTGAGGTCCGGTCTGGTCGACAAGCGGCCCAACCCCAACGACGGGCGCGGCACGCTCGCCACGATCACCGAGAAGGGCCGCGAGGTCGTCGAGGCGGCCACCCGTGACCTGATGGCGATGGACTTCGGGCTCGGGGTGTACGACGCCGAGGAGTGTGCGGAGATCTTCGCGATGCTGCGTCCGCTGCGGGTCTCGGCGCACGACTTCGACGACCAGTGAGGCGGTCCTCCGGCGAGGAGTGACCCGGGACAAGATCTCCCGGAACGGGTGGTTACGCTCGTCCTCATGAAAAAGAGCGTGCTGACCCGCTACCGCGTCCTGGCCTATGTCACCGGTGTGCTGCTGGTGCTGCTGTGCCTGAGCATGATCGCCAAGTACGGGCTGGACATCGGCGGTGCGGCCGACTTCACGCGGGTCGTCGCCATTGCGCACGGCTGGCTCTACGTCGTCTACCTGGTCTTCGCCTTCGACCTGGGCTCCAAGGCGAAGTGGCCGGTCGGCAAGCAGCTGTGGGTGCTGCTCGCCGGCACCATCCCGACCGCTGCGTTCTTCGTGGAGCGCAAGGTCACCCGCGAACTCGACGCGAAGATCACCGAGACCACCCCGGTGGTGGCGAAGGTCTGATCCGCCCGCCGTACGGACACCCGTGCGGCGGTTCGCCATCGACATTTATTAGGACGTCCTAGTAAATTCGAGGGTATGGACGCTGACGCCATCACGGAGGGCCGCCTACGCTGGCAGGCCCGCTACGACGCGGCCCGTAAGCGGGACGCGGACTTCACCACGCTCTCCGGGGATCCCGTGGAGCCGGTGTACGGGCCCCGCCCAGGGGACACCTACGAGGGATTCGAGCGGATCGGCTGGCCGGGGGAGTACCCCTTCACGCGCGGGCTGTATCCGACCGGCTACCGGGGGCGGACCTGGACCATCCGCCAGTTCGCCGGGTTCGGCAACGCCGAGCAGACCAACGAGCGGTACAAGATGATCCTCGCCAACGGCGGCGGGGGTCTGTCCGTGGCCTTCGACATGCCGACCCTCATGGGCCGCGACTCCGACGACCAGCGCTCGCTCGGCGAGGTCGGGCACTGCGGGGTGGCCATCGACTCCGCCGCCGACATGGAGGTCCTGTTCAAGGACATCCCGCTGGGCGACGTCACGACGTCGATGACGATCAGCGGTCCGGCGGTCCCGGTCTTCTGCATGTACCTCGTCGCCGCCGAGCGGCAGGGCGTCGATCCGGCGGTGCTCAACGGCACGCTCCAGACCGACATCTTCAAGGAGTACATCGCCCAGAAGGAGTGGCTGTTCCAGCCCGAACCCCATCTGCGGCTCATCGGCGACCTGATGGAGTACTGCGCGGCCGGCATCCCCGCGTACAAGCCGCTGTCCGTCTCCGGCTACCACATCCGTGAGGCCGGGGCGACGGCCGCCCAGGAGCTGGCCTACACCCTCGCGGACGGCTTCGGATACGTGGAGCTGGGGCTCAGCCGCGGCCTGGACGTCGACGTCTTCGCGCCCGGACTCTCCTTCTTCTTCGACGCGCACGTCGACTTCTTCGAGGAGATCGCCAAGTTCCGCGCGGCCCGCCGGATCTGGGCCCGCTGGATGCGGGACGTGTACGGGTCACGGTCGGACAAGTCGCAGTGGCTGCGCTTCCACACGCAGACCGCGGGCGTCTCGCTGACCGCCCAGCAGCCGTACAACAACGTGGTGCGTACGGCCGTGGAGGCGCTCGCGGCGGTGCTCGGCGGGACCAACTCGCTGCACACCAACGCGCTCGACGAGACCCTCGCGCTGCCCAGCGAGCAGGCCGCCGAGATCGCGCTGCGCACCCAGCAGGTGCTCATGGAGGAGACCGGGGTCGCCAACGTGGCGGATCCGCTGGGCGGTTCCTGGTACATCGAGCAGCTGACCGACCGGATCGAGGCCGACGCCGAGAAGATCTTCGACCAGATCAAGGAGCGCGGGCTGCGTGCCCACCCGGACGGACGGCACCCGATCGGGCCGGTCACCTCCGGAATCCTGCGGGGCATCGAGGACGGCTGGTTCACCGGGGAGATCGCCGAGTCCGCCTTCCAGTACCAGCGGTCGCTGGAGAAGGGCGACAAGCGGGTCGTCGGCGTCAACGTGCACACGGGTTCCGTCACCGGGGACCTGGAGATCCTGCGGGTCTCGCACGAGGTGGAGCGGGAGCAGGTGCGCGTGCTGGCCGAACGGCGGACCGCGCGCGACGAGGGCGCGGTGCGCACCGCGCTGGACGCGATGCTCGCCGCCGCCCGCTCCGGGGCCAACATGATCGAGCCGATGCTCGACGCCGTACGGGCCGAGGCGACCTTGGGCGAGATCTGCGGGGTGCTGCGGGACGAGTGGGGGGTGTACACGGAGCCGGCGGGGTTCTAGGCGGTTTCCCGGGGCACGGGTGCGGGCGGCGGGGCCTGAAACGGGCCCTGGAGAGCGCATACGGTGACCGTGATGAGGTACGTCTTCACGGTCACCGACACCGACGAGGACGTCTGGGAACCGGCGCTGGCCGTCGGTCAGCTCTTCATGGGCGGTGTCAACGCCCTGGGCTCCCTGGTCCTGAAGGTGCCGACCGGACTCGACGACATCTCCGGTGACTGGGTCCAGATGGACACCCGGCTCTACGGCGAGTTCGTCACCGCGGCCCTGCGCCGGCGGGCCTCGACGGGGCATATGGAGATGATCAAGCTGATGGACGGCGTACTGCCCGTGATGATCATGCTGGCCGACAAGGCCGGCGCCACGGTCACCACGAGCACGCCGACGGAGCGCGTCTATCTGGACTGGGCCCGTGACCAGGAACATGTCCTCCAGGGGCACGTGTGGGAAATGGGTGACGGCAGCGTCACCGTCGGGTAGTTCGGTGTGATCCGCTGACGTTATGGTTTGGCGTCGTGCGGGTTGGCCGTGTCGTCCGCCGCGCCCGCCAGGCCCAGCAGCAGGATCCGGGTCAGGCCGCGTACCCACTCCTCGTCCGCCGGTTTGCCGCTCACCAGGGCGCGGTGGACCACCGAGCCGGCGACCAGGTCGAAGATCAGGTCCGCCGTGCGGTCCGCCTCGCACGGGTCGGGCTGCTCGGGGAGTTCGCCGCGTCGCTGGGCGCGCTCGCGGCCCTCCAGGACCAGCCGCTTCTGGCGGTCCACGATGGACGCGCGGATACGTTCCCGCAGCGCCTCGTCCCGGGTCGACTCGGCCACCGCCGCCATCAGCCCGCTCTTGGCCTCCGGGCGGTCCAGGATCGCCGCGAACTGGAGCACCACGCCCTCGATGTCCTCGGCGAGGCTGCCCCGGTCGGGGAGTTCGAGTTCGTCGAACAGTTCCGCGACCGCGTCCACGACCAACTCGTTCTTGCCGGCCCAGCGGCGATACAGGGTCGTCTTTGCAACCCCCGCCCGCGTCGCCACGTCTCCCAAGGTGAGCTTGGACCAGCCCAGTTCCACCAGCGCCTGCCGTGTCGCTTCCAGGATCGCGGCGTCCGCCTCGGCGCTGCGTGGGCGCCCGGTGCGGCTGGCGGGGGTGCGGCTCTGCATCCCATGACCATAACCGGCGGTTCATGTGGCGTCGTGAGGGAGATCACCGGGGCGCAGTGTCGCGCGGGGTCCCCGAGGCATTACGCTACGGGTCGTAGCGAAAGCTCGTGAATGACCGCACGGGCGACGACCGTGGCGTGGGTGGGGACCCGGCGCCCGTACTAAACGCTTGTTCGACCTGGCTTTCACAACGCTTTTCACACACGCGCGAGAACGGGGGAGGATAGACGCATGCAGCCACGGAACATGTCCATGAGCGGCGTCGTCGACCTCGCCGCGGTGAAGGCGGCCCAGGAGGCCAAGGCCAAGGCCGAGCAGACGCGCGCCGAAGCGGCCCGGCAGGGTGGTACCGGCGCCGTCGCCCCGGCCGATCTGGTCATCGACGTCGACGAAGCCGGCTTCGAGCGCGATGTCCTGCAGCGGTCCGCCGAAGTCCCTGTCGTCATCGACTTCTGGGCCGAGTGGTGTCAGCCCTGCAAGCAGCTGAGCCCGGTCCTGGAGCGCCTCGCCGTCGAGTACAACGGCCGCTTCCTGCTCGCCAAGATCGACGTCGACGCCAACCAGATGCTGATGCAGCAGTTCGGGATCCAGGGGATCCCGGCGGTGTTCGCGGTGGTCGCCGGGCAGGCGCTGCCGCTCTTCCAGGGCGCCGCCGGTGAGGACCAGATCCGGGGCACCCTCGACCAGTTGATCCAGGTCGCCGAGGAGCGCTTCGGGCTGACCGGCCTGACCGTCGACCCTGACGCGCAGCCGGGCGCCGCCCCGGCCGCCGGGCCCGCGATGCCCGCCGGTCCGTACGACGCGCTCCTCGAAGCCGCCGTCCAGGCGCTGGACGCGGGCGACCTGGGCGGGGCGATCCAGGCGTACCAGAACGTACTGAGCGACGACCCGGCCAACAGCGAGGCCAAACTGGGGCTCGCGCAGGCCGAGTTGCTCAAGCGTGTGCAGGGGATGGACCCGCAGCGGGTGCGCAAGGAGGCGGCCGAGAAGCCGACCGACGCCCACGCGCAGATCGCCGCCGCCGACCTGGATCTGGTGGGCGGCCATGTCGAGGACGCCTTCGGGCGGTTGATCGAGACAGTGCAGCGGACGGCCGGGGACGACCGGGACGCCCTGCGCCGACGGCTCCTTGAGCTTTTCGAGGTCGTCGGCACCGACGATCCCCGGGTCGTGGGCGCACGCCGGGCGCTGGCGCGGGCGCTGTTCTGAACACGGTCCTGACCAGTCGCTAAACGTCACGTCCTGTGATGCCGGAGTGAAAGATTCGCCGACACGGGGTCGCAGCGGCCGCTCTTTACCAAATCTTGGTAATCGCGGTCGCTGTTACTCGCAGTAAATCAGAGCCGTTGATCTGTCTGGTTCCGTCCAGGGTTCAACGGCTTTGTTCTGCCCCTGGATGCCACCCAGCGTCGCTCTCCGAGACCAGCGGGTCGTTCATCGGTTATCCGGCCGTTACTACCCAGTAACGAAGCCCCTTGTGCGGGCGGCGAGAATGCACCACGATCGGCGACGCTCGGTCCATTGCCGTACCCCGACAGCCGGTCGGGTCCGCGGGCTCATCTGGGTCCCCACCGAGCAGAGTCGGCGGCAGTGACGCCGGCTCTTGGGCAGGGGGGTCTTCGCCGTGAGGTGAAGCCTGTCCAGCAAGGTTGTGCGTGATGCGTGTCAGGCGCGACCAGTGGTTGTCGCTCGGGGGTGATCGCCGGTGATCGAGGTGCCGTTCGTGCCTCCGAGTGCGGGCGCTCCCCTTCCGAGGACGTAGCACTTCTCCCATCCCTGCCCGGCCGAGCCGCCGTTGGGGGCGATTCCGGGCCAGGAGATGTACGTCCGAGAAGGAGGAAATATGGAGTCCCAGGTGCGTGGCGGGACCAGATGGAAGCGGTTCGCTGTGGTCATGGTGCCCAGCGTCGCCGCCACGGCGTGTATAGGTGTCGCCCTCGCGCAGGGCGCTCTCGCCGCGTCGTTCAGTGTGTCGGGCCAGCAGTTCAAGGTCACGGCCGACCAGCTCGAAGGCGACGGCTTCGTCCAGTACGGTGCCGTTGACTCGGGTGTCACCCTCGCGGGTGACAAGACGATCCACCCGGTGGCGGTCTCGGCGTTCAACACCGCGACCATCACCAACCTGTGCCAGTCCGTGGTCACCCCGAACGTCCCGATCTTCGGGAACGTCAGCCTGATCCTGCATGCGGGCACCGACAGCAAGAAGCCTGTCGAGGCCAGCAAGCTGTACATCGACCTGGACGACCTGAGCGCCGACGCGACGTTCACCAACATCAACATCGGTGTCGCGGCCGGCAGTTCGACCAAGGGTCCCGGCATCAAGTCGGGCGAGGTCGCCAACAAGCAGACGAACCCGAACGGGTTCGCGCAGGAGGCGGACCACGCCTCGCTGTCCGGCGTGAAGCAGACGGCGTGGGCCACCACTGCCGGAACCTTCAAGCTGAGCGATCTGCACATGTCGATCTCGACGAAGGGTGCGGAGTGCTACTAAGCACCCCGTGACGGGCGGGGGAGCCGACGGCACCCCCGCCCTCCACCTTCTTCCCACGGTCTTCACGAGCGGTACAAGGCATCACCACCGCATCACACAGCACCACCACCACAGCAACGCCGCACCAGGGAGCTGTTTTCCATGAGCGCCGAGACTCCTGCCGCACCCGGCCAGTTCAGCCGCCGGAGGCTGCAGTTCCGCTCCTGGCGGGGCACGCGGCCGTTCTGGGCCGGTCTGTACATCCTGATCGCCGGTTTCCCGATCATGTACTTCCCGTACGCGCATCTCCAGATCGGCAACCTCACGGTGGCGATGGCGACCACCGCGGGTGCCGGATCCCTGATCATCGGCGTGCTGCTCGTCGTCCTGGGCGTCAGCGTCTGGTTCCAGAAGCACATCCGCACGTTCGCGGGAGTCGCCGCGATCCTGCTGGCGCTGGTGTCCCTCCCCGTGTCCAACTTCGGCGGCTTTGTCATGGGCTTCCTGTTCGCCCTGATCGGCGGAGCGATGGCCGTGGCCTGGGCGCCGGGTGCCACTGCGCAGCCGGAGGGCGACGCCCCCCCGGCCGGGGAGGCCAGCGACGACGGGGCCACCTACTTCACGGGCGCGAACGGCGTGGGCGAGGCGAATGACCTGTCAGGAACGAGCCCGCTGGACGGGGCGAACGGGAGGCACAGTGCCGGCTGACGAGGTGACCCACGGGACTGATGTGGACGAGTCCCGTGTGAGAACCGGGCCGCGCCACGCGGCACCCAAGAAGCCACTGTTCACCAGGTTCCACATGCCGGCGGGCAAGGCGATAGCCTCCGTGGCGATGCCGACGGCCGTGATCATGGGCATGGGGTTCACGTCGACGCTCGCGATCGCCGACACGAACGGTACGCCGTCGGCGTCGAACAGCCAGAAGGCCGACGAGTACAAGAACTGCGTCTCTGCCCTGGACTCCGCCTCGCCCTCCGCCTCGGCGAGCGCGAGCGACAAGGCCACGGACTCGGCCACGCCGTCGCCCACGGGGTCGGCCGGCGCCAAGGACTCGACGTCGTCGTCTGGCTCGGGCAAGTCCTCGGGCAAGTCCTCCTCGTCGGATTCAGGTTCCGACGACACGGCCACGCCGACGCCGTCCGCGTCCAAGTCGTCCTCGTCGTCGGGTGATTCGAGCTCCTCATCGGGTTCGTCCGGCTCCGGCGGCACGGCCACCCCTTCGCCGTCCACCTCCGCAAGCAGCAGCGGTGGCGGCCTGCTGGGCTCCATCGGGGACGCCATCACCGGCATTCTCGGCGGCGGCAGCACCACGAGTTCGTCCTCGTCGGACTCCACCGCGAGCGCTACTCCCACGCCGTCGGCCTCGGCGTCCGCCGACTCGTCTTCGTCGTCCTCCTCGTCGGGCAAGGACAGCGGCTCCGACGCCGTGTCCAAGACCGTCAAGAAGGTCACGGACACCGTGAAGGACACCACCGGCACGGCGACCAAGGCGGCAGGCGAGGTCACCAAGGACGCCACCAAGGCGGCCGACGTCGCCACCTCCACCGCCTCGCCGAGCCCGTCCGCGAGCTCCAGCACGTCGGCCGACGACTGCAAGGTCGCCACCGAGGCCGTGAGCGGTGTCGACAACAAGGTGGCGGTGGCGGACGACCCCTGGTACCTGAGCGCCAGCTCGCTGCTGCTGAAGAGCGCCGACTACCAGGGTGTCGTGGAGGTGAAGACGGCCAGCGGCAAGACGAAGAAGGTGCTGAAGTACGTCATCTCCGGCGGCACCGACATCGGCGACCTGCACCAGACGGTCAAGGACACGACCATCGGTAAGACCTACCACGTGCAGGCGGCCTCCGGTTCGACGTCCACGATCCGCAACGGCGACACCACGATGTACACGGAGTCGATATCGGGGAACCTGTTCGGTCTGATCCCGATCACGTTCACGCCGGACAGCCCGCCGCCGCTGAACATCCCGCTGATCTACTTCACCAACGTGAAGGTCGTCCAGGCAGCCCAGTTCGGCGGCACCCTGCACGTGCCCGGGATGCACGTGTACACCACCGACGGAACCAGCTGAGCGTCACCACAGACCCGTTCGGGAGCCGCGAAGGGGGCTGTGCCCCGCCGAATTTCAACTCGGCGGGGCACAGCCTTGTTTCATGCCTGCCGGGGAGGCGGTGGCTGAGTCAAAAGGCGAAACAAAGCGCCAGCGCACAGCCCCAGAATGTCTGGTAGGAGCAGAGAGAAGAGATGATCACTTTGTAGTGGAGCTGACCTGGGCCGAGCTGCGGCAGCTCACCGACCGGGCAAGGGCCGAAGCATTCCGGCTGATCACCACCGCCCATCCGGAGCTGCGCGACAACGCGTGGTTGCGGGAGACGGTCGGAGTACCGCCCGCGTGATTCGACGGCGAAGAACCGAGGGCGCCCCCTCTCCCGGGGAGCGCCCTCAGTGCCCTGCAAGTCCCCTCAGCGGGCCGTCACTTGCCGGTGCCGCCGATGTGGTGGACCCGGAGCATGTTCGTCGTGCCCGGGACGCCGGGGGGCGAGCCGGCCGTGATGATGACCGTGTCGCCCGGGTTGAAGCGGTTGATCTTGGCGAGTTCCTGGTCGACCATGTCGACCATCTCGTCCGTGCTGTTCACGAACGGCACCACGTGCGACTCCACGCCCCAGCTGAGGGTGAGCTGGTTGCGGGTGTTCTCGTCGGTGGTGAAGGCGACGATCGGCTGCTGGGCGCGGTAGCGGGACAGCCGGCGGGCGGTGTCGCCGGACTGGGTGAAGGCGACCAGGCCGCGGCCGCCGAGGAAGTCGGCGATCTCGCAGGCCGCACGGGCCACCGAACCGCCCTGCGTGCGCGGCTTCTTGCCGGGGACGAGGGGCTGCAGGCCCTTGCTCAGCAGCTCCTCCTCCGCCGCGACGACGATCTTCGACATCGTCTTGACGGTCTCCACCGGGTAGGCGCCGACGGAGGACTCCGCCGACAGCATGACCGCGTCCGCGCCGTCCAGGATCGCGTTGGCCACGTCGGAGGCCTCGGCGCGGGTCGGACGGGAGTTGGTGATCATCGACTCCATCATCTGGGTCGCCACGATCACCGGCTTGGCGTTGCGCCGGCACAGCTCGATCAGGCGCTTCTGCACCATGGGGACCCGCTCCAGCGGGTACTCGACGGCGAGGTCACCGCGGGCGACCATCACACCGTCGAACGCCATCACGACGTCCTCCATGTTCTGCACCGCCTGCGGCTTCTCCACCTTGGCGATGACGGGGACCCGGCGGCCCTCCTCGTCCATGATCCGGTGGACGTCGTGGACGTCCTTGGCGTCCCGGACGAAGGACAGGGCGACCAGGTCGCAGCCCATGCGCAGCGCGAACCGCAGGTCCTCGACGTCCTTCTCGCTCAGCGCGGGCACGTTGACGGCCGTGCCGGGCAGGTTGATGCCCTTGTGGTCGGAGACGACACCGCCCTCGATGACGATCGTCTTCACCCGCGAGCCC
Source organism: Streptomyces sp. NPDC111744 (assembly GCF_055634995.1). Classification (NCBI taxonomy): domain Bacteria; kingdom Bacillati; phylum Actinomycetota; class Actinomycetes; order Kitasatosporales; family Streptomycetaceae; genus Streptomyces; species Streptomyces sp. NPDC111744. Next base: position 88,663 of record NZ_JBVKCG010000025.1, read on the forward strand.
TCGACGTCCAGCACCTTCAGCTCGACGTTGCCGTCGTTGATGAGGATCTGGTCGCCGCGCGAGACATCGCCCGGCAGGCCCTTGTAGGTGGTACCGCAGATGTGCTTGTCGCCCGGGACGTCCTCGGTGGTGATGATGAACTCGTCACCGCGCTCCAGCTCCACCGGGCCCTCGGCGAAGGTCTCCAGACGGATCTTCGGGCCCTGCAGGTCGGCGAGGACGCCGATGGCCCGGCCGGTCTCCTTGGCGGCGGCCCGGACCCGGTCGTACCGCCCCTGGTGCTCGGCGTGCGAGCCGTGGCTGAAATTGAACCGGGCCACGTTCATGCCGGACTCGATCATGGCGACGAGCATCTCGTGGGTGTCGACCGCGGGGCCGAGAGTACATACGATTTTCGAACGGCGCATGGGGCGATCCTATCGGTTTGTTTCGCTACGGAATATTCCGTCTGGCGGAAGATACAAATGGGCGCCGATATGCTCAGCTGTTATTTCTGGCGGAGCCGACCAGCGCGTACGTCTGGGTGGCGATCTCCAGTTCCTCATCCGTCGGCACCACGGCGACGGCGACGCGCGCATCCGCCGGTGATATCAGCCGCGGCTCGTCCGCCCGTACGGCGTTCAGCCCCGGCTCGACGGCCAGCCCCAGCCCCTCGAGCCCGGCAACGGCCGCCTCCCGCACGGGCGCCGCGTTCTCGCCGACCCCCGCCGTGAACGCCACGGCGTCCACCCGGCCGAGCACCGCGTAGTAGGCGCCGATGTACTTCTTCAGACGGTGAATGTAGATGTCGAAGGCGAGCTTCGCCTGTTCGTCGCCCTCGTCGATCCGCCGCCGGATCTCCCGCATGTCGTTGTCACCGCACAGTCCGAACAGACCGCTCCTCTTGTTGAGAAGAGTGTCGATCTCATCCATGGACATTCCGCCAACACGCGCCAAATGGAAAATGACGGCGGGATCCAGATCACCGGAACGCGTGCCCATCACCAGCCCCTCCAAAGGCGTCAGACCCATGGAGGTGTCCACGCACCGGCCGCCCTCGACCGCCGAGGCGGACGCCCCGTTGCCGAGATGCAGCACGATGACGTTCACCTCTTCAGGTGTCTTTCCCAGCAGCCTCGCGGTCGCCCGGGAGACATAGGCGTGTGAGGTGCCGTGGAAGCCGTAGCGGCGGATGCGGTGCCGGTCGGCGATCTTCGGGTCGATCGCGTAGCGGGCCGCCGACTCCGGCATGGCCGTGTGGAACGCCGTGTCGAAGACGGCGACCTGCGGCAGATCCGGGCGCAGCGCCTGCGCGGTACGGATGCCGGTCAGGTTGGCCGGGTTGTGCAGCGGGGCGACCGGGATCAGCCGCTCGATCTCGGTGAGCACCTCGTCGTCGATCACGGTCGGCTCGGTGAAGAACATCCCGCCGTGCACCACCCGGTGCCCGATCGCCGCCAGCTCCGGGGAGTCGAGCCCCAGCCCGTCCCCGGACAACTCTTCCGCCACGGCCTTCAGAGCGGCCTCGTGGTCGGCGATCGGCCCGGTGTGCTCACGGGTCTCGCCGGTGGCGAGGCAGCTGTGGCTGAGCCGCGAGGTCTGCTCGCCGATCCGCTCGACGAGACCCACCGCCAGCCGACTGCTGTCCCGCATGTCCAGCAGCTGGTACTTCACCGAGGAGGAGCCGGAGTTGAGGACGAGGACACGGGTGGGACTCACTGGGCGGACGCCTTCTCGTTGGAGGGATCGTAGGAGGAATCGAGGGTCTGGGCCTGGATCGCCGTGATGGCGACGGTCGTGACGATGTCCTGGACGAGGGCGCCCCTGGACAGGTCGTTGACGGGCTTGCGCAGCCCCTGGAGCACCGGTCCGACGGCGATCGCGCCGGCCGACCGCTGCACGGCCTTGTAGGTGTTGTTGCCGGTGTTGAGATCCGGGAAGATCAGCACGCTGGCCTGTCCGGCGACCTCGGAGCCCGGCAGCTTGGTCGCCGCGACGCTCGGCTCGACGGCCGCGTCGTACTGGATCGGCCCCTCGATCTTCAGGTCGGGCCTGCGTGAGCGCGCCAGCTCGGTCGCCTCCCGCACCTTGTCGACGTCCGCCCCCGAACCCGACGTACCCGTGGAGTACGACAGCATCGCGATCCGCGGCTCCACCCCGAACTGGGCGGCGGTCGCGGCCGACTGGATGGCGATGTCGGCGAGCTGCTCGGCGTCGGGGTCCGGGTTGACCGCGCAGTCGCCGTAGACCAGCACCTTGTCGGCGAGGCACATGAAGAACACGGACGAGACGATGGAGGACTCCGGCTTCGCTCTCCCGTCGCCCGCCACCGCCCTATCCGACGCGCTTTGCGCGGCCCCCCTTGTTCTTATGATCTCGAAGGCCGGCCGGATGGTCGCCGCCGTGGAGTGCACGGACCCGGAGACCATGCCGTCCGCCAGCCCCTCCTGGACCATCAGGGTGCCGAAGTAGTTGACGTCGCTGACCACGTCGTACGCCAGCTCCACCGTCACGCCCTTGTGGGCGCGGAGCAGGGCGTACTGCTCGGCGAAGGTGTCGCGCAGTTCGGAGGTGGCCGGGTCGATCAGCTGGGCGTCGCCGAGGTCGATACCGAGGTCGGCGGCCTTCTTGCGGATCTGGTCGACCGGGCCGAGCAGGGTCAGATCGCAGACGCCCCGGCGCAGCAGCACCTCGGCCGCGTGCAGCACCCGCGTCTCGGTGCCCTCCGGCAGGACGACCCGCCGTTTGTCCTTACGCGCCTGTTCGAGCAGCTTGTGCTCGAACATCATCGGGGTGAGCCGGCCGCTGCTCGGTGCCGAGACCCGCTTGTTGAGGCCGGCGGTGTCGACATACCGCTCGAACAGACCGAGCGCGGTCTCCGCCTTGCGCGGGGTGGCCGCGTTCAGCTTGCCCTCCAGGGAGAACAGCTGGGCGGCGGTCGGGAAGCTGTTGCCCGGCACCGAGAGGACCGGGGTGCCCGGGGCGAGCCGGGCGGCGAGGGTGAGGATCTCGTCGGTCGGCCGCTCGTTGAGGGTGAGCAGCACGCCGGCTATCGGCGGCGTGCCGGCGCTGTGCGCGGCCAGCGAGCCGACGACCAGGTCGGCGCGGTCGCCGGGGGTCACCACCAGGCAGCCGGGGGTCAGGGCGTTCAGGAAGTTCGGCAGCATCGCACCGCCGAAGACGAAGTCCAGCGCGTCCCGGGCGAGGCCCGAGTCGTCGCCGAGCAGCACCTTGGCGCCGAGCGCGTGGGTGATCTGGGCGACCGTCGGCGCGGACAGCGCGGGCTCGTCCGGCAGCACGTACGTCGGCACCGGCAGCCGGTTGGTGATCCGGTCGGCTATCTCGTCGCGGTCCTCGCGGGCGACCCGGTTGGCGACCATGGCCAGTACGTCACAGCCGAGACCGTCGTACGCCCGGAACGCGTTCCGGGTCTCCGCGAGCACCGACTCGGCGCTCTGGTCGCGGCCGCCGACCACCGGGATCACGGAGGCGCCGAACTCGTTGGCGAGCCGGGCGTTGAGGGACAGCTCGTCAGGGAACTGGGTGTCGGCGAAGTCGGTGCCGAGGACGAGGACGACGTCGTAGGCGCGGGCGACCAGGTGGAAGCGGTCGACGAGGGTGGAGACCAGTTCGTCGGCGCCCTGCTCCGCCTGGAGGGCGGACGCCTCGTGGTAGTCCATGCCGTAGACGGTCCCCGGGTCCTGGGAGAGGCGGTACCGCGCACGCAGCAGCTCGAACAGCCGGTCGGGGCCGTCGTGGACGAGGGGGCGGAAGACGCCGACCCGGTCGACCTGCCGGGTCAGGAGCTCCATCATCCCCAGCTCCACGACCTGGCGTCCGTCGCCGCGGTCGATCCCGGTCACGTACACGCTGCGCGTCACGTGTGCACCCCGTTCCGTCTTCGCCGTGTCATAAAAATCGCCCACCGAGGTGAGCAGAACCCTCTTGACAGTACCCCCGGCGCCGGATAAGGCGCCCGTCAGGACTTCACCCGCCCGCCCGGCATGAAACAATCGGATCGGCTCACCGGTAACGACAGCGAGCAGGAGACACACCACCATGCGCATCGGAGTTCTCACCGCAGGCGGCGACTGCCCCGGCCTGAACGCCGTCATCCGATCGGTGGTACACCGGGCAGTCGCACAGTACGGCGACGAGGTCATCGGTTTCGAGGACGGCTTCCGGGGTCTGCTCGACGGCCACTACCGCTCCCTCGACCTGGACGCCGTCAGCGGCATCCTCGCCCGCGGCGGCACGATCCTGGGCTCGTCGCGCCTGGAGCGGGACCGGCTGCGCGAAGCGTGCGAGCGGGCCACCGACATGGTCGAGGAGTTCGGCATCGACGCGCTGATCCCGATCGGCGGCGAGGGCACGCTGACGGCGGCGCGGATGCTGTCCGACGCCGGCCTGCCGGTCGTGGGCGTCCCGAAGACCATCGACAACGACATCTCCTCGACCGACCGCACGTTCGGCTTCGACACGGCGGTGGGCGTCGCCACGGAGGCGATGGACCGGCTGAAGACCACCGCCGAGTCCCACCAGCGGGTGATGGTCGTCGAGGTCATGGGCCGGCACGCCGGGTGGATCGCCCTGGAGTCCGGGATGGCGGCCGGTGCGCACGGCATCTGCCTCCCCGAGCGGCCCTTCGACCCGGCCGACCTGGTCAAGATGGTCGAGGAGCGGTTCGCCCGCGGCAAGAAGTTCGCCGTGGTGTGCGTGGCCGAGGGAGCGCATCCCGCCGAGGGCTCGATGGACTACGGCAAGGGCGCGATCGACCAGTACGGCCACGAGCGCTTCCAGGGCATCGGTACGGCCCTGGCGTACGAGCTGGAGCGACGGCTCGGCAAGGAGGCCAAGCCGGTCATCCTCGGGCACATCCAGCGGGGCGGCACGCCGACGGCGTACGACCGTGTCCTCGCGACGCGGTTCGGGTGGCACGCCGTGGAGGCGGCGCACCAGGGCGAGTTCGGCAAGATGACGGCGCTGCGGGGGACGGACATCCTGATGGTGCCGCTGGCCGAGGCGGTGACCGAGTTGAAGACGGTTCCCAAGGACCGGATGGACGAGGCGGAATCGGTGTTCTAGGGGGCGCGTCCGGCCGGGGCGATCAGGAAGCACCCTCCTCCACCCCGTTCCAGAACCGGGGCACTATCCCGGTCAGGAAGTCCTCGCCCCGCTCCTTGGCGTCCTCCGCCGTCGTGCTCGTGTTGCCCCAGGCCAGGGTGGCCGTCATCTGGCCCTGGTAGTCCTCGTGCAACCCCCGCAGGACGTTCTCGACCACCCGTCTGTCCAGGGGGACCACCTTGGTCACCGGGCGGACATAGCCCTGCCAGCGGGTGGTGACCGCGCTGCGCAGCAGTTCGGCCAGTTTCTCCTCGCGGCCGGTGACGGTGATGTAGTCCGGCAGGGAGAGCCTGAGCAGGTCGGCGAGGGCGGCGGACTGGCGTTCCGTGCCCTGCCACTGCTCGTCCTCCTCCATGGCCAGGTAGACGAGGAGTTCGAGACCCACGGCCATCGCCACGTCCTCGGGTGCCAGCCCGCGGGCGACGCGGTGCTCGCGCAGGGTCCGCGGCCGGCCGATCAGTTCGCCCGGGGAGCACCACAACACGCCCGAGAGCGCGGTGAGTTCGGGACTGCTGGGGACAAGTGCCCCGCGCTCCCAGGCGAGGACGAGATCGGGGGTGGCGTACGGCAGCCCGTACGAGGCGCGCAGATGGTGGGCCACGTGCTCGGGGCCCATACCGAGAGCGGCACGGAGTCTGCGGGCGGCGGGGGCGTTGAAGGGGGGACCTGGCTGGTTCGGCAGAGCTGGGGGTCGGCGCACAGCGCACAAGGTAAGGGCACGCGAGGGCAGTGACTACGGTCTGTTCGGCCAGGAACACGGATTGTGCGAACGTACGGATTCGACCGTACGGCCGACCTGTGCGTCCCTTGACGGCGTCGCCGCACTCCTTGACGACCCCGCCTCACCCCTTGACGGCGCCGCCCAGCGCGAACCCGCCGCCCAGCCGCCGCGCCACCAGGACGTACAGCAGGATCACCGGCGTCGAGTAGATGACGGAGAACGCGGCGAGCTGGCCGTAGGCGACCATGCCACGGTTGCCGAAGAAGTCGTTGATGCTGACCGAGGCGGGCATCTGGTCCGGCGAGAGCAGCAGCATGAAGGGGACGAAGAAGTTGCCCCACATCATCACGAAGGCGAAGACGGTGACGACGGCGAGCCCCGGCCCCATCAGCGGCAGCACGATCCGGACCAGCGACTGGAACGAACCGGCGCCGTCCGTCCAGGCGGCCTCCTCCAGCTCCTTCGGTACGCCGTCCATGAAGTTCTTCATCAGCCAGATGGCGAAGGGGAGCTGGGAGGCGGCGAAGAACAGGATGGTGCCCTGCAGGGTGTCGATGAGGTTGATCCGTACGAACAGCGCGTACACCGGCACCATGATCGCGGTGATCGGCAGGCTGGTCGCGAAGAGGACGGAGAGCAGGAACGGCCGGTTGAGCCGGGAGCGGTAGCGGGAGAGCGGGTAGGCGGCGAGGGCGGCGCAGACGACGGTGAGCGCGGTGGCGCCGCCGCAGAGGATCAGGCTGTTGAGGAGCGGGGTGTAGGTGATGTCGGGGGTGAGGATCGCGTCGAAGTTGGCGAAGGTGAACCCGTCCGGGATCCTCACCCGGAGATCGGCGTGCGGATCGACGGCGGAGAGCAGCACCCAGGCGAGCGGCAGCACGAAGGCGGCGGCCACGACGAGGAGTCCGAGGTCGGCGGCGAGGCGGCGGGAGCGCCGGCGATTGCGAGGCATCAGTCTTGTTCACACCTCCGTACGCAACAACCGCATATAGACGACCGAGAAGAGCGAGCCGACCAGGAGAAGGAGCAGGGCGACCGCCGTCCCGTACCCGATCATGCTGTTCTGGAAGGCCTGTTCGTACATGAAGAGGGGCAGGGTCTGGCTCTTGTCACCGGGCCCGCCCCGGGTCATCACCCAGATCAGCCCGAAGACGGAGAGCGTCTGAAGGGTGTTGAGCATCAGGTTCGTCCCGATGGACCGGCGGATCATCGGCAGCGTGATGTGCCACATCCGGCGCCAGCCCCCGGCGCCGTCGACCTCCGCCGACTCCTCGATCTCGTTGGGTATCTCGTCGAGGGCGGCGGAGTAGACGAGCATCGAGAAGGCGGTGCCCCGCCACACGTTGGCGAACGACACGGCCAGGATCGGCAGTGTGAACAGCCAGTTCTGGGACGGGAGATGGAGGAAGTCGAGGATGGCGTTGAGGGTGCCCTCCCGCCGGAAGAAGGCGTACAGCAGAAACCCGGCGACGACCTCCGGCAGCACCCACGCCGTGATCACGATCCCGCCGGTGAGCGTCCGCACCGGCTTCGACGCCCGCCGCATCAGTGCGGCGAGCGCCAGCCCCAGCGTGTTCTGCCCGACGAGCGCGGACAGCACGGTGAAGACGAGGGTCAGCCAGACGGCGTTCAGGAAGGCGTCGTCCCCGAACGCCGTACGGAAGTTGGCGAAACCGACGAAGGAGGAGTGCGCCTGGCCGGTGAGCTGGAGGTCGGTGAAGGCGATGTAGGCGCAGTAGACGATGGGCCCGCCGAGGAAGAGGAGGATCAGGACCAGGGCGGGGGTGAGCGGGAGAGTGCGGGCGATGCGACGGGTGATCACCGGGTGACCACTTGGTTGTCGGTGACGTCCTTGAGCGTCGAGTCGTAGGTACTCGCCGCCTTGTCGACCGACGCGTCACCGGTGGTCACGCTCTCCATGGCGTCCTGGATGGCGGTGGAGACCTTCGGGTAGGCCGTGTAGGCGGGCCGGTAGTGCGTACTGGCGACGAGATCGGTGAAGAACTTGATGCCTGGCTGAGCGGACGTGTACGACGGGTCACTCGCGACGTCCTTCCGCACCGAGATCCCCGAGTTGGCGATGTACCACTTCTCCGCGTTCGCCTTGGTCTGCATGGTCCTGATGAAGTCGAAGGCGAGGTCGGGGTTGCCGGCCTTGGCGGGGACGGCCCAGGTCCAGCCGCCGGACATGCTCACCCTGCCGGGCGCCTGGCCGTGCTGGGTCGGCATGTAGGCGAGACCGAGTTGCTTGGACCAGTCGGACCACTCGTGACCGCTGCCCTTGAGCCAGTTCTGCGGAAGCCAGGACCCGTCGAGGTTGATGCCCAGCTTGCCCTGGGGCATGAGTTCACCCCACACGGTGTTCCGGTAGTTGGGGTCCAGAGCGTCGGAGACGTCCGGCCCCAGCTTGTCCTTGTACACGGTCCCGACGAAGGACAACGCGTCCCTGAACCCCTGACTCCCGGCGATCCACTTCTTGCTCGTCTTGTCGTAGAGCGGGTCACCGGTCCCGTCGTTGGTGCCGTACAGCAGCATCTCGAAGCCCTGCATGCTGGCGGTCTCACCGGCGGCCTTGCCGGTGTAGACGTTGAGGGGCGTGACGCCGGGCACCTTGGCCTTGATGGTCCGGGCGGCGGCGAGCACGTCGTCCCAGCTTTTGGGCTGCCAGTCGGTGGGCAGCCCGGCCTTCTTGAACACCCGCTTGTCGAACCAGAGGCCGCGGGTGTCGGTGCCGTCCGGGACGCCGTACGTCTTCCCGTCCTCCCCTCTGGCCGCCGACTTCGCGGTGTCGATGAACTGCCCCCAGTCCTTCCACTTGGCGAGGTAGGAGTCGAGGGGCTTCAGATAGCCGCTGGTGATGTCGGAGTTGATGAGGAAGGTGTCCTCGTAGACGAGGTCGGGAGCGGTTCGCGGGGACCTCAGCATCTGCTGGAGCTTGGTGTAGTAGTCCGCGTCCGAGGCCTTGATGGGAACGAGCTCCACCTTCTTCCCCGGGTACTCCTTCTCGAACTGCTTCTTGATGTCCGCGAGATACGTGTCCGTCACCTTGACGGAGTTGTCCATGGACTGCTTGAAGGAGACCTTCACGGTGTCGGGACTGCTCCCGGATCCGCTGCTGCACGCGGTGAGTGAAGCAGCGGCGGTGACAAGAGCGAGGGCAACGATGCTGACGGCGGTGGGGCGCACGGGCACGACCTCCTCGGGGCGCACTGCGCTGTGGCCTGGGGGTTCGTCTCTCTTGCCGTGTGAAGGTAAGTGGAGTGGTCTAGTCAGGTCAATGAGTGTGCGGGGGTTTGCTGGGGGAGGGAGGAGGCGAGGATCCCCCATGTATTCGGCGATCGGCCGCGTGAAGGAGGAGAACCTGCGGCGCAACCCCGGCGTCTCGCTCTCGCATCACGACCCCGACAACCCCTACGAACGGGTCGAGATCCCGGGGCGGGTGGTGCGGTTCGCGTCGACAGTCCAGGGCAGCGCGGCAACGAGCTGGTTCACCGACCTGCTGAACCGGGTGTCTCGGTCCAGGGCACCATGTGCGGGACGAGTTGGGGCCCCGGATCGCTCAATTGGCCTCCGGTGAAGGCGATTTCACGACCTTCGGCTGGGCGGCCCATCACCGGACCGACGTCCGGCTGCGGACCCGCAGGACGATTCAGGCCGTGATCGATCTGACGGCGTTCTGCGCGGTGCCGCTCACGGCGCCGGTGGTGTTCTGGGCGGGTGGGGACGGTGGTGGGTTGCTGGTCGGGCTGTCGGTGGTGGAGGCGCCTGCGGTGGTCGGGCTCGGGGCGGTCCTGGCCGAGGACGCGGTGGCGATGCCGAACGGCTGCTCCCCGGAGCCGCCAAGCCCTCACCTGGGCCGCCCAACCCGCCCCCCTAGCGCCCCCGCCCCCACCGGTAAACCAACTCCGGCCTCCCCACCTGCCCGTACAACGGGCTCCGCCCCGCTCGCCCCGCCTCCACCAGGTGTTCCAGATACCGTCGCGCCGTGATCCGGGAAATCCCCACGCTCTCCGCCAGCGCCGCCGCGGTCAGTCCCTCCTCCGCCTCCCGCAACGCGACCGTCACCCGCTCCAGCGTCGGTGCGCTCAACCCCTTCGGGAGCGCCGCAGGGGACGACGGCGCCCGGAGTGCGGCCAGCGCCCGGTCCACCTCGTCCTGGCCGCTCGCCTCGCCCGCCGCCGCACGGAACTCCGCGTACCGGGTCAGCCGGTCCCGGAGCGTCGCGAAGGTGAACGGCTTCAGCACGTACTGCACGACCCCCAGCGAGACCCCCTCCCGCACCACCGTCAGATCCCGTGCCGACGTCACCGCTATGACGTCCGCCTGATGTCCCGCCGCCCGCAGCGACCGCGCGAACTGCAAGCCGTGCACGTCCGGCAGGTGCAGGTCCAGCAGGAGCAGATCCACCGCCGTACGGTCCAGGATGCGCCGCGCCTCCGCACCGCTGTGCGCCTTCCCCACCGCCACGAACCCCGGCACCCGCCCCACGTACATCACATGCGCGTCCGCGGCCACCGGATCGTCCTCGACCACCAGCACTCTGATCGGTTCCCCGGCCATCACACCTCACCCCCCACCACAGACGCCCGCAAGGGCAACCGCACCTCGAACACCGCCCCGCCCTCCGGCGCCTCCGTCACGGTCAGAGTGCCCTCAAGCCGTACGACCACCTGTCGGACGAGCGCCAGACCGAGCCCCCGCCCGGCCGGCCCCGCCGGCTTCGTCGTGAAGCCGCGCTGGAAGACCAGTTCCGCATGTGCGGGGTCCACCCCCGCCCCCGTGTCCGCCACCCTCATCACCAGCTCGGCATCGTGATCGTCCGCGTACGCGGTGACCGTCACCCGCGCCCGGACCGTCCCCTGGGCCGCGTCCACCGCGTTGTCGATCAGGTTGCCGAGGACGGTGACCAGATCGCGCGCCGACAGGCTCTCCGGTAGCAAACCGTCATCCAGCCGGCTCTCGTCCGAGACCACCAGCTCGACACCCCGCTCGTTCGCCTGGGCCGTCTTGCCCAGCAGCAGTGCGGCAAGCACCGGTTCGCTGACCGCCGCCACCACCTGGTCGGTCAGCGCCTGCGCCAGCTCCAGTTCCGCCGTCGCGAAGTCCACCGCCTCCTCCGCCCGGCCCAGCTCGATCAGGGAGACGACGGTGTGGAGGCGGTTCGCCGCCTCGTGCGCCTGGGACCGCAGCGCCTGTGTGAAGCCCCGCTCCGAGTCCAACTCGCCCGTAAGGGCCTGTAGTTCGGTGACGTCGCGGAGGGTGACCACCGTGCCGCGGCGCTCGCCGCCCGACACCGGCGAGGTGTTCACCACCAGCACCCGGTCCGCGGTCAGATGTACCTCGTCCACCCGGAGTTCCGAGGCCAGCAGCGCGCCCGTCAGCGGTGCCGGCAGGCCCAGCTCGGCCACCGAGCGGCCCACGACCTCCCCCTCCGGGCCCACCCCCAGCAGTTCCCGGCCGCCGTCGTTGATCAGCGCCACCCGGAACTGGCCGTCCAGCATCAGCAGGCCCTCGCGGACCGCGTGCAGCGCCGCCTGGTGGTAGTCGTGCATCCGGCTCAGCTCCGAGGCGTTCATGCCGTGCGTGTGACGTCGGAGCCGCGCGTTGATCACATACGTGCCGATCGCGCCCAGCGCCAGCGCGCCCGCCGCCACCCCCAGCAGCGCCGTCACCTGTTCCTGGACCCGCTGGCTGATCGCCTCCACCTTGATGCCGGCGCTCACCAGACCGATCACCCGGCCGTTGTCCAGGATCGGTGTCACCGTGCGCACCGACGGGCCGAGGGTGCCCTTGTAGGTCTCGCTGAAGGTGTGGCCGTGCCGGGCCGCCTCGATATGGCCCAGGTAGTGCCTGCCGATCTCGTTCTTGTCGGGGTGGGTCCAGCGGATGCCGTCCGGGGTCATGATCGTGATGAAGTCGACCTCGGTGTCATGCATGACCTGGAGGGCGTACGGCTGCAGGAGGGTGCTCGGCTCGGACGTGTGGATCGCCGTACGGACCGAGGGGGCGTCGGCGACCGACCGTGCCACCGCCGCCGCCTGCCGGGTCGCCGCCTCCTCCGCCTGGTGGCGGTCGCTGACGTAGGTGAAGAGCGCGTATCCGGCGACCAGCACCGCTATCAGCACCGCCTGCACGGCGAACAGCTGGCCGGCCAGGCTGCGGGGGCGGGAGACGGTCGGGAAGCGCATGTCAGCAGTGTGCCTCTCGGGTTAACGATGAACTAAATGAACGGAAGGGTGACCGGCCTCACAGACCAGGAGATAGTCACGGCAACCCCCATATCCCCCGGACGTGAGCCGCACGCCGGTGATGCCGACGAAGACGTCAAGGAGGGCAGCCGTGGCCGCCGCAAGCACCCCCAGTACGGCACCTGCCGCACCCGCCGTGAAGCGGGACCGTACCCATTACCTGTACATCGCCGTGATCGTCGCGGTCGCGCTGGGCATCGCCGTGGGCCTCATCTGGCCCGACGCCGGAGTCGAGCTCAAGCCGCTGGGCACCGGCTTCGTCAACCTGATCAAGATGATGATCTCGCCGATCATCTTCTGCACGATCGTGCTCGGGATCGGGTCCGTCCGGAAGGCCGCCAAGGTCGGGGCCGTGGGCGGTATCGCGCTCGGCTACTTCCTGGTGATGTCGCTGGTCGCGCTCACCATCGGGCTGGTCGTCGGCAACATCCTGCACCCCGGTGACGGGCTGCACATCACCAACGCCCTCAAGGCCTCCGGACACGCCCAGGTGGACTCCGAGGCGCTCGGCGGCGTCGACTTCGTGCTGTCGATCATTCCGACCACCTTCGTCTCCGCCTTCACCGGGGGACAGGTGCTGCAGACGCTGCTGATCGCGCTGCTCGCCGGGTTCGCGTTGCAGGCCATGGGATCGGCCGGGCAGCCGGTGCTGCGGGGCATCGAGCACATCCAGCGGCTCGTCTTCCGCATCCTGGGCATGATCATGTGGGCCGCGCCGATCGGTGCGTTCGGTGCCATCGCGGCCGTCGTCGGGTCCGCCGGGCTCGACGCGCTCAAGAGCCTCGCCGTGCTGATGCTCGGCTTCTACATCACCTGTGTGCTGTTCGTCTTCGTGGTGCTGGGCGCGATGCTCCGGGCCATCGCCGGGCTGAACATCTTCTCCCTCTTCAAATACCTCGCCCGCGAGTTCCTGCTGATCCTGTCCACCTCCTCCTCCGAGTCCGCACTGCCGCGGCTCATCGCGAAGATGGAGCACCTGGGGGTCAGCAAGCCGGTCGTCGGCATCACCGTTCCGACGGGGTACTCCTTCAACCTCGACGGCACGATGATCTACATGACCATGGCGTCGCTGTACATCGCCGACGCCCTCGGTACGCCGATGTCGATCGGTGAGCAGATCCCGCTGCTGCTCTTCCTGCTGCTGGCCTCGAAGGGTGCGGCGGGCGTCAGCGGCGCCGGTCTGGCCACGCTGGCCGGCGGTCTGCAGTCGCACAAGCCCGCGCTGGTGGACGGCGTCGGCCTGATCGTCGGCATCGACCGGTTCATGAGCGAGGCCCGCGCGCTGACGAACTTCGCGGGCAACGCGGTCGCCACGGTGCTGATCGGCACCTGGACCAAGGAGATCGACAAGGGCCGCGTGCAGCAGGTGCTCGCCGGTGAGCTGCCGTTCGACGAGAAGACGCTGCTGGACGACGGGGAGCCGACGGTGACCGAGCTGCCCGAGCAGCGGGAGGAGCTGGCGAAGGCCTAGCCGTCCGGCGGGTTGCCGTGCATGCGCGGACGCCGGTCGTGGGTGGCTGGTCACGCCCACGCGGCGGAGCCGCACATCGACACGGCCCGCGCCCCTTACGGGGCGCTGCCCCCCGGCGTCCATGAAGCCGCCGGACGTCCGGCTCGGCCTGAACCCGGGCCGGCCGTCCGGTCATCGCCCTCCGGGCGGCTGAGAACTCCCCCCTCTTCGCTCAGCCGCCCGGGGCAGGCCCAAAGGGACTACTCGCTCAACTCGGCCACCAGCTCCGTGGCCCTGGAGGCGGGCACGCCCGCCGCCGTCAGTGCGCTGACCGCGGCCGAGCGGCCCGCCTCCTTCGCGTCCAGCAGCCCGTCGTTCACCGCCTCCATCACTGCGAACAGCAGCTGCTCGTGGACGTACGCGAGCGCCGGCGCAGGCAGCGGTGAGCTGAAGTCGCCCTCGTCGAGGCCGCGTTGCAGCACCTCCACCTTCTTCTCGCGCAGGGGCGTCAGGCGGTCGCGGATGCCCTGCATGGTGACCGTGCGCTGGGCGAGGCCGATCAGCAGCCGGTAGCGGTCGGCGATCTCCCAGATGGCCAGCATCGACCGGGCCACCGACTCCGCCGGGTCCGCCGTCTCCCGGCGGGCCTCCGCGTCGGCGGCGGCCAGCGCCTCCACCGCGCCGTCGACCAGCGTGCCGATCAGCGCCTCACGGCTCGGGAAATGGCCGTACACGGTCCGTCGTACGACCCCTGCCGCGCGTGCGATCTGGTCCATCGAGGCGTCGGGGTCGCGCAGCAGCTCGGCGAGGGCGACGTCGAGGATGCGGCGCCGATTCACGTCGGCGCGGGAGGTGCTACCCGTGGTCATGCTGCCATTGTGCCCGCCCCGCGGCCCGGCTCACCGTCCTTCCGCAAGGGCTTCACCTCCTTCATTTGCACAGTGGTGTGCAGATCCCTTACATTGCACATGGTTGTGCAATTGCACTCCGATGTGCAAGTCCACTCGTGCGCATCAGACCGCATCGGACGCGTGAGGAAGGCGATCCCTGCCATGCGACTCGTCATGAAGGAACCGGTCGAGACGATGGAGCGGCCGTATCCGCGCCGCTGGTGGGCACTGCTCGTGCTCTGCCTGAGCCTGCTGGTCATCGTGATGGCCAACACCGCCCTCACGGTGGCCGCGCCAGACATGACCACCGACCTGGGGCTCAGCAGCGCCGACCTGCAGTGGGTCATCGACGGCTACACCGTCCCGTACGCCGCCCTGATGCTGCTGCTCGGCGCGATCGGCGACAAGTACAGCCGCCGTGGAGCGCTCATCCTGGGCCTGGTCGTGTTCGGGGGCGGGGCCGTCTTCGGATATCTCGCCGACAGCGCTACGACCGTGATCGCGGCCCGTGCCGTGATGGGCACCGGCGCCGCGCTGATCATGCCCGCCACCCTCTCCCTGCTCGCCGCCACCTTCCCGCGCCATGAGCGGGCGAAGGCCATCACCCTGTGGACCGCCACCGCCGGGCTCGCCATCGCCGCCGGGCCGGTGGTCGCCGGCGCCCTGCTGCGCGACCACGGCTGGTCCTCGACCTTCCTCATCAACGTGCCGATCGCGGCCGTCGCGATCGTCGGCGCCCTCGTCCTCGTACCGCCGTCCAGGGCCGGTCACCACGACCGCATCGACTACGTCGGCGGACTCCTCTCCGTGGTCTGGGTCGGCTCGCTGGTCTACATGATCATCGAAGGGCCGCACTTCGGCTGGGGCGTCAAGGCGGTCACCGCGGCCGTGGTCGCGGGCGCCGGTCTCGTCGCCTTCGTCCTCTGGGAGCTGCGCCACCCGCACCCGGTCCTGGACGTCCGCCGGTTCGCCCAGCGCCGTTTCGCCGGGTCCAACCTCGCCGTCGCCCTGTTCTTCCTGGCCGTCTTCGGCGCCTTCTACTACCTGACCCAGCACCTCCAGTTCGTCCTCGGCTACGACGCCCTCGGCACCGGCGTGCGGATGCTCCCGCTGGCCGGCGCGGTCTTCGCCGGCTCGGCCCTGACCGGCTGGCTCACCCCGCGCGTCGGCATGAAGTGGACGGTGACGGCCGGAATGGTCGGCGGTACCACCGCCCTGGCCCTGCTGACGCGGGTGGACGCCTCCTCCGCGTACGGCGACTTCGTCGCGCCCCTGATCATCCTCGGCCTGGCCATCGGCCTCGCCCTCTCGCCCTGCACGGACGCGATCATGGGAGCCTTCCCGGAGTCCGAACTGGGCGTCGGCGGCGCCGTCAACGACACCTCGCTGGAGCTCGGCGGCTCACTCGGCATCGCCATCCTCGGCTCGCTGCTCGCCACCTCGTACGGCAACCACCTCACGGACGCCACCAGCGGCAGCAAGCTGCCCGCGAGCGCACTCGCCACCGCACAGGACTCGGTCGGCGCCGGCTACGCGGTCGCCCAGGGCATCGGCGAGAAGGCCCGGCAGACGGCCGCCCGGGCCGCGCAGGCCACCGACCCTCAGCAGGCGGCCCAGTTGAAGGCACAGGCACAGCAGCTGGCACAGGGCGCCCGGCAGATGACGGACGCCGTCGGCTCCTCCTTCGCCGACGCCGTGGCCCACACCAGCCTGGTCGGCGCGGTGATCCTGGGCATCGGGACCGTGCTCGTGGCGGTACTGCTCCCCGGGCGCAAGAATGCGGAAGCGGATGCTCCGGCCGACGAGCCGGAGCTGGCGGACAGCGGCGCGCGCTGACCCCTCACCACCACTTGTCAGCCGTATCCACTAACGTGCCGCTCCGGGCCAACCGCAAACGGCACGTCGGCACTGGCATGGAGGCACGGGGGATGAAGATGGACTGGGATCGGCGGCACTGCGCGCGCAAGGGGCATGTGACCTATGCCCCAGACGACCCGCGGCTGCGGGTGCGGCTGCACGCCCAGACCGCGGTCGGCGACGCGTGGCGCTGTCTGCGCTGCGGCGACTTCGCGCTCGGTGAGCCGCACGGCTCGGGACCGGCGGCGGACGCCCCGCTGGTGCCGCGGGGGAAGGTGCTGCGGGATCTGTTCATCCTGCGTTTCCTGGCGGTCGAGCGGGCCGTGCGCGGAGTGTTCATCGTGCTGGTCGCGGTAGCGGTGTGGAAGTTCAGCAACAGCCAGGACGCGGTGCGCCGGCTCTTCAACGAGTACCTGGACACCTTGCGGCCGGTCTTCAAGCACTTCCACTACGACCTCGACCATTCACCGGTCGTCGGCTCCATACAGAAGGCATTCGGCTACAAGCACTCCACACTGCTGCTGGTGGCCGCGCTGCTGCTGGCGTACGCGCTGATCGAACTCGTCGAGGCGGTCGGACTCTGGTACGCCAAGCGGTGGGCGGAATACCTGACGGTGGTCGCCACCGCCGCCTTCCTGCCGCTGGAGATCTACGAACTCACCGAGAAGGTCAGCTATCTGAAGATCGCCACTCTGGTGCTGAACATCATCGCGGTGCTCTACATCGCCCTCGCCAAGCGGCTGTTCGGGCTGCGCGGCGGGCGCCGGGCTTTCGACGAGGAGCGGCACAGCGCCTCCCTGATGGAGGTCGAGGAGTCCGCGGGGGTGCAGCCGAGCTTGTCTTGACGTCGGCGTCAAGTCCTACCGTCGTAGACATGCGAATCGGCGAGCTGGCCGCACGGGCCGGGACCACCACGCGCACCCTGCGGTACTACGAGGCGCGCGGGCTGCTGCCCGCGCGGCGTTCCGGGAACGGCCACCGGACGTACGACGAGAGCGATCTGAAGCTGCTCACGCAGATCCGGACCCTCCAGGACTTCGGGTTCGAGCTGGAGGAGACCCGGCCGTTCGTGGAGTGTCTGCGGGCCGGGCACCCGGAGGGCGACACCTGTCCGGCGTCGCTCGCGGTCTACCGGCGCAAGCTGGCGGAGCTGGACTCGCTCATCGGTGAGTTGCAGGCCGTGCGGGCCGAGGTCGGGGCCCAGCTGGTGCGGGCCGAGCGGGCGCGGGACGAGCTGGCCGCCGAGGCGCGGGTTCCGGGTGGTCCTGAACCGGTGTGCGAGCTGGGAGGGGATGTCGAATGACCAAGGCGACGGGTGTGGCCGAGGTGACGGACGCGGACTTCGCGGCGGAGGTGATCGGGGCTCAGGGGCCGGTGCTGGTGGAGTTCACCGCCGACTGGTGCCCGCCGTGCCGGCAGATGGCGCCGGTGCTCACGGCCCTCGCGGCGGAGGAGGGCGAGCGGCTGAAGGTGGTCCAGCTGGACGTGGACCACAACCCGGAGACGACGAACGCCTACAAGGTGCTGTCGATGCCGACGTTCATGGTGTTCCAGGACGGTGAGCCGGTGAAGTCGATGGTGGGCGCCCGGCCCAAGCGGCGGCTCCTTGAGGAGCTGTCCGACGTGCTCTGAGCCCACCCCGACACAAGGAATCCCCCGAGCAATTGCACTCGGGGGATTTCTTTGCGTATATTCAAGAGTTCGTGACTTCAAGTCGATGCGAAATCGGCCCGATCGCGAAGAAGCTCAGTGGGCACAGTATATCCGGGCGGGAGCGGAATTGTCAAACACCGAATTTCCGGACGATGAATTGCGGCACGAGCAGGAATTCATCGACGGACTGTACGCACGGGTGGACGCGCTGCGCGGCGCCACCGAGGACTCGGTCGCGGACGCACTCGCCCTCGGCGACAAGCCGATGCAGGCCCGTCTGGAACGGGACATCCTGGTCGCCGAGCGCTCCGGGCTGCTCGCCGCGCTGAACGCCGTGGACGGCTCCCTCTGCTTCGGCCGGATCGACCTGGCCTCCGGTACGAAGCACCACATCGGACGGATCGGACTGCGCCGGGACGACGCCGAGCGCACCCCGTTCCTCATCGACTGGCGTGCCGAGGTCGCCCGCCCCTTCTACCTGGCCACCGGCCACACCCCGATGGGCCTGCGCCGCCGCCGGCACATCGCCACCGACGGCCGCAGGGTCGCCGCTCTGCACGACGAGATCCTCGACCTCGGCGACCAGGAGCGCACCGGCCACGAGGACCCCTCCGGCGACGCGGTGCTGCTCGCCGCCCTCAACTCGGCCCGCACCGGCCGGATGAACGACATCGTGCAGACCATCCAGGCCGAGCAGGACGAGATCATCCGCGCGCCGCACCGCGGGATCCTGGTCGTCGAGGGCGGACCGGGGACGGGCAAGACCGCCGTCGCGCTGCACCGGGCCGCCTATCTCCTCTACGAACACCGCGAACTGCTCGCCAAGCGGGCCGTGCTCATCGTCGGCCCCAACCCCGCCTTCCTCGGCTACATCGGGGAGGTGCTGCCCTCGCTCGGCGAGACGGGCGTGCTGCTGGCCACGGTCGGCGAGCTGTACCCCGGGGTGAAGGCCACGGCGGCCGACACCCCCGAGGCGGCCGCCGTGAAGGGCCGCGCCGACATGGCCGACGTGCTCGCCGCCGCCGTACGCGACCGGCAGGCGCTGCCCGACCCGGTGCTCACCATCGAGCACGACCGCGAGGTGCTGATGCTCGACGACGGCCTGGTGAACATGGCCCGCGAGCGCACCCGGGCCGCCGGGCTCCCGCACAACGTGGCCCGCGAGCACTTCGAGGGCCACATCCTGAACACGCTCACCGAGCTGTACGCCGAGCGGGTGGGCACCGACCCCTTCGACGGCAGCAGCCTGCTGGACGCCTCCGACATCACCCAGATCCGCGACGAACTCGCCGAGAACCCCGAAGTCTGGTCCGCCGTCGACCAGCTGTGGCCGCGGCTGACCCCGCAGCGCCTGGTCGCCGACTTCCTCGCCGCCCCCGAGGGGTATCTCGGCGCCGAGGACGCGGCCGCCGTCCGCCGCCCGGTCACCCGGTTCTGGACGGTCTCGGACGTCCCCCTCCTCGACGAGGCGGCCGAACTGCTGGGCGTCGACGAGCGCGTCGCCCGGGCCCGCGCCGAGCGCGAGCGCGAGACCCAGATCGCCTACGCACAGGGCGTCCTCGACGTCTCCTACGCCTCCCGGACCTACGAGTTCGACGACAAGGAGGACAGCGATCCCGATGCCTCGGAGGTCCTGTCCGCGCACCACATCATCGACGCCGAACGCTTCGCCGAGCGCCAGGAGGAAGAGGACTTCCGCAGCGCGGCCGAACGCGCGGCCGCAGACCGCACCTGGGCCTTCGGGCACATCATCGTCGACGAGGCGCAGGAACTGTCGCCGATGGCCTGGCGGCTGCTGATGCGGCGCAGCCCCACCCGCTCCATGACCCTGGTCGGAGACCCGGCCCAGACCGCGGAGGCGGCGGGCGTGGGCTCCTGGTCGAAGATCCTCGAACCGTACGTCGAGGACCGCTGGGACCACACCCGCCTCGGCGTCAACTACCGCACCCCGTCCGAGATCATGGACCTCGCCGCGGCCGTGGTCCGCGCCGGGAACCCGGCCTTCGAGCCCCCGAGCTCGGTTCGCTCGACGGGCGTACGGCCATGGATCCGGCAGGCCCACGACGACCTCCCCGGCGCCGTGGAGAAGGCGGTGGCCGAACTCGCCCCCGCCGAAGGCCGCCTGGCGGTGATCGCCCCACGCGACCTCCACCGCGCCCTCGCCACCCGCCTCGACGGCGTCACGGCCGGCGCCGAACCCGACCTGACGCAGACGGTCGTCCTTCTCGACCCGCGCCAGGCCAAGGGCCTGGAGTTCGACTCGGTCCTGGTGGTGGAACCGGGCCGTTACGGCACCAGCGACCTGTACGTGGCCCTGACCCGCGCCACCCAGCGGCTGGGGGTGCTGCACACCGGCCCACTGCCGAAGGGACTCACCGACCTGGATTCATGAGGGGTCGCCCGACGTGGCGGAACCTACGCCGGCCGCAGCCACACCGTGGCCAGCGGGGGCAGGGTCAGCCGGATGCTCGCCGGGCGGCCGTGGCAGGGCTGGTGCTCCGGCTTGACCGGGTCGGGGTTGGTGATGCCGCTGCCGCCGTAGTCCGCCGCGTCCGTGTTGAGGGTCTCGTGCCAGGCGGGGATCTCGTCGGGGACGCCCAGGCGGTAGTCGTGGCGGACCACGGGGGCGAGGTTGGAGACCGCGAGGAGCGGGGTGCCGTCGGCGTCGTACCTGAGGAACGCGAAGACGTTGTCCTCGGCCGCGTCGCCCACGATCCACTGGAAACCGGCGGGGGAGGTGTCCCGCTGCCAGAGGGCCGGGGTGGCGCGGTAGACGGTGTTGAGGTCGCGGACCAGGTCGCGGACACCCCGGTGGTCGGCCTCGGCGCCGTACTCCGGGTCGAGCAGCCACCAGTCCGGGCCATGCGCCTCCGACCACTCAGCGCCCTGGGCGAACTCCTGGCCCATGAAGAGGAGCTGCTTGCCCGGGTGGGCCCACATGAAGCCCAGATAGCCGCGGAGGTTGGCGCGCTGCTGCCACCAGTCGCCGGGCATCTTCGAGACCAGCGAGCGCTTGCCGTGCACGACCTCGTCGTGGGAGATGGGCAGGACGTAGTTCTCGCTGTACGCGTACACCATCGAGAACGTCATCTCGTGGTGGTGGTAATTGCGGTGGACCGGCTCGTGGGACATGTACTCCAGCGAGTCGTGCATCCAGCCCATGTTCCACTTCAGGCCGAAGCCGAGACCGCCGGTGTCGGTGGGGCGCGTCACGCCCTCCCAGGCCGTCGACTCCTCGGCGATGGTCACCACGCCTGGCACCCGGCGGTAGACCGTCGCGTTCATCTCCTGGAGGAACGCCACCGCGTCCAGGTTCTCCCGGCCGCCGTGCTCGTTCGGCGTCCACTGGCCAGGCTCGCGCGAATAGTCCAGGTAGAGCATCGAGGCGACCGCGTCGACCCGCAGCCCGTCGATGTGGAACTCCTCGCACCAGTACAGGGCGTTCGCCACCAGGAAGTTGCGCACCTCCCGCCGGCCGAAGTCGAACTCCAGGGTGCCCCAGTCGGGGTGGGCGGCCCGCAGCGGGTCCGAGTGCTCGTACAGCGGCCGCCCGTCGAACTCCGCCAGCGCCCAGTCGTCCCGCGGGAAGTGCGCCGGCACCCAGTCCATCAGCACCCCGATGCCGGCCCGGTGCAGGGCGTCGACCAGGTACTTGAAGTCGTCGGGGGTGCCGAGCCGGGCCGTCGGCGCGTAGAAGCCGGTGACCTGGTAGCCCCAGGAGCCGCCGAAGGGGTGCTCGGCGACCGGCATCAGCTCGACATGAGTGAAGCCCAGGTCACTGACGTAGCGCGGGAGTTGCTCGGCCAGTTCGCGGTAGGTCAGGCCGGGGCGCCAGGACGGCAGGTGCACCTCGTAGACCGAGAAGGGGGCCTCGTGCACCGGCGTGTCGGCCCGGTGGGTCATCCACTCCTCGTCGGTCCACTCGTGGCGGGACGCGTGCACGATCGACGACGTGCTGGGCGGGACCTCGGTACGACGGGCCAGCGGGTCGGCGCGCAGGGTGCGGGAGCCGTCAGGCCGGGTGATGTCGAACTTGTACAGCTCGCCCGCGCCGACGCCCGGCACGAACAGCTCCCAGATCCCCGAGGAGCCCAGCGAGCGCATCGGGTACCCGGCGCCGTCCCAGAAGTTGAAACCGCCGGCCAGCCGCACCCCCCGCGCGTTCGGCGCCCACACAGAGAAACGGGTGCCGGACACACCCTGGTGGGTCATGGGGTGCGCGCCGAGCGCCTCCCACAGCCGCTCGTGCCGGCCCTCGCCGAGCAGATGCAGGTCCAGCTCGCCCAGGGTGGGCAGGAAGCGGTAAGCGTCCTCGGTCTCCTGGACCGTCCCGTCGTACTCCACCAGCAGCCGGTAGACCGGCACGTCGGACAGGGGGAGCAGGACGGAGAAGAAGCCGTCGCCGTCATCGTGCAGTTCGGTCCGCAGATCCCGGCCGGCGACGACCGTCACCGCGCGGGCGTACGGGCGGAACACCCGGACGGCGACCCCGCCGTCCGGGACCGGATGCGCGCCCAGGACGGAGTGCGGGTCGTGGTGCGTGCCGTGCAGCAGCCGCGCACGGTCGTCGGCGGCTACGGATACGGACGTCTTGGAGGTCACGGACGGGTCTCCCGGGATCAGGTCGAGTCGGAGGTGGCGAGTCGGTGTACGGCCGACAGGGGCACGGGAAGCCAGTCGGGGCGGTGCCGGGCCTCGTAGACGACCTCGTAGACGGCCTTGTCGGTCTCGTAGGCCCGCAGCAGCACGGGGTCGGTGCGTGGGTCGACGCCGGTGATCTCGGCGTATCCGGCGCAGTAGGCCGACCGGCACAGCCGCGCCCAGTCGCGGGCCGGCGGGGTCGTCGAGTGGGCCGCGTAGTCGAAGGAGCGCAGCATGCCGGCGATGTCCCGCACCGGCGGCTGCGGCATCCGGCGCTCGGCCAGCGGGCGGGCCGGCTCCCCCTCGAAGTCGATCAGCGACCACTCCCCGGACGGTGAGCGCAGGCACTGTCCCAGATGCAGGTCGCCGTGCACCCGCTGGGCGGTCCAGGTGCGGCCCTCGGCGGCCAGGCCGGCCAGCGCCTCGTAGGCCGAGTGCAACCCGTCCTCGTACGGCCGCAGCGCCGGTACCGCCTGGGCGGCCGCCTCCAGCCGCTCGGTCATGCCCGCGACCATCGACTCCAGCTGGCTGTGTCCGAGGGTGACGGTAGGCAGCGCCCGGGCCAGCGCGGTGTGCACCTCGGCGGTGGCCCGCCCCAGCGCCCGCGCGTCCGCCGCGAAGTCCTCGCCCTTGGCCAGCTCCCGCAGGGCCAGTTCCCAGCCGTCGGTCGCGCCGCGTACGAAGGGCTGCAGGACGGCCAGGACGTACGACTCCCCGGCCAGCTCCGCCCGCAGCCACGCCGTCGGCGCGGGAACCCGGGCGCAGCCCTCGCGGGCCAGGGCCAGGGGTATCTCCAGGTCGGGGTTGACGCCGGGCACGACGCGTCGCAGCAACTTCAGAATGAACGTATCTCCGTAGACGACCGAGGAATTGGACTGCTCGGCGGTCAGCAGCCGGGCCACAAGCCCGTCGCGTATCTCCTGGCCGGGGTCGTTCTCGAAGAACAGCCCGCCGATGCGGGCCTGGGTGCGCAGGGCCTCCAGGACCACCTCGGCGGGCCGGGGGTCGTACAGGGCGTCGTACACCGTCCGTCCGGCCAGCGGGCCGTCGGGCAGGTGCCCGATCAGCGCGGGCGCGAGCCGGGGCGGCAGCGCCTCGCGCACGCCTATGAGGAGCTGGTAGCAGTCGCCGGCCTCGGCGGGGGCGGGTGGCTGCTCGGCGCGGACCAGCAGATGGTGCAGGCCCAGCCTGCCGTCCGAGGGCAGGAGTTCCGTCTCGGCCACCGTGGCGAAGCCGGTGACCGGGCGACCCTTGCCGGCGAACCAGCGCTGCCGGGGCAGCCATTCGCGCAGGAGAGGGTCGAGCGAGGTGAGAAGAGGGGGCGTCGTGGAGGGGGTGACCGTGTCCGCCATCGCGGTACGTCCTTTCCCCGGTCGTCGGGGGCGTCAGTATTGCGTGCCCCGGGCGGGCCGGAGGAAACCGCCGCCGCCCGGGGTGGACTATGCCGTGTTCCGGTTACCCGTCCGCGCGCAGGCGGAACCAGTAGAAGCCGTGCCCCGCCAGGGTCAGCAGATACGGCAGCTCGCCGACGGCCGGGAACCGCACCCCGCCGAACAGCTCCACCGGATGCCGCCCGTTGAACTGCCTGAGGTCCAGCTCGGTGGGCTGGGCGAAGCGGGAGAAGTTGTGCACGCACAGGACCAGGTCGTCCTCGTACTCCCGCAGGAACGCGATCACCGCCGGGTTCGACGACTGGAGTTCGGTGTAGGACCCCAGTCCGAAGGCAGGATTCTGCTTGCGGATCTCGATCATCCGGCGCGTCCAGTGCAGCAGCGAGGACGGCGAGGACATCGACGCCTCGACGTTGGTGACCTGGTAGCCGTAGACCGGGTCCATGATGGTCGGCAGATACAGGCGGCCGGGGTCGCAGGAGGAGAAGCCGGCGTTGCGGTCCGGCGTCCACTGCATGGGGGTGCGGACGGCGTCGCGGTCGCCGAGCCAGATGTTGTCGCCCATGCCGATCTCGTCACCGTAGTAGAGGATCGGCGAGCCGGGGAGCGAGAGCAGCAGGGCGGTGAACAGCTCGATCTGGTTGCGGTCGTTGTCCAGGAGCGTGGCCAGCCGCCTGCGGATGCCGATGTTGGCGCGCATCCGCGGGTCCTTCGCGTATTCGGCCCACATGTAGTCGCGTTCCTCGTCGGTGACCATTTCGAGGGTCAGCTCGTCGTGGTTGCGCAGGAAGATGCCCCACTGGCAGCCGGACGGAATGGCCGGCGTCTTGGCGAGGATCTCCGAGACGGGGTAACGGGACTCCCGGCGCACCGCCATGAAGATCCGCGGCATCACGGGGAAGTGGAACGCCATGTGGCATTCGTCGCCGCCGCTGCGGTAGTCGCCGAAGTAGTCGACGACGTCCTCGGGCCACTGGTTCGCCTCCGCCAGCAGCACGGTGTCCGGATACTGGGTGTCGATCTCCTTGCGTACCCGCTTCAGGAAGTCGTGGGTCGCGGGCAGGTTCTCGCAGTTGGTGCCCTCGCGCTGGTAGAGATACGGCACCGCGTCCAGACGGAAGCCGTCGATGCCCAGGTCGAGCCAGAACTTCAGCGCGGAGAGGATCTCCTCCTGGACGGCCGGGTTCTCGTAGTTGAGGTCCGGCTGGTGGGAGAAGAAGCGGTGCCAGAAGTACTGCTTGCGGACCGGGTCGTAGGTCCAGTTGGAGGCCTCGGTGTCGACGAAGATGATCCGCGCGTCCTGGTACTGCTTGTCGTCGTCCGCCCAGACGTAGTAGTCGCCGTACGGGCCGTCCGGGTCCTTGCGCGACTCCTGGAACCACGGGTGCTGGTCGCTGGTGTGGTTCATGACGAAGTCGATGATCACGCGCATGCCGCGCTGGTGGGCGGCGTCGACGAAGTCCACGAAGTCGGCGAGGTCACCGAATTCGGGGAGTACGGCGGTGTAGTCGGAGACGTCGTAACCGCCGTCCCGCAGGGGGGACTTGAAGAAGGGCGGCAGCCAGAGGCAGTCGACGCCGAGCCACTGCAGGTAGTCGAGTTTCGCGGTCAGACCCTTGAGGTCGCCGATGCCGTCACCGTTGCTGTCCTGGAAGGAACGGACGAGGACCTCGTAGAAGACGGCGCGTTTGAACCAGTCCGGGTCCCGGTCCTTTGCGGGAGTGTCCTCGAAGGTGT
>NZ_JBVKCG010000026.1:0-101875 GCF_055634995.1 Streptomyces sp. NPDC111744
TCAGCCACCGCACCCCCAGCACTCGGATCGGACGTCACGCAACATCCAACCGCCACGACCACCAACCCGGCGAACCAATGTGGTCAGAGCACTAGTCTTGTCCAGTGCCTGGCGGACGTAGTCCAGCCGTTCGGTGTCCTCCAGCCACACCACCTCTTCCTCGTGGCTGAGGTCGCTCTCGGTCAACAGCGCACTCATGGCGCAACCCTTCTCCGTCGGCGCCTGCCCCGGCCAGGGGTGGTGACCGACGACGCGTCCGTGTCGCTGCGGGCCGTGTTAGGCCGGTGTACGGAGGCCGCCGTGTGGGTGGCCCGAGGGTCATCGTAGAACGCGGGTCCACGGTGGGCGAGGCGCTTGCCCGACGCACCGGCGCCAGCCGGTTCACATGGGGAGCAGAGCGATTCCCGGGTAGTACTTGCGGCCGTTCGACTTGATCATGTCGGTTGGTGAGGCCAGGCCGACCTCCTGGCGGACGCGCTGCGCGAAGGCTCTGGGCGTTGCCGGTCGGATGCCCTCGACCGTGTGGCACCAGGAGGTGTACTCCGAGTGGAGAAGGCCCTGTTCGACGCGGAGACCGTGGCCGGTGTCGCGTTCCCGCGTGCAGCGCTCGCCGAGGAACCGGCCGATGTGGTCCTCGGCGGTGGCATAGGCGGTGGTGGCGGCCGTGACCGGACCGGGCCCCCTGAGCGGGTCTTTGGTGGCCAAGTAGCGCTGTGCCCCTTCGATGAGCCACTGAAGAATGCCGGGTCCTTCGTCCCGTACGAGGTCGAAGGCCAAATTGTCTATCTTGCGATCGGCAGGCACCGTCCGGGTGCACGGGATCAGCCGGATGCGCCGCCAGAAGGCGAAGCCTCCTGTTGTCACCTCGGGACGGTGGTTGCCCAGGAGCCACAGATGATGCGTGGGACTGAACGAAAAGTAGTCCTGATGCATTCGCCGTGCCTTGATCCTGTCTCCTCCGGTCAGGAGACGGACCCTGGCCTCGTCGAACTTGTCATTGGGGCTCAGCTCGCTGCACACCACCAGACGCCGACCGTGGAGTTCGGTGAGCGCCGTCGAGTGTTCGGCTGCCCCGCGTTCGGTGAGAAAGCCCGGTGAAGCGGCGTCGGCGTAATCGCCGAGGACCTGGACCATGGTGTCGAGCAGGACAGATTTGCCGTTCTTGCCTTCCCCGTGCAGGAACGGAAGTACCTGGGCACCCACATCCCCGGTGATGGAGTACCCCAGCAGAAGGTGCAGGAAGTCGATCATCCCCCGGCCCTGCGCGTCCTGGCCGAAGGTGTCGCCGAGGAACCGGTGCCAGCGTAGGGTCTTCATGGTGTGCGGAGTGACGCTCGTGGCGCGGGAATGGAGGTCACGGGCGGGATCCGCCCTGCGCAGGTGACCGTTCCGCAGGTCGACCACACCGGCGGGTGTGCAGAGTGCGTACGGGTCTCCGTCCAGCTGATCGGCATCCACCGAAAGCTCGGGCGCGGCCTTCGCCTGGGCGAGGAGAGCCTTCATGCCGGCCGTCGAGAGCGTCCGCCGCTTGTGATGCGCGATCATCCGGTCGCTGAAGACGCCGTGGGGATCGCTGTCGGGCATGCGCTCGGCCATTTCCCCCGCGGCCCATATGGCGGCCTTTCTGCCTCCCTCGCGTCTCCAGCGATGGCCGTCCCACGAGAGCCAGCCCAGACCCTCCACATGACGGAAGCGTTCGCGGTGGAGCTCGGCGAACAAGCGGGCGTTGCCACGGTCGGAGAGCGACGGTGGCAAGGGGCCCACAGGGAGGCTCTCCTGGTCAGGCCCTGAGGCGAAACGTTCCGCCGTTGTCAGAGCAGGCTTCGTGGCGGCATTCGGCCGGTTCGCGGCCGCCGTTTCCAACATCACATCGTCACCGAAGTCCGTGTTCAGGGCGGACCCTTGGAGCCGGGACGGCCATACAGGGCAGGTACGGTCCGTCCGCGTCCCATCGCATGCCGGTGCGCGCAAACGGTGGCCCGGCTCTGGATGCCCCGCGGCAGGTTTGAGCTTCGCTCGGCACAGACTCAGTCCTTGTCACGTGTGATCGCTCGGTCACTTGAGAAACCTCCTGTCCGCAGGCAGGGCCTGAAGGGACTACGTGCGAGAGCAGAGTGTAGGTGACAACTTCGCGAGGTATTCGGTCTAGGCACGTATGTCCTCGCCCCCGGCACGGGAAGCGCAAGTCCGCGTTCACCGGGGACCTGGTCCGGGCGAAGGTGTGAACCTTTCCGCGCCCCGGCCACGTCTTTGAGGTATGAGCACGGGCGGCCCGCGAACAACAGATGCCGGAAGCCCGGGGGCGCTGTCGGATCGCTGGTGACGCCGCACACACCTCGCCTGTCAGTCGTGGGGACGGGACGGCGGGATGGGGCCCGGCACCTGTGCCGGGCCCCATGTGCGTTCTCAGCGGGTGGCCGTGGCCGTGGCCGGGTGCCGCGGCGGGGTGGTCACCGCACCGCCTCGGGATTCCGACCGGGGTCCCGCGTGGCCGGAAAGCCCCCGCCGGACAGCGCTCGCCATCGCACTTTCACCGGCCGCGTTGGGATGCACGGGGGCGGCCGGGCTCTCCGGAACGAACGGCTCGATCCACCGGGCGCCGGCCGGCCGGCAGAGGTCGTGTCCGATGGTGGGCCTGTAGGTGTCCACGTACTGCGCCCGGCCGCCGCGTGCGGCACGCGCGAGCATCGCGTTGAGCTCCTTCTCCTTGTCCCGCAGATAGGAGAAGTCTCCGGCCGCCAGCGGCACCTTGGTGCTCGTGCAGCCGGTGCCGTCCTCCGGGAAGAGGTCGGGGTAGCCCACTACGACGACGCGGGCGTGCGGAGCACGGTGATGGATAGCGCTCAGCACCGAAGCGACCTTCGGCGCGGTCTCGTTGACGGAGTCGGTGACGGTGTCGCTGCCGCCCGCCGTGAAGTGTGTGCGGCAGGGGGCACCGGCGGGGTCCGTGGCGGAGACCTGCGCGCAGGTCCCGAGGACGGTGGTGAAGCCGATGTCGTTGCCGCCGATGGTGAGGGTGACCAGGTCGGTGTTCCGGTCGATGGCGTCGAGCTGAGCGGACACCGAGCCCTGAACGGACGTCATGTCGGCCGTTGTCGCCCCGGAGCAGCTCACATCGGTCAGCTGCGCGCCCGCCAACCGGGCCAGCAGGGACGGGTAGTTGTGGTCGGACCGCAGGCAGGTCGGGTCGACCTGGTTCGGGACCAGGGGAGCGGAAGCGTACGAGTCGCCGAGGGCGACGTACTCCACGTGGTGCCTGCCGTCGGTGGCGGCGCCGGCGGCCGTCGTCCCGGTGGTGGCCAACACCGTTCCCGCAGAGAGCAGCGCGGCGCCCAGTGTCAGTGCGCGCGCGGGGCGGGAGGTGGCGATCAGCTTTCGCAAAGCGGGTCCTCTCGTGGGCCGAATGCCCTGAAGTGGCGAGTGGTTGAGGTGTTCACTCTTCACACGTATGAGGACATGAGAAAGTGTCACGTTTTCCGGGACGCCTTGAGTGAAAGACGGGTGTTCGAGTAACGCCGTGTATGACACTGGTCTCTCCGTCACCCCATTGACAGGTGACGGAGAGCGATGCAGCCTTGGGTCATCGAGCCCCCCGGCTGGTTCGCCACGACGGAAGGAAGACACCGTGGAAACTCCCCCCGAGCGGGACGCGGCGGCAGCGGCGCGGCATGCGCGCTTCGGCAGCCTGCCGAAGCGCATCCAGTTCCATGAGATGGTCGAGGAGCAGGCGACCGGGCCGAACGCGGCGGTCGCCACGGCCTACGACCCCGAGGGCTCGTGGAAGCACTTCTCATGCCTCGCGCTCGACCTTGGTCTCTGAGGCCGCCGGGCGGCGGCACGGAGGAACAGGTGTGTGCCGGCCGGTGATTACTGTCACGTGAACCGGGGCCCGGGAAACCGGCGAAGGGTCGGACGCGGAACGCTCAGCAACCCCTGCCGTACGACAACATTGCGGTTGTGAACAATAGTTGGATGTTCCAGAACTCCCGACAAGTGCGGGCCGCGTTCCTGCGGGCCGGGGCGTACTGTTTGCCTACACATGTAAAATCGGCACGTCAATTCGGCAGGGGGCACGCAGGTCCTCCGTGCCTGCTCGGTGGTGCGGTCGCCGCGGCGCCGAACGCCCCCGCAGGGCTGTGCGTGAACACGGGATCTCGTGACGTCTGTGTCACGGAAGGTGGCCGCGCTGTTCTCCTGGCGTCCGCAGTACATCCCGGATGGAGCATCTACACCATGGGAATGACCGACAAGGATCCCGCCGCCGGGCTCTTCCGCGTGCTTGAAACAGGGGATCTGGCTCTGGCCGCGGAAAGTGGTGCACAAGGCGTTCCAGAACCGCGAGGCGGCTCTGTCGCCTCCGACCTGCCGGATCGCGGGCCCGGCAGGTGTGCTGGCGTCGAGCGCCTGGATGCGTTCCGCCTTCGACGGCCTGCGGCTGCAGAGCAGATCCATGTACTGAGCCTGCGCGACCGCAAGGTGATCCGGCACGCGGCGGTACGCGACGATGTCACGATGCTCGATCAGCTGGGGGTCTTTCCACCGAAGCCCGCAGCGGGGATACGTATGTTCGCCTGGCGAGCCAACGGACGGGCCGCCAGAGCCGCGGCGGAGGTGACGACGAAGGCGGCCCAGGCCGCCGCGACGGCGCTGCACCTCCGCACCGCGTGAGCCCTCGTGCCGCCGCCGGCGCTGCCTGAGGGAGCACAGGCAGGCCGTGGACGCCGAACGGGGAGCAGGCGGTACTCATCCCCGCCCCCGTCGGAATTGGCGCCACGGCGGCCTGTGGATGCCGTCACTGCGGAGCTATGCGCTCCAGCACTTTCACGGCCGCGCGGATGTCGCAGCCGTCCAGGCGTGAGAAGACATGGCGTCGGACACTCGCGAGGTTGGTCGGCCAGGCCTGGCCCAGTTGTGTCCGTCCGGCCTCGGTGAGGACGGCCAGCCACGCCCGCCCGTCGTCGGGCGCCTTCTCGCGCAGGACCAGCGACTGCGCCTCCAGCCGGTTGACCACCCGGGTCATTCCACTCAGCGACAGCCCGCACAGGTTGGCGAGCTCACTCATCCGCATCCGGTTGTGCGCCACCTCGGAGAGGTGCGTCAGGACCATGTACTCCGTGCCGGAAATCGGATGTTCATCGAGCATGTCTGCATCAACCAGGCGAGGCAGAGATGTCATCACTCTGCCCAGAGCCCGTAAGAAGGCCTCTTCGTCACGATCGAGAGGCTTGATATTTTCCACGTCTGCCATGGCGACAGTGTAAATGGCGCAACACGGGAGCCGGGGGCGGGTGTTCGCTGTCCGCTCGTTCATCGTCCAGCGGTGAATGCGGGCCTGATTCGCGGCGCGGACACGGGAAACCGATGCCTCGTCCCGGATCTTGCCGTGCAAATTAAAACGTATCCCATTACGCGCGGCAGTTTATTTTCAGATATGTTTCCCTGGCCATCGCACTCGACGTGTCCCGTTCCGGATCGTCGGACGGGACACATCGTGGGTGGGCGCGAATTCCGACCGTGTCGGGTCAGCCGGCGTCCTTCGTCGTGCCGGAGGTGTCCGGCTCCGTGGACGTCGCGACGGTGTACATCACCGATCGCTGCTGTTTGTGCCGCTGGACACGCCCCTTGGCGACCAGGGATTCAATGGTGTTCCGTACGACCTGGGGTGTCGGATTCCGGTCCGGGTGCTTCACCAGCAGCTCGTCCCGCAGCTCCTTCGCCAGACGCGGCTCGGTGTGCCCCCCGAGCAGGCTCAGCAGGACGTCACCGAGCAGGGGCTGGCGCGACTTCCCCTTCGCGCCGGACTGCGTCGGACTCGTGCGCCGCGTCGTCGACGACGAGGACCGCCGTGATGTTCGCCCGGACGGGATGGACGTGTTCTCACGTACCTGCGTTCCATGTCCGGGTGCGTCTTCGCCCTGTGCCTGCCCAGGCAGCGACGACGGGTCCGACAAGCCCTGGTACCGCTCGGCGAGAGTCAGAATGTCGACCAGGAGGGCTTCCTCCTGCTGCAACATCGTGATTTTCTCTGCGAGTTCTTGTTGTCGACGGTGATTCTCCTCAAGATCCGACGCGGCTTGCTCGACATACCGCGATCGGAGCGTGGCGGCTGATTGGCTGGTCACAACCGTTCACTCCCTCTCATCAATGACGCGTCGCATGGTACCCAGGCCTGCGCAAGAGACATGCAGCCCCCTACTGGACAGTAGCCCGATCATATGGCGACGGTGAGCAATGAGGTACTCCCATGTGGTCGGACGTCATGTCCAGGGCCAGGTGTGTACCTGGGGCGGAAGCTCGTGGCGGAAGGAGCTATTTCTCCGCGCTCGCCCGGGCCGAGGCTACGGCTTTCTCGGGGGAACTGTTGGTGGACCGGTTCGTGGCCGGGTGCGAGGACGTCCGATTCCAGATCCTCGATCAGCGGCAGGGCGTCCAGGGTCCGGGCGTGGGCGGCGTGAAACATGCCGGGCAGGAGCTGGGGACCGATACGGCGCGACGTGGGATGGGCCGTCACCAGGGCGTCGCCGGTGATCAGGATGCCGGACTCAGTCCGAGAGAGTCCAGCGACGCCAGCAGGATGCCGTGGTCACCGGGTACCCGGTGTCGACCAGAGTGCAGTTGTCGTCCTCTTTGGTGGTCACCCAGTTCGTGTTGCTGCCGGAGACCAGGTGGACTTCGTCTCCGATATGGACGAGGTCATCCACCCGGAGGACCTTCCGCATTCTCTTCCGACTCCCCATGACGTGGCGGCGCCCGGGAGCATGTCGAACCGCTGCGTGCCCACCGCGACGGCGTGCTCCTTCACAACAAACACGAAATGACGACAGCTGTGGTTCATCTGTCCGGTGCGGCTGTTCCGGCCGCCGTTCGCCCACACAGGGCGGTCCTCCGCACGGCGTACCGCGGGGTATGCTCCTAGCTCCCCGACGAGTCATGATCTCTGGCTGTACCGGAGACGTAGGGGTCGTTGCGGAGATCGAGGCGCTTACACGTGTGTTCAACGCCGGGCGCCATCGGACATCGCCCAGCCGCTCGGACGGCGACCGAGGGGTTTCGACGGGCGGCCCAGAACCAGAGGAGAGGTCTGTTGTTCAGCATCACGGTTCGCGACCACATGATGATCGCTCACAGTTTCCAGGGCGAGGTCTTCGGCCCGGCCCAGCGGTTGCACGGAGCGACGTTCATCGTGGACGCGACGTTCCGCCGGGACCAGCTGGACGACGACAACATAGTCGTCGACATGGGCAAGGCCGGCGCGGAGCTGCGCGGGGTGATCGAGGATCTCAACTACAGCAACCTTGACGACAAGGAGGAGTTCAAGGGAGTCAACACCTCCACGGAGTTCCTGGCCGCGCTGATCGCGGACCGTCTGGTGGCCCGGATCCACCAGGGTGCGCTGGGGGACAACGCACGGGGGATCTCGCAGGTCGCGGTGACCCTGCATGAGTCGCATGTCGCGTGGGCAACTTACGAACGTTCAGTGTGAGCCGTATCGCTCCGGGGTGTGCGCCTGTCCAGCGCGACCGGTGACGCCAGTCCGGCGTCACAAGTGCGGCAGTTTTCGGTCACTTGCCTCTGCCTACAGTGCGCGGGCGGGGGCTGTTTCCGGCCTCCGTTCGTAGTGACGGAGAACCAGGACGGCTCAGAAGACATGGTTACGCCCCCCACGAAGACATCCTGTTCGGACCTGCTCGGGCTCATCATGAGGGAGTACCGCGACGGCCTGGTGTCGTATGCCGAGAAGATGTTGGGTGATCACGGTGTCGCCGAGGACATCGTGCAGGAGACGATCATCCGGGCTTGGCGCAACATGGACCGTCTGCTGGGCATGGAGGGATCGGTGAAGGGGTGGTTGTTCACGGTCACCCGGAACCTGATCGTGGACTGGGTGCGCAAGCCTCACATGCGTCGGGAAGTGGTGGGCGGGACCTACAGCGATCCGTTCGTGGGGACCGATCCGATCGAGGAGTTGCACCGTGCGATGGCGGTGAGGCCGGCGTTGGGGCGGCTGCCCGCGGAGCACCGGGCGGTGCTGGTTCACCTGTATCTGTGTGACCGCACCATCAAGGAGACGGCGGAGCTGCTGGGGATACCGGCGGGGACGGTGAAGTCCCGTCACCACAATGCCCTGCGCAAGCTCCGCGCGCTCCCCGTGGAAAAGGCCGCCTGACCCCGGGTCGCACGCCGCCCGGAGCCCGTTCGCTCAGCCGCCGTCCGGCCGCAGGGAGTTGTGGAGCGTGGAGGTCAACTGCCGCTGGAGCGACTCGCCACGCGGATGATGGCGTACCTCCTTGGCCAGCACGGGCAGGAGATACCGCTCCGCGACGATCCACTCGGCGGCCTCGGCGGGACAGCTGAACTCCTGCGGGCGCACCCCGGGGCGCGGCGGCGGCAGGTCGACCGTGCCGCGCTGCGGGGCGAGGACTGCGGTCGCGGCCTCGGCGCTGTACAGGTAGTGCTCGATCATGCGGGCACGTGCCTGGGACCGGACAGGGGACGTGTCCAGGACCGTGCTCAGTTCCGCGGCGAAGGCGCGGAGCAGATCATGACAGGTGTATCGGCCGGGGATCAGCTCGACCAGCAGGTGGTGATCGGCCAGCTCGGACAGGTGCTCCAGGGTCGCCCGCAGATCCGTCCCGGCCAGACTCGCGGCCGCCTTAGGTGTGATCTCACACGAGGGGTGCAGGCTGATCAGCCGGAACAGCGTCGCGGCGGGCGTGCTCAGCGCCTCGTAGGAGCGGCGGAAAGCGCTGCGGACGTCCGTGCGGGCGTCCTGGCTCGACAGGGCCACCAGGCCGTCCCGCAGCTGGGACGCGAGCGAGGCGAGCGGAAACCGGGGCCGGGACAGCGCCCGCGCGCCTGCCACTGCCAGGGCGAGCGGAAGCCCGCCGCACATGTCGACGATCTCCTCGGCGGATGCCCGTTCTGCCTTGACCCGGTCGGTACCCAGCCGGCGCTCGAGGAACTGGAGACTCTCCTGCCGCGTCATGGCGTTCAGCGTGATGATCTGTGCGTTGTGGGTGACGGTCAGTCCCTCCAGCCGACGGCGGCTGGTCACGATCGCGAGGCAGCCCGGGGCGGCGGGCAGCAGCGGACGCACCTGCTCGCAGTCCTGCGCGTCGTCCAGGAGGATCAGCAGCCGGCGCCCGGCCAGCGCACTGCGGTAGGCGGAGTTGAGCGCGGCGGCGTCGGCGGTCCTGTCCCGGGGGACGCCCAGCGCGTCGAGCAGCGCGCTCATGGCCTGGCAGGGATCGAGGGGCGGCTGCGAGGAGTGGTGCCCCTGGAGGTCCACGTAGAGCTGTCCATCGGGAAAGCGTTCCGCGGTCCGGTGCGCCCAGTGAACGGCGAGCGTGGTCTTGCCGACCCCCGCCATGCCGCACAGGGCCACGATGGTCGCGGGGTACTCGCTTCCGTCGTCCGGGGGAGTGAGTCGCAGACCCTGGTTCAGCGCCTCCTGACGGCCGACGAAGGGCACGGAGTCGGGCGGCAGATGAGCCCGGCCGCCGGCCGCGTCCGGCCGCGCCGCGGGCCTGTCCGCGTGCGCGGAGAGGTTGCGCCGCAGCAGGCGGTGGTGTGCGGCGCGCAGTTCGACGCCGGGTTCCACACCGAGTTCGTCGGCGAGGGTGCGCCGGATGGTCTCGAACTGCCGCAGAGCCTCCGCCTGCCGCCCGGTCGCGGCCAGCGCGGTGATGATGCGGGCGTGCAGCGCCTCGTCGAAGGGATGGCGTTCCACAGCCCCGCGCAGAGCTGACAGCACGTCCTCCGTCAGCGCCGGAGCGGAGGCCAGCACGACGTCGGTGGCTTCCTTGACCGTGGCCACGTACTCGTGGCCGACCGAGGTGAACACCGGGTGCCGGGCGACCGAGGTGCCGTCGGCGACCACGGGACTGCGCCAGAGCCGGAGGGCCGCGGTGAAGTCGTGGGTGGCCTGCTCGGGGTCACCGGCCTTGACCGCTAGCTGCGCCTGCGCACGCAGGTCGCGGAAGCGCAGGAGATCGGAGGCCGACGCGTCGACGAGAAGGCGGTATCCGTCCGCTGCCCGGGCCAGATGTTCCGCGTTGGTGCGGCTGTGGAGTCCCGGCTCCAGGATCTTCCGCAGGCTGCCGATGTGCCGGTGCACCACGTTGACCGCACTCGCGGGCGGTTCGTCGGGCCACAGCACGTCCACGGCGTCGTTCAGCGAGACGGGACCGGGCGCGCGCAGCAGCAGCAGGGAGAACAGGGCCAGTCTCTTCGGGGGCCCCAGGTCGAGCTCCGTGTCCCCGCGCAGCGCTCGCACACTACCGAGCAGGGTGTATCGCACTGTCGCGTCCATGTGCTGCTGCCAATCGTCGTCTGTCTCGGCGCTGTTCTTTCGGTGCTCGTCGTCGCCCTGGCCGGCGGCGGCACGTCTCCGTGCGCACGAGGAGCGATGCGTCCGGCGGCCGCGTACGAGCGGATCACCGTCCGGGAGCCGGACGGTCCGCTCGGCTGTCGGTCAGGACCGGCCGGCCTGCAACACCGTGGCGGAGGGACCGCCTCCGGGTGCGTGGATGCGGTCGGCCAGGAGACGGGCGGGCATGCCGGTGAGCGGTCGGCGTAGGTGTGGCCCTTTTCGGTGTGAGCCTGCCGCGCTCGGCCGCGGGTGGACCGCGTGCCGTCGGGCGCGCGGCCGATCAGAAAAATCGCCCGCCCCGCTTCCGAGCGGGGTCCGGTCGAGGATGAATGATTGCCCGACCACCGGTGCAGATCCTCGATTGATCATGGATCAGATTCTCTGTCTACCGAACGTGAGGGAGATGGACATGCCCAGGGACGACGGCAAACGGTATATTATTTGCTGCATCAAGTAAAATGGCACATTAGTTTTTTCGTCAAGGAAGCGGGTGGAAGCTCGGGTCAGCTGACCCGAGCTTCACCTCAGGCGTTCGGCGACGGTCTCCAGGAGTTCGTCGGAGAAGTTCTGGTCGGTGACGGCGCGGGACATGAGGACGGCGCCGACGAGTGCGCTGAGGGTGAGCATGGCTTCGGCGCGGGCGTCCTCGGAGTCGTCGTCCAGGCCCGCGATGAGCTCCAGGTAGGTGCGTACCTGCTTCTCGTACGCTTCTTTGAAGCCCTGGTCGCCGCGTCCCGCGGAGGCGCCGAGGGAGACGAGTGCGCAGCCGGTGTCGGGCGTGTCGCGGTGGTGTGTGGCGAGGTAGGCGTCGATGAGACCGGCGCGGGGGTCCTGCTCGTTCTTCCGCGCGGATCTCTGCATCTTGGCGGTGCCTTCGGCGAGTGCGACGGTCGCGGCCTGTGCGATCAGGTCGTCGCGTGAGGCGAAGTGCTTGTAGAAGCCGCCGTGGGTGAGTCCGGCTTCCTTCATGAGCTCCGCCACACCGGGGCGGGTGACGCCTTCGGTGCGGACCTTGCGTGATGCGAGCTGCAGGACGCGTGCGCGGGTCGCCGCCTTCTCTGCCTGCGAGTGGCCCATGTCCGTGCCTGCCTTCCGCGGGAGCGGCCTTGTGGGGTGCCGCGCTACTGGATGATACCCATCATACACCCGTGTCCCGTATGAGTGCTTTACGGCTCTTGGGTTTGACTTTCAGGATGATGGGCGTAATCTTGCATGTGGATGGCGGTAGTCATCCAGATTGGACTTCCCGATTCGGAGTGGAACCCATGCCCCCCATCTATGACCCCCGCCGTACGGCTGTTCTGCTGGTCGATCCGTTCAACGACTTCCTGTCGGAGGGCGGGAAGATCTGGCCGCGGCTGGCTCCGGTGGCCGAGGAGGTCGGTCTCCTGGAGCATCTGCGTGCCGTCGTGGGCTCGGCCCGTGAGGCGGGTGTCCGCGTGGTCTTCGTCCCGCACCGCCGCTGGGAGGAGGGCGATTACGAGGGCTGGGACCACCCCAACCCCACGCAGCTGGGCATCATGGAGCGTCACAGTTTCGCCCGTGGTACCTGGGGCGGCGAGTTCCACCCCGACTTCCAGCCGCAGCCGGGTGAGATCGTCGTCCAGGAGCACTGGGCGCAGAGCGGTTTCGCCAACACCGACCTGGACTTCCAGCTCAAGCAGCATGGCATCAGCCATGTCGTGCCGGTCGGTCTGCTCGCCAACACGTGCATCGAGTCCACCGGCCGCTACGCCATGGAACTGGGCTACCACGTCACCCTGGTCCGCGACGCCACCGCCGCCTTCCTCCCCGAGATGATGCACGCGGCCCACGACCTCAACGGCCCCACCTACGCCCACACCATCACCACCACCACCGAACTCACCACCGCATTCGAGGGAGCCCACGCATGACACTCACCGGAGAACTGCTGATAGGCGCGGCCCGCGTGCCGGCCACCGCGGGAACCATGAAGGCGCTCAACCCCGCCACCGGTGAACTCATCGAACCCGAGTTCGCCTTCGGCGGCCCGGCAGAGGTCGACCGCGCCGTCCGTCTCGCCGACGAGGCCTTCGACAGCTACAGCCACACCGGCCTGAGCGAACGGGCCGCCTTCCTCGACCGCATCGCGGACAACCTCGAAGCGGTCAAGGACGAACTCGCCGCCCGCCTCGCCCTGGAGACCGGCCTTCCCGCCGCCCAGCTCGAGGCCGAGGCCGTACGGACTGCCGGCGTGTTCCGCAAGTTCGCCACCGTCGTGCGCCAGGGCCGCTTCCTCCAGGCGACCGTCGACCCGGCACAGCCGGACCGGCAGCCCGCGCCGCGCATGGACCACCGGCTCCAGAAGGTTGCCCTCGGCCCCGTGGTGATCTTCGGCGCCAGCAACTTCCCGATCTCGTACTCCGTCGTCGGCGGCGACACCGCCTCCGCCCTCGCGGCCGGCTGCCCGGTCATCCTCAAGGCGCACAACGCGCACCCCGGCGCGTCGGAGATCCAGGGGCGCGTCATCCAGCGCGCCGTCGCCGAGGCGGGCCTCCACGAAGGCGTCTTCTCCCTGGTCCGCGGCGCGGGCAACGAGATCGGCGAGGCACTCGTGGACCACCCGCTGGTCCACGCGGTCACCTTCACCGGCTCCGAGGCCGGCGGTATGGCCCTCTTCCGCCGGGCCCAGCAGCGCCCCGACCCCATCCCCGTCTTCACGGAGATGACCAGCGTCAACCCGACCTTCGTCCTGCCCGCCGCACTGGCCGCACGCGGCGCCGAGATCGGCACCGGCCTGGTCCAGCGCGCCATGTACAACGTCGGGCAGGCCTGCCTCAAGCCCGCGATCCTCCTGGCCGCCGACGGACCCGGCTTCCAGGAACTGCGGGACGCGCTGAGCGCGGAGGTGGCGAAGGCCGCCGCACGCACCATGCTCACGCCCGGCATCCACGACGCCTACGTCCGCAACGCGCAGCGCCTGGAGAACGACGGTGCCACCCGGGTCGCCGCCGGAGAGGCTCCCGAGGGCCTGTGGGACGGCCAGTCCCTTCTGTACGAGGTCAGCGGAGAACAACTGCTCGCCGAGCCCGGCCTGCGCGAGGAGGTCTTCGGCCCGGCCGTGCTGCTGGTGCGGCTGACCGGTGCCGAACAGCTGTTCGAGGTGGCCCGCGCCTTCCGCGGCCAGCTGTCCGCCACCCTGCACGCCGAGGCCGCCGACCGCGCCCACGCCCAGCGGCTCCTGCCGATCCTGGAGCGCCGCACCGGCCGCATCGTGTTCAACGCCTTCTCGATCCCGCAGGAGGTCTCCTACGCCTCCACCCACGGCGGCCCGTTCCCGGCCACGTCCGACAGCCGCTTCACCTCCGTGGGCATGGGCGCGATCGAGCGGTTCATCCGTCCGGTCACCTACCAGAACTTCCCGGACGACCTCCTGCCCGACGCGCTGCGCGCGGCCAACCCCGAGAACCTGTGGCGAGTCGTGGACGGCGAACTCGTCAAGGACTGACCCGTCTTCACCGGGCCCCGGCCACTCCTGCGGCCGGGGCCCGTCCCCTCACACTGACGAAGGAGCCGCTCATGACCGCCCAGCACCAGGACGCCGCCGCGCGTGCACACGAGGCCCGTGAGGAGGTCCGCAGGAAGCTGCTCGGCGCCTGGCAGCTCGTGTCCTACACCGCGGTGAGCACCGACGGCGACGTCGTCCAGCCCCTGGGACCCACCCCCTACGGCCTGATCGTCTACACCCCGGAGGGGTACATGTCGGCCCAGCTGGGCCGCGACCGCGCGCCGCTGCCGTCGGCCCGTCTGGAGGACGCGGCCTCCGACGACCTGGCCCGGGCGGCGATCGGCTACATCGCCTACGGCGGACCCTTCACGGTCGTCGACCCCGCCACCGTGGAGCACCACGTCACCACCAGTCTCTTCCCGAACTGGATCGGTCGGCCCCAGGTACGCACGGTGACCTTCGACGGCCCGTACCTGCGACTCGCCGTCGCCACTCCCACCCGGCTGTGGGGCGCCGACCGCACGGCAGAACTCACATGGAGCAGAGCGGCCTGACCCCGTGCCGCAAGGTCCTGACATGTGCTCACACCTCAGAGACGGCCGGGGCACACCCACCTGTGACAGCAGGCGGACCCAAGGCCCCGCGTCGTCAACGTGGTGCGGTACGGCGAGACTTGCGGTGCCCTCCAGAAACGTAAGGGACGGCATGTAAGGCTGGAACTCGCGGTATCCGGCCTTTTCCCGTACGTCTTCCCCGGGGCCGAACCGCTGCAGCCCTTCAGCGATGTGGCGGTGGACAACCAGTGAGCGATCGGATGCCGGTCTGGGACGCGGAGCAGGTGACCCACCTCCCGCCGATCGACGAGGCGACTGTCGCCCTGCGGATCCCCCGATCCGCCGTCCGTGTCGGCGGTGCTGAACCCGGTCCCGAGGGGCTCCGGATTCACCGCACCGGGGCGGTGCATCACGCTCACCACCTGCACACCGGAGTTCACCAGCAAGTCCCGGTGATTGTCTGGGGCAGGACGGTTGAGGAACGTCCGCGCACCAAGGGCAAGCCGGACGCTCTCGTCGAGTAGGAGCAGAGGAGCTCCCGCGGACCGGACGGCCGGATTCCACCGACCGGGTCACCCGAAGATTCCGCGTGGCAGGGTCATGGAGACGAGCCACTTCGGCAGGTCCACCGTCTCGTTGATCTTCAGATCTCCGGCCACGCTGCACAGGGCGTACGCCTCGTGCAGGCTGACCCCCTGGTCCTGGACGAGCCAGTCCACCATCTCCCGTACGGCCGTCTTGGCGTTCTCCATCAGATCGGGCCCGGTGCCGGTGGTCTGGTAGTAGCCCCGCTCCAGCATCTCGTCGGGCATGGCCAGTTGGGTCGGGTCCGCGGCGGGTACGACGGCCCGGGTGGAGGCGATCACGGTGTGCTTGTGCAGGGCGAACCGCAGGGTGACGGACATGAGGGTCTCGACGGCTGTCCCGGTCACCTCGCCGTCGCCCTGCGCCAT
This sequence comes from Streptomyces sp. NPDC111744, assembly GCF_055634995.1. Lineage (NCBI taxonomy): Bacteria > Bacillati > Actinomycetota > Actinomycetes > Kitasatosporales > Streptomycetaceae > Streptomyces > Streptomyces sp. NPDC111744. The sequence goes on from NZ_JBVKCG010000026.1 coordinate 15,349, forward strand.
GTGCCCGTCCCCGGCGGAGAACATGGCTCCCGGCACGTACACGGGCAGCTGTACCCGTGCTCCCTTGACGAGCTGCCGGATGTCGGTGTTGCCGCCCATGCCTCCGCTGACGTCGGGCGGGAAGGTGCGGTACATCCCCCTGTGCAGCGGAGCGACGCCCATGATGCCCATGAACGGCGCGATCGGAACACGGGCCGACCGCCCGGTGTCGACACCGGTGAAAGAGGCGAGACCGCTGCTCTGGCCCCGCTCGAACGTGAAGGTCTGGAGAAACGGCGCACCACTGTTGTGCGGCTGGTCCCCGGGTATCGCTCCGGCCGCCGGGCCGGGGGAGGGGTCGCTCAGCTGGGAAGCCTCGCTCCAGGCCGCGAGCGGAGCCAGAAGCTCCGGGCGGAGCGAGCCGAAGAGACCGAGAGCCGGGCTGATGGCGACATAACCGAAGTCCACGAGGGGGCTCACATCGAGGATCTCGACCTCCAGGATGTCTCCCGGCTCGGCCCCCACGATCTCCAGCGGACCGGTCAGCGGATGAACCAGTCCCAGGTCGATGGTGAGCGTTCCCTCCGCCGTCATCGTCCGGGCCGCCTCGCCGATGTCCAGGGCGTCCCGGCACAGCAACTGGACGACTTCACCGGGCCGTACGCTCGCCACCGGGGGCAGGTCCCTGTTCCAGCGGTTGTGCAGCACCCGGCCGTAGCCGTCGACGACGAGGTCCCCATGCGGTCCCACGGTCACATCCGGGGTACCGGACCCGGCCACGTCCCGACCGCCAAGCCCTCCCTCGCCGGCGGCAAGCCCGGACAGAGCGGACGCGGCGGGTCCGGCGGAAGCCTGCTGAACGAGGCTTGCGCCCTGTACGAAGCCGGAGTGGACGAAGCACATGGCGACCTCCCGCGCTCCCGCGCATGTCGCTACGGGCCGGACCGTCGGCGAAAGCGGTCGTACCCGCAGCCGGGCTTCAGGATCACTCAGCTCACTCGGGCCGGCAACCCGGGCGGCAGGGTATTCACATTCGGGGGTCACACATATGAACCGCTCCCGTTCGTCGGCGCTCACACCCATGGCGGTTGGAAACACCCAGAAACGTTGCTTGCAGGAGGCATGCATAGGATCCCACGTATGAAGAGAGCTGTGAAGGTCGGCGTCGCCGGCTCGGGTATCGCCCTGCTCTTCCTGGGCGGAGCGGGCGTCTACGAAGTCGTGAGCAGGATGACCCACGACTTCTGGTCCGGCGACCGGTTCAGGACCGCGCGAGATTTCGACCCGACGGCGGTGTCCAGCACACCGCCGGCGAACGACAAAGCGGCGGAGTTCGTTCGCTCGTTCCTGCGGACCTGGTCACAGGACCACACCGAGGAAGCGGCACAGAGCGCCGACACCCCCGCGACCGCATCCGTGTCGCTGCGAGGCTACGCCGACGGCCTGCACCTGAAGAAGGTGTCGTTCGACCACGTACTCTCCGCCGGTCCCTCGTCGGTGACGAAGGGCGCCACAAAGGTGACCTTCGATGTCACCGCACAGGTCGCGGGCGGCACCTGGAGCTATCCGAGCGCGGTCGCCGTGCAGCAGAGCACCGACGGAGTGCTGGCCGTCCACTGGAACAATTCGGTGCTCTACCCGGGCCTGGGGGACCGGCAGTCGCTGACCGCCGGTGAACTGCCGCCGGGCGCGGTCCCGGCCAGGGCGGTGGCCTCCGACGGACACACGGACCTGTCCACGTTCCCTTCACTGCGGGACATCTCCGCGACGATCAGCAAGAACGCCAAGCCGAACGGGATCAGCACCGGCACGGGAGTGGCGATAACCGACCCCACGGGCAAAGGAGTCAAAGCGCTCAAGATCTTCACCAAGGGGAAGACCCAGCTGGTGAGGACCACCATCGACGCTTCGCTCCAGGCCGCCGCCGAGAGCGCAGTGCTGGACTCACACCTCCATGCCAAGCCCGCCGGAACCGTGGCACTCGACTGGAAGAACGGCCACATCCTGGCCGTGGCCCACTCCGGCAACGACGGCGACATCGCCATCAACGGCATCAAGTCGCCCGGATCCACCATGAAGATCATCACCTCGGCGGCTCTGATGGACCAGGCCGGTCTCACGCCGGACAGCGCCGCACCCTGCACGGACGAGTTGGCCGCCAACGGCCAGATCTTCCACAACGACCCCGGCGTGCTACCCGCCCCCGGCTCCACGCTCGCCCAGGGCTTCACGGTGTCCTGCAACACCTCCTTCATCAAGGACGGCTTCCATTACCTCGTGCACAGGGGAGACGCCTCCGCCCTGCACGACGAGGCCGTGAACGTCTTCGGCATGGGCAGCTGGTCGATCGGCGGCGGGGTGGCCACCAGCGATCCGAGCGTCCCGCCGGACGTGGTCGGCGGTGACCAGGCCGCCCAGTTCATCGGCCAGGGCAAGGTGACGGCCACACCCCTGTTCATGGCGTCGGTGGCGGCGACCGTACGCAACGCCGGCTTCGAGCAGCCGATCATCCTGCCGGAGCAGCACCAGAACAAGGCACACCAGCCCATTTCCACCCGCACCGCGGGCTATCTGCAGTCGATGATGCGTGGCGTGGCGACCGGCGGCACGGCGGCTCCGCGCCTGCGTGATCTGGCGGACGTCGGCGCGAAGACGGGAACGGCCGAGGAGGGGAAGCACACCAACGGTTGGCTCACCGCCTACAACTCGCACATCTCGGTCGCGGCCCTGGTGGAGGGCGGCAGCTCCGGTGTGGACTCGGCCGGGTACGTCGTCCGCCGCCTGCTGAGCGACGACTGACACGGGGACGGACGGTTCCGTCCACGGCATCCGGGTGCGGCTGCCGTCACCGCACGGAACGGGCTTCGTCCGGGTCCGCCGCGGCGCCGGACGGCGGTCGTGCGGATGCGGTGCGCCGTCGGGACCCATACGGTGGTCTCACACTGGCTGGTCACCGCATGCCGTGGTAAGCGCGCAGAGATACCGGGGGAGCGCGCTCCGTGTCGCTGCCGTGACCTGTTGAACAGGCGGCGGGGCGCCGGAGACCGAGGTGCCATGACTATGCGGGCGAAGCCCGGCGCGACACAGGCCGTTCCCCAGGCGGAGTTCACCCTGCGGGTCAACAACACCGAGTACCCGCTGCGCGTGGACGCACGTGTCACCCTGCTCGACGCGCTGCGCGACCGGCTGGGTCTGACCGGTACGAAGAAGGGCTGTGACCAGGGGACCTGCGGTGCCTGTACGGTCCACGTCGACGGCAAGCGAGTGCTGTCGTGTCTGACGCTCGCCGCACAGTGCGACGGCCGGGACGTGACGACCATCGAAGGTGTCGGCACCGCCGAGCAACTGCATCCGGTGCAGGAGGCGTTTCTGCGGCACGACGGCTTCCAGTGCGGTTACTGCACGCCGGGACAGATCATGTCCGCTCTCGGCCTGCTGTCCGAGGACAGAGCGGGGACGCCCGAGGACATCCGGGAGTACATGAGCGGGAACATATGCCGCTGCGGCGCCTACGAGAACATCGTGGCCGCGATCCGGGAAGCGGCCGGTGATCACGATGAGACCCTTTGAGTACGTACAGGCCCGTGAGGTGTCCGCGGCCCTGGCCGAGGCGGAGGCGCACGTCGAAGCCGACTTCCTCGCCGGTGGCACCACCGAGCTGGACCTGATGAAGGACGGCGTGCTGCGGCCCAGCCACCTCATCGACATCACCCGTCTGCCGCTGCGCGGCGTCGCGGAGCGCCAGGGCGCACTGGTCGTCGGAGCGCTGGTCACGATGGAGGAGCTGGCGGCCGAACCCACTGTCGTACGTCGCCTGCCCTTCGTCCGGGAGGCCCTGTTGCGCAGCGCCTCCGTCCAACTGCGCAACATGGCCACGATCGGCGGCAACCTGCTTCAGCGCACCCGCTGCCGATACTTCCGCGATCCGACGGTGGCGGCCTGCAACAAGCGCGAGCGCGGCACCGGGTGCGCCGCCCTCGCCGGCGCACACCGCACCCACGCGGTGCTGGGCACCAGCACGCACTGCATCGCCACGCACGCCTCCGACGTCGCGGTCGCGCTGATCGCCATGGACGCGATCGTGCACGTCACCGGCGCGCACGGCCGCCGCGAGATCCCGCTGAGCGGCTTCTACCGGACCCCGGGCGACACCCCGGACGTGGAGAACGACCTGCGCCACGGAGAGCTCGTCACTGCCGTGGAGATCCCGCTGTTGCCTGAGGGCGCCCGGTCGGACTATCTGAAGGTGCGCGACCGGACGAGCTACGAGTTCGCGCTGGCCTCCGCCGCGGTGGCCGTGGTACTCGGCGACGGCGACGTCATCCGCTGGGCCCGGGTGGGTCTGGGCGGTGTGGCGACGGTGCCCTGGCGCGCCCTGGAGGCGGAGGCCGTGCTCACCGGCAGCCGTGCGAGCGGCGAGGTGTTCGCCGGCGCCGCCAGAGCGGCCCTGGCAGGCGCCGTACCCCTGCCGCAGAACGCCTTCAAGGTGGAACTGGCCCAGCGCACGCTCGTGCGCACACTGCGTACCGTCACGGGAGTCACCTCATGACGACGATCTCACGTCCCCGGCTGCTGGGGCCCGGCATGAACCGGGTCGACGGTCCGCTCAAGGTGACCGGCTCGGCCCCGTACCCCAGCGACTTCGCCTACCCAGGCATGGCCCACGCGGCCCTCGTACGCAGCACGGTGGGCTCCGGACGGATCACCGAGATCGACACGACAGAGGCCGAGCGTGCTCCCGGAGTCGTGAGCGTGCTCACCCACCTCAACGCCGGACACCTCGACCGCGGACCGATGACACCCCTGGGTGTCTCCCCGCCCGCCCCCCTCCAGGACGACCTGATCCTGCACTACGGCCAGCAGGTCGCCGTGGTGGTCGCGGACACCTTCGAGGAGGCCACCGAGGCGGCCGGCCTCGTCCGCGTGCACTACGCCGCGCGGCCGGCCCTGCTCGAACTGGACGACCCCGGTGCCGAACTGCGCACGAACCCCTGGAAGCGGGACGCCGCCTGGGGAGACGCGGCGGGGGCGCTGGCCACCGCCGAGGTACGGGTGGACGAGACCTACCTCACGGCGGACAACACCAACAACCCGATGGGCCCTCTCACCACCGTCGCCCGCTGGGAGGGCGACACCCTCCTGATCAACAACTCGACCCAGTGGGCGTCCCTGGAGAGCACTTCTCTGGCGGTGACCTTCGGCATCCCCGAGGAGAACGTCCACGTCACGGCGCCCTACGTCGGCGGAGGATTCGGAGCCGGACTGCGGGTCTGGTCCCATGTCATCCTGGCGGCGCTGGCCGCCCGGGTGACCGGGCGCCCCGTCAAACTCGCCCTGACCCGGCCGCAGATGTTCACCGCCTGCGGCCACCGCCCCAAGGGCCGGCAGCGGATACGGCTCGGCGCGACGCGCGACGGCCGTCTCGTCGCCATCGACCACGAGGCACTGACCGCTGCCGCCATGGACGACGACAACTTCGAACCCACCGCGACCGTGTCCGCCACGTCCTACGCCTGCCCGAACGTCGCCACCCACGACACACAGGCCCGCCTCAACATCCCCGTCCCGAACTCCATGCGCGGCCCGGGAGCGTCGACGGGCAACTACGCACTGGAATGCGCGATGGACGAGCTCGCGTACAAGCTCGGCATGGACCCGCTCGAGCTGCGCCTGCGCAACGACGCCGACCCGCATCCCCCGACGGGCCTGCCCTGGTCCAGCCGCGCGCACCGGGAGTGCCTCGAACGCGGCGCCGAACTCTTCGGCTGGTCCCGGCGCACGCACGAGCCGCGCTCGATGCGCGAGGACGGGATGCTGGTCGGGTACGGGCTGGCGGCCGTCGGCTACCCGTGGTTCCGCGCCCGCTGCCTGGCACGGGTCACGATCCGCCGCGACGGCACCGCGTACGTGTGCAGCGCCGGAACGGAGATCGGCAACGGCGCGTACACCGTCTTCGTCCAGCTGTCGGCGGAACTGCTGGGCCTGGATCCCGCACAGGTCACCGTCGGGCTCGGCGACTCCACCATGCCGCTCGCTCCCCAGACGGGCGGATCCGGACTCACGAGCGCCATCGGCAGCGCGATCCACGAAGCCTGCCGGAACATCATCGGCGCCGTTGTGGACCTGGTGGCCGACGACACCGGCTCCCCGCTGCACGGCTGCACGGTCGACGACGTCGAGGCAGCCCACGGAGGCGTCCGGCGGCGCGACGACCCGTCCCGGTTCGCGTCGTACCGCGACATCCTGGCCCGGCTCCACCGGCCCGACCTCACGGCCGAGGGCGAGAGCGTCCCCGGTACGCCGCAGGACCTGGGCATGGCACTGGCCGGCGCGTTCGGCGCGAAGTACGTCGAGGTGCGGGTGGACCCGGACCTGGGCCGCATCCGGGTCGCCCAGGCCGTCTCCGTCATCGACGGCGGACGCATCCTCAACGAGAAGACCGCGCGCAGCCAGATCATCGGAGGGACCGTCGGCGGCATCGGCATGGCCCTCTTCGAGGAGACCGTGAGTGACGCCCCGGCCGGACGCATCGCCAACGCCACCCTCGGCGACTACATCGTGCCGGTCAATGCCGACATCCCCGACATGCAGGTCGAGTTCGTCGGCTCGTGGGACCGCGCCAACCCCATCGGCACCAAGGGCATCGGAGAGATCGGCCTGGTCGGCCTGGCACCCGCCATCGCCAACGGCATCTTCCACGCGACCGGACGTCGTATCCGGTCCCTGCCCATCACCATGGACCAACTGCTGTGAAGCGGTGGAAGGAAGCGGCGAATCCATGACCCCCGACGAACTGCGTGCCGCACTCATCGGAACCTGGCGCCTGGTCTCCTACGAGGCCACCGGCGTCGAGGACGGAGAAGTGGTGCGACCCTACGGTGAACACCCGCTCGGCCTGATCATGTACACCGCTGACGGATACATGTCCGCCCAGATCACCACCCCGGACCGGCCGCTGTTCGCGGAGCAGCGGCAGGAGTACGGCAGCCCAGAGGAACTGGCCGAGGCCGCCCGTCACTATTTGGCCTACACCGGCTCCTTCCGAGTGCCGGACGGAGAGACCGTCGTGCACGAGGTCGCCCTCTGCCTGTACCCGAACTGGATGGGCGACGGCCAGACCAGGGTGGCACGCCTGGACGGAAGGACGCTGCAACTGGCGCCGCCCGTGCCCCTGAGCGTCCAGGGCAAACCCCGTACGGGCGTCCTGACCTGGGAACGCGCGGAACCGCGCTGATCTTGCTCGGAAATGTCGAAGGTCCCGCCCCTGGATCACAGGGGCGGGACCGGCAGAGCAGACGAGGTCTGCCCCGGCAGGTGACGCCTCGCGGACGCCGACTCGTCACGGCGGGACACAGTTAGCCGGTCGGCATCAGCGTTGCGCAGATACTTGCACGGTGCAGCATAGTGGGCGTTTCGGACTCACTCGGCAGCGGGGTCATATACGTATCTGGCTCCGGTCGTCGAACACACGGCAACGGCTCAGCCGTCGTGGGCAAGCTCCCACATCATCATGATCGACGATACGGGCATCGCCGGTTCCGGACCCGAGACGGTACCGGAACCGGCTGTGCGCCGATCGCCTATCGCCGACGTCGTCCCACCAGGACGATGCCACCGATCACGATGGCCGCGACGACGAACGCGGTGACGGCGTACACCCCCACCGGGGGAATGCGTTGCTCGGTGATGGCCATGATGAGGGGTTGGGTGCGCACAGTGTTCCTCTTCGCGTAGTCGTCCGTCACCGCAGCGCGGAATCCCTGGTCTGCCGGTGGCGATCCCGCGCGGTGGTCTTCGTAATGACCTGGTCGCGACGGAGGCCGGGTTCCCGTGACGGCGATCACAGTGCTCAACATGGTCGGCCCATTTCCTGCGCAACGACCTCAAGTGACACCGCACCGGCTACCGGACCGGCGGTGGCATGCCCCGCCCAACTCGAACGCGGCAGCAGCGGCAACAGCCGCCCGATGCCCCCCGGTTTCCGACTCGCCGCGGCCCGAGCAGCGCGTAGCGCCCGCGGCCCGGACGGCATCTGCCGTCCGGGCCGCGCGCGCGACAACTCTCCGAAGCAGAGCTTCGCTCCGGTCACTGAGTTTTACGTGTCACACCTTGCCGCCGGAAGGCACCTGGCCGATCTTGTCGGCCACCCCCCGGTCGAGCACCGCGGAGATACCGGTGAGCTGACCCGCCTTGCCCGCCTTGCTGTCCTTGACCAGGTAGCTGCGCTCACCGAGATAGGTGTGCGTGGTCTTGGCGAAGATGTACTCGGTACGTTCGTTGAGGGACTCGAACGCCAGGGCGTCGCCGTGCCGGCCCGCGGCGTCGACGGCGCCGTGCACGACCTCCACGCCGGGGATCTTCCCGGCGGCCAGCCAGATGGCAGCCTCCACCTTCGGCGGGACGATCGCCTCGCCGATCGTCTCGCCGACCCAGTCGAAGGCCGCGGCGTCACGGCCGGGAGCACGACCCTCGGTGATGGCGTAGATCTTCTTCAGCAGGGCGTTGGGGTCGGTGGGCAGCGCGGCCACCTGCGCGTACGTCGTGTTGCCGGCACCCGGGGTCGTCGGCGCGCCACCGTCGATGCTGACCTGTGCACTGCCACCGCCGAGGTTCTCGTCCTCGCCGCCTTCGCGGATCAGCCCGGGGCGGGTGGGGTCCTCCGGCAGCCAGACCTGGCGCTCGTGCACGGCGTCCAGCTTGATCGGGCCGTCCATGGTGCGCTCATGGATCTGACGGCTGAAGCCGACCTCGCTCTTGACGTAGACGTACTGGTCGGCCCGGATCGTCAGCGGCTTGCTCTCGCCGGTGGCGACGGCGACCTGCTGCATCAGCTCGGCGGTCCCCTGGGCCGAGGCGGGCAGCACCTTCACCACGGGGGAGAGGGCGACGGACGGCGCGGCAGGGGTGGTGGAGCCGGTGACGTTCAGTACCACGGCGGTCGCCACGGCGGCGACGGCCACCGGTATGGCCACCAGGCGCCAGCGCGGGCGGCGGGGGGCAACGGCCACGGGAGCCGCTTCGGTACGAGTGATCTCACGCATCAGGTGTTCCTCGAGGAGTGCCGTACGGGCGGAGGAGAGGCCGTGCGTCGCGGTGGCCGGAAACTGATCCGCCATGGCCTGGCGTTCGGTCTCTTCACCTCGCTGCGAGAAGGCGTTCATCGGACTGTCTCCTGTTTCGACCGGACCGCGGTAGCGCGGTCACCCCGTATCTGTTCGCGAAGAGCGGGCGGTTCCATGGACTTTCTCTGCTTCTTCAGTTCCTCCTCGGTGAGCTGGTGCAGCCGCTTGCGGGCGCGGGCCAGCCTGGAGCGGACGGTGCCCACGGCGACGCCGAGCGCGTCGGCCGCCTCGGCGTAGCTGAGGTCGGACCACACACAGAGCAGGAAGACGTCCCGCTCGTTCTTGCGCAGCCGGGTGACGGCGGCCTTGACGGCGGTGAGTCTGTGGTCGGCGTCCAGGCGCTCGGCGACCTCGTCGGAGAAGTCGGGGACGGTGTCGAGTGCGGGCATGCGTTCCATGGCGTCCTTGTGACGGCGCGCGGCACGGCCACGATTGCGCAGCAGGTTCGTCGCGATGCCGTACACCCATGGGCGCACACTGTCGTCATTGGGGTCCAGCTTCTCCCGCAGCCGCCACACCTCGAGGAACGTCAGTGACACGATTTCCTCGGCGGTCGACCAGTCACCGGTGGCGCGCATGGCATGACGGTGCACCGCTTGGGCGAGTTCCTGGAACAGTTCCCGGAACGCCTCCGGGTCGCCTGCCCGGAGCCGGGATCGTAGAGATACGTTCACGCAATGACCTGTTCGGAGAGGGTGCCCTGGTTCCCGTGAGCCGTGTCACATCTGGGGGCGGCCGAGCGGCAGGGCGAGGACCACGGTGTCGGTCCCGACCCGTCGCGCTCCTCGAGTCGTCCAAGGGTGCCACGAGGCAATGAACCCATAGCGAAAGAAATAGGGTGATCTGCGCCGCAGCGGTCACGTTTCCCTCGTGGCCACGCGCATACTTCGCCTCCTGGGCGCATACGCCCGTCCGCAACGGGTTTCGCCGCTCGGTGGGCAGAGAGGTGTCCGGCACTGTGCGGGGAAACCCATGGCCGTCAGGGCGACGGCAAGTCGGGGCGGACGGGGCAGCCCGACGGCGGCTCCGGACCACCCGGCCGATCGTGGTGGCGTCCTGCCGATGCCGCATCGGTATCGGCAGGGCACCTGGCCCAGGTGCCGCTCGCGCGCCGCTGTCACCCGGGGAAACGGCTTGTTCGGCCGTCGAGGTCAGCCGGCGGCGACGAACTGCGGCGCGGAGGTGGCCGCGGCGGTCGTCCTGTCACCCGAGTAGGACCAGCGCCAGTAACCGTCCTCCTCCGGCTTCACGGACGCCTGGAGGGAACCCGTGGATGCGGACCTCACCGTCCGCACCGTGGTGAAGTGCCTGCTGCTCTCCCGTCGGAACTGCAGCCGCGCGGTGACGCCCGCGTATCCGGCGCTCTGTCCGGTCTCCCAGTCCGCGCGATCGAGTGTCCCCGTCACCAGGACGCCGCCGTCCTTGACCTGCTCCTTCGCCGTCCGGAGCGACAGGGAGGACTCCCTCCGGACCTTGACGTTCGCATAGCGGTTGGCGTCGGTGACCTCATGGGACGTGGACGCGCTCATCGCGTGGACGTCCACATGCCACGTGCCCGCGTAGGAGTTGGCCCAGTCGTGGTAGGAGACTTCCAGGACTTCGGTGCACGTGGTCGTGGTGGCGTTCACCTTGACGCAGTCACTGTCCGACGGAAGCAGATACGCGTCGGCGGCGTCGAAGCTCTTGCCGTGCCAGAGTGCGACACCGAGGGTTTCGATGCCGGCCCTGGCCTGTGCGGTCACCGTGACGGGGATCTGGTGCGGCTGCGTGGGATCGCCGAGGACGACGTTCTTGCCTTCGTTGACGACGACGTCCTCGATCCGAGGCGTGTTCGGTACGGAGCCGACAGCCGGGGCCGCCTGAGCGGCGGTGGGTAGAACGAACGCCGACAGCGCGGCCGCGCCTGACACGGCGGCCATCGCGAATTTCCTGTGCATCGGTTTCTCCTCAACGGGTACGTCATCCAAGTGGCCCGTGCGTCAGTCGCGCTGCCGTGAGCGGCGAAGGGTCAGGCCTGGCGGCGGTCGATGCCGACGTTCCCGGCGTGAGCCGTCACGACAGAGCTGATCCGTGCGCCCTGCTCAACGGCGTTGATGCGAGGCCGACTCGGGCCCTCCTGTTAGGACGACGAGACTCCTCCTGGTTCCGGATCATGAAATCTCGTGAAAGTGCCTCAGATCACGTTGAGGTGGAATTCCCGATACCGCACGAAAGGGCTCTTGCGCAGGCCGCTGACGAGGGCCGTGGGCAGTGGCCGAAGTGCGTGCGCGCACAGTCGGTTTGACCTCGGCCCGGCGCTCGTCGGCGTCTACCCGAGAGCCGACCCGGTCTGCCACTGCTGCCAGGTCATGTTCCAGCCGTTGAGGCCGTTGTCGGGGGCGATCGTGTGGTCGTGGGAGTGCTCGACGACGACCACGTCGCCGATGAGGGAGTTGTCGTAGAACCAGGCCGCGTCCTGGCCCGGGTCGCCGCCGCCGCGGACGTCGTCCAGGCCGACACAGCCGTGACTCACGTTGGAATGCCCGAAGACGGAGTGCGGCGCCCAGTAGTTGCCGTGGATGAAGGTGCCGGAGGTGGACAGACGCATCGCGTGCGGCACGTCGGGTATGTCGTATTCCCCCTTGTATCCCACCGTGGCACCGTCCATCCGCGTGGAGATGAGCTTCTCGGAGATCACCATCTGCCCGTTGTACGTGGTGCGGCCCGGCGCACCGGAGGTGATCGGGACCGTGCGGACCGTCCGGCCGTCACGGACGACGCGCATGGTGTGCGCGGCGGCGTCGACGGTGGAGACCTGCCGGCGGCCGATGGTGAAGCGGACCGTCTTGTCCTGGGTGCCGTACGCGTCCGCGCCGCCCTTCACGCCGTTCAGACGCAGGCTCAGGGTGACCCGCGTGTGCGCCTTCCAGTACGTCTGCGGGCGCAGGTCCAGGCGCTGGTCGCCGAACCAGTGGCCCACGACCTGCTGACCGCTGTCGTCGGTGACACGTATGCCGCGTTCGACGGCCTTCTTGTCGTCGACCGGTTTGTTGAAGGTCACCGACACGGGCATGCCGACTCCGACGGTCGACCCGTCCTCGGGCGTGAACATACCGATCAGGCGCTCGTCCTTCGCGAGCGTGGTGAAGGACAGGCGCCGCGTCCGGGGCCGGCCCGCTTCGTCCGAGGCACGGACGACCAGACGGTACGAGGTGCCGTAGGCCAGACCGGCATCCGGGGACCAGCGACGGTGATCGGCGGCCACGGTCCCTCGTACGGCTTGCCCTTGCGTGGTGGTGAGGGCGACCGACGAGATCTTCCCGCCGGAGACCTCGACATCGGCCGCGCCGCCGACGGACGCGTGGCGCTCGCCGTCGGCAGCACCCGTGGTGAGCCGGAAGGCGGTCGCGGCCTGCTGCTCGGACGACGATGTCCTGGACGGCGCTGTCTCTCGCGCGGAGGACGCGGTACCGGAGTGCGGGCCCGCGCAGGCGCTGAGGACCGACGCCATGACTGCGGCGAGTGCGATCACGGTGAGGCGGGAAGGGGAGGGCACGCTTGCTCCTGGGGACCGGGGGACTGTCATCGGGCGAGAGAGGCTGCGTCGCCCATGACGACGACGGGGTGGTCGGCGGGATCGAGCGTGCGCAGCAACTGCTTCATATGTGTCTTGGAGAGGCTGACGCAGGCGTGCGTGGGGCCGCCGTGGTCGACGTGGATCCATATGCCCCCGCCGCGGTTCGCGCCCATCGGGTGGGTGCCGTCCAGCGGTGACGTACCGGGCTGCCGGTTGTAGTTGATGGCGATGACGTAGTCGAACGCGCCGCTGAGTGGTTCGCCCTCGATGCCGCTGCCGCTGACCGAGAAGGCACCGGACTGGTGGTAGGGCAGCTTGCCGCCGGGGTCGCCGAGGCGGCCGCCCGCGTCGGTGAGACCGAACACCCCTATGGGGCTGTGCAGATCGCCCGCGTAGTGCTCGTCGGTCCAGCCCTTGTAGCCGTTGTGCGCGGCCCACACGGTCCCGGGGCGCCAGCCGCCGTCGACACGCTGCCAGAGCACGGCCTTCGAGGACGCGGAGTTCTTCCCGGCTCCCGTGACGAGGAGGACCTGCCGGGTGTCGTCCGGGATGTGCGCCGACGTCCTGGGACCGAGCCCCGGCAGTTGGACGGGGAACTCCGGCCGCGACTGAACCGTCGCCCGTGGTGTGGCAGGGGTCGGCACCGGCGGTGCGGTCGCGGCCCGGGCGGCTTCCTGGACGACCGAGGCCTTGCCGGAGACCGGGGTGGGCATGTCCTCGGGGATGTAGTGATAGGCGGCGACGCCCAGTGCGGAGACGATGACCGCCGCGGTCGCCGAGAGGGAGGCCCTGTGGAGGCGCATGGGAGCAGGCTTTCTCAAGAGGACGGGAGAACTTGGGGCCGGCCCGGGGCTGCGGAGGAGGTTCCGCTGCGGGGCAACCGGACGGACCCCGGCAGGGTTTGCCGGGACGGGACGCGGGGGGCCGTGCCGAGATCACCCGGGGGGAACCGCCCGGGGCATGGCTGTCTCCCGGAGATCTGCCGTGTCGCATCAGCGGCGGATCGCCGGGGCAAGTGTGACGTGGCGGGGGGAGAGACCGACCTGCCGCGCGTGCTCCTTGCCCGGCAGGTCGGCTCCGCTCCGGATCAGCGGTGGGCTCAGCTGCGGGCGTTCTTCGGCACGGTGATCTGCTGCTCGCCCCAGCCCATCCGGGTGGTCGCCGCGTAGCCGACCGTCATGCCCGCCTTGAGACCCGCGGTCCTGGCCCTGGTCGAGGGTTCGACCAGCAGGGTCTGGTCGCTGAGCATCGCGCCGGTGGACGGGTCGACGACCAGTCGCTCCCGCGTGGTCCCCAGCGGCGTCGGGTAGGCAGTGGGGAACTCGACTCCGACACCCTCGCGGCCCAGCGGGTCGGTGACGTGCCCGACCACCCGGACGCCGGGCAGATCGGCCATCACGCGGTACGCCGCCGCACGGACGCCGGGCTTCACGGGCATCGTGATGAGGTTGCCTGCCTGGCGCAGCATCCATTCACTGCGGCCCGACGTACCGCTGTCGGCGTTGTTGTCCTGCGCGTACAGCGCCTCCAGGTAGCGGCGCAGTCCGTCGCTGGTGGAGGGCAGTGCGCGCAGGTCGTTGTAGGAGACGTTGTTCGGGCCGACGGAGTAGATCTTGTCGTCGACGCTCGTCTGCATGACCATCGGCCGCCCGGCTCCGATGGTGTAGGCGATCTTGGCGTTCCCGGACCCGTTCTTGATCTCGGCCACGACCGTGTGGGGCGAACCCGCGGCCTTCCAGCGTTCCTTGTCCGTCGCCGTCCTGGGCTCGGTCGCGGAATTCTCTCCGGAGACCATCAGGCTCTTCGTTCCGGGCCGCACTCCCACCGACCAGTTGTCGGTCCCCGTGTTGCTCACGGCGATGAGCTGCCCGTTGGCTTCGGCGGCATCCAGGTGCTGCGACCGCGTGATGGTCTGCCAGTACGTTCCCTCGGCGGGCGAGGATTCCGCGTTCCTGGCCGCACTGAGCAGTTCGATGTGGCCGTCGACGCGGATGTCCGCCCCGGAGCCGGGCTTCTGCGCCGGGACGGAGGACTGCGTCTGCGCGGTCGGCCGATCGGCCGGTCCCTGCCGGCCGATCGTGCCCACGGCCGCCACCACGGACGCCGCGACGGCCACGAGGGCCACCGCCCCCAGAGGGCGGAAACCGCTTCTGTGGCGCGGTGCGACGAGGCGCGCCGCGCGGCCGTCCGCCGGCTCGGTGACGATGCGCGCGAAGTCCTGCTGCCGCCGTGACGGGTCCACCAGCAGGGACGGATCCAGTGCGTCCGGCCGTGCGTCCGCGAGCACCTTCATGACGTCGGGCCGCTCGGACCGCTTGTTGGTCTTCTTCATGCAGGGGCTCCTTGGTGGTGGGTGGGAAATGGTGCGGTCTCCGGGGAAGCCGCCGACGCCGCCTCTGACGCCTGTGCGGTCTCCAGGGCCTTCTCCAGACGGCGGCGGGCCCGGTACAGCCGGACGGTCAGCGTCGCGGTGGTGCAGTCCAGAACCTGGGCGGCCGCCTTGGCGGTCAGGCCGTGCCAGGCGATCAGCGTCAGCAGTTCCCGGTCGGCCTCCGGCAGGCTCGCGAGGGCCTGCAGCGCGATGTGCCGGTCGGTGACCACTGCCGCGACATCACCGACGTGGTTCTCGGCGCCGCTGCCGATGCGCTGTGCTTCCTCGGCGGCGAGGAGGTACTGGAGCGCGTCCCGGCGGCGCAGTTCGCGCACCAGGTTGCGGGCCACGCCGAGAAGCCAGGGCAGTGCCGGGTGGGGAACGTCGCGCATCCGCCGCCAGGCGACGGTGAACGTCTCGCTGGTGATGTCCTCTCCCACCTCACGTCCCACCAGGCTCGTCGCATAGGCAAGGACGCGTGGGTAGCACTCCTCGTAGACACCTCGAAAGCGCTCAGCAGGTGTCACGCGCCCTCCTTTCAACTCGGCTCTCTCACCGAGCAATGCGTGTGGCGGCCCGTTTCTTACACGCAGGAGCCGACAAACCTGCCGCTGTGATCGACGTCACGCCGGAGAGAAACCCGATGCCATGTCCAGCAGAGGACCACGCCCTTGCGGTCTTGCCTTCGGGGACTTCGCCCCCGCCGACGCGATGCGATATCCGTATGGAGGATGAGCGTCACGCGACAGGGTCGCCGTCGTGAGCATGAACCTCGATGAGCGGGTCAGATCGGCGGTGGCGGCGCTGCTGCACGCCACCGGCGAATCGCAGACCAAGCTCGCCGACGTCCTCGGCGTGACCCAGGCCCAGGTCAGCCGACGCCAGTCCGGCACCGCCGCCTGGAGCCTGAGCGACTGCGAAGCGGTCGCCGCGCACTACGGCATCGACCCACTCGACCTCCTCGCGGGACCCACCCGGGCCGCCGAGGCACTGCCCGCCGCACGCCGCCGCACGCCCGGCCGCACCCGTCGGCCGCCGCCTGAAGACCGCCGATACCCCGGACCTGATCGGCTCCGCCGTCGCGGCCGCCCTCACCGAGCACTCCGGAGACCTGGAGGCGGCGACCAGCACCCTGGTGAAGAAGGCGATCCCGGACGCGATGGCACTCCTGGACCACAGCCGCAAGGGCGGCCGATACGAGGTGGTTCGCGCACCCCTGGCTCCCCGACGTCCTGCGCAAACAGTCCTCCCGCGGCGCCGACCAGATCTGGGAAGCCCGTCCCAAGTGGACCAGGCCCGAACTCCCGCCCGGCGAGCACGAGAATCACCGCACTCGACGTCAACGGCGCCTACCTCAGTACCCTCAAGACCCACCTACACCTCGGCCAGCTGGAACACTTCACCGGCGACCAGCACGACCGCCGCCGCTCCGGCGTCCACCTCATCACTCCGCCCGACTGGGACCACGACGCCCACCTGCCCAACCCGATCGGCAGCCGCGACGAGCCGGGACCGCTGTGGGTCACCGAACCCACCCTGCGTCTGCTGCTGCGCGTGTCCTCCGCCAAGTACGGGCTGTGCGACCCGCCGCAGATCCACGAGTCATGGACGTCGGGCGCGACGGAGGGCCTCCTGGAGAAGTTCCGCGTCGTCCTGAAGAACGCCCGGGACCGGGCGATCACCGAGGACGACGAGGTGACCCTCGAATACGTCAAGGCCATGTACTCCAAATTCGTCTCCACGCTGGGGGAGTCCAACTACAACCGGGAGCTGTACCGCACCGACTGGATGCACCTGATCCGCTCCCAGGCCTTCGCGAACCTGTGGTGGAAGGCCCACCGCGCCTACGACGAGGGACTCATGGTCGTACGCGCCATGGGCACCGACGAACTGCATGTCACCGGCGACTGGCGCGCGGTGTTCCCCGAGGGTCGAGGCGTCGCCGAAGTGAAGGTCAAGGACGTGTACACCGTGGGCACCGGTCCTGCGGACGACGGCATGTGAACCCCTGTACGCTCATGAACACCCGTCACCCGGCCGCGCAGCGAGGAGTGGAGCATGCCGGAGAGGAACATCGACTTCGGCAAGTTTGGAGCCCGCGGCGTCAAGGGATTCGAGGCCGTTGCCCGCCAGCTCGACGCCCTCGCCGGCTTCGTCGCCACTCCGATCACCCAGAGCCGTGGTCTCCTTGCCCGGCTGCACTATCTGACCCGCAGCGACCGCGCTCGCCAGGCGGCCCGCGAGGCCGGGCTCACGGTCACCGACCGCACGCTCAAGGCGTGGCTGGACGGCAGGCGCAGTCCGTCCAGGCGGAACCTCCAAGCCATCGAGACCGCCTACCGAACGGTCCGCCGCCACAACGTGGCCCGCTATCTGACCGCCCGCCTCAACCGCGAAGGCCGCAGCACCCGCGTGGAGTTCCACCCCCTCAACCAGTCTCAGGTCACCCGCCCCCATCAGCGCGTCGTCTCGTTCCGCACCCTCAACGTGCGCCGCTGGGACCGGATTGTCGACGCCTGGGCCAACGACGACAGTGACGCCCTGGACGACGCCTGGATCAACGACGCGACCGTGGACCTGGGCTCTGAATGGGGCCAGTACGAGTACGTCACCAACATCGGCTTCGCCGCCTGATCACCCCTGCCGGACCGTGCCGGGCGGTCCGTCCTCTTCGGCATTCCCTGTTCCGCGCCGACCCGGCCCTGGCTTCGAGCGTCCTTCGTCGACGGCGGTGCCCCGGCCATGGCGGGTGTGCGGAGACAACGTGTGAGTGGGTGTTCCGAGGGGGTATAAGAGGCCTGCTACCTCGCTGTGTGACGCCCGTTAGTATGAGTGGACACGTGGGGCAGGCTGCGCCACATACAAGCGGGCAGGCGCCCCCTAGCACACGAGGTGACCCAATGACGACAGCGCTGGTCTACGCGATATACGTCCTAGTCGCGGTGTTGTACGTCTATGCCCTGATCGACTGCGTCAGGACGCCTGCTACGCGCATTCGCGCGTTGCCCAAGGTGGGCTGGCTGATCGCGATGGTCCTGTTCCCGATCTTGGGCGCCATCGCCTGGCGCAACCTCGGCAAGCGTTCCGCGTCCGCGGAGGGCCCAGTGTCTGCCGCCTGAGCTCTCACTCACCGCTCTCACGTGTCGTTCAGAGCCATTCTTTGACCGCCGCGACCAGCACGGCCGCTTCGTAACGGACGGCGTTTGTCGTACCGGGTGGCGACAGCTCGGTGGCGCCTGAGGCGGTTGCCGCCGCACTCGACAGCACTCCGCTGCTTGTGGTCGTCCCTGTCCAACTTCGGCGGCCTGCCACCGCGCGAACCGCGCTTTGCCGGTTGCGGACCCGGTCCGCCGGCACCGGATGGTGGCCTTGATACCGATCCGGGGCTCCTGGACCGGCTCGAACTGTGGAGTAGTGAGAATCCTGGCCCTGGTTTCGCCCTGCCGCGCCGGCGCGTGACCTGAAGTTCGTAGACCCGGTCCCACGGCCCGTAGCGCTCCGGCACATCCCACCCCCGCGCATGATGCGGCGAGCCTCGTCGACGTTCACGTTTTCTGCCATGTGCCTCCCGGCTTGGCGTGGCGCGATGTCACCGGGAGTGGGCTCGTGGGCACGTCCTCTCGGCGCGGCAGGACATAGGGATCACTTACTTGACGGGTGATGTAATTGACGCTGCGCGGTCACGCCGAAATGCACCCGTGAGGTCATGGGCACCCGGTGCCCCGGCGGGAGGAGGCGAGCCGCCGCCGAGCGCCGGGGCACCTTTCTCCGCGCCGGATCGGTGTGCGCCGACCGTGGTCGCGCTCGTGTAGGCGGAGCCGCAGCGCGGCCACCCGGCAGCCGACCATGTCTCCCGTCGGTCACGTCAATTCGCTGGTGGAACTCTTGCGGAGCGCGCGGCGGAGTGTTCACCGCGGTCTCCGCCGCGTCCGCGGGCGTCGGCGTCGGCGGGCTCACCTTACGGCCTGGCGTGGCAGGGGCAGGGGCAGGGGCAGGGGCGGAACGCTCTTCGGCACCGCAATGCCGCAGGGCCCATCCTTCAGGACCCAGGTGTCGGGGTGGCCCTCCAGACGGTGTCCCGCGCCATGCGACAGATCATCCGTCACTAGCTTGACCGGTGACGCTTGTCGTGAAACAGTCAGGACCGCCCGCAACGTGGTGCACTCGGCGGGGCCTGCTCGTCGTGCCGACAGACCGGCGCATCGGCTCTACATTCGTATGGCGGAGGCTTTTCCATGATCAACAGACGTACCTTCAACATGGCCCTCGGTATCGGCACGGGCGCGACCGCTGTCTCGCTGGCCGGATTCCAGCCCGATGCGAACGCCGCACCAGGCCATCACACCGAGTGCGGATCGCCGGCGCCGACGGTGCCCACCGTGACCCCGGGTACGCACACCTCATTCGCCCGGCTGAAGCAGGTCAGGGCCGGTGTGCTGGACGTCGGTTACGCCGAGGACGGTCCCCGGCACGGACCCGTGGTCATCTGCCTGCACGGCTGGCCCTACGACATCCACAGCTACGTCGACGTCGCCCCGCTCCTCGCTGCCCAGGGCTACCGCGTCATCGTCCCGTTCCTCCGTGGCCACGGCACGACGACGTTCCTGTCCTCCCGGACGGTCCGCAACGCTCAGCAGTCGGCTGTCGCCCTGGACATCATCGCCCTGATGGACGCCCTCAAGATCGACAAGGCCCTGCTGGCCGGCTTCGACTGGGGCTCGCGCACCGCCGACATCATCGCGGCCCTCTGGCCAGAGCGCGTGAAGGGACTGGTGTCCGTCAGCGGATACCTCATCACCAATGTCGAAGCACAGAAGAAGCCGCTGGCGCCCAAGGCCGAGTACACCTGGTGGTACCAGTACTACTTCGCCACCGAGCGCGGCCGCCTCGCCATGGAGGACAAGACCGACCGGCACGACCTGTGCCGGCTCGTCTGGGGCACCGTCTCTCCGACCTGGAACTTCGACGACGCCACCTTCGAGCGCACGGCCGCCGCGTTCGAGAACCCCGACTACGCGGCCATCGTGATCCACAACTACCGCTGGCGACTGGGCCTCGCGGACGGCGAACGCCGCTACGACCGCTACGAGAAGGCACTCGCCACCCGCCCCGTCATCGAGGTGCCGACGATCACGCTCGACCCCGAGCGCGACCCGTTCACCGCACCCGGCAACGGAGCGGCGTATCGCAACCAGTTCACCGGCAAGTACGGCCACCGCACACTCGCCGGGATCGGCCACAACCTGCCGCAGGAGGCACCCATGGCCTTCGCCCAGGCCGTCGTCGACGTCGACCACTTCTGAGCCGTACGCCGGACGGACGCCGCCCTGCCGCCGTCCACGCCCCCGGGAATCCCTGCCGGTGGGTACTTGCCGGCAGCCGACAGCCCCGGCCGCACGCGACAGACAGCGGGCGCGGTCATGGGTTCGCTCCCCATGTCATGATCGCGCCTGGCTTCGCACCCGGGCCGGAGCTGGGCTGGTGCGCCGCGCCGCCGCGGACTCCCGGCGGCTCCTCGGGTCGCCCTGTGCCGTCCGTCGGGCGGGGATGCTGATGCGAGAGCCCGTTTTGGCGGACGCGATACCGGCCCGACCGTCCTACCGGTACCTCCTCAGTGGCGTCGTCCCAGCCATCCCCGTTCCGCCGCGAGCAGGCCGATCTGGAAACGTGTCTTCGCCCCGAGCGCCGTACCCGCGTCGCTGACGTGCTTCTGCACGGTGCGGCGGCTGATGCCCAGAGCCCGTGCGATGGCGTCGTCCTTCATGCCGGTCGCCATCA
Source organism: Streptomyces sp. NPDC111744 (assembly GCF_055634995.1). Lineage (NCBI taxonomy): Bacteria > Bacillati > Actinomycetota > Actinomycetes > Kitasatosporales > Streptomycetaceae > Streptomyces > Streptomyces sp. NPDC111744. The sequence continues at coordinate 36,155 of NZ_JBVKCG010000026.1, forward strand.
ACCGGAGGACCTCCCGGGTTCGTTCGTCCGGCCGCGGCGTGGGAGCACCGCCGGCCGGCGCGGGGCCGTGGTGGCCGGCGCCCAGGAACGCGGGGACCGCCTGGTCCCACACCCTCTCGAAGAGCGCGGCCAGCGCCGCCACCAGTGCGAAGGAGTGGACCACCAGTGATCCCGCCGTCGGCCGGTCGGGACGCACCGGCAGCAGGGCGGAGGTCCGGTCGAAGACCACCAGCTTCGTCGGCAGGTGCGACGCGAGCCGCAGCTCACCGCCGTCGGCCGTGCCCCGTGAAGCGGTCTCCAGCGACACCGCGTCGGTGAAGCCTTCCGTCTCGTACACGGAGCGAAGGCGCACCCCCGCGGCCACCTCCGGTGCCGGCGAGGATGCCCGGTCAGCCGTGACGTAGGGAGGCTTCGCCAGGTGCAGGACCTCGGCGTTGCTGCTCCGCAGCAGCTGCGCGTAGCGCGCCGCTGTCTCCTCACCCTTCTGCAGTACCTCTACCAGGTGCGCCGTCCGCAGGGCGGAGACCGCCTCGTACGCCGCGTACAGGCGTTCCGCCAGCTCCTCGGTCCGGGCCAGTTCGGTGCGCCGGCGTGCGAGCAGGCCACCGAGCGAGGACCGCGGCGGACTGACCGTCCAGCGGGCGGGCCGTCCGGCGATCCGTATCACCAGCGAGGCCTCCTCCAGCCGTTGGAGCGTCCGCTCGGCCTCCTGCGTGGACACCCCGGCCGCCTGCGCCACCGATACCACGTCGGCCGGCGGCGAACCCACCAGGTGCTCCAGCAACTGCCCCTCGAACCAGTCCAGTCCGATGGATGCCCAGGGACTGTCCGACGTGACGTCCATACGGTGTGACACTCCTGTACGCCGGGAATGGGGACGAGCCCGGCCGAACGCCCTGTCCGGCCGGGCTCGATGGTAGATCCGGTGCCACCGGCCGGGAGCGTTGCCGTGCCCTGGTGGCTCCCAGACGTGTGTCGGAACAGGGTGGACAGACCGTCGTTCACGGTCAGGAGCCGTTGCCGTGACCCGGCATACCCATCCGTTGACCGTGCTGAGCCTGCTGGTGGCGATTGTCGCGGTCGAGTATCGGTGTCTGCATCGTCGGCTACCGCGGTACCGGGGTACGCCCGTTGGCCGCCGCAGGTTTACTGACCGGCCTCGCGGTCGCGGCCATGCACTACCTGGGCATGGCCGCCATGCGTCTGGACGGCGAACCGCATGACAGCGTGACCGTGATCGCCCTGTCGGTCGTCATCGCCGTCATCGCGGCCGGCGCTGCGCTATGGGCGGCCGTCACGTCCGCGGCTTCCTGCCGTCCCTCTGCGCCAGCCTGGTCATGGGGCTCGCCGTCTCCCGTATGCACTACACCGGTATGGCCGCCGTCAGCGTCGAGCTCCACATGAGCGACCACGAGTCGATCGGGCGCACACCGACCTCGCTGGTGCTGCCCACGCTCATCGGAGCTGTCATCTTTCTCGTCGTCGCAGGGGTCATCGTCATGTTCGACCGGTCCTCATCCTCGGAGACGGCGACTGGAACCAGCGTTCGACCCAGAGGCAGGACGCCGAGGCGCGCGTAGCGGCAGAAGCGGACGACCACCCCTTTGATCCCACCGACGGCCTGAGTCCGGGGCGCGGCGCCGGTCAGGCCCGCGCTCTCGCCGGCGCTGACGTACGAGGCGTCGGCGCTCCACGCGGCATTCGAGGACCGCGTACATCACCCGCGACCGCACACAGGAAGTCGGCTCTGAAGACGGCCGGTTCCTGAGCCGACTCCAGCGTGGAATCGCCCTCCCCTGGCCCGGTCGACCGAGGGACCCGCACCGGCCGAGCCCCAGGTCAGCGCTTCACATCCGCCACGGAACGGTCATCCGCCACCCGCTCCACCAGCCGCCGGGCTTCATCGAGCGCGGTGTCGGCGTCCGGCGCGGGATGTGCGGTCACCTCTATCAACTGGGCGAAGAGCCGGGCGAGCCGGCCGTCGCCGGCGTACGTCAGAGTGATGCTGCCGGCCAGCAGGGTCTCGCGCACCGGGTCCGGGGTGAAGCACCCGTCTCCGGCGCAGGCCACCATCAGGCGGCCAGCAAGGCTCTGCTCCAGTGGCCCCGGTGCCCACAGGCCCTGTTCGAGGTCCTCGGCGAGGGCGGAGACCAAGGAGGTGAGCTCCACGGACGGCGTGGGCCGTTCCTGGAGGGCGAGGTCAGCGGCTGTCTTGTGGGACATGGGAATCGATGGCCTTCTGCTCGGCGCGGGTGATGCGTTCTGTCCTGTCTCGCCGGACAGCAGGTCCGGCAAGGAATCGCCCGGTGCGGGTTTCACTCAGAATACGTGTGTCACTGACACCTGATGCATCGCCTGCTCGCCTGCAACCATGTATGCCCGGTACCGACGGAGTCCAAGATACGTGTTTGGTGAGATCCATCCCCACCCGGAGCATCGGGCCGACGACAAGTGGCATCATCGCCAGAGAGACCGGAGAAACCATGAGATCGGACGCACGCTGCAACCGGCTGCGCATCCTCGAAGCAGCGGCGGAAGTTCTCGCTCTTCCCGGAGACACCTCGCTGAAGTCCATAGCCCGCAGAGCGGGCGTGGGCCAGGGCACCCTCTATCGTCACTTCCCCACGCGGGAGTCCCTGGTGATCCAGGTGTACGGGGACGAGGTGGAGGCGTTGGTGACTGTCGTACCCGCCCTGATGAGCAGCCTGCGGCCGCCGCTCGCCCTGCGCGCGTGGTTGGGGCGCCTGCTGACCTTCGGGAGACGCACCCCGGAGTTCGCGGACGCGATGCGCGTGGCCACGGCCACGCCGGCGGACTCGGGCCGGCAGGCCCACCAGCCGCTCTTCGACGCCCTTTCAGTGCTGGTGGAGGCGAACAGGACTGCTGGGACCATCGAGCCCGGGACGACGGCCGACGACGTATTCCTTCTGGTCGGACCTCTGTGGCGGGTCGATACGGACGAGGTGGCGGACGCCCGTTTCGCACGGCTCCTGGACGTGGTCATGAGGGGGCTGTGCTCGGCGGCGGGCTCGCCGCAGGGGCCCCTGGCGGCGGATGCCGCGCACTTTTGGGACCGAGGCGGCCGGTCGCCCGCACGGCGACTCTGAACGCGGTGGCCGCAGCCGCTTTCCCCGGCAGGCCATCGAAATGCAGACGACATCAGCCATTCGGGTTCAGAAGCCGGCGGCGCCGTGGAAACGTCGTGAGAGACCACCTCACGATGCCACCTTCGGCTGCCTCGTCTGCCGCCATTCCGCGCGGGTCAGTTCCTGGAGTGTGAGTTTATGCAGGTGTTTACGCCCCCGGGATATCCTGGCACGGATAGTTCCGATCGGAACCCCTCTGTTCTTCGCGATCTTGGCGTACGTCCACCCTCCGTCGGCAACGAGCAGAACGGCCTCTCGCTCTGGTGGAGGCAATCGCTTCAATGCCGAACGCATGGCAAACAACATGGCACGATCTTCGTAGAGTTGGGAAATTTCATCGGCCACATCAGGGCCGGTGAGTCTGTCCTGCAGACGTTGACCCAGCGCCGACTGCTGGGCAGCTCGAAAGTATTTTTCATCCAGAACCTCACGTGCCATCGCCAAAAGCCAGTCCATCACCTGGTCGGACTCGGCGGGCAAATCTGACTTATGGAGCCATGCCTTCAGTAAAGTCTCCGCGACAACATCCTCTGCACAGTCCTCATTCGAATCAGGCAGGGCAGCGTACTGGGATATCATATCGGCGCACCGTCGACACAACTCGTCGAAAATGATCGGAAATCCATCTCCGAAAATATACATATGCGCCTTACGGTCTCGCGGTAATATTGCCGGCGGTGGTGTGGGTCATAAAAATCATTGATGTGTCAAGTAGTGCACTATGGGCGTGCCGAGGATGCGCAGCTGTCAGCCGGGTGTGCCACTTGTCTGTCGCCTTGGCGTCACCAGCATGCGTGGAGTCGTCGATTCCGGCCCTGGCCTGCGAATGCCGCCGCCCCCTGGGGAGCAGCGGCAATCGCAAGACTGAACTTCGACGAACGCGGCTGGCCTAGTACCAGTGGTTCGCCTGCCAGAACGTCCACGCCGCACACGGGCTGCCGTAACTGCTGTTCATGTAGTTCAGGCCCCACTTGATCTGAGTGGGCGGGCTGCTCTGCCAGTCCGCGCCTGCCGAGGCCATCTTGGAGCCCGGCAGCGCCTGGAAGAGGCCGTAGGCGCCGGAAGAAGGGTTGACGGCACGGTAGTTCCAGCTGGACTCGTGGTCCACGATGTTGCTGAAGCACTGAAACTGGCCGCTCGGCACCATCTGGCGCGCCATCGCCTGGATCTGCGCGACGGTATAGGAACTCTGCACGGTGAAGCTGGAGGCATCACGCGTACTGCGGCTTGCCGCCGCCTTGGCCTCGGCGCGCTCCGTGGCCGCCTTCTTCTTCGCGACCGCGCTCTGCGCGGCAGCCCGGCGGGCCGCCTCCTCGGCGTCCTTCTTGGCGCTCGCGTCGGCGGCGATGGCCTGGGTGTCGGCCTGCTGCGTCAGGGACGCGGTCTGCACCTGGACCTGCTGACCCGCGGGGATGTCCGCGAGGAGCGTGGTGTCGGTTGCCGTCGCCTCAGCTTCGTTGGGCTGTGCGACGCTGCCCGAGGCAACGCCGATGACGCTTCCGACGGCGGTGACCGCGGTGGCCGAGGCCACTGCGAATCCCCGGACCGAAATCCGGCTCACACGTTTTCCTTCCTGCATCGCCCGCTTCGGTGACTCTGACGGACGCAAGCGCGCCCCTGACACTGGCCTCCCCACGACGGCGTCACTGGAGGCACGGACCCGGTGGGCAACTCCCCGCAGGGGAGCGCCGTGTGCAGAACGGGCGGCATACGACGACGCTATGGAGTTGACACTGGTACTACTGCGGTCCCGTACTGCTGGGGGACACATGTGTCGTATGCGGGGCCTGACAGGAGTGTGACTGTGCCGCACCCGACACCGGATGGCAATTCTAGATCACGTGTGAAAGCTCACACGTGCCCACCGCGGCAGCCCCGGAAATCACATGCGCACGAAGCGACCGACGGATGCGGTACTTGACCCTCCTGACTCTCAACCAGTGACATGTGCTTGGACGCGGCCCACCCGCTGTTGGTGAGCAACGTGCCGACGACGCACTGCGTCAGAGAGCTCAGAAACGGAATGGCCACTTGTGGCGAGGGCTACCAGGACCTTCTCGACGAAATGTGGGCAGTGCTCCGAAACGGGATCTCAACCAGCCATAGCTCATGACCTGTCGGAGCAGGACCCGCCGGACCGGTTCCTGCCGGCGTCAGCGGCTGCGGGGAATGTCGAGCCGAGGAGACCAGGCGCGGAACGGCCGCTTCCGGAGCACCAGTTCAGAGCCTCGTCGCGCACCGTCCTCTCCTCCTGCCATAAAGTTGTTTCGTCAACTATGAACTGTCCGAGTCAGTGAGATGCCGCCGTGTGGCGTCCGGCACGGACAGGGCCCGAGCCGTGGTTCCGCACCACCCTCGGTGTCGATGTGAGGATGGAAAATGAATGAGCGTCCGACTCGCGGATTCGCCGTGACGGACCATGAGCCGAGGCGTCCGTTCGATCCCTCCCGCCGACTCGCCGAAACGGGCCGGCAGGAGGAGCTGGTCCGTGTCCCGATGCACGAGCCGAGACTCGGCGACGCGGACGTGCTCCGAGCATGGGATTCCGTGTCCCGGCCCGCGGGGCGACGGAACGGACCTCCGACTGGCTCGCGAAGGCGATCGCAGGAGAGGTGAAGAACCTCAAACCCGGATACGCGGCGGAGATCGCCACCCGGACGGCCGCAAGCGCTGACACTCCCGGGGACGGCAGCACGCCGGAGGCCGGTGAGGGCGAGACGGCAGACGCCGAGTACGGCGATGCGGTGGAGCCGGCCACCGCCGAGTGGTCCGACGGGACCGAATACGGCGATTGGGCGGAGGTGTTCCTGTTGGACGCCGAGCGGTTCGAGGGGTGAACACGAGGCGCCGACCGTACAGCCGCCCGCTGTCCTTCCCCGGACTCCGCGCGCAGCCGGAACCCCAGCGGGAACAGGACGGCCCAACAAGCCAATGCCGGAAGCCGAAAGGAATCGGGAACCCGGGGCAGACGATCGGACTCTCCGCCGGTCGCCCCCCATAACCGTCCGAATACGGGTGAACCACCCGAGCCCGAAAGGGTGCTGACGTGGGCCGGATGAGCCTCGTGCGGGGTTGGTCGGCCTACTGCCGGACGGTGGTGTCCAGCGAGATCTTCACGGCGTTGGACAATCACATGTGGAAGCTCGCTTACAAGTGGGACAAGCACAGTCACCCGAACAAGCCGAAGCGCTGGGTATCCGACAAGTACTTCGGCCGGTAACAGGTCCGGGAAGGACCGGTGGGTGTTCGGTGACCGCGACAGCGCCGCCTACCTGCTCAAGTTCTCCCGCCATCTCGGACGGGAGCACGCCGGCGGGCACACCACCGTCCGCGCAAGACCCACGGCTACCGCACTCCGGCAGAGGTCTACGCCAACCACATGAACAGCAGTGATGCGCTGACCGCTTGAGTTCGCCGTCGTTTGCCGACAGTCCGCAACCTGGTCCGACCCCCCGGCGCGGTAAGGCGTCCGGATCGCGGCAGCGAGAACGGCGTCGTGCGACACCCCATCCTCCGATGAAGTAGCCGCACAGGTGTCGATATCCGGCCTGGGGCGGTCCCGGGAAGGGCTGGACGTACATGGCCGTGCCGGTTACCATGTATTGCATGGTACCTGATGTGGCAAGCAAGGATGGCCCAGGTAAGGCGGAAAGTCAGCTCCGCAAAGGAGTGCTGGAGTACTGCGTCCTGGGACTTCTGCGCAGTGGCGCTCGCTACGGCGTAGAACTGCTCGAGGTGCTGGGCACCGTGAACGTGATGGCCACCAGCCAGGGGACGATCTATCCATTGCTGGCCCGGTTGCGCAGGGACGGCTTGGTGGATACCAACTGGCAGGAGTCCCCAAGTGGGCCGCCGCGCCGGTACTACTTGCTGACCCCTCAGGGAGAGGCGGCGCTGACGGAGTTCACTGAGATCTGGCCGCACTTCCGCGACGCCGTGGATCGCTTCATCACCGATTAAACGTCCGAACTCCCCACTGCCTTTACCTGGAGATTCACTATGAAGACCGTCGAGCACCCGCTTGCGGTGGCCTACCTGGAGGCTGTGGCACGCGAGGCCGCAGCCCTGGCGCCGGAGCGCCGCAACGAACTTCTTGCCGATCTGACGGAGCACATTGCGGTGGCATTCGCCGAGCAGCCAGCCCGCACTGAGGCGGAGGTGAAAGTCGTCCTGGACCGCCTCGGCGACCCCCGCACCATCGTGGCCACCGCCCGCGAAGGCGAGACCAGTGCGCTGCCGGTAGGCAAGTGGCACAGCCTTGCCCCGTTGATCTTGCTGCCGGTGGCAGGACTTCTCGGGGGCGTCAACATCGTCCTAGGCGGCATTGTCATGATTGCGGGCGTCGTGCTGCTGTGGGCAGCACCTCACTGGAGTCGGCGCGACAAGATCATCGCCAGCGCGGCCACGCTCCCGGTCCTGATAGCGCTTGTCGGCATAGCCCTCACCGCAGCGACAACGGGGCCGCTCGACCCGGTGCTGCTCACTCTCGTCGTCCCCAGCGTGCTGATCCCGGCGGCCGCATCGCTATACCTCTTCAAGACAGGGCGCCGCATGTCGTCATGATGAGGAATCACCTGTTCTGGCAGCGTCACCGACCACATGGCGCGGACCGGGCACTCTGACGGCCGGCGCAAGTTCGAGCCGCCGGTCCATGCCGAGGCGGAAGGTGCCGTACGGGTGGATGCTCGATCAGAACGACGCGGGCAAACCGCGCCGGTCCTCGTCGGACAGCTTCTTGCCCAGGCCGGTTCGACGAGGACCATCCTCCAGCGTCCAGCGCGCCACCACCTCTTCCAGCGACCACCCTTGTCACACACCCGCCCCTTGCTGTCGTCGAGGCGTCGGTCCATCCGATCAGCTCAACGAGACGGCGGGCCGCAGCCCCTTGGAACCTACCGGCGGACTACTTGCTCCCTAGTGTCCGAGCTGGGACTCTCGGACCTCGACGCGGGGCACACGCTGCTGTCGCCGCGGCTCACCTCCAGCGTGTCTACTGCCGTCACCGCTCGGCAGTAGGCAGTAGGCCGTGGCGCTCATGCCCTTCACATGTCTTCCGGTTCGGTGCCGTGCCACCTCTCCACCATTCCTTCACGCACCCGCGGGCATCCGGTCAACCTCCGTTCATGACAGTGTTCTTGAGCCGTCGGCGGCAGACTCGGACCCCTTATAGTCGGCCACAGACCGAGCTACCGCCGCAGCGAGACGTCGTACCGTCCCGGGCGGGCATCTCGGCACCTGCTTCCCAGTTGTTAAGGATCATCGCCTTGCGCAAGAGAAAGAGGGCGGTCGGCGTTTCCGCCGCGATCGCCGCGAGCGTGCTGACCGCGAGCGGCATACTCATATCGCCGGTCGCCGCCCAGGCCGACACCTCGAACAGCACCCCCACCGCCCGGCAGCAGGCGCTCCGGTCCGCCGCCGCCGAGTACCACATCCCGTCCAGCGTCCTGCTCGCCCTGGCCTACCAGGAGTCGCGCTGGGAGTCGCACGGCACCCAGGTGAGCACGGACGGCGGCTACGGGGTCATGCACCTCACGGACGTCACCCCCACGATGCTGGCCGGCGGCGACGCCGGCGCCGTGGGCCGTGCCGACCTGAAGGACCTCGCCGCCAACCCCGCCCTGCACACCCTGCAGGCGGCCGCGAAACTGACCGGCCTGTCCGCGCGGGAACTGCGCGAGGACGACACCGCCAACATCCGTGGCGGTGCGGCGCTGCTCGCCTCGTACGAGAAGCAGCTGACCGGCGGCACACCCGCGGACGCCTCCCGGTGGTACGGCGCTGTGGCCCGCTACAGCCAGTCCAAGCAGCAGCAGGGCGCGTCCGGCTTCGCCGACCACGTCTTCGGCACCATCCGCAGCGGAGCCGCCGTCACCACGCAGGACGGCCAGCGGATCCGCCTGGCCGCCGACCCGTCGATCGCTCCCGTGCGCTCACAGGCCACCGCACTGGGCCTGAAGACGGCGACCGCGGACACCGCCGACACCGAGTGCCCGCCCGCCGTCCGCTGCACCTTCGTCGCGGGCTCTCCCGCCGGCCGTCAGGTCTCCAACCGGCCCGCCAACGGCATCAGGATCGACACCATCGTCATCCACGACCTGGAGACCACCTACGACGCCGGTGTCACGGGCCTGGCCAACCCGACGAACCCCGCGGCGACCAACTACGTGATGTCCTCCGACGGTTCGGTCACCCAGATGGTGCCCACCAAGGACATCGCCTTCCAGGCGGGCAACTATTCGACCAACCTGCACTCGGTCGGCATCGAGCACGAGGGCTACGCGGTACAGGGCGCGGCCTGGTACACCGAGGCACAGTACGAGGCCACCGCTTACCTGGTGCGGTACCTGGCCACACGGTTCGGCATCCCCCTGGACCGCCAGCACATCATCGGCCATGACAACGTTGCCGGTCCCAAGTCGTCCCTCGTCTCCGGCATGCACTGGGACCCGGGCCCCTTCTGGGACTGGGACCACTTCATGAGCCTGCTGGGCGCCCCGCTGAGCGGTCTGCACGCCGTTCCGCAGACGGGCTCGGTCGTGACGATCGACCCGCCGTTCGCGCAGAACAGCCAGACGATCCAGGTGTGTCCCTCCGACGACCCGACCGGGCAGACGACCGCCTGCACCGAGAGGCAGCAGCAGGCGAACTTCGTCTACCTGCGCACCGCCCCGAGTGAGACGGCCCCGCTCTTCGGCGACCAGGCCATCCATGGCACCGCCGCGGGCACCGACCGGGTCAACGACTGGGGCAGCACGGCCCAGTCCGGGCAGCAGTTCGTCGTCGCGGACGTCCAGGGCGACTGGACGGCGATCTGGTACAGCGGCTCCGAAGTGTGGTTCTACAACCCCTCCGGCGCCAACACGAAGACCAGCTACGGCGTGAAGATCATCCGTCCCGCGAACACCAGCGCGGTCTCGCTCTACGGATCGAGCTACCCCGACAAGGCGGAGTACCCGGCGGGCCTCGGCGCCTCGACGCAGGCGCCCCTGAGCATGTACTCCATCCCGGCCGGTCAGGCCTATGTCGCCACCGCCGAACCCGCCGCCACCGACGACTACTTCCCCTCCAACGGAGCGGTCGTCATCGGCGCCAAGAAGATGTACACCATTCAGTACAACCACCGTGTGGCCCTCGTCTACGCCGGTGACGTCACGGCGACCGAAGCAGTCCATCACTGGGAGGACTGACCCGTTCCGAGCCTCCGCGCGGCGGGCCCGTCCGGCACCCGTGCGGAGGCTTTCGCGTTCCACTCGGCGCGCAATGCCGGCGGCGAGGTCCGGGAGTTCCCCGGAGAGCAGTTCAAGACCGCCTTCGAGCGCGTGATCCACCCCATGCTCATCGCCGAGCTGCGCCCGCGCATCGTGTCGGTCGATCTGAACCCGCCGACATCGGCGACCGGCGGGTGGAGTTCGGGCGAGGCGACCTGACCGACGTGTCGGCGTTGCTTCCCGCGCCTGACATGGCCGATTTGGAGCCGGGACACGTATCTACCGCAAGTGCCTCGACATGTTCGGGCAGACTCCACCAGCGCGCTCGACTCGATCTGCGTCACCGCGAACCGGTGAGCTCCCGCCCGCAGGCGTACTCGACGCCCTGGCGAGCTCGCTCTGGACCGCTGACTATGCCCGCGGGCGCGTTCGTGTCCGACGGACGGTGTATCGCAGGCGGTGCGAGTTGGCCTCATCGTTCCCGCTGTCAGCGGGTGGTCGTTGCCGGCGTCGTCTTCTTGCGGGCGCGGTACGCGGCTGCCTTGATCTTGTTGCCGCAGGACTCCATGCCGCACCACTGGCGGCGCATGCCCCGGGAGCGGTCGATGTAGATGCGGGTGCACACCGGGTTCCCGCACTCCTTGAGGAGTGGGACGTCCGGGCCGCTCAGCAGCTCGACGGCCTGTCGGGCGACGGTTGCCAGGGCCTGCTCGGGTGTGGCGTCGATGTGCCGTCCGGTCAGGGTGAGCTGAGGAGTCACCGGAGTCTTGCGCGCCGCCGCGTTGAGCACGCCGAGTGCTTCCCGGTCGAAGTCCTCGCCGAGACGGCGGTCGGTGATGAGCCGGTAGACGGCCTCCCGCACGGTGATAGCGTCCCGGACGTCCTCCTCCTTGCCGGGGGTGACCGTGTCGACGAGTCCGGACTCCACGTACCAGGCGTTCAGGCGCTCCGGGGTCACGAACATCTCGAACCGGGTCGAACGCCGGGCACGGAGGGTGGCCGCGAAGTCCAGGGCCGGGTTTCCGCAGACGAAGACATGGTTGAGATTCACGTCACCATTCTGACAGGTGACTGATGCAAAGTGCAAGCTCTGCCACCGTCACCGCTCTGGACGGTGCACCGGGCGGGAGCCGTCGAGAGTCCGCGACACCGTACGCCGCCCGCCGGGACGCGGTCCTCCGCGGGAGGACGGGCGGCTGGTGGCGGCGTTCGGCGATCCGCGCGGTGGTGCCGGGCGGGAGGCGTGTCTCGCCCGGCGTCAAGGGTTGGTTCAGGCGGTCGTGTCGAGGACGACGCGGAAGCGGGCCGCGCCGGAAAGCATGTGCTCGTAGGCCTTCATCGCCTGGGTGAAGGGCATGACCTCGGTGCTGGGACGGATGTCGTGCGCGAGGGTGAACGCGAGGTTGTCCTCGTTCTCGATGGACGAGCCGGTGAGGCTGCCGGTGATGGTGCGGGTGCCGAAGATCAGGTCGGGGGTGGCGATGGTGAGGGGGTCGGGTGCTGCTCCGACCACGACGAGCCTGCCGTTCGGTGCGAGGCCCTGGACCAGCGGGTTCATGGAGGCGCCGCTGGAGGCTGTGGCGATGATGAGGGAGGCGCCGCCCAGTGCGGTGAGCTCGGCTCCGGCGTCGGTGGTGGTGCTGTCGATGTATTCGTGGGCGCCGAGCCGGCGGGCGTATGTCTCCTTGTCCTTTCCGCGCGCGATGGCGACGACGCGGTAGCCGAGGCTGCGTGCGTACTGCAGGGCCAGGTGTCCCAGTCCACCGATGCCCTGTACGGCGATCAGGGCGCCGGCTCGGGTGGGTCCTTGCTGGAGGGCGGTGAAGGTGGTGAGTCCGGCGCAGAGCAGGGGAGCGGCGTCGGTCGCCGCAATGCCGTCGGGGATCCGTACCAGCCCGCTGGCGCGGGCGTAGGCCACCTCGGCGTAGCCGCCGTCGATGGTGGTTCCGGTCTGTTCCTGGTTTCGGCAGTTGACGAAGTCGCCGCGGCGGCATGGTTCGCATTCGCCGCAGTGGCCGTTGAGGAAGCCGACGCCGACCCGGTCCCCGGGCTGCCAGGCGGTGACACCTGCTCCGACGGCGTCGATGACGCCGACGACCTCGTGGCCGGGAACGACGGGCTGTGAGGGATCGGCACGCAGTCCCTCGATGGCCAGCACGTCGGTGTGGCAGACACCGCAGGCCTCCACACGCAGGCGGACCTGCCCCGGTGCCGGGTCGACCAGGTCGCGCTCGACCAGCTGGAGGTTGTGGACACCGGTGGCCTCGAAGGCCCGGTAAGTGGACATTGGCTGCTCCTGTATGTCGTGCCGCCGTGACAGGCCGGTATTGGTGAGGACAGAGCTCAGAGGACGACAGGGCAAAATGACCGGTCGTCTTAGACGAGGGTAACCCATGTCGAGTACCCGAGGACCCACCGCAGGACGCCAGGGGTGAACCGCACCCCGAGGGCGCCTGTGGGCTCGTGCCTCGGCGGGGGACGACTACAATATGGTTGGTCGCCTTGGTGTATTCCTCGGCCGCGAAAATCGTACGCGGCGATCCGGGTCCGTGTCCGCGGAGGGGCGAAAGCGGGTCGGCCCGACGGAAGGCGGAGACGGCATGGCGCAAGTGTCCAAGCGTGAGGAGATCGCTCAGGCGGCCTTTCAGCAGTTCCACGCACGCGGCTTCCACGCCACCGGCATCAACGACATCACCAGCGCGGCGGGGGTCCCCAAGGGGTCCTTCTACAACCACTTCTCCAGCAAGGAGGAGAGTGCCCTGGAGGCGCTGAGCCGGTACGCCACCACTCTGAGCTTCGAGATGCTCACGACACCGGGCCGCCCTCCACTGGAACGGCTTCGTGCCCATTTCGAGTTCCTGAGCAAGGACACCGTCGACAACGGCTTCGTACATGGCTGCCTGGCCGGCAATCTCGGTGCGGAGATGGCCGACCACAGCGACGAGATCCGCCTGGCGGTCGCAGGCGGGTTCGACCGGTGGGGGGCGCTGATCCGGGACGTCCTCGTGGAGGCCCAGCAGGCGGGCGATCTGAGTGGCGATGTCGACGCGGAGGCCACCGCACTCTTCGTCCTGAGTGCCTGGGAAGGCACCCTGATCGCGGCCCGGGCCCACAAGTCGGCGGCGCCCCTGGACGCGTTCTTCCGCACCGTTTTCGACGTCCTCCTGCCGTAGCGTCCCTCTTCGCCCTCGCTTCCGCGGTGGGGTGCGGCACACTCATGCGTCACGTGTTTGACTGGTGACATCTGCGGCAACCAGAAGTGTCACCAGTCAAACCTGTGGTGCATGGTCGGTGCTCCCGCGGGCAGGTGCCCCATCGGGCCGTCGGCCTCGGGGACGTGTCTTCGCTTCGAGCGCCGTACCCGTGTCGCCGGCGGGCTTGTGCACGGTGCGACGGCCGACTCCCGGAGACCGCGGGTCGGGAGCGGTGCTGTGACCGCTGGGACACGGCACCGCTCCCGACGGCAGTACGGCGAGGTGTTCTAGCCGTGTTGTCTGATCCGGAAGTCCTCCCGGGTGACTCGGTCGTCGTGCGTCACCGCGGTGCGGGTGAGTGTCGCGTAACCGGATGCCGTGACCCGCAGGGTGTGGCGTCCGGAGCCGGGCAGGAACAGGGTGTACAGACCGTCGCCCACAGCCGGGTCGTCCGGAGTGGCGGCCGTGACCGCGCCGCTGTCCGGGGTGCGGGTGTCGACGACGGTGGCGCCGACCACGCCCGCGCCGGTGGCCGCGTCCCTGACGGTGCCCATGGCTAGGCCGCCCGGGACCGGCTCGAGGCGACGGGTCTGGAGGGTCACGTCGTCCAGTGCCCAGAAGTAGCCCCAGTCGGCCACGAAGTGGAAGCGCAGGCGCACGGACCGCTGCCCGGCGTACTGACGCAACGGGACAGCGACCGTCAGGTGGTCCTCCGAGCCGCCCACCCTCGGTCCGGCCCAGACGTTCTGCCAGGTCTTTCCGTCGTCCGTGCTGGCGTCCACCGTCATGTGCTGCTGGGTGAGGTTGGCCACATAGGCCGTCTTGAAACTCAGCTCCGCGGACTGCGCGTCCGACAGATCGTAGGCGCGAGTGGTCAGTTGGCTGTCCTGGTGCGGACCGAACGGCCCCTGGTCGCTCTCCACCACGGCGAAGGAGCCGGTACCCCCGGTGGCGTTGCCGCGCTGGATGGGATCGTCGAACTGCCATCCGTTGCCGGTGCCGGCGGCGTTCGTCACGGTCCACCCGGCGGGGGCCGTGGTGGTGGAGTCGAAGGTCTCGGCGTTGTCGGTGCGGCGGGGGGTGTAGCCGATGGCGGTGGCCGCGTCCGGGTCGGCGGTCATGGCGACGTTCGCGGTCACCGGCCTGGCGGCGACCGTCACGGCTCGGGTGGCGGATTCGTAGCCGGGCAGCGCGGCGCTGACGTCCAGCTTGTAACCGGCGTGCTTCGGCAGGGTGATGTCGTATGCGCCGGTCGCCGGGTCGGTCCATGCCGGGGCCTCGGGTGACCCTTCGACGGAGATGCGGGCGTAGAGCGGCCAGCCGTGTCCCGAGCCGTCCTTGACCGTGCCGCGGACGTGGACGCGCGGCAGCGGCGCCACCGCGAAGTCGTGGGTCACCTTCTGGCCGTCGGCGATGTCGAGGGCGATCGGTGCGGTGGTCCGGTAGCCGAACGCCGTCACGGTCAGGCCGTCGACCCGGCCGGCGGGGAGGTTCAGGGAGTAGGTGCCGTCCTGGAGGGTCGTTGCGACGTCGGGACCCGCGCCCACGGTGGCTCCGGCGACGGGCCGGCCGGTCTCGGCGTCCTTGACCACGCCGGACACGGTGCCGCTCGGGCCGCTGCGGAACGCCGCCAGGCCGGACGGTGTACCGAGGCCGGTGGGACCGTCGTAACCAGCGGCCGCGGTGCACAGATACGCGGTGGCGCAGGTGCCGTTAGATCCGCTGGTGATGTCGGTCAGGCCCGTGCCGCCGGCCGCGTAGGGGTACGCGTTCGGGTACGTTCCGGGCCGCGGGCTGCCCGCCAGGGCGTAGACGGCCGCGATCACGGGCGTGGCGACGCTGGTGCCGCCGTAGCGCTGCCAGCCTGTTCCGGTCGAGCCGAACGTGGAGTAGACGGCAACGTTGTCAGCGACGGCTGAGACGTCGGCGACGCTGCGGCCGGCACACCCGGTGTCCTTCTGGAAGGCGGGCTTCGGCTGGTGCGTGGCGCACCCGGAGCCCGGCGCGTAGGTGCCGCGGTTCCAGACGGTCTCGGACCATCCGCGGGCACTGGTGGGGTCGGCGACCAGGTCCGTGCCGCCGACCGAGGTCACCGTGGACAGGGTCGCCGGGAAGGCGACCCCGTATCCGTTGTCACCGCTCGCCGCTACGACGGCGACACCCGGGTGGTCGTAGGAGGCACCGTAGGTCGCCTGGTCGCTGTCGGAGTCACCGCTTCTGCCATAGGAGTTGGAGACGTACTTGGCGCCGAGGGCGACCGCCCTGTCGACCCCGGCCGCGAGGTTGTCGAGGCCGTCGTTGTCGGTCTCCACGAGGATGATGTGCGCCTGCGGAGCGGTGGCGGAGACCATCTCCAGGTCGAGGGCGATCTCGCCGGCCCATGAGTCGCTCGTCATGGGGTAGTTGGTACCGCCGCGCTGGTCCACCTTGGCGAAGCAGCCGTTCGCCGTGGTGCACGGCGGAAGCCCGTACTGGCTGCGGTAGATGGCGAGATCCGCCTCGGCGTTCGGGTTGTCGTACGCATCGACGATCGCGATCGTCTGTCCCGCTCCGCCGTCGGCGGGCAGGTCGTAGGCGCTGCGGATGTCCTGCGGACCGAGTCCCGCCGGTGTCTGCGCCGCACTGAGACGAGCCGTCGTGCCGGGCGCGCGCAGGGCGTAGCAAGCTGCGTGCCCCTTGGCGGGGGTATCGCAGAGGGGAGTGAGATCGGTGCCGGGGGTGTCGGCATCGGAGGCGGCCGTGTTCAGCCGTGTCGAGGCGGCCGTCGCGCCCGGCACCGGGCCGGTTCCGGCACTGGCCGCGGGCTGGAAGCCCACCAGGGCCACCGCCGCGACGCCCACGACCGCGGCGCCGCGCCGCAGGGCGTAAAGCGGTCGAAATCCGCTCTGCACGCGCGTGGATATCTTCATGTTCCACCTGTCATGATCTGGCCTCCATAAGAGACCGGTGGCAGGAAAAATGCATACGCCGGTGCGCAGCGCTTAATTAGCCGCCGTATGCGGTACGGCTGTCAATGCGTCAGCTGTTACGAGTTCATTTCCCCGTTACTGGAAGCCGAAAAATGGACAGCAAATGCACAATTCTTGCCGTTTGGTGCCGCGCTCCCGGGCTGCGGGCCGGACGAGAAGCGACACGCCTGGAGAGGGCAACCGCCGTATCAACGAAGGGTTTTGTGCAGATCAGGCCCATACGCACCCTTCGGGTGGTGGTGGCCCGACCGGGCTTCTCACTTGTGCAGCCGCGCAAACGCCCCAGGTTCCACCATTGCCCCGACAGGCCGTTCGGTCGCAGAATCTGATCGGTACACACCCGGTGCCACGGAATTCTGACTTCCCTTCCGAAATTAGTCTCAGCTCTGCCGGAAAGTGCGGAGGAATTCAGCGGGCTGCGAGTGTGCGCCTTCCGATGCTTTTCCGGCGTGGACCTTTTCCGCCGCCGCGCGCTACCAGCTCGGCGTTTCCGGCGGCCGATGTAGTCGGGTGCCTGGCCGGGAGCGCCTTATGTGCGGGGGGCGGCTGTTACGCACTTTCGGGCGACGGCCTGTGGGGCGGGGCGGCGCATGTGCCGGTCCGCGTCTGGAATCCTGGCGCGCGAAGGGCTGGCAGGTGACGGTCCGTCAAGAACGTGCATTCACCGCATACATGGATGGTGCGGGTGAGAGTGATGGGAATATGACGAAACGGTCAGGACCTTCGCGTACTCATCCCACCTCCTGCGCATGGCGGGCAAGGTGTGGGTGTGCGGCCGACCGGCCGCCGACCCGCACAACGCACCATGGGCGGCCTGCGACGTTCATGGTGCCCGCCCGGGGTGTCCGGCCCTGAGAAGGGGTACCTCGTGTCCGTATCTGTGACCGGTCGCGGTCTGACCGCCGCCGCTGCCGTGGCCACCGCTGTCGTGGGCGCGTTCGCGCTGCCCGCCGCGGCCGCCGGCCGGCACCCCGCCCGCTGGGACGTCTCGGTGGACTCCACAATCGTGCGCGCGTACCAGCACGCGGCCGGGGCCCGCACCGACCCGCCGCCGGCCCTCGAAACCCCGTGGCAAGGCCTCGTCGGCCGGCTGGTGGAGGTGGTACGGGAGGCGAGGGCCTGGGCCGCTCGCGCGGCGGCTTCACCCGCAAGATCCACCTGAGCGCGGACGGCTTCTGTCGCCGGCTGTCCCTGATGGTCACGCCGGGGCAGCGGGCCGACTGCACCCAGTTCCTTCCGGTGTTGGAGAAGATCCGGGTCCCCCGCCGCGGACTGGGCAGGCCCCGCAAGAAGCCCGACAGCGTCGCGGCCGATAAGGCCTGCAGCAACCGGCCCTGCCGTGAGTTCCTGCGTCGTCGGGGCATCCGGCACACGATCCCGGAGAAGGCTGGTACCCAGTCCACCCGCCTGCGCCTGTACCTGCCGGCCCTGGGCTTCTAGACCTGCGCGCAGAGCGGCCACGATGTCTGCCGTGGGCGCCGGGCTTTCAGTGGCGACGTCGAGATCGTGGCTACGGCCATCTCGGCTCCGACGAATGCGAACGCCGCCATCACACGGCTGAGCTCACGCTCGCCGCGTGATCAACGAAGCGCGTGTCCACCATCACGGGGGAAGGTCGGTTGGCCTCAACCAAGGAGCGGGCCCGTGATGGCGTTGCGGTGGCTGTCGTACGGCCATCCGTTGATCACGCAGCCGTGCAGGCCCTTGATCTGCTGCATCATCACAGGTGCTGGTCTGCCGGCACCCGGGCAGGACTCGTGGCCATGGCCGAGGCGGTGGCCGACTTCGTGGTTGATCGCCAGAGCGTGGTAGGAACCGGGTTTCCCTTGGTAGTGGGGAGTCAACAGGAGCCATCGTTTGACGTTGATCACGACATCGTGTCCGCCGCTGCAGTTGACCCAGCCGCCGGTGTCCAACCCGTAGCGGCCGCAGATGACGTCAGTGGTGTGCGGCGAGGCCAGATGGACGGTGAAGTCAACCGGGCCGCCGGCGACCCGCTGGAAAGCCCAGTGACCGCCGGCCGCCCAACCGCGGGCAGTGTTGTCCAGGATCGCGTCGACCTGCTTGGCGAAGCGCTGCGGGTCCTGGTCGATGCCGTCCTCCACGTCGACGGCGTAGCGCATCAGGGTGCCCCGTCCGGCGATGATCGTGCCTCCGTGGGCCAGGGTGAAGGTCCCGGTGCCACGTTGCGGGAAGGTGGTGGAAGCCGAGTCGGGCGTCTCTTTGGAAGACGGTGACGCGGGTGAGGAAGCAGACGGTGACGGGATGGCCGTGGTCGTCGTCGGGACTGGGCTTGCCGTAGTGATCGGGGTGCTCGCGGCGATGCGGCCGGTGGCCCGATGGGACAGTGACAGTCCCAGTGTCACGGTGAGGACGAGAGCGACCAGCACGGTCGTCAGGACGGCACGGAGTGAGGGGCGTACTTGGCGTATGCGCCGCGGGTGCGAGGAGGGGTGCTGGCGGTGTCGTCCCGCCCGTCGGTCGAGTTGTCGGTGCATCGTCATATCTCTCGGGTGAGGTTCCCAGGAAGGTCGCCGCGGGCCTCGGCCGGGCCGGTCGGCGCACAGCGTCTGACAGCCCCGGGACCGCACGTGTGTGAGGTGAGCCGCGCGGCGCCGCCGGTGGCTGTGGGCAGCGAAGACGACGAGCCGTCGGCGCGGCATGAACGCCCCGCGGAGGCATGCAGCGCGCCGGTGTCACGCGGGGCACACCGGTGCGGTGCCTGTGCGCGGACGCTGATGATCGGCCCAGAGGCTTCCGCGCCGCCGACGCACAGGCGGAGTTGTGAGGAATGTTCCACACCGGTATCTGTTCGAGCGAAGTCACGTGTTCCCGTGACTACGGTCACAGCGGAACAAACGAGGTTGCCACGGGCGGGCGCGAGTGGTCATGCCTGTTTCCCCTGTGGCGAACGCCACCGTCTGCCGTTCCTCGGTGCAAGGCGCCCACCGCTGTCGATCTACGCGCACAGCAGACACAGCCCGGTAAGTCACGCGGATCCCACCGGCCTGAAACCGGATCGCGACGGCGGTGGACGCAGCGGCCGCGACCCGCTTGCCTGCCCGGACCTCGACCGGGGCAGCCAGGGTGACGCCCACACATCGAGCTGCGTGAACGCCTCGATGAATGGGAAGGCGGCCTCGTTCGTGGGCGCCGGCAGCCAGTCCGCTGTCGCTGCTCTCGTCGACCGGCGCACCCGCCCTCCCTGCCCGGTGCGCAGTCGGCGCGGTCCCCGGCGCCGGCGGCCTGAAACTCCACGCGGACAAGGGCTACGACTGAGACAGCAGCCGGGCTCCAGAGCCACACCCGGTTGAAAGCTCAGCAGAACCGGTCACGGTCCTGGCATCGGGTCACAGGATGAGGCGGGTGGCCACCAGCACGACCGATCTCTGGCATCACCACGGCCGCGCCCGCGCCGCCCGTGACCGCGCCGTCTCTCGGACCTCTTACGGGAACTGGAGCCAGAACGCCGGGCCCGGTCCGGAGAGCCGCCGGCAGCCCGAGACAGGGCAGACCGGCCGCCGTACGCGCAGGTGGACGACGACCTGGCGGCCGCCGACCGGAAACGGGCGGGGCGGGGCGGGACTGGACGGGCGGGGCGGGGCGGGGCGGAGGACTGTTTCCGGCCCGCTCGTCGCCGTCCATGTGTGACGCCGTATCGGCGCCGGTCAGAAGGGCTTGGTCGGCAGGTACTTGCCGTCCAGGGTGATGACGGCGCGCTCGCCGCCGTCAGGGTCGGCGACCTTCTTCACGTCGAGCTTGAAGTTGATTGCGGAGATGATGCCGTCACCGAACTGCTCGTGGACCAGAGCCTTGAGGGTCGTGCCGTAGACCTGGAGCATCTCGTAGAAGCGGTACATGGTCGGGTCGGTCGGGATCCGGTTCGGCATCGAACCGCGGACCGGGATGGTCTGCAGCAGCAGCGCCGCGTCGTCGTCCAGGCCAAGCAGCTCGGCAACCGCCGTGGCGGACTTCTCCGGCAGGGGGTGCTGGCCGAGAACGGCGGCGGTGGTGAAGGCCACCGACACCCGGAGGCGTCGGCGATCTGCACATCGACGCCTACCTCACCCGTCACCGGACCGCACCCCGCATCACGGTCGAGGCCAACTCCGTCCAGGCCCTCACCGAAATCGTCCAGCGCACCCAGCTGGCCACCGTCCTGCCCGACGCCATCACCCACGACCACCCCCGCCTCACCCCCGTCCCGCTCGACCCGCCCCTGCCCACCCGGACCGTCACCCTCCTGCACCGCGAGAACGCCTACCGCAGCGCCGCCACCCGCGCCTTCACCGACATCACCCACGGCCTCGTCCGGACCGCGGCTACACCCCGCCCCGGTAGACCGCCCGCCCCCGGGGGCGGTCCCCGCAACGGACCTCCGCCGACACGCAGCATGACGCCCGATGGACGTCGAACCTCGCCGTCGTACGCCAGTTCCACGCTCGCGAGGGACCGCGAACTGCGCAAGCACCGCGAGTCAGCCGTCATGCCCCCGTCGCCGAGACCGCGGCCGGCCAATGGGTGTGGCCGAGACCGCGTCGCGCAGCCTCGGCCGGGCCCAGGGCGACGTCTTTCCGGTGGGCGACGAGTGATCTCAGGCTTCCGCTTCGCTGGGCTCGTGATCCGTAGCGAACAGCTGTCGCCTGGGATCAGAAGCCTCGGAAGACACCGTCGTCATCGGCGGCATCGACGAAATCCTCCCAGTCCATGTTGCCGAGGGAGATGTTGCTCTGGATCGACCACAGTTCTTCGGCTATGACGCGCAGCTCGCCCTGGTCCTCCTCCGTTTCGTCGTCATCCTCCTCGTACGGCAGGACAGCGAGCAACGGCATCTTCGGAGCGGTGAGAGCGGTCTTGTCAGCCACGATCATCAGGAAGCCCCTGTCAGGAGCCAGCGACACGACCTGTTCGGTCGTCAGACCGTCGTAGACGGGATCGTCCACGATGTGAACGTACGCGAGGAAGCCGTCCTCGTTCGGCGTCGTGATCGCCGTGTGGAGGGCCTGCCAAGCCGCGTGGTCGGAAAAGTCGGTGCGGATCAGCAAGGTGTCGTCCGTCTGCGGCAGTCCCTTCAAGGGAATCGCAGTCCCGCGTGGCCTCATGCCAGCCGCAACAGTATGCGGGACAAGGCTCTGGAGGAGTTTTCGGGTGCCCCGGTGGGCGACGGAGGCGGCGAGCCGGGCCAGTTCGGCCGATGCCGCCTCGCCGTCCATACGCGACAGCGCTCTGACGCACGCGTGGGCGATCTTGGGATCGCCTCTCGCCGTGCG
The DNA here is from genome assembly GCF_055634995.1 of Streptomyces sp. NPDC111744. Classification (NCBI taxonomy): domain Bacteria; kingdom Bacillati; phylum Actinomycetota; class Actinomycetes; order Kitasatosporales; family Streptomycetaceae; genus Streptomyces; species Streptomyces sp. NPDC111744. Next base: position 57,942 of record NZ_JBVKCG010000026.1, read on the forward strand.
CAGAGACGCCTCGGTCAAGGTGCCCAGGCAGGCGGCCGCCCCGGGGTGTTGGGGCACCACGAACGCCGCCTCGACCACCACGCCCAGATGGTGTGGTGGGCCGCCGTGATCAGGCTGTCCCGGCGACTGGCCGGAGACGCTCCGCGCTGGCCGGAGAAACGCCCCGGCCGACGGCTGCGGGCGCGGGCATGAACCGTCCGTCCTCCGCCCGCACCAGCCAGCCCCGCTTCTCCAGCACGTAGGCACGGTGACGGATCTTCTCCACCTCGTTCTTGATCTCCGCTTCCCGGCCCACCGCCCGCGTCAGCTCCACCCCGTTCACCGGCCCCGAAGCAGCCACCGCAGCGGCGAACGCCTCCCGATACAGGCCGCTGAAGACCTCCTCCGAGAGCCCCGCTCAACTGTGGAACGCAGGTCAGGCAACGGCATTGTCTGCGCAGCCCCACGTGTTCAGCCGTCTTCAGAGTTCGGAGTCTCGCTGTGCGGTGGGGGGAGCAGGCCTCGCATGACGAGGCTGGAGAGCTGGTCGGCCAGTTCGTTCCGGTCGTGCCCGGCCGCCGGGGAGGCGGCGGGGTTCAACCGGTCCGCGATGGGGTCTTGCGCCAGAGCCAGCGCCGGACCGGTGACGGCGAAGTACAGGATGTGCGCCGGCACACGCGGAATGCGGCCGGCTGTCATGAGGCCGTCGACGATCGGCTCGATCCTGTCCCAGAAAGGCTGGACGAACCGCTGGTGGAGGTAGTCCAGGCGGGCGGAGTCGCGCGTTGACTCGTCACTGACCAACCGGTTCGCGTCCGAGGCATTTGCGGCCAGCCGGTAGAGCTCGACGATGACCCTCCTCAGGCGTTCACTGTCGTCACGGCACTCTGTCAGCAACCGGTCGAGTGCGGGCCCGGCGTCCCCGAGTGCGAAATCCACGACCGCGCGCCAGTAGTCCCACTTCGACCCGTAGCGCTCGTTGATGAAGTTGTGGCTGACGTCGAGCCGCCTGGCCAGCTCCCTCACGGTGGTCGCGGCGTAGCCGAGTTCGGCGAAGGTGTGCAGGCCCCGGCGGAGGATCTCGCTTTCGTCCATGCGCACGGGTGCGTACTTCCCGCGCGTTGTCTCCGGCGGTTCTTCCGCTGGTGTTCGCTCCGCCACAGCGGCATCGCTCCGTTCGGTACTGCTGCGCCCTGGGCGGATCGTTCGCACGACCCGCCGCACGTCGCACTCCTCGTTTCCTGCGCCGCCTGCCGCTCGCCGACGGATCGACGAGGCGCCCCGGGGGGGCCGCCGTCCAGATGCGCCACCCCGTGATCGCCGTGCCGGTTCGTCGCAGGTCACCAGGCTTTGCGAGCCCCCAGTCTTTCACGCCGGCCACAACCCGGGGCGGGACGTGGCGCACTCCACCAAACGAGACGCTTGACGGATGTCAAGCAGGGCATTAATCATTGACACGTCAAGTACATCGGTGTCATCAGGCACCGACAGATACGTCTTTGAGGAGCGCCCCATGTTCTTCAGTAGGACCCGTGAGCCCGCAGGCGCCCCTGCTGCCTCTGCCGCCACCTCCGCGTCCGCACGGCGCAGGAAGGTGATCGGCACTGTGGCCGGCATCGCCGCCGTTGCCCTGACCGCCGTCGCTGTACCGGCCTCGGCACAGAGCCAGGGATCGCACACCGGCTCGTCCAGTCACTCCCGTCACCACTACCTGTCGCCGCTGCAGGTCACCTCGGCGTACTACGCCAGCTACAACGGCGACCTGGCGGCCGGTTTCGACCGCTACATCTCCAAGGACCTGGTGCTCCACGGCTTCAACGGTCCGGAGAACCGTGAGGACTGGATCAACGGCGATCTGAACATCAAGGCGGGGCTGACCGGCTTCAAGATGACCGTCCTGGACCAGATCGTGGAGGGTGACAAGGTTGTCACACGGTGGAGCTTCGCGGGGCGCCACACCGGGACGATCTTCGGCATCCCGGCCTCTGGCCAGGACGTCCAGCTCAGCGGCATCTCCATCGACCGGGTGATCAACGGCCAGTCCGTGGAGCACTGGTCGGAGGGGAACTTCGGGGTGTTCCTGGACACGCTCCGCGGTAAGACGCCTCCCGGCAGCGCCCACCCCAGCTCCAAATAACCCGGCGCCGGCCTTGGCACGGGGTTGTGCCAGGGCCAGGTGACCGAGACACCCGGGCGCACCGTGCTCACGGTGCGCCCGGGGACCGGCTGCCGACACCGGCCGGGCTACTTGCACCATCGATTCGCAGGAGAACGTTCCATGACATCCCTTCTTGACGGCAAGGTCGTACTGATCACAGGCACCGGCGTAGGAATGGGTCGCGTCGCGGCGCAGGTGTTCGCCAGAGAGGGCGCGAAGATCGTCGGAGCCGACATCAGGGCCGACCCCAACGAGGAGACCGTCGCACTCGTCCGCCGCGCGGGCGGTGAGATGACCGGTATCGCGCCGGTCGACCTCACCGACCCCGACCAGGTGCGGCGCCTGGTCGAGGACGCGGCAGCGGCCTACGGCGGGCTGGACGTCGTCTACAACAACGCCGCCTCCATGCGCTTCGGCGCGATGCACGATTTCCCCGTCGAGGACTGGCGGGCGACCATCACCGGCGAGCTCGACATCCCCTTCTTCGTTTCGAAGTTCGCCTGGTCCCACCTCGTACAGCGCGGTGGCGGCGTCATCATCAACGTCGCGTCCATGGCGGGCATGATCGCCGGCGAGAACCCCCCGATGGTCGGGCACGCCGCGGCAAACGCCGGCGTCATCGGCATGACCCGGCAACTCGCTCTCGAAGGGGCACGCCACGGGATACGCAGCGTCGCGATCAGCCCCGGCCCCGTCCTGACCCCCGCCAGCGATCGCGACCTCGGCGACAACCAGGCCGTCCGTGACGCGATCACCAGCAAGACGCTGCTCAAGCGCTTCGCGCAGCCCGAGGAGATCGTCGAGTTGGCTGCCTTTCTCGCTTCCGACCGAGCCTCGTACATCACGGGCGCGAACTACGCGGTCGACGGCGGCGCGAGCGCCTGGTAGCGCCGAACACCGAGTAACGCACGGTTCCGAGAGGGTCTTCCTGGGCGGGACCGGGATCATCGGCGCGGAGCAGGAAAGCACATCGCCGTACGCCCTGCGTTCCACAGTTGAGCGGGGTTCTCGGGGTGCGGCATGGCATCGGTGCAGGTCAGGCGGTTGCACCTAGCGCGAAAGACCCAAAACGCCTAAAGCTGTCCCGCAATGGTCAATTGGCTCTGGCGGGTCGGGCTGGGGCGTCCACGTTCGGCCTGGCTATCCCGCGAGGGCAAGGTTGTGGAGGCGGGCGATGCCGAACATGGCGTGATGTACGCCGTCGCCTTTCGAGCGGCAGTCGCGAAGGATCTTCCAGCTCTTCATCCGTGCGAAGGGGTTTGCATCCACTCCGCCGTCGACGACCACCCCCGCCTGGCCTGCAGCGAGATCCACAGCGACGAGAAAGCCGCCGTCTGCGCCGCTTTCCTTGGCTGTGTCGGATGAAGGCGCCGCTTGGGCCGTGCCAGGGCGAGCGCCATCGGTGTGGAGGCGGCGGGACCGCCGGCGGGAGCTTCAGGCCGTGCCGACGCCCTCGAGGAAGGTACGCGCGACGACGTCGGCAGCGTGTGGTGCCTCCAGTTCGGGAAACCGGTGTGCCGCGGTGTCGACCAGTTCGTCCAGGACCGCACGCGCCCAGGCCGCGCCGACGTCGACGCGCAGATGCCCCTCGTCGATGGCTCGCTGGATGAACGCGTCCAGGCGCCTGCTCTGCTCCGTCCGGCGGGCGTTCGCCTCGGGGTCCTTCCGCATCATGCGGCGCGTGTCGACGGGCCACGTACGGCTGACGGGGATGATTCCCTCCAGGTAGCGGTGCAGGGCGACCGGAACGGGGGCCTCGGTGAGCCGGGCCTCGTCCAGAACGCGTTCCGCGGAGTCGAGCTTGGCCTGAAAGACGGCGCTGAGCAGGGCCTCACGGTTGGCGAAGCGGCGGTGGACGGTGGTGCGGTCCACCCCGGCGGCCACGGCGATGGCCGCCATGGAGGTGCCCGGATCCTCGGCGAGGAGCCGGGCTCCCGCGTGCAGGACGGCGTTCAGGTTGCGTGCGGCGTCGGCTCTCATGGTCCTCAGAATCTATCCCTGTGCTCCATTTACGCCATCGTCCGAGCGCTGTGAGATGCATTACAGATCATTAGTGCGACATTGATGATGCGTTTCTTGCAATTGTGTCTACATTGGTGTTGCTGTCCTGTGAGGCGTTGCAAGGATCGACGAGACGAGGAACGCACGATGTCACGCACTTGGCTGATCCCCGGCGGTTCGCAGGGGCTGGGCAAGGCCCTGGTGCTCGCGGTTTTGAGGCCGGGGACCAGGTCGTGGTCACCTCGCGCAAGCCGGAGGCACTCGCCTCGCTGCAGGCGGAGTACCCCGAGCGCCTGTCGGCCGTGGCTCTGGACGTCACCTCCCCGTCCGAGGCGCGCGAGGTCGTGGCCGCCGCGGTCGAGCGCTTCGGCTCGATCGACGTGGTCGTCAACAACGCCGGCTACGCCACCAGCGGCTCGATCGAGGACTTCCCCGAGGACGAGTTCCGCGCCCAGATCGAGGCCAACCTCTACGGCGTGGTCAACGTGACCCGTGCCGCGCTGCCGGTGCTGCGCGGTCAGCGGTCGGGCCACTTCGTGCAGATCTCCTCCATCGGCGGCCGCGTCGGCGGCACCCCGGGTCTGAGCGCCTACCAGACCGCCAAGTTCGCCGTCGAGGGCTTCTCCGAGGTCCTGGCGAACGAGGTCGCCCCCTTCGGCGTCAGGGTCACCATCGTCGAGCCGGGTGGCATCCGCACCGGCTGGGCCGCGGGTGCCGCCGAGCCGTCCGGCCCCGTCACTCCCGGCTACGAGGAGACGGTGGGCGCCTGGCTCGGCCGTTTCGCCGAGTACGCCGGCCACGAGCCCGGCGACCCCGCCCGCATGGCCCGCGCCATCATCGGCGCCGTCGACGCACCGCAGCCGCCGCGTCGCCTGCTTCTCGGCAGCGACGCGCTCGGCATCGCCATCAGCTCGGAGGAAAACCGTCTCGCCGAGGCCAAGGAGTGGGCCCAGGTCAGCCGTTCCACCGACTTCCCCGCCTGAACCCCGGGCTTGCCGAACTCGGGCCGTCCGCCTGACCCCACGGGCACTGACCCGGATGATCGCACTTCTCGCCTGATCGAACGAGGTCCCGCCCGATCCGCGCATCGCGGGTGACGTGCCCCGAGCATGCCACCACCGACCCGGTGGCGCCGCAGACGACGGCCGCACGGGCGGACACCCCCCGTCCGCCGGAGCGGCACCACACGCCACGCGCCGTCCCATCGGCGTGCCCCGGGACATCCCGGTCCCGCCACTTCCCCGCACGAAAGGACCCCTGGAACCATGACTGTCCGCGACAAGCTCTACATCGGCGGCGCCTGGGTCGCCCCCAGCGACCCCTCCCTGCAGCTCGACATCCACTCCCCGCACGACCAGTCGGTGCTGGGCAGCGTGGCCCAGGCTGCGCCCGCCGACGTCGACGCGGCCGTCGCCGCCGCCCGTAAGGCCTTCGACCAGGGCCCCTGGCCGCACACCACCCCCCAGGCGCGTCAGGCTGTCGTCCGCCGCTACGACGAACTGCGCGCCGCCCGCGCCGACGAGGTCGCCCACGCCATCTCCGTGGAGAACGGCTCGGCCGGCTGGTTCACCAAGGCCGGTCAGCCCTTCCTGACCCGCCAGGTGAAGGCGTACCTCAGGGCCGCCGAGGAATTCAGCTGGGAAGAGATCATCGAGCCCTCCGACGAGTCGGTCGCCTTCGACACCATCGTGCGCCGCGAGGCGATCGGCGTCGTGGCCGCGGTCATCCCGTGGAACTCGCCGTTCTCCGCCGCCACGGCGAAGCTGGTCCCGGCCCTGCTGGCCGGCAACACCGTCGTGCTGAAGGTGTCCCCGGAGAACTCCCTGAGCATGGCGCTCCTCGCCGACCTGTGGCACGAGGCCGGTCTGCCCGAGGGCGTCCTGTCCGTCCTGCCCGCCGACCGCGAGACCAGCGAGTACCTCGTCTCCCATCCCGGCATCGACAAGATCTCCTTCACCGGCTCCACCGGCGCCGGCCGCCGCATCGGCTCCATCGCCGGTGACCACCTCAAGCGCGTCGGCCTGGAGCTGGGCGGCAAGTCCGCCGCCGTCATCCTCGACGACGCCGACCTGGATATCGTCATGCAGGGCCTGCGCTTCGGCTCGCTCGGCAACAACGGCGAGGCCTGCATCCTGCAGACGCGTATCCTCGCCCCGCGCAGCCGGTACGAGGAGGTCGTCGAGGCCGTCAAGACGATGGTCGAGTCACTCAAGGTCGGCGATCCGGCCGCACCGGACACCTTCATCGGCCCGATGATCCGCCGCGACCAGCAGCAGCGCGTCATCGACTACATCAACATCGGGATCAAGGAGGGTGCCCGCCTGGTCACCGGCGGCCCGCAGATTCCCAAGGGCCTGGAGAAGGGCAACTACGTCACCCCCACCGTCTTCGCCGACGTCGACAACTCCATGCGCATCGCCCAGGAGGAGATCTTCGGCCCCGTACTCGCGGTCATCGCCTACGAGGACGAGGACGACGCGGTCCGCATCGCCAACGACTCGGAGTACGGCCTGTCCGGCGGTGTCTGGGGCACCGACACCGAGCGCGCCCTGGCGGTCGCCCGGCGGCTGCGCACCGGTGGCGTCATCATCAACGGCGCCGGCAACAGCTTCGACGGGCCGTTCGGCGGCTACAAGGCCAGCGGCATCGGCCGTGAGTACGGCAAGGTGGGTCTGACCGGCTACGTCGAGCACAAGACCATCACCCGCACCCGCTGACCGATCGCCGGCCGGGGTCACGAGTCCCGGCCGGCGATCCCGGCACCGGGGCTTTCAACGAGCGGCAGGCCTGCGGAGGGCCCGCGTCCGACCAGGACGGAACCGCCATGTCCGAGCGCGTGAGGGGACCAACCGCCGCGGCCACACCACGACGGTCCGACCGCGGGCTCCCCGGCGGCGTCGGTTCACTCCGCACGATCCGCGCCGCGCCTGCGCGACCCCCCACTACGAGCAGTGCAGGGACCTGCTCGACGTTCACCAGTTGTTGGGCCACCGGCATATCGCGCGAACTCGGGATCACCGGCGCGGTCCGCAGTAAACGGCTGATCACGACGAGCCTGGTGACGTGAGTGAAGTCGGCGACCCAGCAGCGGTTCGGGGCCAGGGCGACGAAGTCGCGGTCCACGAGCTCCGGGGCCCGTTCCGCGCTCGCGCCGGCGCCGCGGCCATCGCCTACGTCAGCCCTCTCTCACCTTCCTTGAGGACGCCTGGCGCCGCGCCGCCCTTACCGCCATCACATGAGGCGTTCGACGGTGCGGCAGGCCACCCCGACACCCTGGCGGTCAGCTCCCGCCAGATCTTCCTGGCGCCGCAGAGCCTGAGCCGGGTGTTGTCGAACCACGCGCCGAGTTTCACGGCTGCCCGCCCGCTGTCCCCGTTGCCGTCCCCGGTGATCTCGACGTGCTGCCGGGGCACCTTCAGGTGCCCTCCGCGGCGTGGAACTGGCGGGCGGCGGTGAGGTTGGCTGCCCATCGGGCGTCCTGCGACCGGAACGTGCCCGAGGCCGACGCCTCGCCCTCGGCCGCGGGCTCGATCCCGATGGCATCCGGGTCGCGGCGGGTGAAGAACGAGCAGGCAGAGGAACGAAACGTATGGACCGGTGACGGACAGCTGACGGCTGCACTGCTGCGGCTGCTGAACCTCACCCCGCTCCAACTGGCCAAGGCCGTCGAGCAGCCCGGCACACCGTGGCCGGATTTCTCGACGCCGCCGGAGCCGCCCCCGAGCCGCGTGCATTCACCGAGGTCGATCTGGTGGTCGCCGAGGGTGAAGTGACCCGAATGGCTTACACGCCCTCGCCTCGAGCATGCGGCCCCCACCCATTCAGCCCACACTGGGCCTGGTACTGCCGCGCCGTTCCCGTAATCACCGCTTCGTCGGGAGGCATCGTGGTCGTGCTAGCTCTGCTCGTGCCGGTGATGCTCCTGCTCCTGATGCTGACGCTGGGCCTCTTCGAAGACCTCCTGTTCCCCTCACCACCACCGCCCCCTCCGGATGACAAGCCCACGGAGCAGGTCGACAACCACGATCACGGACGGCGAGACAACTAGCGGTCAAAGCTCCCGGGTTGCTGAACCTCGAATCCGCAGGTGTCCCTTCTCATTCGGAACGGGAAGCAGGCTGGCCAGGTCGTTTCGCGTATCCAGGGCGTGCACCCAGACCAGCTGCTCGTCCCTTGCGGGATCCTTCACTTGCCGCGTCGATCAAGGAGGCAACGGGTGCTCCGCCTCGCCCGGGGAAGTCCAGCACCCGCATCGCGACCGCCTTCGTCCTGGCGGCGGCCACCAGGAGATTCTCAGGCACTGCTCCGCCGGCCTGCCCGGCGCTGTGGCCATCGCAGCGTTGAGGCAACGGATTGCACCGTCCAGTGTCAGAAGAGCCGCCGGGTCAGCCCCCCGAAGGGAGTTCGTCCGAGGCATCCATCTGTGACTCCCTGGCACATATCAAAACAGCCTCTTCAATATTTTCTCGCACTTTGCCGCGATGTGCCGAAAACGGCCGTGTCTGACCGCGTGCGCCGAGTGACGACGGCAGGGAACCCGCGGGAAACGGCAGACGGCCGCCCGCGGTCGGGGTCATGGTCGGGCCGGCCTCATCGTGGAGGGAACTACGCAGCGGTACGCGAAACAGCCCCGCCCAGGACGGAGCCCGCAGCACAGCCGGCCATGATGCGATCGGTTCGGGGAAGGCGCTTGAGATCTGGTGCCGAGCCGAGCGTCGGAGGCCGCGATGGCGTATCCACCCCAGGAGGACTACGGACCCCTGGACCACTCCCACATCCACACACCGGAACGCGCCAGAGAAGCGACCCGCAGGTTCTTGTCCGTCGTCGCGCCGAATGGCGGGAGCGGAGCGGACGCGGTGGTGCTGGTGGTGTCGGAGCTGGTCACCAACGCGGTGCGGCATGCCGGCGGGGTGACGGGGTTCCGGCTTGAAGAAGGCATGGGAACGGTGACGGTCGCGGTGCAGGACGCCAGCCCGGCCCCGCCACGGCCCCTCCCGATGGATACCCGTGAGCCGGGCGGGTTCGGCTGGCATCTGGTGCAGGAGCTGTCGGCTGACGTCCAGGTCTACGTCCACTCGACAGGAAAGACCGTGTGGGCGGCCGTGCCGCTGTCCCCCCGTTGTCACCCCGCAGGTTGAATCACCGGTTCTGACGCTGACATGAGCAGGATTTCCGGAGAGCTGGGCGTGGGCCGTGCGACACGCGTGCACGGTGTCAGTGGCCCCGATCCGCACCCCGGCCGGTCTGCACCATGCCCAGCTCGCTCCCACCCGCAACGGCGTCCGTTACCAAAGGACTCTCATCGGCGCAGCCCGCGGCCACCAGCAGGGACTTCGGCCTGAAGCCGCAAAGCTACGCTCCGGCCCGGGGCCGGGCTCCGCCCGGGGCGCCGATGACTCGCCACCCATACGGGTGAGCCTTGTCCGTGGCATGCAGGGTACGCGTAGCCGGTGACTGCCTCTCAGGAACGAGTGCCGCCTTCGGTGCAACGGATCATCGAGCACATCGCATTGGCCGTGCGTGACGGAGACGATGCCGCTCTGCCGGATCTACTCGGACGCTTCGCGCAAACGGCGGATCTCACGGCACTCTTCGCGCTGCGGCACAGGCTCCACCAAGACCTGAACAGCAGCACCCCCGAGACTGAGTGAAAGGCCGTTCACCAGGGCCTGCTACATCACTGGTAAGGACCTTCGTCTCGCCCGCGGTTGCCGCCGGGCGGCGGCTCGCCCCGGGGCGCGAGCAGCCGTAGGCGAGGGTGTCGTGGCCGTACGGCGTCAGGCGGGCCGCCCACCGCTCGGGCCGACCCTCCGCGTAGGTCGCTCTCGACCCAGGGCCGTAGACGACGAAGTTGCCCGGAACGCTTTGCGTGCCGGGCAGCCTGCGCGGGCGGCAGCCGCGAAGCTCCTGGGGGAGTCGCAGGTCTCGGCCGCCTCAGGCCGAGGCCGTCGGACTCGCCGATGGGTGCGGTTCTATGGGCGTTGTCCCTTGATCGTGGACACCCTGATCATTGGATCGTGGGGATCCATAGGACAGGAGTTCCCGGTGGGGACGTCGAAGTACTCGTCTGAGTTCCGGGCCGATGCCGTCGCGCTGTATCACTCGAGCCGGGGTGGGACGTACGCGTCGGTGGCCAAGGACCTGGGCGTCAACCACAAGACGGTCCGCACGTGGGTGCGGGATGCCGAGCAGGCCGCCCGGCCCGGTGCGGTGGAGGCCACCGCGATGGAGAAGGAGAACCGGCAGCTGCGGGCGCGGGTGAAGGAACTCGAGCTCGAGCGGGCGATCCTGAGGAGGGCCGCGAAGTATTTTACGGCGGAGACCAGCTGGTGAGCAGCCGCTTCCAGTTCGTCGAGGATCAACGTCGCGCCTTCGGCGTCAAGCGGCTGTGCCGGATACTCGCGGTCTCGCGTTCCGGCTTCTACCGGTGGCTGGCCGGCGCATCCGCGCGGGCCGGCCGGGCGAGGCCGGATGCCGAGCTCGCCGAGCACATCAACCGGATCCATCAGGAAACGGACGGCACCTATGGGGTTCCGCGTGTCACCGCCGAGCTGAAGGAGGCCGGGAGGCCGGTCAATCACAAGCGGGTCGAGCGCGTCATGCGCAAGTTCCACATCGTCGGGCTGCACCTGCGCAAAAAGGTCCGCACCACGATTCCCGAGCCGTCGGCGACACCGGTGCCGGACCTGCTCCAGCGGGACTTTGCTGCCCAGGAGCCGAACACCAAGTATGTGGGCGACATAACCTATCTACCGATCCCAGGTGTGACTGGTCGTTTCTACGGACGGTTCGCCACCTGTGACGTTCTGCTGGCTGTGCGCGGGTCATAGGCGGAGGACGATCAGGGCGATGTCGTCGCGGGCGCCGCTGCTGACGCCGAAATGCGCGAGCAGGGCGTCCGCGAGACGTTCGGGGCTGTGGCGGGCATGGCGGCCGAGCGCGTCGGTGAGGCGTTGCAGGCCGGCATCGATGTCCTCGCCGCGGCGCTCGATGAGACCGTCGGTGTAGAGCACGAAGGTATCGCCAGGGGTGTAGGGCAGGGCGGCCTGGAGGCGGGGGACATGTTTGGGGCGGGCCCCCAGCGGAGGGTCGGTGGCCTGGTCGAGAAGATCGCAGGTGCCGTCTTCGTGGAGCAGGGCGGGCGGCGGGTGGCCGGCGCTGCTGTACATGATGCGGCGAGCGCGGGTGTCGACGACGGCTTGGACGACGGTGGTGGCCAGCGCACCCTCGACGTAGCGTGCATACAGGCCAAGGACGTCCAGGGCCCTCGCGGGCCCTTCGACGGCCCGGATGACAGCGGACAAGGCGCTGCGGAGCATGCCCATGACGGCGGCGGCCTCCAGGCCGTGTCCGACGACGTCGCCGACCGCGACGGCGAATCTGCTCTCGGACAGGTCGACCACCTCGTACCAGTCGCCGCACACGTTCAGTGAACCGGCAGCGGGCAAGTAGCGCACTGCGGTGTCGCGGTGCCGGGACAGGTGGGGCGAATGGAGCATGGCCTCCTGCAAGGTGACGGCGACCTGGCGTTCCCGGGCGTGGGCTTGGCGCAGTTCTTCGTTCAGCCGTTTGAGTTCGCGCGCCCGCGCGAACAACTCGACTTCCATCGCCTCCACGTCGCTGAGCGCCCTGTCTCCTTGCGGGCGAGGGTGGGAGAGGACGAACGAGGTCACGTCCTCCCCCCGGTGGATGATCCACTCCACCTGCCCGTCCGGCCCGAGTACCGGTGTGTTGATCGCGGACCACCAACGACCCTCGTACCTGCCGGGCTGGTCTGCCACGGGGATGTCGTACTTCATCGGCGCCATGATGTCCGGCTCCTTCGAGCGCAGGACCCAGTGCAGGGAAGCGTGCAGGTTCCGTACGCCGTCAGCATCCGGGTCCGCCGGATTTTCCGGGAAGGCGTCGAAGATGTACCGCCCGAGCAGATCTTCCCGCGTACGGCCGGTCGCCCGGCAGGCCGCCTCATTGACGTCGGCGAGCACCAGATCCGGGCCCAGCACCATGTAGGGGCTGGGGGTGACCGCGAAGAGCGCCTGGTAGTCGATCCCCGGCCTCGCCGCACGCTGTGGCTGGGCATCGTCAGCAGGGCTGCTCTCGTCCCTCACCCTTCCGTTCTACCGTTCGTGTGCGTCCTCGGCACCTGGGCACATCGCCTGCCCTCGCCTCGTGAGCATCTGCCACGTGCCCTCATGGCGAAGGCCTCTAAGAAGTCATCTCATTTGGCGAGTCTGCGATAGCAGATGAGGGTGCAGGCGATGCTGGTGAAGGCCAGGAAGTGGGCGGCCTTGCGTTGGTAGCGGCGGTGCAGCCGACGGCACCCGGCGAGCCAGGCCATGGTCCGTTCGATGGTCCAACGGTGGCGCCCCAGGCGCTTGGAGGACTCGATGCCTTTGCGTGCGATGCGGTGCCCGATGCCTCGCTGGCGTAACCATCGGCGCAGGTGGTCGTAGTCGTAGCCCTTGTCACCGTGGAGCTTGGCCGGCCTTCGCCGGCGGGGGCCGCGACGGGAGCGGATGGGCGGGATGCCCCGCACGAGCGGTTCGAGGGCCTGGCTGTCGTGCAGGTTCGCGCCGGAGATCCCGACAGACAGGGGCAGTCCGGTCCGCTCGGTGATCAAGTGGATCTTCGAGCCGTACTTACCCCGGTCTACCGGATTCGGACCTGTCAGGTCCCCCTTTTCAGGGCCCGCATGTTCACCGAATCGATCGCGCAGCGCGACCAGTCCAGTTCACCACGGGAGCCGAGTTCATCGAGGACCAGGCGATGGAGCTTCGCCCACACTCGGGCCTTCGACCACTCGGCGAAGCGACGGTGGGCCGTGGCTCCCGACGGCCCGAACGAGGCGGAGGGCAGTTGCTGCCACGTGCAGCCCGACGTCGCCACGAACACGATCGCAGCCAGCACCTCCCGGTCGCCATGTCGGCGTCGGCCGCCTCCCTGAGGCCGGGTCGGCGCTTCCGGGACCACGCGTTGGAACAGCTCCCACAGCTCATCCGGCACCAGCCGCTCAACGATTCCCACGCCAGCAGATTATCGAACACACCAAATGAGATGACCTCTTACGCGGGCCATGGCCGCACCCCGTGGCGCCGTTGAGACATGTCGCAGGTGTGACACCCGAGGCCAGTGACATGCTCACCGCCACAGCAGATTCTGTCGGACAGCGCGTGACTCCCAGCTGTACGAGAGGTGCTTGGCTGATGGCATGGATCCGCCTGACGGCGGCGATATCGACAGGATTGCTGCTGGCCGCCGGAGGCGTACCGGCCGCCTCCGCCCGGACGCCCCAGGACACCGCGGCGCGACCCGCCGACGGCCAGGGCGCGCCGCCCGTGACCGTACGCCTGGTGACCGGCGACCGCGTGACGGTGACGCCGGGGGCCGACGGCCGCCGCGCCGCCTCGGTCGAGCCGGGACCCGGCCGTGAGGGCATCGTCTTCCGCACGTACCAGGAGGACGGCGGCGACCTGACGGTGCTGCCGTCGGATGCCGCGGACCTGGTCTCCGCCGGGACGCTGGACCGGCATCTGTTCGACGTCTCCACCCTGATCGCCCAGGGCTACGACGAGGCCGGCACCTCCGCGCTGCCGCTGATCGTCTCCGCCTCCCCGCGCGGCGGCGTGGCCCGGACGACCGCGAAGAGCGAGAAGGCCGCGGCCGCCGTCGCGGACCGGGTCGCCGCGTTCAACGAGGCATCGGCCCCGGCGCGGACCCTTTCCAGTATCGGCGCGCGGTCGCTGCGCGTCGCGGACGACGACCTCGGCGCCTTCTGGAAGGCCTTGAACCCGGGCGACGCCGAGGGCACCGCCCGCGCCGCCGCGACCCCGCGGGTGTGGCTGGACGGCCGGGTCGCGCCGGTGCTGGACCGCAGCACGGCGCAGATCAACGCGCCTGCGGCGTGGAAGGCCGGGTACGAGGGCCAGGGCGTGAAGGTGGCCGTGCTGGACACCGGTGTGGACGCCACCCACCCCGATCTGGCGGGCCGGATCGCGGAGTCGAAGGACTTCTCGGGCAGCGGGAACACCGTGGACCACTTCGGGCACGGCACGCACGTGGCGTCGATCGTCGGCGGTACGGGCGCGGCGTCCTCCGGTTCCCGCAAGGGTGTGGCGCCGAAGGCGGAGCTGCTGATCGGCAAGGTGCTCGGCGACGACGGCTACGGCTCGGAGTCGCAGGTCATCGACGGCATGGAGTGGGCGGCCGCCGAGCACGCCAAGGTCGTCAACATGAGCCTCGGCTCCGACGAGCCGACCGACGGAACCGACCCGATGAGCCAGGCCCTCGACACGCTGTCCGCCTCTGGCGACACCCTCTTCGTCGTCGCGGCGGGCAACGCGGGCCAGAGCGGGGACTCCACGATCGGTTCGCCCGGTGCGGCCGACGCCGCGCTGACGGTGGGCGCTGTGGACCGCGACGACTCCCTCGCCTCCTTCTCCAGCCGCGGTCCGCGCCTCGGCGACAAGGCCGTCAAGCCCGACGTGACCGCCCCCGGCGTCGGTATCGTCGCCGCGCGCGCGTCCGGCACCACCATGGGCGACCCGGTCGACGCGAACTACACGGCGGCGTCCGGCACCTCGATGGCGACCCCGCACGTGGCGGGTGCCGTCGCGCTGATCGCACAGCAGCACCCCGGCTGGACCGGCCAGCAGTTGAAGGACGCGCTGATCAGCACCGCGCACACCGTGCCGGGCACGAAGGTGACCGAGCAGGGCGGCGGCCGGATCGACGTCGCCGCGGCCATGGGCGCGGTCACGGCCACCGGCAGCGTGCTGCTGCCCGCCGTCCAGGTGGGAGGCGACAAGCAGCAGTCGGCGACCCTGCACTACACCAACACCGGTGACAGGGCAGTGGACCTGAAGCTGAGCGTGGCCCTGGCCAACTCCGACGGCGTGGCCCTGACGGCCGGTGTCGTCGCGCCCGGTGCGAGCACCGTCCACCTCGCCCCCGGCGCCTCCGCCGACGTGCCGCTGAGCACCGACCCGAAGGACGCCAAGCGCGGCGCCTACTACGGCTACGCCACCGCGACCGGCGCGGACGGCAGCGTCCTCGCCCACACCACGCTCTCCCTGGTCGTGCACGCGCCGCTGCACCGGCTCACCGTGATCGCCCGCGACCGCGCGGGCAAGGTGCTGCAGGGCTGGCTGCCGACGATCTGGGGCCAGGACGGCTTCGTCTCGTACACCAGTGCCGACCCCGCGGTCGCCGTCGTCGAGGAGGGCACCTACCAGGTCGACTTCAGCACTCTGGACAAAGCCTCGGACGGCCAGGAACTGGTCGAGGTGATCAACCCGCAGGTGAAGGTCTCCAAGGACACCACGGTGACGCTGGACGCCTCCAAGGTCACCCAGGTGCAGATCCGCACGCCCGAGCCCGCCGAGCAGCGCGGGATCCTCAGCTACCAGACGTACCGGCGCATCGAGGGACACGGCCTGATCCAGGGCGTCATGTTCTTCGACGTCGCCAAGCGCATCTACGTCAGCCCGACCGCGCAGGTCACCGACGGCACCTTCGAGTTCGCCTCGCGCTGGCAGATGACGGCCCCGCAGTTGCGGGCGAAGGTGTCCGGCACCTCGGCGCCCTTCGCCCCGTACTACCTGCCGACCTCTCCGGTCTTCGACGACAAGGGCCTCCGGCTGACCGCGGTGGACGCCGGAGCGGGCACCGCCGCGGACCTCAAGGCCGCCCACGTGCGCGGGAAGCTCGCTGTCGTCCGCTACGACTTCGGCAACGACACCGAGCTGGCGAAGGCCGCCGCGGACGCCGGGGCCAAGGCGCTGATGCTCGTCATGCCCGAGGGCTTCTTCCCCTGGACGCGCTGGCAGCCGGAGGGCGACCGCCTCGCGCTGCCGATCATGCGCGCCGGCGCGACGGAGGGCACCGACCTGCTGAAGCGCGCCGGTGAGCACCCCACCACGGTGGACTTCTCCGGCACGGTGAAGAGCCCCTACCTGTACGACGTGATGCAGGTGTCCCAGCAGCGGGTTCCCGAGAAGCTGGTGTACACGGTCAGCGAACGCAACAGCGCGGTGGTGAAGGCCGCCTACACCCGCACCGGCGCCTCGGCCTGGGCGAGCGAGCAGCGTTTCGGCTGGCGCCCCTACCAGGAGTTCGCCTGGAACCAGTACACCCGTGACGTGCCGGTGGGACAGCAGCGCACCGAGTACGTGACGGCCGGTGACACATTGTGGAGCCACACCGTGCACCACGACACCGTCATGGACCGCGACCTCGCGCTGGGCGTCGGCATGCAGGACGCCGCCCGCACCTACCGGCCCGGGCAGCACGCCGCGGAGAAGTGGTTCGCGGGGCCGGTGCGCCCGTCGATCCCGCACGGCGTGACGGGCTGGCCCGGCTCGGTGCGCAACGGCGACACCTTGTCCCTGTACATCCCGGAATTCACCGACTCCCAGTCCGGCCACTGGTCGTTCGCGGAGGCCAGCTCGCTGGGTGGCGGTGTAGGCACCGGTGCCGCGGCGTCCGCGGTGGGCGACCCGAGCGACGTGGCCCACGCCGAGGTGTACCGCAACGGCCGGCTCGTGACGCAGTCCGGCACCGGGGCCTGGGGCGCATTCGAGGTGCCCGCGGGCAAGGCCAGCTACCGGCTGGACCTCACCACCGCCCGTACCTCCGCCGACTGGCAGTTCGGCACCGGCACCAGGACGTCCTGGACGTTCACCTCGGACACCGCGGCGACGGCCACGCTGCTGCCGCTGCTCCAGGTCGACTACAGCGCGCCGGTGGACCTCCGCAACGCGGTGGGTCCGCGCCGGTCGCACACGCTGGGTCTGAACGTACGGATGCCCGACGGCCTGGCCGCCCCGCGCGGGGTTACGCTCAAGGTCGAGGCGTCGTACGACGACGGCCGTACCTGGCACACCGCGCACACCGCCCGCACCGCGCGGCACGGCGGCACGCGGTTCACCGCCGCGGTCGAACGGCCGTCGGGGGTGCATGGGGACGCGTACGTCAGCCTGCGGGTGACCGCTGTGGACGCCGCGGGGAACACCGTGCGGCAGACGGTCGACCGCGCCTACCTGCACCGCGGCCCCTCCTCGGGGCGGTGACGGCGGCCCCGCGCAACGGCTGAACGACGGCGGGTGCCCGGGCGGAAGCCCTGGCACCCGCCGTTTGCTTGCCCGGTGGTGGCTCGCGGTGCAAACTTCAACGGGCCGTTCCGCTCTCGGGGCCGGCCGCGGCGAGGGAGGGGCACGGCATGCTGGAGGCGGCAGGTCTCACAGCGATCGAGGAGACGGTCTACCGGTTCCTGGTCGGGACCGCGACCGCGTCGGCCGAGGAGGTCGCCGACCGGACCGGGCTCCCGCGCGACTCCGTCGAGGCCGTGCTCGCGGCGCTGCGCGGCAAGGGCCTCGCCAGCCACACCGACCGCGATCCGCTGCACTACGCCGCCGTACCGCCCGACGTGGCGCTGCTGCCGCGGTTGCAGCGTAACGCCGACGCGCTCGACAAGGCCCGTACCGCCGTCACCGACCTCCTCGACAGCTACCGCAGTACGCGCCGCAGGCACGACCCCGGCCAGCTCATCGAGGTCATCACCGGAGCGGAGGCGCTGCGCCAGCACCTGCGGCAGATGCAGGACAACGCGTGCCACGAGATGCTCTGGTTCTGCAAGGCGCAGTACGTGGCGATGCCCTCGGGCAGCAACCGCGCCGAGTACGACGCCCTCGCCCGCGGGGTGCGCTACCGCGTCCTGTACGAGCAGGCCTTCTTCGACGACGAGGGCACCGTCGACAACGTCGTGGAAGGTGTGCGCGCCGGTGAGGTGGCCCGCTCGGTCCCGCACCTGCCGCTGCGCCTGGCCGTGGCCGACCGCGCCATCGCCATCTGCCCGCTGGTCCCCGGTGGGCCCCAGGGCAGTCCCCAGGTGGCGACGGCCGCCCTGGTGCGAGGCAGCAGCCTGCTGGAGGCGCTCATCTCGCTCTTCGAGCGCTACTGGGAGACCGCGGTCCCGCTGAACGTCAGCGCGTCCGGCGGGGTGGAGGGCACCGGCGGGGTCGTCGACGCCGACCCGCTGACCGAGACCGACCGCCGGCTGCTCTCGCTGCTCGTGGCGGGTGTCGCCGACAAGGCCATCGCGAGTCAGATGGGGCTGAGCAGGCGCACCGTGCAGCGCCACATCCAGCACATGATGACGCTCGCCGGCGCCGACACGCGGATGCAGCTCGCCTGGCAGGCCGCTCGCCGCGGCTGGCTCTGAGTCCCGCCGCTCCCAGGCGAACTGACTGCTCGTCAGTCCTGGTGGGTCACCGTCCGATGCGGGGCCGGCCCGGCGCGGCCGAGCCCGTACGGACCGGTCGCGGCGGCCGGGCGGCGGGCCCGGTGGCATCGGCCGGCGGCGACCAGGCGGGCATGCTCGCCGGGGATTCCCGCTGACAGGGCCGGTTCTCACCGTCACCGGGAGTCACCATGCAGGGAGCCAACCCTGTCCCACCCATCGCAGCACTTAGTAGGTGGCTACTTTAATTGCCGCCGTCGGTGAATGGTTGTAGCGAGGGCCGCGAGATCACCGATAGGCGTTACGTGGCGTTGATACGGCGACCTGCACCCCTTATTCGGGTTCTGCAATGCGAAGAACCCCGCTCCTACGAGGAGCGGGGTTGGTCCGCGCACCGCGGAGCCGACCGCGGGTACCGTTCTGGTCCTCGAAGCAGAACTAGGAGCCAGTATGCACGCTCTGCCCGAAGACCACACTGGGGCACGTATCGCGCGACTTCGTCGTGAACGTGGCCTCACTCACGAGCCCTCGCAGACCTCTCGGGAGTCCCCTACAACAACACGCTGATCAAGGTCGAACGCGGCGCTCTCAGCGCCACTCCTCACGTTGTTGCCCGCTGCGCGCGTGCCATGCGTGTGGAAGTGGCCACCGTCGTCGGTCAGCCATACGAGTCGGATCTTCGAGCTGACAAGCTCGACGTCCTGATAGCTCCCATCCGGGAAGCTCTCGACGTCTACGACCTCGGTGCGGACCCCGACATCACCGCGCGCACCCTCACGCAACTCCACGACGAAGCTGAAGCCCTTTGTGCTGCGGGTACGTAAGGGCGAGATTAAGCAGGCGGCTTCCAACGTCGCAGGCCTGATCGAGGAGGCAACCACAGCAGCGCACGCCGCTGGAACCACCGACGGCTGGTTGGTCCTCGCGTCCCTCTGTCGCACTGGTTACGACGTGGCCACCAAGCTCGGATACGCGGACTTGGCGCAACGAGGGGCCACGAAGTTTCCGGACAGGCACCCAATAGGGTTGTCCTGAACAAGGAGACGAGGAAGAAGTGGCGCCACCCAGTAAGTACTCGCCGGAGTTCCGCGAGGAAGCCGTCCAGATCGCGTTGAGGTCAAGCAAGACGATCTCCGAAGTCGCCCGGGAGCTTGAGCTGAACTCGGAGACGCTACGCGGCTGGGTGAAGAAGTACCAGAAGCAGCAGGAACCGGCCCCCGATGCGGAACTGACGGTGAACGAGCGCCTAGTACCAATACCGGGGAGCGTGGAGATTGGCCAGGCCCTGGGCGACGGTCTGAATGTTGCGGATCTGGTTGTCGGCGTAATGCTGAAGACCTTGGCGCAGCTCGGCCGGACGCGGGCTGATCAGGCCGTTGGTGACGAACACCGCCCGGCCCTGGTGAAGCAGCCAGACTTCGTAAAATTCCACGTCGAGCCGCACATCTGGGCCGAAGCCGAGGTTCGCGATGCCTTCGACCGCGAGCGCGTCCGGGCCCTCGACGAAGGATGACAAGCTCTTGAGCTGCGGAGGGCCGACCTGCCGCCAGCGCTGCCGGAGGCTGTCCGTGATCACCTGGCCGCCGCGCATGGTGCCGGCCACGGAGGCGTGCACGGCGTCGGGGGCGTAGAGACTCGTGAGCGTCGCGGCGTCCTGCATACTGATGGCGTCCCAGAGCCGCCGGAAAAACGCCTGGCCCGGGGCGGCGGGATCCTGGGCTGGTAACGCGGCGGGCGAGCGTGGGAAGATCGAGCCACCGGCGTGGAAGCGGGCGCGGCCGCCGTCAAGGGCGAAGACGTCGTAGGACGTGGCCTGCGCGAAGCCGGTCGACTGCGTGGACTCCGCGACGAACGAGGTGCCGAGGTCGATGAAATTCTCGACTCCCGTCGTGTTGATAGCGCCGGCGATGCCGAAGAACTCCGCGAAACCAGCCGCGATCGCTTCCGCACCGAGCAGCGTGCGGCCGGTGCCCACCGACAGTTGCACCGCGTCGGCATGGTAGAACTCACGCAGCGCGGCCGTGTCCTGGGCGGCCAGCGCCGCGCACCATCGGTGATGGAATACCTGTGCAGACGTCAGCTGCATCGTCCGCCCTCGCCGCTACGCAGGAAAACCTTCACCTGACTGTACAAGTCTGCTCGCGGGGTGTCGACGGCGAACCAGCCCTGCCAGCGCGGTCAATTTCGTCCTGGTCTGCGTCGGCGTTGAAGAACTTCGAGGTGGACACTTTGTCTGGCTGGCGCACAACTGACGCCAGCCTCAGCGGAAGAACCGTTGTGCTCGCTGGCCAGGACAAGCCCGTGTCCTTCGAGACCGACGAAATCCTCCCCAGTTGGACCAGGGCTTCGGCGTAGTCGGATGCTGTCCGGTTTGTGTTCATCCATGGCCGAGGCGTGCGAGTGATCGTCGGGGTCGCAGGCGTTGCGGCGAGGTCGGCGACAGTGTCCGGCTGTGGTTGAGTCAGCTCGTGGTGTGGCGCCTCCCCGTAGGCCGGCCTGGTGACGCGGTTGCATCCAGGAAGAGTCGGACCAGGGCGAGCACGGTCTCGGGAGTTGGGAGTTCAGTGGCCAGGCCGTGGGGGAAGGCGGCGTGGAAGAGCGGCAGGAAGTGCTCGGCGCGCAGGGTCCGGTCCTGCATGCCCCATACGGTCAGAGCGGGTAGGTGTGCGGCTGCCTTCCTGGCCTGGGGCGAGGGGGATGCGAAGCGGTGCGTGCGAGGGCGAAGCCTTTGGCCCAGCCGAGTGCTCCCAGGGTTTGTTCCCGGGTCGGGAAGGCGGTCGCGTAGGCCCTGAGCCAGGCCGGGGTGATCACGGTGTTGTCCTGGAAGCCGTTGAGCTTCAGGGTGCTCAGCGTGTTGTAGCCAAGGGCGCCGAGCACGTCGTCCAGCGTGCCGTCGGCCTGGGCGCGGGCGATCCAGCTGAACCAGGGGGAGCGCGCGGTGTTCTCGGCCAGTGTTTGGGGCAGTTCGGGCTGGCCGAAAGGTGAATCGCCCCGGGTTTGATGGAGACATCGAAAACCCGGAAGGATGCCGAAGGATGCCGATCATGGCTGCTCCCCGTAAGTACTCCGACGAGCTACGCGAGCGCGCGACGCGTCTGGCGGTGGAGGCCCGCAAGGACGCCGTCGGCCGGACCGGCGCGATCCGCCGCATCGCCGACCAGCTCGACGTCCATCCGCCACCAGCCTCTACACCGACCTCGCCCTGGATGCCCTGGACATGGCCGTCTGGAGACGCCGCCGCGTCGGTGCCGACCTGACCGGCCTGATCCACCACTTCGACAGGGGCGTCCAATGCCGAGCCATCCGTTACACCGAACGACTCGACGAGGCCGAGGCCGTGGCCTCCGTCGGTTCCAAGGGCGACTCCTACGACAACGCCCTGGCCGAAGCGTTCAACAGCCTCTTCAAGGCCGAGCTGATCCGCAACAAGGGCCCCTGGACCGGCATCAACGATGTCGAGATCTCCGTCGCCGAGTACATCGACTGGTTCAACCGGCGACGCCTCCACGGCGAGCTCGGGCACGTCACCCCCACCGAACACGAAGCCGCCCACCACCTGACGGCCGAACCCCCAGCATCACTGCAGAAAATCTTCGGTCCGGCGCTGCTTCTCGATTGCCTGGTGCTTGCAGTCGTCGCACAGGTGCGGGTGGCTGTCCCCGCGCCCCCAGTCGACCGCGATGCTGGCCTTCCACCGGTCGTCGGTAAACTTGGCCCCGCATCCGGCGCACACTGGACGCTGAGCCTCGCGTTCGGCTGCTTCCTGCGCTTGGCGGCGCCGGCGGGCGAGGGCTGCATCCCGGCGGGGGTTGCCGATCGCGTCCCAGAGGTTCTGGTTGTCGTTGCGGCCGGAACGCGGGCCCGGCCGGGCCGTGCTCGCGCAGCTGCTCCAGCGTGGTCGCCACGATCGGCACCTGCTCGTCGTAGATGCGGAAGCCGCTTTCGGTCCACTGGCCCTGCCAGTGCTCGCGGGTGAGTTCGGCGACTCGCTCCATCCGCTGAAGCGCGGGCCGCGGTCCGACTTGGTGGAAGACGAGCAGGACCGGCGGGTGCGTCGCGTCGCCCCACCGGGGAGCGGGGGCGGACCAGCGGGTGCGCCACATCGGTTTGTCCTGGCCGTCGGTGTCCTTCACCTTCCGGTGGAAGTGGCGCATGTACTTGTCGAACTTGGCCGCGATGATCGGGGCTTCCTCGGTGCAGTTGTCGGCCTCGATGAACAGCAGCGGCAGCCCGGCCTCGGGGGCGGTGAGGACGATGTCGGCCCACGCACATCCCACGCCGGGGTTCTTCCACGTGCCCGTCGCCGGGAGGGCGACCTCGGTGGCGTAGGAGGTGATGCTGCCGATCCCGTCGGGCGCGTCGACACAGGCCTGGGCGGCCGCGATGGCTTCGGCCGGCTCACCGGCCACCAAGGCCAGGTCGGGCTTCGGCCGGATCATCGCGATGATCGTCTCGTTGACCGTCATCGCGTGCGAGGCACCAGAGCGGCCCGCGCTCTTGGGCATGCCGCCCATCTCCTCCGGCCCCCGGTCCAACTCGAGTCCGGCGGCGGCCAGCCCGTCCTTGGTGAGCAGGCGCACCTCCTCCCCGCCGCGGGTGCGGCCGCCGTCGACGGACAGGCCGTGTCTGCGCAGATCGTTGAGCGCGCCGCGATGGGAGGCGGTGCGCGGCTCCTTCCGCTCGGCTGCCGTCTCCTTGAGGGTGCGCCGGTAGGTCAGGTGCGGTGAGGACAGCCGCTGGATCTGGTCCGCCGTCGCGGCCTTGAGCACACCGAGCACGCGCAGCGCATCGGCGCGATGCCCGGTGCACGATCCCGCCTCGTTGGTCTTGCGTTTGCCCGCCATCAGATGCGCCCTCCCGTCGTCTGCGTCCGGCCACCGGCCGGGCGCCGGCCCCGCCCGGCCGCAGAGGGCACCAGGCGCGCCCTGAACCCGATGATCGCCTCCACCACTGACACCCCACCCCCACCTATTTCCCAGGGCTTGGTCAGTGAGAGGAGGAGAGAAGAGGGTGGGTGACGACGCTCCGGGGCGGCGGAAAGCCGTGGTGTGCTGGGGAAATGCGGTCCGCTCTCGTGCCGGGCACGGAAGTGGGTACGGCAGTGGGATCGCAAGCGCCGGCGGCAGGAGACTACGGCGGCTTGCCCGGCCGACCAGCCCTCCCGGCGTGTGGCGCGCGGCTCGCTGGTCGGCGTCACGGTCGGGGTACGGCGGGCGCCTGTGTTCGGTCATCATCCCGGGTTGCTCCCTTGTGCGTTGGCGTCCTCCACCGGCCCTGTGAAGGCCGGTGGCGCGCCCGCGCGAGGGAAGCCGCCCCGATCTCGGTGACCGCTGCATGCCCCTCCTGCGGGCGCGTGGCGGCCATCGTGAACCCCCACCCCTTGTCCGCGACCTGACGGCGGCCGGTAGCGGAGTCGGTCAAGGAGAAACGCCCGCTCGTAGCGGCCCGCGCCGCGTCGGACAAGGGGTCCGTGGTCGGCCCGACCACGATCGGACAAGGGGTCGTGGTCGGCCCGACCAGACTCGACAAGGGTGCCCGGTTCAACCAAACAGTCCTAGTCCATCCCGGTTCCGTCGCCTCGGGTGACCAGAGTTCGGCGGTACTGGTGCCGTGGTGGCGAGGGACCCATGAGGCGGACGCTTCGCATGTCAGTCAGTCACTTGTAGATCTTGCCGGGCTCGGCCTTGGCCGGAGCGAGCAGCTGGGAGACAGTCACGAAGGTGTAGCCCTGCTTGCTGAGCGCCTTCAGGATGGAAGGCATGGCTGGCACGGTGCCCTTGTGCAGCGGGTGGAGGAGGATGATCCCGTCGCGGCCGGCGCCGTCGAGCACGCGCTTGGTGATCAGCGCCGTGTCGTCCGTCTCGTAGTCCTTCGCGGTCACTGTCCACAGCACCTGCGCCATCCCCAGTTCTTTCGCGACCTTGGAGACGCGGTCGTCGGTGCGGCCCTGGGGCGGCCGCATCAGCGTCGGCTCGCTGCCGGTGATGCCGGAGATGGCCCGTGCCGTGCGGCGAAGCTCGTCGCGGATCTGCGCATCAGAGACATCGGTCAGCACCGCGTGCGTCCAGGTGTGGTCCCCGATCTCGTGGCCGTCCTTGGCGATCCGCCGCACCACATCCGGGAACTTGTGGATGCGCCGGCCCTCAAGGAAGAACGTCGACGGCGCCTTGTACTTCTTCAGGAGGTCCATCAACCGGTCTGTGGGTTCGCCCGGGTTGCCGTCGAAGGTGAGCGCGATGCACTTGATCTTGCGGCAGTCCACCGGTCCCGACGGTACGCCTGCTCCAGACGCGGCCCGGTCACGTTCCTCGCGCGGGGAGAGCGTCTCCATCTTGTTCGCCTGGATGACCATGACGACGGTCACCGTCACGGCCGCCACCACGGCCAGGGTCAGGAGTATGAGCAGGCGAGGCCGCCTCTTGAAGATCTTCACCTCAAGGAGAAGCTTTCAGCACCGGAAGGGTTGCCCAGCGGCCTCGGTAGTGAGGCAGGACACGTGCGTGCAGCGCTTTCAAGCGAGCTGCGACGCGACCTCGGCTGTGATCCGCTCCAGCGCCTCTTCGACGTGCTCGGCCGCCGACGGTGGCGCTGATGTGCCTCGCGCCGGGCAACGGCCCGGTGCTACAGCCGCCGCCAGGCGGGCCCCCTCGACTTCCGCCTCCGCGAGTTCCTTGCCTATAACTGCTCGCCCCGGTCCGTCGGCACGACCCGCCGCTGAGTCACCCACGTCAGCACCGCAGCCACCCGCCGCCTCCGTCTCCCGCCCCGTGAACTCCCGTGATCCCGTGGACAGTAGACGGCACGGACGCCCCGCGGCCGCAGTTCCGGCGAATCACTCCATGACCAGACGATCACCTGCTAACGATCACGCCACCGACCAGCATGAGCACCCCCATGACCGGCCACACCAGCCCCGTGACCTGTAACTTCAGGATGAAACGATCTCATTGCCCGTCCTTGGTACCGGCGGTGCGGTATTCGCTGGGAGACATGCCGGTGGCGGTGCGGAAGGCGCGGGTGAAGTCGGACGGCCTGGGGTAGCCCCAGCGCATTGCTATGGCGGCGATGGGGACGGTGTACTGGGCGGGGTCGGCCAGGTCGCGTCGGCAGCGGGCGAGGCGCTGCTGCCGGATGGATGGTGTCGCCGACCGTGGTGCCATGCTGCTGAAAGATGCGGTGACCCGGGGCGATTCAATGTGTCCTCCGCGGCCTGGACCCGTCACGCTGCGGTCCGACCGAGGAGCACGGGCACGGCGGGTTCCTCGCCGTGCTTGCAGAGCCCTGCTGACACTTTCTTGATAGCCCATGCGGCTGGTCTGGGCGACACGTGTGCTGTGAGTGCGGTTCAGTGACAAGCCCTATGGGCGACCGTCCCGTCTTTGCTTGAGTCTGCGGCAGGTGCGGCGCCGTGGCGGCGCTGGCGGACGCTGTATTCGGTGATGGCCTGCCACAGGTCGCGGCGGTCGATGTCGGGCCAGTTGGTGTCGGTGAAGTGGAGTTCGGCGTAGGCGGCTTGCCAGAGCAGGAAGTTGGAGATGCGGCGTTCGCCGCCGGTGCGCCAGAGCAGGTCGACGTCCGGCGTGTCGGGCCAGGTCAGGTGGCGGGCGAGGTCGGTATCGCTGACGTGGTCGGGGTCGAGGTCACCAGCGGCGGCGGCCCTGGCCAGTTGGGCGGCGGCACGGGTGAGTTCGTCGCGGCCGCCGTAGTTGATGCAGATCGTCACGCACAAGCCGGTGCGGTGGCGGGTTCTCAGCTCGGCTTGGAGGAGTTCCTCGATCAGGTCTTGGGGCAGTCCCATGGCGCTGCCGGCCCAGCGGATACGGATGCCGAGCTCTTCCTTGTCGTTGGCGTAGGTGCGTAGTTGATTGCGAATGCTTTCGAAGAGGAAGGCGATCTCTTCGGTGTCCCGTTTCCAGTTCTCGGTGGAGAAGGCGTACAGGGTCAGGTGGGCCAGGCCGATCTCGGCGGCTCCGCAGATGACGTCGCGTGTGGCGCCCTCAGCGCCGGCCCGGTGGCCTTCGTGGCGGGGGAGGCCGCGCTGGGTGGCCCAGCGTCCGTTGCCGTCCATGATGACGGCGACGTGGCGGGGCATCCGGCTCGCTGGAATGGTCGGCGGGCGGGCTCCGCTGGGGTGAGGGGCCGGTGGCTGGAACTTGCTGGGGGGACGGGTTTGGCGGGGTAGGGCATAGCCTGGGCTGCTGCCGTGCGGCGTTGCGGAAAGCGGGGTGAGGCGCCAGGCAAGGGCGCCTCTGGTGCGGGCGGGGGCCAGGATGCGCCAGCGCACAAAAGGTGCGGGCACCGCCGGGCGGGACAGCAGGGCGGGCCCGGCCGCCTGGACGGCATCGAGGCGGGCGTGGAAAAGGCGGGTGGCGGTGCTCAGCAGTTCGGCCGGGCCGGGATGGAGGGTGCCGGTCAGGCCGGGCTGATCGAGCCAGCGGCGGGCCTGCCCGGTCAGGTGGGCGATCAGCGCGCCAGCGGCGGGGCTCCAGTGTCGCGCTGTCAGGTGGTCGGCGGCGTCAGGGAACTGGTCGAGGACCTGGGTGGGCAGGTTCAGTTCGCCGCGGGTCAGGTCCTGGGCGAGGTCGGTGAGGGTGTCGGTGAGGTACAACCCGTCGAGGTAGCGCTGGTAGGTGTCTTTGCGACGCAGCCACACGGGAACCGGGACGCCGGCCCGGGCGAGCAGGGTCATGCTCTGTGTGGCCCAGGAGAGGTTGGAGTCGCCGACCCAAACGCTCCACTGCTCCCAGGTGTGCAGGTGGCGGCCGCAAGTGTCGCCGTCCAGGGTGGCGAAGGAGAGCCGCAGGTCGGCCAGGTCCAGGCGCCAGCGGTGCATGGTGTCGATCAGGGCGCGGCGGACCGGGTCGTCGCTGTGTCCTGCGGTGAGTTCGTCTTCCAGGGCGGTGGTCCACGCCTTCAGCTGCGCAGTGCGGGTGGCGCTCGTGCTGGCCGGGGCGTCGGCGAGGTCGTCGGCGGCGCTGAAGGCGGCCCACATCGCCCAGCAGGCCGGGCGCAGTAGCGGCGGCATCAGCTGCATGATCGAGTATTCGACGGGGTCGTCCCGCCGGACAGTGCGCCGGCAGTGGAGGTAGGCGGCTCGCAGGGCGGGGTCGTCGATGGCGGCCTGGGTCAGGATGCCGGGCACCGGGGCGCCTCCGTTTCGTGAAGGGTCTGCTGCGGCACAGTGCTGTGGGCGGCGCCGGGTTGGTCGGGGAGGACGGCCGGTTGGTGCATTGCGGACGCAGGAGCCCAGGCGAAGGCGAGGGAGCCGCCCACCATCCCGAGCGCGCTGCCGGCGAGGAGTCCGCCGAGGTTGCAGGTGATCAGGGCGAGCACGGCCAGGGCGACGGCGGCGACGCCGGCCAGGGCGTGCAGTTGCGGCAAGCGCAGCAGAACGAGGCCCGCCAGGAAGAGCGGGAGGCTGACGCCGAGGCCGGCGGCGTCCGCTACGCCGGGGCGCAGGATGGCGGCGGGGGCGCCGAGGAAGGGCAGCAGCATCATTTCCGCGCCGGCGGTACAGACCAGGAGGGCGGCGGTCAGCGGGCGTTGCCGGCTCCACCGGCGGGTGCGGCCGGGATGCGGGTGGGCGCGGCGATAGGTCAGTAGCATTCGTGGGCTCCCGGTGTGATGCGCATGCTCAGGCCGTTCAGGCGGAAGGAGCCGGCGGTGCCCTGCCATCCGGTGAAGCGGGGGTGGTGCACGGTCACTCGTGCGGTGCGGGCGAGGAAGCCGCCCGAGGAGCCGCCTTCGGAGCGGGCCAGTACGTCGGTGAAGTTGATGTCGCCGTGCAGTTGGTCGCTGTCGACGACCAGTCCGGTGGCGGCCACCGGCTCCTCACTGCCGGCGTGGACGCGGACGGTCACCGGGCCCAGGGGGGTTTTCACGAGGATGCTGACGCACAGGTTCGCTAGTTCTGCCTCTTGTGCTGTGACGACCAGGACCGGATGGCGGGCACCGGTCTTGGGATCGACGTTCATCCCCGGCAGGGCGGTGAAGCCGCTGCCGCTGAGCCTGTCACCGGAGACCTTGAACGCCTCGCCGGAGGCAGCGACGGAGGCGGCCAGTGCCCCGGTGCCCATCGCGAGCAGCACGCCGCCCGCTGCGAGCGAGGCCGGTGCCATCAGCAGCCAGAACCGCAGCCAACGCCGCCGAGTCGGGGGTGGTTTCGGTTTGATGTTCTGGTGTGCGGCGTTCATGCTCTGACAACGCCCGCTCCGTGATCACGACACGGTCGGCGCGAGTCGCTTCACTCCTGTTGCCGCCGGTTGCGTCTCGCAAGGGGCGGGCAGGGCCCGCTTCCGGGAACCGGCTGTGCCAGCCCCTGGTGGCGATCTGCCTGTTTCGCCGGCGGCAGGGTTCGCAGGGAATGTGCGGGCGGCTCCGTGGCGCGGCCGTGGTGGTTTCTTGCTGAGCGGTAGCGGCGACGTACCCGGTACAGGAGGGTCGCCGTCAGCAGGGCTGCAAAATCGACGAGGGCGTAGCCGCCGGGAAGGCCGGCGGGTGGATTGCCCATGAGGAGCAGTCCGGTGATGTCGTGGTGCCGGTAGCTGTAGAGGCCGAAGTGGGTGCCGGCAAACTCCGCCGGAGCGGTCACCGCGATGATCCACGGAAGGCGAGTCCGCATCACAGGATTTCGGTGGAGGGTGGCGATGGCAAGGAGGTTGAAGGCGCCGCTGTAGTCGGGGCGTTGGGCCTGCAGGAGGCCCCACAGTGACCACGCCGCCAGACTCGTATACGCCGTGTGACGGAGCCAACGCGGTGCTGGGGTGCGAGCACTGATGATGCTGAGGAGAAAGAGGGCTGCGTGGCCGGCGGGGACCCAGGCGGGCAGATTGCCGAGCCGGTAGTCCCACCACTGCATGACGTGGGTGCCGATGTATTCCACCGTGCAGGCCACCGTCACGGCACACAGAGTCTGTGCCCGCACCCATGGGCTTTCGTGCCATGCCAGGAATCCCGTCAGGCTGGCGAGGACCATTCCCAGGCCCAGTTGTCCTCGTGGCCCTATTCCAGGTTCGCTGAGGCAGCCCGCGAGAATAGCTCCGTAGATCAGAAGCCATGCGAGCCGGTGTTCTGAGTAGCGCGACATGCAGTGCGCGCCCAGGCCGCGGGGAGCAGCATCTTCCCGTCGCTGCCTATGGGTCGCTTCCCGCACAAGAGCGTGCAGGAACGGAACGTTTACTCGTGGTGTTGGCGCGGCGTTAACGGTCATGCCAGGGGAACGACCCGACCGGGCGGTGTGGCTGGCGGTTCACCGGATCGTGTCTCGTGCCAGTCGCTCCAGCGCTGCCGCCGATTCCTCCTGCAATCGTGGGGGCAGGGCATGCACCTTCCAGTGAGCAAAAGGTGGCGCGCCTGGGGACAGGACCGCGGACGTGGACGTCATGAGGGAGGCGTTGGGGTGAGCAGGAAGATGCGGAGGTCGCGTCGGGCTCGGGCCGCATAGGAGTCGAACACGGGCAGGGCAGCGAGGATTCGGGCGCGGTGCTCGGCCTGCTCGTGCGGGGTGAGGAGCCGGGCCGTCACTGGCTGGGCGGGTCCGCCGTGAGCGATGGCGGCGTGGGGGTGGTGCAGGAGGTTGGTGCTCCAGGCGGGGTGGTGAGGGCGACCGAAGTTGCTGGCGACGATCAGCCACGTGCCGTCCACAGTGGCGTGGTGAGCGCAGATCGGGGTGTGGCGGGGCAGGCCGGTGCGGTGGCCCGTGGTGGTGAGCTGGATGACGGGCAGGAAGAGGCGGCTGGGCATCCACCGGCCTCGGGTCAGGCGGTGAACGAAGCGGTCGCAGCGTGGCAGCAGGTGCGGGGCGAGGTGGAGGAAGAGCCGTGTCTGGCCCAGGCGGACTGTCCACCGCGGCACGGGGCGGGTGCGGTGGTTCATGCGTCCGGCCAGTGGGACATGGCGCGTTCCGCCATGGCGGTGATGGTGAGGGAAGGGTTGACACCGAGGTTGGCGGTGATGACGGAGGCGTCACTGAGGTGCAGGGTCGGGTAGCGGTGTACGCGATGCTGCAGGTCGGCGACCGATGTCTGCGGGTCTTCGCCGAGGGGGCAGCCGCCCAGCTGGTGGACGGTGACGGGCATGCGCAGCAGTCGACTGGGCCACCAGGTATAGGCGCGGCCGCCGATCTGGGAGGCGTAGGCGCGGGCTACGTCTTCGGCTGCGGGCATGCGCAGGCTCGTCGGCTTCGTGCTGTCGGGGGTGGTGAAGGTCAGGCGGCCGCGCCGGTAACGGCTGGTGAGGACGGAGTTGCTGCGTTCCATGGCGAAGAGCAGGGCGGTGTGCTGCTCGAAGCGGCGTGCGGGTGGCGTTTGCCCCGGTCCGGGCGGGCCGGTGAGGGAGGCGAAGGCGGCGGCGAGCGGGGCTGTGCCGGGGCCGACGCGGCACAGCTGCACCAGGGTGGAGGGGGTGGGGCGTACGGCGGAGCTGATGGCGATGCCGGGTCCGACGTCGAAGTGGGGGGCGGCGGCTGCCAGGGGGACGCCGCGGTTGGTGCACACCCGTGTTCCCAACGCCAGTGAGAGATCGGGGAGGGCACCGGCGGCGCGGGCGCGGTGGAGCAGTTCGGTGGTGCCCCAGGCGCCGGCGGCCAGGACGACGTGGTCGGCGCTCAACGTTTCGCCACGGCGCCTGCCGGGGGTGGAGGGGGCGGTGCGGACCGTCCAGCCGCCGCCGGGGCGCGGCGACAGGGCGGTGACGGTGGTCATCGGGCGTAGACGTGCGCCGAGTTGTTCGGCGAGGTGGAGGTAATTCTTGGTGAGAGTGTTCTTGGCACCTTGGCGGCAGCCGGTGACACAGCTCCCGCACAGCGTGCAGCCGGTACGGGCGGGGCCCTGGCCGGCGAAGTAGGGGTCGGCCAGCATCTGTTGCGGCGGACCGAAGTGGATGCCGGCCCGGACCGGGTGCGCCCGGGCGCCGAGGGCCTCGCCGATCTCGTGCAGCACCCGCTCTCCAGCGCCCGGCCGGGCCTGCCCAGGCACGGTGGTGGTTCCCAGCATGCGTTCGGCCACATCGAAGTACGGGGCGAGTTCGCTGGCCCAGTCGACTCCCGCGGGCCAGCCCGGCTCCTGGAAGGCGTCCTCGTCGGGCCGGTAATGCACGCCCGCGTAAGCCAGCGAGCCGCCGCCCAGGCCGGCCCCGCTGATGGCCAGCAGGTTGCGGCGCAGCCGGATGCGCAGGATGCCGTGCAGGCCGAGGCGCGGCGCCCAGAGCATGCGGTGCAACTGCCAGGGGCGGGAGGCGAACTCCTCGTCGGCGAAGCGGCGTCCGGTCTCCAGGACGGTGACCCGGTAGCCCTTCTGCGCCAGGCGCAGCGCGGCCACGCTCCCGCCGAACCCCGACCCGATCACAATTACCTCTGACATGGTGACGCAGCGTACAGTCTCAACTCCGTTTCGTGTCCAGCAGAAGAGGGCGAGGCTCCATGTCCGCAACCGTCCCGACCATGCCCGGCGCTCTCCCGTTCATCGGACACGGACTGCAGCTGCTGCGCGACCCGCTGCCGCTGATGAGGAAGGCCAACACGCTCGCCCCGGTAGTCCGGCTCAAAGGGCCCGGGCCGGACGTCTATCTGGTCACCGACCCCGATCTGCTGCATCGCATGCTGGTCACCGACACCCGCGACTACGCCAAGGGACGGATCACCGACGGCGCCGCGCCCCAGTTCGGGCCCAGCCTGCTGATGGACATCCACTTCGACGGGCTGACGTTGTTCGAAGCCCACCGCCGGCACCGCCGCGCCCTCCAGCCCGCCTTCCACCCCCGCCGCATCGCCGCCCAGGTACCGCAGGTACGGGAGCTCACCCAAACGCACTGCCGACACTGGCAGGCCGGACAGACGCTCCGCCTGGACCAGGACCTGGCTCGCCTTGCCTACGACGTCACCGCCCGCACCTTCTGCGCAGCCACGGACTCCATGGCCAGCGCGCTGGCCGCGCTCACCGCCTCCACCACGACCGGGGTGTACTGGCGCGTGGCCCTGCCCCGGCTCGGCCGGCTCTCCGGTGTGCCCGGAACCGGTTCTTTCAAGCGAGCGGCGGCTCGTCTGCGCGCGGCCGTCACCGGCGCCATCGACCAGCACCGGGCCGATCCCCGGGACCGTGGTGACGTGCTGTCCGCACTGCTGTCCGCCCGCTACCACGACACCGGCGAAGCCATGAGCGACGAGCAGATCGTCAACGAGATCACGTTCTACATGTTCGCCGCCGTCCACGGTATCGCCGACGTCCTGCCCCACGTCTTCCTCGAGCTGTCCCGCCACCCCGACGCGGAAGAGCGCCTGCACGCCGAACTCGACACCGTCCTGTCCGGCCGCCCCGTGCAGGCCGAGGACCTGCCCCGCCTGCACTACACGCGGCGCCTACTCACCGAAGTGATGCGCCTGCACCCCACTGTGTGGCTGCTGGCCCGCCGCACCCTGCGCACCGTCCGCCTCGGCACCACCGACTTCCCCGCCGGAACCGAGATCGCCTACGGCGCCTACGCCGCCCACCACCATCCCGGC
Source organism: Streptomyces sp. NPDC111744 (assembly GCF_055634995.1). NCBI lineage: Bacteria > Bacillati > Actinomycetota > Actinomycetes > Kitasatosporales > Streptomycetaceae > Streptomyces > Streptomyces sp. NPDC111744. The sequence goes on from NZ_JBVKCG010000026.1 coordinate 90,816, forward strand.
ATCCACCACGACCCCCTGCGCTTCGACCCCGACCGCTGGCTGCCCGAACGCACCCGCGCCCTGCACAAAGTCGCCCAGCTCACCTTCGGTACCGGCCCCCGCAAATGCATCGGCGACCAACTCGCCACCACCCACATGCTCACCGCACTCGCCACCATCACCCAGCACTGGCGACTCCACACCCCGCCCGGACACCGCCACCGCCCCACCCCCCGGCTCTTCCTGCGCCCCGGCACCCTGCCCGCCCTCATCACCCAGCGCACCCCGATGCGAACGACCAGCGCCGCACCCGCCCAGTCCTGAGCGCCGCGAACGACCCGAGAGGTCGGATGACAGCGCTGCTATCTGCTCGCCCCCGCGCACGCCAAGGCCAGCGGCGCCTTCCCGCTAGCTTGATCTTTAACCCGTGCGGCGTGGTCGTGGGGTAGTCGACTTTTTCGTTCGCTGTTTCACTTCCGGTGTTTTGCGGGGTGTGTGCACGTCGTGGCGGGGTGCGGGCCGGTTGTTCCTTTGGCCCGGTGGTCGTCCGGGGCCCGGACGAGAAGGTTTCGGCGCTTGGGCCGGACAGGCCGCTTGTGGGCGGATGTGCCGAAAGTCGCGGCGGACGCGGGCGGGAGTGAGCCTGTCCGGCGGGCTGGGTTTCTCCCAGGGCCGGCGCCGGTCGGCCGCCAGCGGCCGGGCGAGCCGCAGTTGGGTGTAGGCGGCAAGGATCAGCCAGGTCCAGCGGTCGGCCGCCTCGGGGGTACGGATCTTCGGGCAGGTCCAGTCGAGCGTCTGCTTGAACAGGCGGAAGGTGTGCTCGATGTCGAAGCGTCGCAGGTAGGCCTGCCAGAGGCGGTCGGCGTCGGCGTCGGTGGCGTCGGTGCCCGACCACCACAGCCAGACCTGCTTTGGGGTGGCTCCGCTGGGCAGGTGGTCGATGTCCAGGCGGATCACCGTGCCCTCGACGATCGGAAGGGTGCCGTCGGCGGCCGCCCAGGAGGAGCGGTGGGTCAGTTTGGGATGCAGCCGGTTCCAGGAGCGGGCGAGGGCGGTGCCGTAGAGCCGGGTGTCGGTGACGGTCTCGGTGTCCGGGGTGCCCCAGGTGTCGGGCTGGCCGAAGACGAACTCGCCTCCGTGCCGGGACGGGAGTCAGTGCGGCGGTGACGTCAGGCAGGGGACGTCGGCGGGGGAGAGGTCAGGCAGGGGACGTCGGCGGGGGAGAGGTCGGGGCGGGCGCGGTGCCAGCGCGCGGGATGCCGCGACCGGCCGGAGGCGTCACGGGCGACGTCGACGCCGACTTCCACCACCAGCTCGGGTTCCACCAGCGTGACGTTCAGCATCTCCCGGCTGCCCCAACCCGGCGGAGAACGACCAGCCTGTCCACGGATGACCGCGCCGCCCCGGAGCGAGCAGGCCGGCGACCGCAGCACCTGCCGCCCGGGCGAGGGTGGTGGTGCGGCCGACGTACTGAAGGCGGCCGTCGGTGTCGTACCTGCCGAGCAACAGCGTGCGGGGAGCAACCAGGGAACCGGTGATCGCGCCGACGATCGCCTCGCTCGTCTCACGGACCTTGTATTTCTCCCAGCCCCTCGCCGACGGCCGGTAAACGTCGTTCAGCCTCTTGAAGACCACCCCCTCCATCCCGACTGACGCCCACGTCAGCCACTCGCGCACGACGTCGGCCTCCGGTGGTCGACGGACACAGCGTCCACGGCGCGATGAGCCGGCGGGCGGTGAACACGGACTCCAGCGCGGCCCTGCGCCGCCGGTACGGCCACCCGGTCGTGTCGGTCCCGGCCAGCCGCAGCAGATCGAACGCGACGAAGTGTGCCGGCCACTCCTCCGCCGCCCGGGCCGCCCCGGCACCACGCCGGGCAAGCCGGTTCTGCAACCGCTCGAACGCGAGGCGGCCCGCGGCGTCCCACACGACCAGCTCGCCGTTTATGTGGGCTACCACATCTGTCTCATCAACGGTCTTCACTCGACGGCAGATCACCAGCGTGAGTGGTTCCGAGGTGCGGGGAAGGCCCTCGTGCCTCAGCTCCGGGATGGTTGGTGGAGCCGGACTCAATGTGGTGATCGAAGCGGACGGGGCGGTGTTGTGATCACGGATCTGTGCGCGACGAGCCGGTACCGGTTGGAGAGCTGCCCGGGTGCGGCTGGCCCGGTGGCCGTGCTCGACCGCGTAGGTGTCCGCGACGGTCAGCCGTTCATTCTGGGAGGGGACGGATCGTATGACCTGCAACTGAACCGGTTTCTGCGTGAGTTGCCGAATTGGGGTGTGCGTGCCGAGAACAGCGTGCTGGGTTACGCCCGGGACGTGATGCTTTTCGTCCGGTTCTTGGAGACCTCGCGGTATGGCAAGCCGATCTGGGCGTGCGACGGCGATGACCTGCGGGCTTACAAGCGGGTGCGGTTGTGGTGTGGCGGGTCGGGTGCTGTGTCGGTGGGGACGTGGAACCGGTCGGTGGCGGCGCTTGACAAGTGGGTGGCGTGGTCACTGGATGCCGGGTTGTTGCAGCGGGCGCCGTTTCGGTACGTTGACAAGACGGTGATGACGCCTGCCGGCACGCTGCGTACGCCGAGGACCTCGATCCCCTCGATCTCGCGGCCCGGGCCGAAGTCGCTCTCCAACTCGTCAACGGGGAGACCGGGCTCTCGGTCGTTAACCTGCTGGAACCCGTCTGACGGCAGGCGCCGAAGCCGCACTCGGCGAAGCCACCTCTTGGAGTGAGCAGTCCCCCGTACGGCGGCCTGTTGACGCGGGTGCGGCTCTGCGATGCCGAGATGGCTTCCTACGCGAAGGACCGTCGCTGCACCGCCATGGCCGAGGCCCTCGTCCCGTTGCTGCGCCGTTCCTGCCCCGAGGACGCCGGCGGCCACGGCGGCTCGTACCAGGTGAACCTGGACGATGAGGAAGCAGTCGGCCTGGGCGGGGTCGAACTGATCAGGGCCGCGATGCGCAAGGCAGCACATCAGCTCGGATGGAAGGTCACCACGATCGGGCGGATCGGCACCCGCTTCGGCACGATGGTCGCCGTCCAAGACACCAGTGACGTCCCCCAGGAGTACCGGCCGGCGGTCGACGCGGCGATGGAGCAGCGCATGGGTGCGGCGCTGGCCAAAGTGTGGGGCGAGCCGGGCGAAGCGCCGGTTCAGCGCGGCTCGGTGGCCCTGATGACGCAGGAGTTCCGTGCGGCGGTCGCCGCGGTGGAAGTCTGACCGAACAGGCCTACGAGGCACATGTTCGGCTTGAGAGAGCGGCCGGCACCCGTATCACGGGTTCCGGCCGCTCTCGTTGGAGGGTGGTCTGGTGTCCGGGGCTGTGAACGGCAGTCCTGGACACGCTCTACTTCAGCTGGCCAGTCAGTGGACTGATCCCTTCTCGGAGCTGGCGCACCGCCAACCGCGGTACCCGGGCGCGGATGGCGACCTCGCTGTCGCTGCGGCCCCAGCCGATTGCCGCGGCGACCAGCCGAGTACACTCGGCGCACCTCAGCTCCAGCTGTTTCTCCGCGCGAGATCCACTGAGAGGTCCACTACGAGCAGCCAGCCTCATGCAGCGGTCGCGCTGGGCCCAGGCTCCGGACCGAATCGGCGGGCGGTACACCTTCGGGAAGCGGGCCACGATGTCGCCGTAGTCAGCCAGGTCGCCGTCGGCGTCGGCGGGGGCGGCCTGGCGGTGGCGCGAGCACAGGCGGCGGATGTTGCGGCCGGCCCGGGCGGAGGCTGCCGACCAGTCGAGGTCACCGCCGGCGTCGAACAGGTTGTCCATCAGCTCCTGCGCGTACGGGGTCAGCTCCTGAAGCAACGCGTTGGCGGCGTCGACGTCCAGGTAGGGCAGCTCCTCCACGCCCGAGTCGATCGTCCAGGACAGTAACTCCGGCACCTCCTCGAACCAGTCGTGCGGCCCGACGCCGGAGAAGAACGTGCCGGGGTGCCACCGCTTCCAGATCTCGCGCGGCACGTCGTTGATCGCCTTCCAGGCCGGGCTCCACGGCTCCCAGGACTGCGGGTTCTCGTGGAACTTCAGCTCGCCGGTCCGGATGTTCAGCAGCACGTTCTGGTAGTGGCCCGACCAGCGGTCGTGGAGCGGCTTGGCCGTGATCACGTCCGTCACGGGCGTGATGTGCACCCGCGGGGCCGTGTACCGGGCCACCTGGACCTCGGGTACGGGCATGGTCTCGTGCGTCATCTACGTCTCCCTCGTGGGTTGGGTTGTGGGGCGATTGGCCGGCGAGCGCGGGCCGGACAGAGGCGAGCCCCCGGCGGGGCCAGGGGCTCAGGGGGCGGCTACCAGGTGGCGGGAGTGCGGTCCGCGATCCTCTCCGAGCCTGGCCGAGATCGTCCTCGACGTCCTCGGTGACCGCGACATCCCGGTCCTGGGCAACGTCGAAGTCGGACACGCAGGCCCGAATCTGCCGATGCCGGTCGGCATCCGCGCCGCCCTTGATGCAGAGGAGCGAACGTTGTCGCTGCTCGAACCGGCGGTACGGCCGCACGCGATGACGGGACCGGTCGGCTGAGCGACGCGCATGAGTGAGCAGACGGCCTCGGCAGCAGCCCAGGGGCTGATTCATGCGTCGATGCCCGTTGCCTTGGGTCGTCAGGAAGGGCCGTTCATGAACACCTGGTGGCTCATGTTGACCAGCCTGTCCAGGAGTGATTCGGCGACGACCGGGTGTGGGAACAGCAAATACCCAGCCCTGGGGCGCCCGGTTGGATGTGATCACGATCGAGCGGCTCGCGGCGATGCGCCGGGAGATCACCTCGTAGAGAGTCGTCGGCTTGAGTGATTCCTATGCCAACGCCCGACCAGGATCGTTAGGCAAGGTCCTGTTACGAGCTCTATGCACCTGCGCGGAGTGCTCGGGGCATGCCACAGCGCGGAGCGCGGGGGCGAGGGCGCCACGGAGTGGCGGTCTCGCCCAGGGCGGAGCCCCTGGGGCGCGGCGGCCGGTGCCCCGCCCCGCCCCGAAATAGAGGCTTGCGCTGCGCCCTGAGCGGCCGCCAGCCGACCCGCTTCATCGTCAAACGACCCGCCAGCGCCTCAGAACCCATTCAGTGAAGCGTCCGCGCCGAGGTCGCCGTCGGCGCGGGATCGGTACCGCTCGACGGCATCTTGTCTCCACTGCCCACGCCCATCAGCACGGCCAGTACGCCAGCCACGGCCGCCGCCGTCATGACCGCCGCACCAAGGTCGCCCCGGGTGGGGGAGCCGTCGTGGCTGTGTGAGGAGTACTTGAAGACTGCAACCCCGTCACACAGCTAATGATCAGGATCAGGGCGACTTCCGCCGAGATGTGTACGGTCATATTTGGGCCTTCTGGCTCGGGGGCCTGCCCGTCGCGACCGCCAGATCCAGCGGACAGGCCCTCTCTCCTGGACCCCGCGGACACGGGGCCCCTACACCCCTTCAGAGGAGTCACAGGGCCTCAAACAGCAAAAAGACCCAACTCTCCTTAAGGAGTTGGGCCGAACTCGGGGGGAGGCAAGAGACACACCCCACCCGCTTCGCGGGATGCTAACGCACCACTTCCCGGTTGGTCCCACACTTCCGGTGTTTGGCGGTCTGCGCGCAGGAATGTGACATGCCCTCAGGATGGGGCAGGGGCAGGGGCAGGCGGTCCGTAGACTGGGGGTGGATCCCTTAGGGGCTTTCGGTGGGCGGCGCCCTTGCCACCCGCTCACGCGGATTGGGCGCCGGCCTTTCAACGTCCGGGCTCCTACCAGCGCATGCCGAGGGCGTTGAGTGCGCTGCGCCGTTCTTCGCTCAGCTTGGCGGCCCGGCGGCGGGCGTTGTCGAGCCAGGCCCCCAGCTTCACGGCCGCCTGGTCGCCGTCGCCGTTGCTGTCTGGGGTGATCTCGACATGCTGGCGGGGGACCTGGAGGTGGCCCTCGCGGGCGTGGAACTGGCGGGCGGCGGCGAGGTTGGCCGTCCATCGGGCGTCTTGCGAGCGGGGCGCGCCCGGTGTCGGTGCGCTGTCGTCTGCGGGCTCGATCCGGGCCGACTCCAGGAGCCACTGCTGTGCGGGCATGAGCTTGTCCCACCCGGCGCGCTGCGCGGCGGTCCAGGCTCCCAAGTCATCGCCCTGCACGATGAGTTCGCCCGGCCGGGCCGGAACGCTGCCCCCGGCCTTGAGGTGCGCCAGGATGAGCCGGTAGGCGCGCTGCCAGCTGATCTCCCATACCGGGCACCATCCCGGATCCAGGTCCGCCAGCGCCTCCGTACGGGCCTCTGACAGCTCTCCGGCGTAGGAGATGTCCGTTTCCCCGGCCTCCCGTCGCCGGGCGTTCTCGGCGGCCTTCCGGGCGGCTGCACGCTGGTTCTTGAGCCATACCCCGATGGGGAAGTTGTCGCCGCCGAAGACGGCCGTGGTGGGCGGGAGCAGGTGGCCGTGCGCGTTGGCGTAGGAGCGGGCGACGGCGAGGCCGGCGTCCCACGCGGACGCCTGTACCGACCAGACCATGCCGAGCGTCTCCAACTGCTGCACGCGGGAGGCTTCCAGGGTCCCGGCCGCGTAGTAGCGGCGCTGATCTGCCACCCACACCCCGAGCGGGTGCCCGCCGGCCGCGCCCCAGTCCGCGTCTGTGGGCGCCACGAATGTGTAGGGGACGCGCAGTTCGCGGTTGCCGGTCTCGCGCAGCCACCGCGTGGCCGCCTCGATGCCGCGCAGCCAGTAGGCGCCCTCCGGGTCGATCACCCGGAGCTGGACGAACGCGGCCAGAGCAGCAGGGTCGCGTTCCTCGCTGAACTTGAGTACCCCGGCAGCCGCCGCCCCGATACGAGCGGCGTCCTGGTCGTCGGTGTCGACGTCGGTGTCGACGTCGTCCTGGTCGGCGTCGTCGGCCGCCGGGCGGGCGTTGCGAACACGGGATCTGCCAACGCCCCGATGGTGTCGGAGTCGTGAGCCCGGAGCGCGCCCAAAATCTTGCTGAGGTTGCCGTACGCGTCCGAGGTGAGCAGTGCGTTGGCGTCTTCGTCCTCGCCGAGGAACACGGGAACGACCAGGGTGGCGAGTTTCCCGACGCCCGGCCGCATGCGCAGGGCGCGGCCGACCATCTGCACGATGTCCACCATCGAGCCGCGGGCGTCCGCGAACAGGACCGCGTCGCACTCGGCAGTGTCGACGCCTTCACCCAGCACCCGGACCGAGGACAGCACCCGCAGTTCCGCGCGCACGTCCCGGCCTTCCCCTGCGGGTGCGCCGAGGAAGTCGGAGGCGAACTCTTCGAGGACCTGGTGGCGGTGGGCGGGCGGGTGCTCGCCGTAGAGCCACTGTGCCCAGACCTGGTCGGCCGGCGGGAAGGTGGCCGGCTCGTCCTCGGCGAGGCGGGCCGCCGTCACGGGGACGGCGGCCGCCATCGCCTCCGCCTCACTGACGCGGCTGTGGAAGGACAGCACCCGCCTAAACCGCTCTTCCACCGCGGCGCGCATGAGGCCGGTCTGTACGGCCGCCAGGCGGGCGCCGCGTGCGGCGTCGGAGCCGGTCGCTTCGGTGGTGAGCGCGGCGTAGAGGTCGGGGTCGCGGATGTCCAGGCGTGGGACCTTCAACGAGCCCAATACCCCGCCGTGCTCGCAGGCCCGAGGACGTCACATCCTGCGTTCTGCGTCCCCCTGCTGTCGTCACCGACGTCCTGCTCGCCACCGGCGCCACCGGCTTTCCCGGCGGTGTGGTTGACCGAGCGGCCGGTCGTCTCAACGCGTGCGGTGTCAGGCAACCCAGCCGATGAGGACGCCGCTCAACAGGCAGGCGACTCCGGCCAACCATAGCGGCCGTTCTTGCTCGGACCTCCAGCGGTCTATCGCGATGGTGACGAACACGGCGATGCACAGTCTGAAGAAGGTGTCGGCCAGTCCGTCGTCGCGCCCGGTGAGGATCTGGCTCGCAGTGAACCCCACCGCGGTCCATACCGCCAGGGGCTTCATGGCGGATCTGCCGTCGGTGACGAGCAGAGCCATGATGAACACCGCCTGCACCACTTCAATGATCAACATGGGTACCTCTCGTAGGTCGGGGAAGGCGGCGGGATGGAGGGTGATCCCCCCTCCCGCCACCCTTTCAGCTTTCGGCCGACTTACTTACAGCCGTTCTTCTTGCCCCAGTAGGTGTAGGGGATCAGTCCCGGGTACACCCAAGGCCAGCGCAGTTCGAGGCAGTGGTGAACCTTGTTGGCCCACTTCGCCTTGCGCTCGATCACCACGGCGTCCAGCGTGAAGAAGTCAAGCCAGGCGTTCTTTCCCAGCCCGACGACCGCGGCGAAACCGACCGCGTGGTCGGCCCACCAGGCGTAGTTCTCGGCGTGGAACGTCTCGCTCTTGTTGAGCCGGAATCGGATGCCGTAGTAGTGCGTAGACCACGTCCACTGGCCCGTCAGATCCAGGTCGTTCACCGGGTCGCTCGGGTAGGTGTAGGCATCAGAGTTGCCGCCGTAGACAGAGTCCGTGCTGAGGAAGCGGCCGACGGCCGGCGCGTAGAGGCGGACACCCATCAGGACAGCGCCGCTGAGGGTGCCCGACGGACGCTGGTAGCCTCCGAGCCACCCGTAGGTGCCGCCGGCGGTGCTGTCCAGCGCGTTGCCGTACTCGTCGTAGTGCTGGACGGTGCTGGCGACGGACGTGTCCAGCGGCTGGTGCACGGTGACGTCCCCGTGGATGTTGGTCAACTGGAGGACGATGTTCCCGCTTGCCGACGTCGTGGCCCCCAGATCACCCGTGACGTCACGAACATCCCGGCTGAGGGTACTGCCGGTCTTGCTCCAGGTCGGGCTGTCGCAGCCGCACCCGTAGTGGTTGGTGACCGAAGCGGTGTCAGTCCAGGTGCCGTCAGCCCCCTGGGTCTGGGTGGTCTGCGTGCCGAGACGGTAAGCGGCGTCAAGGCTCCAGTTGTTGCGTGTGGATCCGACGGTCTCCGAAGCCACCAGGTCGTTGGTGTAGTAGGACAGGGCGGTGGTGCCGTCGGTGGTGGTGCGGCCAAGGGCGTCGTATGCGTAGCCGCTGTTGACCAGGCGATCTGCCGAGTCGTAGGTGTAAGGCGTGGTGATCGTGGTGGTGTTGTCGGTGCTGCTGTTGCAGTCGTCCGAGCTGGTCTTCAGCTGGGTGCGGTTGCTGTTGCTGTCGAACGTGTAGGCGCGGGTGGTGCAGCCGCTGGCGGTGGTGTCGGCGGCCTGGGTGAGGCGGCCGGCACTGTCGTAGGTGTAGGCGGTGTCGACGCTTGGCCCGTCGGTCTGAGTGTCGCCGAGTTGCTGTCCGTCCGCCGAGTACGCGGCTGTGTCTGCGGCGACGGTTGTGCCGTCGCTCGCCGTGTACTGCCGGCCGGTCTCGTTGCCCGCCGTGTCGGTGCTGACCGCCAGGCTGTACCCGCCCGGCAGACTCTGCGACGTGAGGATGCCGTCGGCGTCGTACGCGCTGGTGAACGTGCCGGCGACCGAGTCCGCCAGGCTCTTCACGTTGCCCGCCGTGTCGTACGCGTATGTCACGGTGGAAGGAGCCGAGTCGGTGGTCTTCACCGTCCGGTCGAGGGCGTCATAGGCCCGGGTCGTGGTGTTGCCCGTGCCGTCGTCGTAGGTCAGGAGCCGTCCGAGAGCGTCGTAGGTGTAGGCGACGGTCTGGCTGCCTGAGGACTGGGAGGCGATCTGCCCGTTGTCCTTGTCGTAGGCGAAGCTGGTGTTGGGGGTCGTCTTGCCGGTGCCGCCGGTGACCTCGCTCTTGACGGTCCGGCCTGCGGTGTCCGTGGTGATGGTGGTGGTGCGGGTCACGCCGTTGGCGGTCTCCGCCTTGGTGGTGGCCTGACCCCAACGGTTGTAGGTGTAGGCGGTGGTGACCGCCTCAGTCGGGTTACTGCCGCCACCGGTGATCGCGGCCGCGGGCGCGGTACGGCACAGCAGCCCGGCCCATTCGGGGCGGCTACCGCAGGTGCCCGAGCCGTCTGCGGTGTAGTAGGTGTAGTTCAGCGTGTCCGCGTCCGAGCCGGAGGAGCCGGCGGTGCGGGTGGTGGCCACCCTGCCGGCGTCGTCGTAGGCCGTCACGGTGTTGGTGGTGGCGCCGCCGTCGACTGCCAGTTGCTGGCCTGTCGACCAGTCGTAGGTGGTGGTGATGGTGCGGGTGTCGCCGTCTGCGGAGTATCCAGCGACGGAGGCTCCGGTCTGCGTGGTGGTTACCAGGTCCGAGACCGCCGCATCACCGGGGCGGTTCTGGTCGTAGGTGTACGAGGTGTGCGACCGGGCGGGAACCACCGAGCCTGCGGGCAGCGTGCCGCCGTCTCCCTTGAGTTCGCCGGTGAGGGTGACCTCGTGCAGCGGGCCGTACTCGTCCAAGAGCCGCACGCCGTCAGTGGAGTACTCGGAGACGGTGGCGAGCTGCCGGGCGCGGTCAGCGGTAGACAGGTCGGTCAGTCCGAGTCCGGCCAGTTCGCTGGAGGCACCACTGGAAGTACCCAACGCGAGCGCGCGGTTGGCGGCCGTCAGGCTGCTGATCTCGTGTCCGTACACGTCGTGGTCGGTGGCGGTGATGGCGCCGCCCGGCGCCGCCGAGTCGCTTTCCCGGCCGTCGGCGCTGATGTAGGTGATGGTGGCGCGGCCGTAGTCGCCGGACGCCAGGTCCCTTCCGGTGTGGGACGACGGCACGGAGTCGGCCGGGAAGACGGCCGTCGCGTCGGTCGGGGCGTCTTGCTGGGCCCAGCTTGCGACCGTGTCGGCATCCATGGCGTAGGGCGCGTTACCGTCGCTGAGCGGGACGTCGTAGACAACGCTGGTGGTCGCCGTGCCCGACGTGGTGCTCGCGCTGCCCTCGGCCAGGGCCGCGTGGGAGGCGCTCAGCAGCATTCCCGCGCCTGCGGTCGCGGCGGAGCCGGCCTTGCCATAAGCGAAGGTCCACGGCAGCTCACCGGGCTGGGTGAGGGTGCTGACGCGGCCGTCGGAGTCGTACGCGTACCGAGTTTTCAGCGTGGGGCTGATGCGCGGGTCCCACACCTCACGCAGCCGGCAGGTAGTCACGGTTCGCGCGGGAGCCGTACGCCTTGTCGGCACGAACCTTGTCCGGCCGGGTGCGTGGGCGGCCCGGCCCGAGCCGGGGCACC
>NZ_JBVKCG010000027.1:0-98262 GCF_055634995.1 Streptomyces sp. NPDC111744
GCGTCCGACGAACGATCTGAATCACGGGGCTGTGTCGTGGCCACAGCCAGAGCCTCCCATCACTCCGTGATCCAGATCTAGCCCTGTAGTACTAGCGGGCTCGCTCCACCCGGCGCTCGTCCCACACCGGCTCCGGGGTCTCGCGGACCCGGCCGTCGGTGCCGAAGACCAGGTAGCGGTCGAAGGAGCGGGCGAACCAGCGGTCGTGGGTGACGGCGAGCACCGTGCCGTCGAAGGCCTCCAGACCCTCCTGGAGGGCTTCGGCGGACTCCAGGTCGAGGTTGTCGGTCGGCTCGTCCAGCAGCAGCGCCGTTACACCCTGTAGCTCCAGCAAGAGGATCTGGAACCGGGCCTGCTGGCCACCGGAGAGCCGATCGAAGGTCTGTTCGGCCTGGTCCGTCAGCTCGTAGCGGCGCAGCCGGGACATCGCGGCGCCCCGGTCCTGGGAGTGTTCCGTCCACAGGATGTCGAGGAGGGTACGGCCCTGGAGCTCGGGGTGGGCGTGAGTCTGCGCGAAGTGGCCGGGCACCACCCGTGCGCCCAGCTTCCACTGTCCCGTGTGCGCCACCTCCTGGCCGGCCAGCAGCCGCAGGAAGTGCGACTTGCCGGAGCCGTTGGAGCCGAGGACGGCGACCCGTTCGCCGTAGAAGACCTCCAGGTCGAAGGGTTTCATCAGGCCGGTGAGTTCGAGTCCCGCGCAGGTGACGGCCCGCACACCGGTACGGCCGCCGCGCAGCCGCATCCGGATGTCCTGGTCGCGCGGCGGCTCCGGGGGCGGGCCGGCCTCCTCGAACTTGCGCAGCCGGGTCTGCGCGGCCGCGTACCGGGACGCCATCTCGTGGGAGACGGCGGCCGCCTGGCGGAGGTTCAGCACCAGCTTCTTCAGCTGGGCGTGCTTCTCGTCCCAGCGGCGGCGCAGTTCCTCGAAGCGGGCGAAGCGTTCACGCCGGGCCTCGTGGTAGGTGGCGAAGCCACCGCCGTGCACCCAGGCGTCGGCGCCGGTGGGCGAGGGCTCGACGGAGACGATCTTCTCGGCGGCGCGGGCTAGGAGTTCCCGGTCGTGGGAGACGAACAGGACCGTCTTGCGGGTCTCCTTGAGCTGCGCCTCCAGCCAGCGCTTGCCGGGGACGTCGAGGTAGTTGTCCGGCTCGTCGAGCAGCAGCACCTCGTCGGTGCCCCGGAAGAGGGCCTCCAGCACCAGCCGCTTCTGCTCACCGCCGGAGAGGGTGCGCACCTGCCGCCACTGGGCCTTCTCGTACGGCACGCCGAGCGCGGCCGTCGTGCACATGTCCCAGAGCGTCTCGTGTTCGTAGCCGCGCACCTCGGCCCAGTCGGCGAGCGCCTGCGCGTAGCGGAGCTGGGCGGCTTCGTCGTCGACGGTCATGATGCCGTGCTCGGCCCGGTCGACGGCCTGCGCGGCCTCCCGGATCCCGGGCGGCGCCACGGACACCAGCAGGTCACGCACGGTGGTCTCGTCCCGTACGGAGCCCACGAACTGGCGCATCACGCCGAGGCCGCCGCTCACGGTCACGGTGCCGCCGTGCGGCTTCAGCTCACCGGAGATCAGCCGCAGCAGGGTGGTCTTGCCTGCGCCGTTGGGGCCCACCAGCGCGACGGCTGCCCCCTCACCGACCCGGAAGGACACATCCCCGAGCAGGGGCCTCCCGTCGGGGAGGTAGTACTCGAGATGCGCGGCTTCCAGATGTCCCATGGTCTGGGATTCTGCGTGGCGCCCCCGACCGGGGGCAAACCGTTATCAGCCCGGCGTCTGCGGATGCGGGCGCGTAGTCACTCCGCGGCGGACTCCAACGGCTCCCCCGTCGGCCCGCTCGCCCCCGCCGGCTCCACGACCGCGCCCTCCCAGGAGACCGCCTTCCAGCCGTCCTCCGGGTAGCCCTCCAGGATGACCACGCCGGTGTTGTCGAGGGGGCGGGCGGCGGCGTAGGCGATGTCGACGTTGTCGGCGCGGGCCGCTGTCCACAGGCGGATCGCGGCGCCGTGGCTGATCATGGCGACTGTCCTGGCGCCACTCGCCGCGGCCTCGGCGATCACGGCGTCGTAGCGGGCCAGGGCCTCGTCCCCGGTCTCCCCGCCGGGCATGCGCAGCGCGGTGTCCCCGGCCGCCCAGGCGAAGACGGTTCGCATGTACTCCTCGCCCCGCTCGGAGTGACCGGGCAGCATCTCCAGGTCGCCGGCGGAGACCTCGCGGATGCCGTCGCGGACGACCGGGCGGAGACCGCGGGCCGCGGCCAGCGGGGCGGCGGTGAGCTGGGTGCGGGTCAGCGTGGAGACGTAGAGGACCTCGATGTCCTCGTCGGCGAGGGCCTCGGGAAGGGCCGCCGCCTGCTGTTCGCCGAGCGCGGTCAGACCGGGGCCCGGTACGCCGGTGTCGAGCAGGAAGTCGACATTGGTCGGGGTCTGCCCGTGACGTATGAGGAGCAGGCGCATCCGTGGGTTCCTCTCACTCGACCGCACCGCGTACCGGCAGGAAACAGCCACTTCAGGGTAACCGGACCCGCATGAGCCCAGATGTTGACCTGACCGTCCTGAAGCCGGGCCGGCACGCGCTGCGCGACCGGCTGCTCGCTCTCGACCTGAGGCTGTTCGAGGTGGCCGCCGAGCGGAACTGGCCGTTCGCCGAGCCGGTGCTGCCCCGGCTGAGCCGCAGCGCCAACCACGGCGTGCTGTGGTTCGCGGTGGCGGCCGCGGTGGCCGCGTCCCGCACCCCCCGGGCCCGCCGGGCCGCCGCCCGCGGCCTGGCCTCGCTCAGCCTGGCCTCCCTGACCATCAACACGGTTGGCAAGCGCTCGGTACGCCGGCCCCGGCCGGTCCTGGACCCGGTGCCGGCGGTACGGCATCTGAAGCGGCAGCCGATCACCACCTCCTTCCCCTCCGGACACGCCGCGTCGGCGGCCGCGTTCGCGACCGGCGTCGCCCTGGAGTCCCCGGCGTGGGGCGCGGTGGTGGCGCCGGTGGCGTTCTCCGTCGCCATGTCCCGGGTCTACACGGGCGTGCACTTCCCGAGCGATGTGCTCGCGGGCGCGGCGCTGGGCGCGGGCGCCGCGTTCGCCCTACGCCGGCTGGTGCCGACCCGGGGCCAGAACGGCCCGCCGCCCCGGCCCCGTGCGGACGCCCCGGCGCTGCCCGACGGGGACGGCCTGGTGATGGTGGCCAACCGCGCCTCGGGCAGCGCCGACCGGGTCCGGGCGCTGCACGACGAGCTGCCGAAGGCCGAACTGGTGGAGTGCGAACCGTCCGAGGTGCGGGCCGAGTTGGAGAAGGCGGCGCTGCGGGCGCAGGTGCTCGGGGTGTGCGGCGGCGACGGCACCGTGAACGCGGCCGCCCAGATCGCCCTGCGGCACGGCCTGCCGCTCGCGGTGCTGCCCGGCGGCACCCTCAACCACTTCGCCTACGACCTGAGTGTCGAGGACGGCCGCGCCCTGGGCCGTGCGGTGCGCGACGGCGAGGCGGTCCGGGTGGACGTCGGCCGCTTCGCCTGCGACGGCAAGGAGGGCGTCTTCCTCAACACGCTGAGCCTCGGCGTGTATCCCGAGCTGGTGCGCGAGCGGGAGCGCTGGGCGCACCGCATCGGCGGCCGGCCCGCCGAGGTGCTCGCGGCGCTGCGCGTGCTGCGCACGGACCGGCATCCGCTGGAGGTCGAACACGGCGGCGAGGCCCACCCGTTGTGGCTGCTGTTCGTCGGCAACTGCGTCTACCACCGGATGGGCCTGACACCGGGCCGCCGTACCGACCTGGCGGACGGGCAGCTGGACGTACGGGTGGTGCACGGCGGTCGGCATCCCGCGCTGCGCCTGCTCTCCGCCGCCGTCGCGGCCCCGCTGGTCCGTTCCCCCGCGCACGCGGAGGTGCGGGTGAGCCGGCTGCGTCTCACCGGCCTCAAGACCGGCACCCCGCTCGCGTACGACGGCGAAGTCACCGATGTGACGGGGGAGGTGACAGTGGAGAAGCTGCCCGAGGCGCTGACCGTCTACCGGTCCCACTGACAGTTCGTCAGTCCATATCGTAAAACTCGGATCTCATCATTCGGCGTGCGGGCGTAGCGTTGCGGACAGCGCGGGACGGGGTCGACCGGCCCCGTCCGCCCGGTGTGAAGCGAAGGGGCTGAGCCATGTCGAAACCGCAGGAGACCGCCGTCTACACGCACGGGCACCACGAGTCGGTGCTGCGTTCCCACACCTGGCGTACCGCCGCCAACTCCGCGGCGTATCTGCTCGGTGCGCTGAAGCCCCACATGAGGATCCTGGACATCGGCTGCGGCCCCGGCACGATCACCGCCGACCTGGCGGAACTGGTGCCCGAGGGCCATGTCACCGGCGCCGACCACGCGCCGGGCATCCTTGAGCAGGCCAGGTCGACCGCCGCCGGGCGCGGGCTGACGAACGTGGACTTCACGGTCGCCGACGTGCACGCGCTGGACTACCCGGACGACACCTTCTGCGTGGTCCACGCCCACCAGGTGCTCCAGCACGTGGGCGACCCGGTGCGGGCGCTGCGCGAGATGCGCCGGGTCACCAGGCCCGGCGGTTTCGTCGCCGTACGAGACTCGGACTACGCGGCGATGACCTGGTACCCGGCGGTGCCGGGGCTGGACGAGTGGCTGGAGCTGTACCGGCGGGTGGCGCGGGCCAACGGGGGTGAGCCGGACGCCGGGCGGCGGCTGAAGTCCTGGGCGCTGGCCGCGGGGCTGACCGACATCACCGCCACCTCCGGCACCTGGACGTACAGCACGACCGAGGAACGGGAGTGGTGGGGCGAGCTGTGGGCGGACCGCACGGTCGCCTCGTCCTACGCCGGGCGGGCCACGGAGGGCGGTCACGCGAGCACCGGGCAACTGCACGCGATAGCGGCGGCCTGGCGGGAATGGGCGGCCCAGGACGACGGCTGGTTCGCCGTGCTGCACGGAGAGATTCTCTGCCGGAAGCAAGTCTGATCCGTGTCATTCGGGAAACTCGGATCACAGGAGGTCAGACTATGGTTCCCATTCTGCTGGTACTGCTTCTGGTGCTGATACTTTTCGGTGCCGGATTCGCGGTGAAACTGCTCTGGTGGGTCGCGCTCGCCGTACTTGTGCTGTGGCTACTCGGATTCCTGGTCCGCGGCACGACCGGCGCCGGCGGCAGGGGCCGCTGGTACAGGTGGTGAGGCCACCTCCTGGTGGCCGGCTCACTCGCGCGGCAACAGCGGTCCCAGCGGCCCGAGGTCCAGATTGAGGTCCTCGGGCCGCAGTCCGTAGCGGTCCCGGAGTTCGGCCATGCGGTCCTCCAGGAGCATCAGGGTGAGCCCGATCCGCTCCTCCTGCTGCTCGGTGAGGTCCCCGGTGTCGAAGCGGCGCAGCGCCTGCCGCTCCATCAGCTGACGCAGCAGCTCCACGACGGTCAGCACCAGCTTGACCAGGTCGCGCTCGACGGTGTCCGGGTCGAGGTCCAGCCGGTTGCGGCGCTCGCCCGGCTCCAGGATCTCGCCCCGCTCCAGGTCCTCGCGCTCCAGGTCCTCGCCCGGCTCCAGGTCGCGGTGCTCATTCACGTCGGCTCCCCCCAGGGCGCGGGCACTTGGGCGTTGACCGAGCTGATCAGCGCGTTGAGGTCGATCCGGACGAGGTCGACATCCGCGATGCGCAAGGTGATGTCGCCGGTGATGACGACCCCGCCGGCCAGCAGCCGGTCGAGCAGGTCGACCAGGGCGACCTCACGACGTTCGACGATGGTCACCGCCCGGCCCCCTCCCCCGGTTCCTGCGTCGGTTCCGTGAACGAGTAGGCCGCCCAGGGCCCGGTGAGTTCCACCCGCATTCCGGGTGCCTCGTCCTTGGTACGGTCGACCAGTTCCACGAAT
The DNA here is from genome assembly GCF_055634995.1 of Streptomyces sp. NPDC111744. NCBI lineage: Bacteria > Bacillati > Actinomycetota > Actinomycetes > Kitasatosporales > Streptomycetaceae > Streptomyces > Streptomyces sp. NPDC111744. The sequence goes on from NZ_JBVKCG010000027.1 coordinate 5,853, forward strand.
TCCTCGGATTCCGCGCGCGCCACCAGATAAGCCGCGTTGAGTAGATTCTGTCCCGGCGCTCCGGAAAGCACCGCGTTCTGCGGTGGGTGCAACCGGGAATCCTCGGCGTGCTGGGAAAGCTGCCTGTGGAGGGCGGCGGCGAATTCCTCGGCGGCCCGCCATTTCTCCTCGTGCTCGCGGCTGCGCGTTCGCCGCTGCCGCAGATAGTCCCGCCCGCTGACGGGTTTGCCGACGGGCGCCGGCTCCTGCTCGGGCGGGTCGGCGTACAGCTTGACGCCCCACTCGACCCGTCCCTCGAGCCGGTCGAGGGTGCGCAGGAAATCGGCCTCGCGGGCCTCCATCATGGTCCGTACGCCGCTGTCGTCCCGGAAGACCGTGGCGAGCCGCAGCGGCAGCGGGGTGGTGACCGTGGTGAGCGCGTCGATCACACCCTGATGGGCGCGGGCGGTCGCGGCCAGCCAGTCCAGATCCTCCAGATGGTCCCGCAGGGGCCCCTCGGCGAAGTCCCCCTCCGGGACCGTGCTGACGACGGCGACCAGCCCGTGGTGCCTGAGCAGCCCGGGCGGGGCGCCGGCCACGCCGGTGAGCTGGGACTGGAGGGCCGCCTCGAAGGGGCGGCAGACGGCGTACACGTACCGGAGTCCGGCCTGTGCGGTCATCGCTCCTCCTCCTGCCGTCGCCCGCGTCCGGCCTCCAGCGCCTCCAGCGCCGCGAGCCGTTCCCGCAACTCGTGGTTCTCCCGCGTGAGCTGGTCGCGCCGGGCACGGGTGGACAGCTCGGGGTCGTGCTCCCACCAGTCGATGCCCATCTCCTTCGCCCGGTCGACGGAGGCGACGACCAGGCGAAGCTTGATGGTGAGCAGTTCTATGTCGAGCAGGTTGATCCTGATGTCACCGGCAATGACGATGCCCTTGTCCAGGACGCGCTCCAGGATGTCGGCGAGGTTGGCGCCTCCACCGTCACGTCCGTACGGCTCGGGCAGCCGACCGGGCATCGTCATCGACGGCTCCCGGACTCGGCGTACTCGTCCTCGTCCTCGGCCTCGCGCTCGGTGACCTCAGAGTCCTCGTACCCGTCCTCGGGCTCCTCCTCGGCCTCTTCGCCTTCCTCTTCGTACTCCTCATCCTCCCCCTGCCCGGCGGCCTCCGCCTCGTCGTACGGCTCCTCGTCCTCGTACTGCTCCTCGCCCTCGTTCTCCTCGTTCTCTTCGTTCTCTTCGTTCTCTTCCTCGGCCAGGGCGTCCTCATGGCTGCGGACGACCTCGCCGTCGCGGATCTCGCCGCGCCAGCCGTCGTCCACCTCGCCCTTGATGGAGATGTGCCGGGCGAAGTGCTTGAGGTCGAGACGGGTCCGGCGGCCCGGGGCGCGCCAGATGTTCGCGGTCTTCTCGAAGAAGCCGCTGGGGTAGTACTCCATCACCAGGAGAATGCGGGTGAGGTTCTCGTCGAGCGAGTGGAACGTGACGACGCCCTTGTGGGTGCCCTTGGCGCCCTCCGACGACCACTGGATGCGGTAGTCGGGGACCTGCTCGATGGTGTGGCCCTTCCAGCTGCGGCTGGACCACCAGATCTTGCCCTGCCAGTCCGACGTGGTGTCGTCGGTACGGCTGGCACTCTTCACACCCTTGGCGAAGGTGCTGAAGTCCTGGTAGCGGGTCCACTGGTCGTAGGCGGTGCGCACCGGCACGCCGACGTCGACCGACTCGATGATGACGGTCGGCTTCTGTCCGCTGCTCTTCCCCTTGCCCTTGCCACCCCCGATGTTGCGCACCTTGTCCATGACGGTGTCCTTCGCGTGGGACAGGCCGATCTCCACTGCGGAGCGCACCGGCCCCTTGCCCTCGGCGACCTTGCGGCCGGCGTCCAGGGCCAGCTGGGCGAAGCCCGGGCTGTTGCCCTCGGCGATGTCGTTGAGCTTGCCGGTGGTCTCGCCGAGCTTGCGTCCTGCGCCTACGAGCAGGCGCTGGGCCTGGGCGGCGAGGTACTCCTGCACCTCCGCCTTCAGGCGGTCGGCGGCCTCGGAGCGGGCCGCGTCCGTGAGCGGGCTGTTGTTCATCGGTCACCGCCTCCCTTCGGGGCCCGGCCCGCCGTCTTCTTGGCGGCGGGCCGGCCCTGCGCGGCCTTCTTGGCCGGAGCCTTCTTGGCGGCCGCCTTCTTGGCCGGAACCTTCTTGGCCGCCTGCTTCGCCGGGGCCTTGCGGGCGGGCCCCCTGTCGCGCTTCTCCTCGCCACCGCCGCGCTCGTCGTCGTCCTCGGCCCGCCCGCGACGGTCCTCGTCCTCCTCCTCGGCGTCCTCCTCGTCGTCCCGGTCGTCATCGAGACCGAGGGTGCCGGTGTCCGGCACGACGCCGGCCAGCTGGTCGCGCACCTCGGCGGTACGGCCGTGCAACCGGTCGGCGAGGGAGTCGAGCTGCCGTTCGACCATGGCGCCGGAAGCGGCCCGGCCGACACCGCGCAGATCCTCGCGCAGCTGGTCGCCTATCTCCTTGAACTGCGGATTGTCACGCAGCTGCTGGTTGACGACGCTCATGAGCGCCCCCGGGCTCAGATTCAGCTTCTTGCCGGCAACCAGCGTGCCGACGGCAAAGGCCAGCTTCAGCTTCTTGGTCCGGCCCAGGAGGTATCCAGCCCCGATCGCGAGGCCCAGTCCTGTTCGGTTCATGTATGCATCCCATTGCCGGGCCCGGCGCCTTTGCGCAGGGCGATCTCCAGCCGGTCGAGGAGTTCGTCCTCGGCCCGGTCGAACTCCTCCTCGTCGATCTCACCGGCTTCCAGCCGTTCCTCCAGCCGGGCCAGTTCGGCCCGGATCGCGGCGGGGTCGTAGTAGATCCGTTCCGCCTCGTGCACTACCTGCTCGACGACCCAGGCGCTGCCGCGCACGGGTGCGAAGGGCAGTAGCAGCAGCTCCTTGATCAGTCCCATGGGTACGTGCTCCTGCTCTAGGCCTCGGCGCCGCCTGCCGTGGTGCCGGCGGGCTCGGAGGCACCCGGTTCGACGAAGCTGTACGGCGGCAGCGGCCCGTTGATGCGTACTTCCAGATGCGGATGGCTCTTGCGCAGCCGTTCGACGGCGGCCAGGAAGTTCTCCGCGGAGTCCCGGTCGACGAGGAAGGACACGTTGGCGAGCCAGCCGGTGGACTCGGGGCCCACGCTCACGGCCGCCGCCTCCGCTTCCAGTGCCTGCCGCAGCTCCACGGCGTCCTCGGCCTCCCGGGCCTGGACAGCGGCCACCACCATCTCGCCCAGTTGCAGCCGGCTGTCGTAGCTGCCGCCGCCCTCCTGCCGGTTGGCCTCGGCGAGGGCGCGCAGCTCCGGGTTCTCGGACATCACCCGGTGCAGGACCGCCTCTTCGACGTGGCTGGCCTTGATGTTGTACTCGACCTTGCCGTCGAGGGTGCGCAACCGCTCCTCGTAGTGGTCGGCGCGTTCGGCGAGGACGCTGGTGACGGTGTCGTCGTCCGGGGCGACACTGCCGAACCGCATGGGCAGCACACACCCGCCGCCGCCCGCCTCGGCCAGCACCTGCTGGTGAGCGAGCAGGTCCTTGCGCTTGGGGCGCAGCCCCTCCGGGGCCTCGCTCACCAGGGCGGCGAGCGGGCCCTGCGTCAGCACGCGCACCGGCCGGGCGGGGTCGCCGACACCGCCCATGCCCTCGGGCAGAGAGGGGTGTCCGGCGGCCGTGATGCCGTAGACATAGGTGCTCACTCCTGCTCCTCCTTGCGGCGCGCTATGGTCGACTTACGGGGGCGCGGGCGGGACTCGCTCTCGCCGGAGCGCTCGTCGCGAGCCTGCTGGAAGGCATCGGAGATGGTCTCGGCGGCGCCGGAGAGGGCGCCCTTCGACTTGCCACGGGCACCGGACTCGGTGACCTGGCCGACCACGTCCGGCAGGCCGGGGCTCTTGTTCGGGCCGGACTCCAGGTCGAGCCGGTTACAGGCCTCGGCGAAGCGCAGATACGTGTCCACGCTGGCGACCACGACCCGGACGTCGATCTTCAGAATCTCGATTCCGACCAGAGAGACCCGAATGAACGCGTCGATGACCAGCCCTCGGTCGAGAACGAGTTCGAGTACGTCATAGAGGCCGCTGCTGCCGCCTCCGCCGGTCTGCTGTGCCGGTACGACCGTCATGCCTGTCCACCCTCCTTGTCGTGTGATGTGTCCGCCGTCGGGCGGCCTAGCGGCCGCCGGACCGGTGTGCGTCGGCGCGTCCGCGTTCGTAGCGGCCCATGCGCCGGTAGCCGGTGAGCTGCCCGTCGGGGTCGAGCTCGACCCGGTAGCTCGCCATCAGGCTCATCGTGTCGGGCACCCTGGGGAGTTCGAGGACCTCGACCTCCAACACCCAGCCGTCCTCCGTCTGTTCGAAGGACGACACGGACTCGGCGGCCATACCGGTGAGTTCGGCGAGCTGGGCACGGGCCTGGCGCAGCACCTCCATCGGGCGCGGCCGGTTCTCCTCGGGGCCGGACCCGTCTTCGTGATTGCGGTCTTTTGGTGAATCCTGCGTCTTTGACGTGTCATTTGTGTTCGTCATGGCCACCTCTTGGTCCGAGTGGCCGGAGGTCCCAGGATCAAACCTTCACAGCCGGCCGGTGACGCAACGCGTCCGGACGGCGACGCCTTGCGTGCGCCGGAGCCGACTCGGCCGATTCCGCCGTGAGGTGTGCCGGAACCCGGCTCAGCCGGTGCCGGCGCGCAGCGCGTCGAGGCGGCGGCGGGCCGGGCCCAGGGCGCGGCCACGGGACGGCAGACCGCCCCAGGGGTCGGTGCGGGCCTGGTCGACGGCGTCGGCGATGGTCCAGCGGCGGGCGTCCAGGCCCGGGTCGTCGAGCTGGTCCCAGGTGACGGGTACGGCGACGGGGGCGCCGGGGATGGCCCGCACGGTGTAGGGGGCGACCGCGGTCTGGGCGTAGGCGTTGCGCCCGACGTCCAGGAAGAGCCGGTCACCGCGGTCCTCCTTGCGGACGGCGGTGGTGAGCCGGTCGGGGTGTTCGGCGGCGAGCAGCTCGGCCAGGTCGTGGGCGAATGCGCGTACCTCGTCGAAGTCGTGCCGGCCGTTCAGCGGAACGACGAGATGGAGTCCCCGGGAGCCGGTGGTCATCGGCGCCGAAGGCAGCTCCAGCCGGTCGAACAGGTCACGGGCCCAGCCGGCGGCCTCCCGCACCGGGGCGAAGTCGGTGCCGGGAGGGTCCAGGTCGAGAACCAGCTGGTCGGGGTAGTTGAGGCGGGGGGTGCGGGAGAGCCAGCGGTGCAGGGTGATGCAGGCCTGGTCCGCGAGGTAGAGGAGAGTGGCGGTGTCGCCGCAGACCACATGGGTCACCGTGCCGCCCTCCTTGGCGACCTCGGCCCGCTCGATCCACTCCGGGTAGTGGTCCGGGGTGTTCTTCTGCATGAACCGCGGGCCGTCCACACCGTCGGGGTGCCGTTCGAGCATCAGCGGGCGCCCGCGGAGCTGTGGCAGCAGGTAGGGCGCGACGGACCTGTAGTAGTCGACGAGGTCGGCCTTGGTGTACTCCTTCGCGCCGTCGCCTCCGGGGAAGAGCACCTTGCCGGGCCGGTGCACCTCCACCGTCCGGCGACCAGCCCGCACCGGCCGCACCTCGTCACCGCTCATCACATGATCACCTCGTCGGCGGTCATCGCACGACCACCTCGTCACCGGTCATCGCACGACGGCCTCCTCGACCAGCAGTCGCCCGGCCGCCGCGATCGACTCGGCGTCGATGCCCGCCGCGTGCAGCTGCTGGTCGGGCGCGGCCGAGCCCGGCATGGTCCGCACGGCGAGCCGTACCAGGCGCGGTACCGGCCGGCCGTCGGCGAACGCCTCGGCGACCGCGTCACCGAGTCCACCCTCCTCGCGATGGTCCTCGACGGTGAGCAGACAGCCGGTCTCCTCGGCGGCCCGGCGCAGGGTCTGCTGGTCGACGGGCTTGACCGAGTACAGGTCGACGACCCGGATCCGGATGCCGTCCTCGGCGAGCGCGTCGGCGGCCTTCAGCGCCTCGTGCAGGGTGACCCCGGCGGCGACCACGGTCAGCCGGTCCTCGGCGGAGGAGCGCAGCACCTTGCTGCCGCCCACCGGGAACTCCTCGTCCGGCCCGTAGATCACCGGGCTCGCACCGCGCGAGGTGCGCAGGTAGCGGATGCCGTCGAGCCCGGCCATGGTCACGACGAGTTTGGCGGTCTGGTTGGCGTCGCAGGGGTACAGCACGGTCGAGCCGTACACGGAGCGGAACATCGCCAGGTCCTCCAGGCCCATCTGGGAGGGCCCGTCCTGACCGATCGAGACGCCCGCGTGCGAGCCGACCAGGTTGATCCCGCTGCCGCTGATCGAGGCCATGCGGACGAAGTCGTGGGCCCTGGTGAGGAAGGCGGCGAACGTGGCGGCGTACGGTACCCAGCCGCGGGTGGCCATGCCGACGGCGCCCGCGACGAGTTGCTGTTCCGCGATGTAGAACTCGAAGTAGCGGTCGGGGTGTTCCTTGCCGAAGAACTCGGTACGGGTGGAGTCGCCGACCTCGCCGTCCAGTGCGACGACGTCGGCGCGTGCGGTGCCGAGCGCGGCCAGCGCCTTGCCGAAGGCGTCCCGGGTGGGAACCTCGTCGCCCTTGTCGTAGCGCGGGAGTTCGAGCGTGCCGGTGGGCACGGAGTGCAGGGCACGGGCCGCCGGAGGCTCCTGCACATGAACGTGGAGGTCGCGGATTCCGCCCAGTTCGGCGATGGCCTCCTCGGCGTCCGGCAGCGGCTTGCCGTGCATGCCCTCGCGGTCCTCGACGGCGGCGACGCCCCGGCCCTTGCGGGTGCGGGCGAGGATCACCGTGGGCTGTCCGACCGTGGACGCGGCCTCGCCGTAGGCGCGGTCGATGGCGTCCACGTCATGGCCGTCGATCTCCACGGTGTGCCAGCCGAAGGCCTGGAAGCGGCGGGCGTGGGCGTCGAGGTCGTGGCCGTGCCGGGTGGGGCCGCGCTGGCCGAGCCGGTTGACGTCGACGATCGCGGTGAGGTTGTCGAGATGCTCGTACCCGGCGTGCTCGGCGGCCTCCCACACCGAGCCCTCGGCCAGTTCGCTGTCCCCGCACAGCACCCAGGTCCGGTACCGGCCGTGCTCCAGCCGCTTCCCGGACAGCGCGATACCGACGCCGACCGGCAGGCCCTGGCCGAGGGAGCCGGTGGCGGTCTCGACCCAGGGCACCCGGCGCGGGGTGGGGTGCCCCTCCAGATGGGAGCCGAGCTTGCGGAAGGTGAGCAGTTCGGCGTCTTCGATGGCACCGGCCGCCTTGTAGGCGGCGTACAGCAGGGGCGAGGCGTGGCCCTTGGAGAGGATGAGGCGGTCGTTTCCGGGGTGGGCGGGCCGGTCGAAGTCGTAGCGCAGATGGTGGGCGAGCAGGACCGCCATCAGATCGGCGGCGGACATCGACGAGGTCGGATGCCCGGACTCGGCCGCAGCGGCCGCCCGCACGCTGTCCACGCGCAGCTGCTGGGCGAGTTCGACGAGTTCTGCGGTGTTCATGAGGCTCCTTCGGAGGGAGTGTCGGTAGCGGTTTCGGGGGCCTTCGGCAGCTCCGGTGAGGCCGTGTCCAGCGGCACCGACCAGGACCGCACGAGGCCCAACTGCACGCCCTGGCGCGGCAGTACGGCGTCCAGCAGCCAGTCGGCGGCGACCCGTACCCGGCCCGTGGGCATCGCCGCGAGGTGGTAGCCGCGGGTCACCAGCCCGGCGGGCGGCCCGGACAGGGGCACCCCGAGCGGGTCGGCGGCGGCCTGGAGACCTCCGAGGTCGACGACGAACCCCAGGTCACGGTGGCGGTAGGGGCGCCGGGGCCTTCCGCTGCCGAGCGAGGCGGCCACGTTCTCGCCGGCCACCCGCCCCTGCCGCCACGCGTGCTGGGCGGTCATCGGGGTGAACGCGCCGGGATTCGCCAGGTCCGGCACGGCGGCCGCGTCCCCGCAGGCGAACACGTCGTCGCAACCGGGGAGCTGGAGATACGGGTCGACGATCAGCCGCCCCTTCTCCAGCGGCCGCCCGGTGCCCTCGACCAGCGGGTCGGGCCGCACCCCCACACACCACACCAGGGTCCGCGAGGCGACGAACTCGCCGTCGGAGAGCAGCACCCCGTCCCGGGTGGCCTCCTTCACGGAGGTCCCCATGCGCACCTCGACCCCCCGCCGGCGCAGCACCCGGTCGGCCGTGCGGGACAGCTTGTCGTCCATCCCGGGCAGCACGCGGGGCGCCACGTCCAGCAACAGCCAGCGTGGCCGCACCCCGTACGGGAGGGGGTTACGGCGGGCGAGCTCGGCGGTGAACATCCGCATATGAGCGGCCACCTCGGTGCCGGTGTATCCGGCGCCGACGACGACGAAGGTGCACCGGGCGGCGGCGAGACCGGCGTCCGCGGCGACGGCTGCCAGCTCGGTCTGCCGGATCACATGGTCACGGAGGTAGAGGGCCTCGGGCAGTCCGCGGAAGCCGTGCGCGTGCTCGGCGACGCCGGGGATGGGCAACAGCTTGTTGACGCTGCCGACGCAGAGCACCAGCCGGTCATAGCCGAGGGCACCGCGGACGCCCTCGGGGTCGGTGTAGTGCACCCGCTTCCCGTCGAGATCGACGCCGTCCGCTTCCCCGAGCACGGTGCGCACTCCGCGCAAGGTGCCGGACAGGGGCAGGGCGATCCGCCGGGGATCGAGGATCCCGGCGGCGACCTGGGGCAGCAAGGGCAGATACAGAAAGTAGTCGGTGGGGTTGAGAAGAGTGATGTCGGCACGGTTCCGGGCCAGCCGCGCGAGGGTACGGGCCGCGCGATACCCGGCGAACCCGGCGCCGACGATCACGATCCGGGGTCGACGACTCACGGTGCGCCTCCGGGGATGCGTCTGGGGTCCGAGGCTTCCCAGGCAACCGTAGGCGGGCCGGGCGGACGCCGCCCGCCGAAGGCGCCCGCACGGGGCGCCGGGAACCGCTCGACCGGCCGCACCCAACCCGCGGCGGCGGTCGGCGGTCGGCACTGGGCGCTCCACGGCCGGCGAACGGCGCTGTCGGCCTCAGGCCCGACGGTGCGGCGCGCGCGGCGCCTCCTGGTCGGCATCAGGCGTCACCGGAGTGACCGGGGTGATCGGTGTGACCGGCGGCTCCGGCGGCATGGGCGGGTACGGCAGCCCCATCCCACCGGGCGGCCCCGCGGGTGCGCTTCCGCCGACGACCCGATGGGGGGCGTGCGGCCTGCTGGGTCGGCCTGCCTCCCTCAGCAGATAGGCGACCGCACTCAGGATCACTGCGGTGATCAGTGCCGCGGCCCACCCCGGGAGCACGATCGCCAGCGCCAGGCCCACGGCCAATGCCACCGCGGCGCCGGCGTACAGGGCGACCGCACCGGAGGCGCCGTACAGCACGGCGGCCCGCCGCCGCTTGCGGCCCTGCTCGCGCAGCTCATCCCGTACGGTCTCGCGCGCGACCTGCGCCAGTTCGTCGACGAGGTCCTTGTCCAGATGTTCGAGATGATCCAGATGTTCCATGTCGGCCGGGTACCCGGACATGAAAAGCCGTAACAGGAGATCACCGGAGGCGGCGTCTTCGCGTCCGGTGCCAACTAGGCTCGTCCCATGGAGATTCTGGGCGCCTCCCTGCGCATCTGCGTCGACGACCTCGAAACAGCGATCCCGTTCTACGAACGCCTCTCCGGCGGCAGAGCCCTCCGTTTCGAACGCGGGGGCGTCCAGGTCGCCGCGGTCGGCTCCTTCCTTCTGATGAGCGGACCGGAGTCGGAGCTGGAGGTGCTGCGCAAGGTGACCGCGACGATCGCGGTCCAGGACGTCGATGCGGCCCACCAGTTGCTGGACGACCTCGGCGCCCACATCCTCGCCGGGCCGGTGCCCACCCCCGCCGGCCGCAATCTGCTCGCGATGCACCCGGACGGCTCGGTGTTCGAGTACGTCGATCAGCGCCCGGCCTGATCAGGGGTTCCCCGGCCGCATCCGGAAGTCGTACCGACCGGGCAGCGGTTCGTCACCGAGCCGCTGCCACAACCGGCCGATGTCATCGGCCCCTTCCCGCAGGTCGGCCACCTCGAACCCGTCCTCGAACACGGCCCGGGCCGCTGCCCGCCGTCCCTCGGCGAGCAGCAACTCGGCCTCCAGGAGCCGGAACCGGCCGCGCTCCCGGGTCGTCGGCGACAGCGCCTCCCAGACGGTGCGGGCGTCAGCGACCCGCCGTACCCGCAGCAGCGCTTCGAGGGCCTCGCGGCCCAGCGCGGCAGCGGCCGCCGTCCAGGCCTCGCCGTCGTCTCGGCGTTCCCGGCACAGGTCGTCGAAGGCGTCGGCGTACCGCTCGGCGGCCCGCTCGTGGTGCCCGTACTCCTGGTCGGCGACGGCGAGACAGCGCAGCAACGGCCACAGGGACGGCGCGAGCTGGAGGGCCCGCTCCCAGCTGCGGACGGCCTGGGCGCGGTCGCCGGCGTGCCACTGGGCGACGCCGAGGTGGTACTCGGTGTGCGGGGTCGCGGGGGCCGTCTCCAGCATGTCCCGCCAGTGCGGGGCGACCAGGGTGGGTCCCGGCGGCCGTACCCGGCGGGGTTCGGGGAGCGTGCCGGTGCGCAGCAGTTCCAGCCAGGGCGCCTGGTCCTCGCCCAGCGTGGACTCGGCGAACGGGGTGCCGGGCAGCTTCCAGTCAGTGCGCAGCACTTCGAGCGCACCCCAGCCGGAGCCGGTGGCGAGGATCTCGCCGGGTGCGGTGTCGGCGTACGGCTGCCAGGCCGCGTACGCGGCGTCGAGCCCGGCGCGGGGCAGGACGGCCGCCAGCCGCTCCTCCACCGTCTCCACGTCGTGCGAGGCGGACAGCGGCCCGTACGCCTCCAGCCACGAAACCTCGCTCTCCGCCTCCAGCCGGACGTGCTCCAGCTGGGTGCGGGCGAGCCCGGCCTGGATCTCGCGGTAGCCGCCGGTGCCGGGTCCGCCGAGCCATTCCTGCCAGCGCCGGCCACCGGGCCCCGAGCCCCACACGAACAGCTTCCGGCCACGTAGTTCGTCGGTCGACGTCTGCGCCAGCCCGTGCCCGTCCGCGTCCAGCGCGGCGATCCAGCGGCGCCGGCCGTCCGGTATGTCGTAGAAGTAGTCGGTCGCGTACCGGTGTTGCGCGTCGTACGACGGAACGGCTACCCGGCGCAGTCGGCGTTCGGGCCCGAACTCCCAGGCCTCAGCGGCCGGAACCACGACCCGGCGGTCCTCAGGTACGGCCGTGTTGGACCACCAGTAGAGCGGCACCGGGCGTTCGTGCGGGTTACGGACGCGGACGCCGACGTACAGGAAGTCGGAGCCGTCCGGCAGCCACAGGTCGACCTGGAAGGGCAGGTCGCGCAGCCGCTCCCACTCCCACAGCCGAAGCATGTCGCCGCCGTCGGGGGCGCGGACCCGGGCCGCGTGCAGCGGGGCGCAGGAGAGGGTGGTGTGGCCGGTGGCGCCGATGTTCCATTCGATCCCACCGGAGTACCAGGCGCCGTTGAGGGCGAAGTCGGCGGGCTGGAACACCGGGTTGCGGTAGAGGAGTTCGCGGCCGGTGGGCAGATGGACGAGGGAGGCGACGCGGCCGCCGAGGCCGGGCAGCACGGTGGCGCGCAGCCGGTCGTTCTCGATCACGAGCGTGTCGAGGGGGCGGGTTTCGCGGGTTCTGCCGTAGCCGTCGCGGATCCACACCGGGAGGAGGCTGCGGAGCGGCTCGTAGCCGAACTGCCGGGCCATGTCCGCGGGCAGGTCGTCCCGGTCGCGCTCGTCGGCGCGGTGGATCTCGCCCGGGGGGCGGAGCGGCGGCAGCGGGTTGTCCGGGCCCAACTCCGCCGCGGGCAGGGTCAGTACCTCACGTCGGATCCTCGTCACGATCACCATGGAACCCGGCGTGGGATGAGCTGACCAGGGGAGCTGCCGGTCAGGATTGCGCAAAGGCCGGGCTCAACCGCCCGTGCGCATCTCCGCGGTGATCGCCCACCGTTCGTGGTCCCGCCAGGCCCCGTCGATGTAGATCATGTTCGGCGAGAAGCCCTCCAGGCGGAAGCCGGCGCCACGCGCGAGCGCGATGGACGCGGCGTTGCCGGGCTGCACATTGATCTCCAGCCGGTGCAGCCTCATCGGCCCGAAGGCGTGGTCCACGACCAGCCCCATCGCCTCCCGCATCAGCCCGCGCCCCGCCGCGTGCGCGAACACCCCGTAGCCGAGGGCACCGCACTGGAAGCCGCCCTCGACGATGTTGTTGATGTTGATGAACCCGGCGATCGCCCCGTCGTCCTTCTCGCAGACCAGGAACCCGGCCTTGCTGCGGTCCTCGATCAGCCGGCCCGCGTAGCCGGCGTAGGCCGCGTCCGTGGTGGGCGGGAAGAGCCAGGGCTGGTGGAGGTCCTTGCTCTCCCGGGCCCGGGCGATGAACTCGGCGCCGTCCTCGTAGGTGAAGGGACGGATGCCCACACGGGGGCCCTCGGCGAGATAGCGGGATGCGATGTGCGGCATCCGGCCACCCTACGCGGCGCCGCGGCCTTCGAGCTCGGACGCCCAGGCTGCGCCGGCGGCCCCCCGCCCCGCACGGCGAGCGCCGCTGCCCACGCGGCCTCAGCGCAGGGCCGGCTCCAGCAGGGTGAGCGTGCCCGCGTCGGCGTCCAGCTCCGCCGCGACGCCGAGCGGGATCGTCAGGGCCGCCTCGCAGTGCCCGAAGCCGAACTCCTCCACCACCGGCACTCCCAGCCCGCCGAGCCGGTCGGCGAGCGTCGCCCGCACGCCCTCGTACGGTCCGCAGCCGTCCCAGGACCCGAGCAGGATCCCGGCGACGCCGTCGAGCCAGCCGGACCGCAGCAGCTGGGTGATGCTCCGGTCGAGGCTGTACGGCTGTTCGCCCACGTCTTCCAGCAGGAGCAGGCCGCCGCGCGCGCCCGGGTGGGTGTGCGGGGTGCCGATGCCGGTCGCGAGCAGGCGCAGGCAGCCGCCGACCGTGACGCCCCGGGCCCCACCGGGCGCCAGCGCGGTGCCCCGGGCGGTGATGGTGCGGACCGTCTCCGGGGTGAACAGGGTGGCCCGCAGGTGCTCCTGTGCCTCGGCGCTCTTGACGAAGTCGGCGCCCGAGGCCACCGGGCCGTACAGGGTGGCGAGTCCGAGCCGGGTCGCGAACGCCTCGTGCAGCACGGTGGCGTCGCTGAAACCGACGAACGCCTTCGGCCCCGCGGCCCGCATCGCCTCCCAGTCGAGCAGGTCGACGAGGCGCTGTGCGCCGAAGCCGCCGCGTGCGCAGAGCACGGCGGACACGGACGGGTCGCACCAGGCCCGCTGGAGGTCGGCGGCCCGGTCGGAGTCCGAGCCCGCCAGATACCCCAACCCGCCGTCCTTGGCGAGCACATGGGGTGCCACCACCGGGTCGAGATCCCACCCGCCCAGGATGTCGAGGCCTGCCTGGAGCCGCTCCTCCACCACCGGCCCGCTCGGCGCGACGACGGCGACCCGCGCTCCGGGGGTGAGCCTCGGCGGCCGTGCCAACTCTCTCACTTCACCAGCTCCAACTCGGGAATCCCGGGCGCGATCAGCCCGAACACCTGGGCGTACAGGGCGAGTTCGGCCTCCAGGGCACGAACCATGGTCTCGGCGCGGCGGAAGCCGTGTCCCTCGCCCGCGAAGGTGAGGTACGCGTGCGGCACCTGGCGTCCGTCGAGCCTGGCGAGGAAGCGTTCGCACTGCACGGGCGGGCAGATCACGTCGTCCAGGCCCTGGAGCAGCAGGAAGGGCGCGGTGAGCCGGTCGGCGTGCTCGCTGGGCGAGCGCTCCACATACCGCTCGGGCACCTCGGCCAGCGGGCCGATCAGCGACTCGAGGTACCGGGACTCGAAGTCGTGGGTCTCCCCGGTGCCCCAGCCGGTGAGGTCGAGGACGGGATAGGCGATGGTCCCGCAGGCGTAGACGTCGGTACTGGTCAGCGAAGCCGCGGCGGTCCAGCCGCCGGCGCTGCCGCCCCGGATGGCGAGCCGGGCGCGGTCGGCGGTGCCCTCCTCGGCGAGGGCGAGGGCGACGGCCGCGCAGTCCTCGACGTCGACCACGCCCCACTGCTCGCGCAGCCGGTTGCGGTACTCCCGCCCGTACCCGGTGGAGCCGCCGTAGTTGACCTCGGCGACCCCGATGCCCCGGGAGGTGAAGTAGGCGATCGCCAGGTCGAGGACGAGCGGCACCCTGCTGGTGGGGCCGCCGTGTGCCCAGACGACGTAGGGCGGCAGCTCGCCGTCGGGGCCGGTGTGGCCGGGGTGGTGGGGCGGGTAGATGTGGGCGTGCACCTCGCGGCCGCCCGGGCCGGTGAAGGTGCGGACCTGCGGCTCGGGGTAGTGGGCGGGGTCGACCGGGTCGCGGTGGGCGGCGCCGACGACCCTGGCGCGGCCGCTCGCGGTGTCGAGTTCGATCACTTCGTACGCGGTGCGGGGACTCGCGCCGACCGCGACGACGCGGGTGCCGTGCGCCGCGAGGGCGGGCGCGAACTCGGTCCAGGGTCCGGCGGCGTCGACGAGTTCACCGGACTCCGGGTCGAGTATCCCGAGCGCGGTCGACCCCCGGCCGTGGACGACGGCGATCAGCCCGTTGTCCAGCGGTGCGAACCAGCGCTGGCCGAGCTTCCAGAGCGGCCCGGCGAACTCCTCCTCGCGCCGGCACAGCGGGCTGCCGTCGCGGTAGAGGTTCCACCAGCCGCTGCGGTCACTCGCGTACAGGAGACGGTCGTCCGTGGACCATTCGACCTGGGCGATGGACTCCTCGGGGCCGCCCGCGACCGTGCGGACCCTGTGCAGCACACCGTCGTCGCCGACCTCGCCGACCAGCAGCTCCGTGCCGTCCCACGGCATCCGCGGATGGTCCCAGGCGAGCCATGCGGCCCGCCGCCCGTCGTGCGAGAGGCGCGGCCCGGTCACGAACCGGTGCCGGTCGTCGGTGAGTTCGCGTACGGCGGCCCGGTCCTGGGCGGCCGAGCCGTCCAGCGGTACGGCGGCGAGCACCCGCCGCACATCGTCGGGGTGGTCCCCTGTGAACTCCTCCAGCACGCACCAGACTTCACCCCGGTCGAGCAGCAACCACGGGTCCGCCCACCGGGGTCCGGGCGGGGTAAGCGGGCGAGGCTCGGCGCCCGGCTCGTACCGGTACAGCCGCTGGTCGTCGAAGTGGACGAAGACCAGCAGGGGTTCACCGCCATCGGCCGGGACCGCACCGGCCCAGGGCTGTCCGCCGTACTCGATGACCCGGCTGCGGACGTTCCACGGCGCGGGCAGCACGGAGTCCCGGGTGCTCCCCCGCACCAGGGTCCGGCGCCCGCCCTCCCGCGGGCGGGGTTCGGTCCACCAGGTCTCGCCGCCGACGAAGCCCACCCACTCGGGGCTGCCGTCGTGCGCGGCGGCCAGGGCCGCGTCGATGGGTGAGGGCCAGGAGCCGTACGGCTTCGTCTCCACGATGTCTCCTATGCCGTGCGCAGGAAGCGGTCCAGGACCCGGACGCCGAAGTGCAGGGCCCCGGCGGGGACGCGTTCGTCGACGCCGTGGAACATGGCCTGGTAGTCGTAGCCCTCCGGCAGCCGGAGCGGCGTGAAACCGTAGCCGGTGATGCCGAGCCGGGAGAACTGCTTGGCGTCGGTGCCGCCGGACATGCAGTACGGCACCACATGCCCTTCGGGCGCGAACTCCTCGACGGCGGCGCGCATCCGGGCGTACGTCGGTGAGTCCACCGGCGCCTGGAGGGCGACCTCGCGGTGCTGGAACTCCCAGTCGACATCGGGCCCGGTGAGCTGGTCGAGGGTGGCACGGAACTCGTCCTCGGTGCCGTACAGATGGCGTCCGTCGACGAAGGCGACG
The DNA here is from genome assembly GCF_055634995.1 of Streptomyces sp. NPDC111744. Lineage (NCBI taxonomy): Bacteria > Bacillati > Actinomycetota > Actinomycetes > Kitasatosporales > Streptomycetaceae > Streptomyces > Streptomyces sp. NPDC111744. Next base: position 21,688 of record NZ_JBVKCG010000027.1, read on the forward strand.
GCCTCGCCGGGGATGACGTTGACTTTGTAACCGGCGTTCAGCATGGTCGGGTTGGCGCTGTTGCGGACGGTGGACTCGACCAGTTTGGCGGCCGGGCCGAGCTTGTCGAGGAGCAGGTCGACCTTGTCCAGGTCGGGTTCGATGCCGTAGAGGGCGGCGAGTTCGGTGAGGGCGGCGGTGACCGTCGGGGTGAGCCGGAGCGGCCAGGTGTACTCGCCGATGCGGGTGACGGCGGCGGCGAGCCGGGTGACCGCGTTCTCCTTGTTGACCTTGGAGCCGTGTCCGGCGCGGCCGCGCGCGGTGAGCTTCAGCCAGCCTGTGCCCCGCTCCCCCGCGGCGATGGGGTAGAGCTGCCGCCCGGTGCCGTCGTGGAAGGTGAAGGCACCCGACTCGCTGACGCCTTCGGTGCAGCCCTCGAACAGCTCGGGGTGGTGGCCGGCGAGGAAGCCGGAGCCGTCCTCGGCGCTGGCCTCCTCGTCGGCGGTGAAGGCGACGACGATGTCCCGGCGCGGCCGTACCCCCGCCCGGGCCCAGGCCCGCACCACGGCCAGGATCATCGCGTCCATGTTCTTCATGTCGACGGCGCCCCGGCCCCACACGACCCCGTCGCGGATCTCCCCGGAGAAGGGGTCGACGCTCCAGTCGGCGGCCTGCGCGGGCACCACGTCGAGGTGACCGTGCACCAGCAGTGCGTCGGCCGACGGGTCGGTGCCCTCGATACGGGTGACGACGTTGGTACGGCCCTCGGTCCGCTCAAGGAGGATCGGTTCCAAACCCGCTCCCGCCAGCTGCTCGGCCGCGTACTCGGCGGCGGGGCGCTCCCGGCAGTCGCCGCCGCCGAAGTTGCTGGTGTCGATCCGGATCAGGTCGGAGGTGAACCGGACGACCTCGTCCAGTGCCTGTTCGTCAGCCATACTGCTCCTCCACCGCGGCCGAGACGATCGTGGTGACGGCCTTGAAGGTGCGGATGCCGTCGTACATGGTGACGCTGGTGTAGGCGACCTTCCGTGCGCCGACCTGCGCCACGCCGGGCACGACGGTCGCGGCGAGGGCGAGGTGCGTGGCGTCGAACTCGACGGCGACGGTGTACGGTCCGCTGTCGACCGGAGCCCGGCGCACCGCGAGCGATGCCGCCTCCTTCGCCGCCGCTCGGATGTCGGCGGCGGTCCGGGCGGGCGCCCGGCACACGGCCGCGTACCGCGAGACATGGTCCTTCACGGCGACCTTCGGCGCCTCGGGCGCGTAGCCGAGCGCGTCCTCGCAGGTCAGGTCGTCGCCGGTGACGAGGACGACCGGGACGCCGTACTCGGCGACGACATGGGCGTTGAGCAGGCCCTCGCTGGCGCGCACGTCGTTCAGCCAGACGCCGGTGATGGAGTTGGCGAGGTAGGTGTGGGCGAGGACGCCCTCCATGCCGGCGCCGGTGTGGTAGCCGACGAAGGCGATGCCGTCGACGTCGCCGTGCTGGACGCCCTCGACCATCGAGAGGGACTTGTGGCGGCCGGTGAGCATCTCGGCGCGCTCGTCGAGCCGCTCCAGGAGCAGATTGCGCATGCTCCAGTGGGCCTCGTTGATGAGGACCTCGTCGGCACCGCCGTCGAAGAAGCCGAGGACGGCGGCGTTGACGTCCGCGGTGAACATCGACCGGCACCGCTCCCACTGCGGTGTACCGGGCAGTACGTCACCTGGCCAGGTCACCCCGGTGGCGCCCTCCATGTCGGCGCTGATGAGGATCTTCATGGTGCGCCACGTTACGCGCCCCGGCGGCCACCGGCCAGGAAGTGGGCCGCAGGATCGGTTCGGCGGCCACGGCGTCCCCCGGCACGCGGCATCCGACCGGCCCGGCACATGAGTCCGCCCTTCGGCCGCGTCGCGTCGAAGGGCGGGCTCCGGGTGTCCGTCGGTGGTCAGTTCGCGCGTCCGGCCACCAGCCACTTCGACGGCAGCACGATCCGCTCGCCGTCCGGTGTGAACTCGGTGCTCGTCAGGGGCAGTTCGCCGCTCGCGAGGACCGCGAGGCCGGCGTTGCGCAGGTACTCGGGCACCGCGTCGTCGGCGACCTCGCCGGGGGCGATGCCGTGCCGGAAGACCGGGGCGAGCTTGGGCGGCGGGCCGGACGGGCTCTGGGCGAGACCGCCGAGGATGGGGCGGGCGGCCTCGGAGAGCTCGACGAGGAAGGCCCGGCCGCGACCGCCGACAAGCGTGGCCACGGCGTCGATCATCGGCTGCCGGTCGTCGGGTTCGCACTGGTGGAGAACGCCCCGCACATAGACGTTGGCCTCTCCGAGTTCGGCGTGCAGGGCCTCGGCCTCGCCCTTCTCCGCCGCGTCCAGCTGCCGGTAGCGGGCCTGTCCGGCGGGGTCGGCGTGCCGGGCGTGCTCCAGGGCGGCCTCGGCGATGTCGGTGCCCAGGACGCGCGGGAAGCGGCCGGCGAGGAAGCGGGTCTGGGTGCCGTTGCCGCAGCCGAGGTCGACCATGGGCAGGCCGGGGTCGGTGAGGTGGGGCTCGAAGAGGGAGACGTGGACCGCGGCGGTGACCTCCGGCTCGGCGTCCCAGAACACCGCCCCCGGCTCGTCGGGCGCCTCGCGCCAGAAGCCCTCCCAGGCGTCCCGGTATCGACTCGTCACGCTCATGCCCAACTCCCCAGGGTGTGACCGCAGATGACCGCCGCAAGTGACGGGCCAGTACGGTTTACCCTGTGCTGGTTTCGGCCACAAGCGCCTGGCGCGTTCCTTCACCCCACTTTCGACGGACGTGGGCTCCCCGGTCAGCGGCGGCGCGAGGTGAGTTCGAACCAGACGGTCTTTCCGGCGGCCGTGCGGCTGGTGCCCCATTCCCTGGCCAGCGTGCTGACCACCCGAAGTCCACGGCCAGCCGCGGCGCCGGGGTCCGCGCCGAGCAGGGTCGGCAGGGTGTGGTCGTCGTCATCGACCTCGCAGAGCAGGGTCTCGCCGCGGATCAGCCGGAGTTGGACCGGGCGGCTGTGGGAGTGCCGCAGGGCGTTGGTGACGAGTTCGCTGACCATCAGTTCGGCGGGCTCGGCGAGGCGGGCCAGGCCCCAGTCGTGGAGTTGTTCGCGGACGGCGGCACGGGCCCGGCGGACCTCGGCCGGGTCGAGGGCGAGCCGCCATTCGGCGACGTCCTCCGGCTCGATGCCGTTGAGGCGGGCCATCAGCAGGGCGACGTCGTCCTTGCGGCCGCCGCGAGTGTTGAGGGCACGGATGATGGTGTCGCAGGCGTCGTCCATGGAGGCGGCCGGGTGGGCGGCGGACTCGCAGAGGGTGGCGAGGCCGACGCCGATGTCCTCGCCGCGCATCTCGACGAGTCCGTCGGTGCACATCACCAGCCGGTCGCCGGGCTCCACACGCACCCGCAGCGACTCGAAGGCGACCCCGCCGACCCCGATGGGCGCCCCGGTGGGCAGGTCGAGGAGTTCGCTGCGGCCGTCGACGGCCCGGACCAGCACGGGCGGGATATGGCCCGCGTTGGCGAGGTGGAGTTCGCTCTCGATCGGGTCGTAGACGGCGTAGAGGCAGGTGGCGAGATAGCCGTCGCCGAGACGCTGGGCCAGGTCGTCGAGGTTGCGCAGGAGCTGGGCGGGCGGCAGGTCCATGGCCGCCATGGTCTGGACGGCCGTCCGCAACTGACCCATCATCGCGGCCGAGTTGAGGCCGTGGCCCATGACGTCGCCGACGACGAGGGCGGTGCGGGCGCCCGGGAGTTTCACGGAGTCGAACCAGTCGCCGCCGACGCGGCCCAGCAGGGTGCCCGGCAGATACCGGGTGGCGATGTCGCAGCCCGCCATGCGCGGCGGGATGTGCGGCAGCATGCTGTCCTGGAGGGTCTCGGCGACGCTCTCCTGAAAGGTGTACATGCGTGCGTTGTCGAGCACGAGGCCCGCGCGGGCGGCGAGTTCGGCACCGGTGACCCGGTCCATGTCGTTGAACAGCTCGCGCTCCGGGTGGCGCAGCAGGATCATGAAGCCGAGCACGACGTTGCGTGCCTTCAGCGGCACGACCAGCATGGACCGGCCGGTGATCAGTGGCCGGATGTCGCGCTTCTCGAACTGGGAGGCGATGGCGTGGCCCATCTCCACGCTGATGCGCGGCACCAGGACCGGTTCGCCGGTGGTCATGCACTGGAAGAACGGCGTGTGCGCGGGGAACGGCATGGCCTCGCCGACCGGTACGACGTCGTCCCAGCGGCCGGGTTCGTCGGTGTGCTCCAGGGCGACCCGGTGCCACATGGTGGTGGTGTCGGGCACCCCGTCCGGGAACCCCTCGCCGGCGACGACCTGTTCGCGCAGATAGGTGCCGGCGACGTCGGTGAAGCGGGGTACGACGGCTCTGCTGACCTCGATGATCGTGCGAGACAGGTCGAGCGAGGTGCCGATCTTCCCGCTGACCTCGTTGAGGAATTCGAGGCGCTCGCGGACGGCCGCGTACTCCAGGTCCTCGCCCTCGTCGTCGGTGAGGTCGGCGGGCAGCGGCAGGCCCTGGGCGGCCACCCGGGCGGCGCGCTCACGGCGGGCCTTGCGCTCGGTGCGCCGGGCGACGCCCCAGTCGGGGGTGACGGGTACCCGGTCGTTCTGGCTGAACTCCAGAATCGGATAGCCGAGTTCGAGGATCTGGGCGACGATCCGGGCGCTCTCGTCGACGCTCATGCTGGGCAGGATCTCGGGGAGCCTGCGGGCGAGTTCCTCGGCGCCGGGGAAGTCGGTGTGCAGGGCGAATCCGGGCGCTATGCGCTCGAAGGGGATGTCCTCGTCGCGCTCGGACCGGCGTAGCCGCTCGGCATCGGCGGCGAGCACAAGCAGCCGCTCGTCGCCCGGGCCGACCAGCGGATACGCCCACCACAGCACATCGGCGCGGTCCCGGTCCGGCACGGTGAGCCGGGCGCGGCCCGCGGCGGGGAAGTTCAGCCGTCCGTCGAGGGAGGATTCCAGGTCGGGGCCGAGTCCGTCGTAGGCCGCGTAGGCGCCGTAGGGGGTGATCTCGTCGTCCTCGGGGAGCGCCCCGGAGACCGGCAGCAGGTCGAGGACGGAGTGGCCGATCGCCTGCTCCTTGGCGGCGCCGAAGAGCCGGCGCGCGCCGGTGCTCCAGTGCGAGACCTGCCCGTCGCGGTCGACGACGACCACGGCCAGGGGGATACGGCCTGCCGTGCCCTCCCCAGCACCGAGGCTGGGAGGTGTGTCCCGCTCGCTGCCATGGTTCATGGACCAGGCCCTCTCTCCCCACGGCTCCGCAAAAGATCTGTGCCGCCCGCCACTACCGTACGGTGGCCGCCGGTTGCGATGTGTGGCAATCCTGGAATTGGTTTCACCGGAGCGCACCGGCGCGCAGGTCGGCGCCCCGCGCCCGGTCCGGTCGGCCCTCGCGCTCCGGTCCGGTCAGTCCTCGTGCCCGAGTTGGAGATCGCGTTCGGTGCGGCCGCCGCCCGCGACCCGGAGCACGGTGGCGACCGGCGGGTAACCGGCGGCGATGACGGTGTACTCGCCGGAGGAGAGGTCGACGAACCGGAACGTTCCGTCGGGGCCGGTGGTGAGGGTGTCCACGACGTTCCCGGCGGCGTCGAGGAGGGTCACGCGCGCGTCCTCGACGGGCCGCCCGCCGCCGGCCCGGACGGTGCCCTTCAGTACGGCGCCGCCCGCGAGCTCGACGTCCTGCCGGGTCTCCCGGGACGCCTGGACGGTGACCGGGAGGGCGGCCGGGCGGAAGGCGGGGGCGCTGGCGGCGAGGGTGTACTCGCCGGCGACCAGCTCGGTGATGACATAGCCGCCCTCGCGTCCGCTGCGGGTGCTGGCGACGACCTCGCCCTGCACGTTGGTGAGCGTGACGGTGGCGTCGCGGACGGGCGTGCCGTCGGCGGTGCGGACGGTGCCCGCGAGGCGTCCGGCGCCGCCGAGGACGACGTCCAGTTCGACGGGCCGCTCGCCGACGGTCACGGAGACGGCCTGCGGCTGGTGGCCGCCGGCGGCGGCGATCAGCACGTACGCCCCGGCGCCGGGCGTGGACAGGGCGTACCGTCCGTCGTCCCCGCTGGCGCCCCGGCCGATCTGCCGGCCGACGGCGTCGATGAGGGTGAGTGCGGCGCGGGGCACCACGGTCCCGTCCGGGTGCTGCACCGTGCCGCAGACCGGGATCCCGGCGCCGGTGTAGGGCGAACGGGCCTGCGGGATAGGGGCGTTGACGGGGGCGGACGTGGTTTCGGCGGTGTTGTGGGACACCAGCGGTTTCTCCTTGAGGAAGCAGGCGATGAGCAGGCCGAGCACGAGCATCGGGACCAGGTAGAGGAAGATCCGGGGCATCGCGTCGGCGTAGGCGCGGATGTAGGCGTCGCGCAGTTCCGGGGGCAGCGCGTGGACGAGCTGCGGGGTGAGGGACTCGGGGTCGGGCAGCCTGGCGCCGGCGTGGGCGGGGAGACGTTTGCGCAGGGCGTCGGCGAGCCGGTCGGCGAACAGGGTGCCGAAGACGGCGGCGCCGACGCTGCCGCCGATCTGCCGGAAGTAGTTGTTGGCGCTGGTGGCGGTGCCGAGGTCGGCGGGCGGTACGGAGTTCTGTACGGCGAGGATGAGGACCGGCATCACCATGCCGATGCCGGCGCCGAGCACGGCCATCCAGATGCTGTACTGCCAGCGCGGGGTGTCGACTGCGAGCCGGGACAGCAGCCACATGCCGCCGACGGACAGCGCCCCGCCGAGCACCGGGTAGATCCGGTAGTGCCCGGTGTGGCTGATGAGCTGTCCGGCGACGATCGAGGCGCCGACGATCCCGCCCATCATGGGCAGCATCAGCAGCCCGGACTCGGTGGCCGAGGCGCCGTCGACCATCTGCAGGAAGGTCGGCAGATAGCTGGCCGCGCCGAACAGCGCGACGCCGATGACCAGCCCGACGAGCCCGGTCACGTTGAAGACGGAGTCGCGGAACAGCCGCAGCGGGATGAGGGGTTCGGCGGCGCGGTGCTCGGCGAGCAGGAACAGCACGGTGGCGACCACGGCACCGGCCCCGAGCCCGAGGATGACCCGCGAGCCCCACTCGTACTCCGTGCCGCCCCAACTGGTCAGCAGGACCAGGCAGGTGGACGCGGCGGCCAGCAGCAGGGTGCCCAGGACGTCGAAACGAGCGCGGACCGTGGGTTTCGGCAGCTTCAGCACGGCGGTGATGACGGCCAGCGTGACCAGCCCGAAGGGCACGTTGACGTAGAAGCACCAGCGCCAGGAGAGGTGGTCGGTGAAGTAGCCGCCGAGCAGCGGCCCGGCGACGGACGCCAGGCCGAAGGCGGCGCCGATCAGGCCCATGAAGCGGCCGCGCCGCCGGGGCGGCACGATGTCGGCGATGATCGCCTGGACGCCGATCATCAGCCCGCCCGCGCCGACGCCCTGCACCGCGCGGAAGGCGATCAACTGGTCCATGTTCTGGGCCCGTCCGGCCAGCGCCGAGCCGACGACGAAGACGAAGATCGCGAACTGGAAGACGCTCTTGCGTCCGATGAGGTCGCCGAGTTTGCCGTAGACGGGGAGGCCGACGGTGGCGGTCAGCAGATAGGCGGTGATCGCCCAGGACATCTTTTCCAGGCCGTGCAGCTCGCCGACGATCTTCGGCAGCGCGGTGGCGACGATCATCTGGTCCAGGGCGGCGAGGAGCAGGGCGAGCATCAGCCCGCAGAACACCAGCCGGGTGCGGCGCGGCCCGAGTCCCGGGTCCGGGGCGGGTTCCGGCACGGGGACGTCCGCGGGCGCCGCGGCCGGCTCCTCGTACTGCACCAGAGTCGTCCCCACGTACCGCTCCCCTCGTCGCGCCTGCGCACAGTTCCCGCCTTATTTCCCGTAGGGCGACAACTGTGGGCAAGCACGACGAGTTACGGCACAAGGGCGACCGGCCCGGAGATCCACTCGAACCGGTGAGGGGGGTCAACGCCCCCTGTTCATCCCGCGGTTACCTCCGCCGCAGGACCGGGACTACTTCTCCACCTCGGTGGCGAGCTTGCCGAGCACCTCGTCGTAGATCCGGCCGAGGCCCTTGGGCGCGAAGGTCTTCTCGAAGAAGCCCCCGATACCGCCGGCGCCCTGCCAGGTGGTGTGGACCACGACCTTGGAGCTGCCCTCGCCGGCCGGGGTGACGCGCCAGGTGGTGACCATGGAGGAGTTGCGGTCCTTCTCGACCAGCTCGCCGTCGGTGGGCTCACTGACCTCCAGGAGGCAGTCGCGGACGCGCTTGCTGGTGGCCTGGAGCTTCCAGTGGACGAGGGTGCCCTCGCCGTCGCCGCCCTCGCGCACCTCGTACTCGCTGAAGTGCTGGGGCAGCAGCTTCGCGCGCGTGCCGCTGTAGTCGGCGAGCGCGTCGAACACCGTCTCCGCGTCTGCCGCGACGACCCGCTCCGTAGTGGCCTCGACCTGCGCCATTGACTTCCTCCAGCACCTGAGTTCTCGGGGTTGGTGGCAAGCCAACCACCCCGGCGCCCGGCCGCCCAAATCGGGGTGCCGGAAGCGGTCGGAAACGGCGTCCGCGCGGTCTCCACAGATCGTTCGCACGATCATGGGAACAGATGTTCTATTCTGGGCGCAGTGCTACCGAGGAGGCGTCATGCGCTGGGAGAACCTCACCGAGGAGGCCGAACACGGCCGGGCCGGTACCGCGCTGTTCGGCGCGGAAGCGGTCACCACCCGCACCATCGACACCCCAGAGTTCCGGGGGATCACGTTCCACGAGGTGCGGGCGCGCTCGATCATCAACCGGGTGCCGGGCGCCTCACGGATGCCGTTCGAGTGGACGGTGAACCCGTACCGGGGCTGCACGCACGCGTGCGTGTACTGCTTCGCGCGCAAGACGCACAGCTATCTGGACCTCGACACCGGGATCGGCTTCGACACCCAGATCGTGGTCAAGGTGAACGCGCCCGAGCTGCTCCGCCGCCAGCTGGGCTCACGGCGCTGGCAGGGCGACCACATAGCGATGGGCACCAACGTCGACTGCTACCAGCGCGCGGAGGGCCGCTACGGGTTGATGCCGGGGATCATCTCGGCCCTCACCGAGCACGCGAACCCCTTCTCGATCCTCACCAAGGGCACGCTGATCCTGCGCGACCTCGACCTGCTGCGGCGGGCGGCGGAGGTCACGGACGTCGGGGTCTCGGTGTCGGTCGGCTTCGTCGACCCCGTGCTGTGGCGCACCGTGGAGCCCGGCACCCCGGCCCCCGAGCGCCGTCTGGAGGTGGTACGCGCCCTCGGCGAGGTCGGCATCGGCTGCGGGGTGCTGATGGCGCCCGTGATCCCCTTCCTGGGCGACCACCCGGCCCAACTGCGAGCCACCGTGCGCGCGATCGCCGCCGCCGGGGCCACCTCCGTGACACCTCTGGTGCTGCATCTGCGTCCCGGCGCCCGCGAGTGGTTCATGAGCTGGCTCGCGGCCCACCACCCGCACCTCGTCCGGCGCTACGAGCGGCTGTACGCGGAGGGCGCCTACGCGCCCAAGTGGTACCAGCGCCGGATCACCCGTCAGGTGCACGAGCTGGCCGAGGAGTACGGCATCGGGCCGAACCGCGCGGCGACACCCCGCCGGATGCCGGTACCGCCGACCGAGGAGGAGCCCGCGCTGCCGGAGCCGACGCAACTCACGCTGCTCTGAGAGCGGTCGTCGCCGAGAGCGTTCGAGCGCAACCCTCGGCCCAACTGGGTCAATAATCGTCAGAACACGTTCCTCCTGGGGCCGTTCCCGGGACGATGCGGCGAGGACCGTGACACGTGCGGTCCGCGACACCTCCGTCCTGGGAGGACCCCATGCGAACACGCGCAGCCGTGCTGTGCGCCGCCGCCGCTGTCGTGGCCGGGTCGTTCACGGCCCTGCCCGCGAGCGCCACCGCCCGAGCCGCCGTCCAGGTGTCCTCGGTGACCTGGAAGAAGTGCGGCACCACCGACTATCCGACGTTGCAGTGCGGCACCGTCAAGGTGCCCCTGGACCACCGGAACCCGGGCGGGAAGCAGATCACGCTGGCCCTCTCCCGCGTCCCGCACACCGCGTCGGCGTACCAGGGTCCGCTGCTGGTCAACCCCGGCGGCCCCGGCGGCAGCGGGCTGACCCTCGCGGGCTTCGTCGCCTCCACGCTGCCGAAGAAGGTGGCGGCCCAGTACGACGTCATCGGCTTCGACCCGCGCGGCGTGGGCAGCAGCAGCCCGGCGATCGACTGCGCGCCCGGCTACTTCAAGCCGGTGCGCCCCGACTCGGTACCGGCCACGTCCGCCGTGGAACAGGCGAACCTCAAGCGGGTGCAGTCGTTCGCGGCCGCCTGCGGCAGGAAGTACGCGAGCCTGCTGCCGTACCTCGACACGGTCAGCGCCGCACAGGACATGGACTCGATCCGCCAGGCTCTCGGGGCCCGCCGGATCAGCTATTTCGGCTACTCGTACGGCACCTACCTGGGCGCCGTCTACGCGAAGCTGCACCCGGAGCGGATCCACCGGCTGGTCCTGGACTCGATCGTGGACCCGACGGGCGTCTGGTACGACGACAACCTCGGCCAGGACTACGCCTTCAACGACCGCCATCGCGCCCTGATGGCGTGGATCGCGAAGTACGACTCCACCTACAAGCTCGGCACGGACCCGGCGCAGGTCGAGGGCAAGTGGTACGCCATGCGGGCGGCGCTGGCGAAGAAGCCGGCGGGCGGCAAGGTGGGCGCCGCCGAACTGGAGGACACCTTCATCCCGGGCGGCTACTACAACGGCTACTGGCCCTACCTGGCCGAGGCGTTCTCGGCCTACGTCAACGGGAAGAAGACGGCCGCGCTGGTCGAGGCGTACCAGAACTTCGCCGCCGTCGAGGCCTCGGGCGAGAACGGCTACAGCGTCTACGCGGCCGTCCAGTGCCGGGACACCTCCTGGCCCCGGGACTGGAACCAGTGGCGCAAGGACAACTGGGCGGTCTACGAGAAGGCGCCGTTCATGGTCTGGAACAACGCCTGGTACAACGCGGCGTGCGCCTCCTGGCCGACGTCCGCCCTGAAGCCGCTGAACATCGCCAACGGCAAACTCCCGCCGACCCTCCTCTTCCAGGCCACGGACGACGCGGCCACGCCCTACCAGGGCGGCGTCACGGCCCACCGGCTGCTGGCCGGCTCCAGCCTGGTCGTCGAACAGGGCGGCGGCAACCACGGCATCACGCTGAGCGGCAACACCTGCCTGGACGACCACCTCGCCGCCTACCTGACCGACGGCAAGGTCCCGCACGGTGACGGCATCGCCGACGCGGTCTGCCGGAAGACCCCGGACCCGAAGCCCCTGAGCACGAAGGCGGCGTCGACGTCGTCCCGCGGCTCGACCCTGCACGGGCTGCTCGGGTTCCGCGGTTGAGCCTGCCCTGACGCACCGTCGGGGGCGTTGTCGGACCCATGGTCCACCATGGACGCATGACCGACCTGACCCGCATCCCCGCCCCCGACGGCGTCGCCGCGGCCGCCCAGTACACCCATGTCGTGGCGGCCACCGGCCGGTTCGTCGCCGTCTCCGGTCAGCTGCCGCTGGACGAGCACGGCAAGCTCGTCGGCGAGGGCGACCCGGCCGCCCAGGCCCGCCAGGTCTTCGAGAACCTGCGCCGCTGCCTGGCGGCCGCCGGCGCCGGCTTCGACGACGTCGTCAAGGTCACCTACTTCGTCACGGACATGGCCCATATGCCGGCCGTCCGCGCGGCCCGCGCCGCCCACATACCCGACGACCGCCTGCCGGCGGCGTCCGCGGTTCAGGTGGCCGCACTCGCCGGTCCCCAGTTCCTGATGGAGATCGAGGCCTTCGCGGTGGTGGCCGGCTGAGCGAAATGCCGGGCGCGCGAAGCCGTCCGCTTTTTAGGGTGCCGTCATGGCCGACGACTCCCTCCTCATCCGACCGATGGCCCTCGACGACTGCGACCGTGTCTCGGAGATACGCGTGCGGGGCTGGCAGTACGCCTACCGGGGACTCATGCCGCAGCCGTTCCTCGACGGGCTCAGCGTCGAGCGGGACGCCGAGCGTCGGCGGGCCCGGTTCCGGGACGGTGAGGACGGCGTGACGGACCTGGTTGCCGTGCGGGGCGGTGAGATCGTCGGGTGGGCGGCGCACGGGCCGTACCGGGACGGGGAAGTGCACACCGGCGACGCCGAGTTGTACGCCATCTACCTCGACCCCGCGCACGTCGGGACCGGAGCCGGGCGCAGGCTCCTGGAGACGGTTCTCCAGCAGTGTGCCCGGCACGCGCGCGTGTACCTGTGGGTGCTGAAGGGGAACACGCGCGCCCGGCGGTTCTACGAGATCGCGGGTTTCCGGCCCGACGGCGCCGAGGAGCCGTACGAGGTCGACGGGGTGCCCGTGCCCGAGGTGCGGTATGTCAAGGACCGCGACCTCACCTCGGCCTAGGGATGTGGGACAGGGCCCGGACCGCGGCCTCGGCGAGGGTGGGGTGGGCCAGCGCCTCGCTCAGGACGCGGCGGGCGCGGGTGTCGCCCAGGGTGCCGAGGCCCTCCACACAGGCGAGGGCGACCTTGCGGTAGGGGTCATGGGGGCGCAGCCGGCGCTCCAGGGTGGTGATGAGGGCGGGGACGGATTCCGGGGCGCGGAGTTCGACCAGGAGCCGGACCGGGTGCAGGGCGTAGGCGACACGGAGCTCGTTGGTGGCGAGGGCGGCGGCCGCGCGGGCGGTGCGCGGGTCCTGCAGGCGGGCGAGAGCGTGCGCGGCGGAGGCGCAGCGGGGCGGGTCGCGGTGGTTCAGGAGGAGGACCAGGGTTTCGAAGGCGCGTCGGTCACCGGCCGTCCCCAGCCGGTAGGCCGCCAACTCCCTGGCCCACAGCGGCTGTCCGGCGGCGGTGAGCACCTCCGCCAACTCGTCGTGGTCCTCGGTGGCCAGGAGCCGGTCATAGGCGGCCGTTCCCTGCGACTCCTGGCGCAGACGCTCCGTGAGTGATCGCAACTCTTCGTCCACGAAGCCCAGCGTAGAGGGGTTGCGGGAGTGGAGGGACGTACATCACAAAGTCGGAGGGCTAGCGCGCTCGTTACCCGCCGGTTAAGCTCAATCGAGCGAGTCACCCACTCGCGCTACAGCTCACTCCGGTTTGGTGACGCAGCCGTCGTGAGCATCAGGTCGGTTCGGTACCTCGTACCGTTCATACGATCCGGCTCCGGGACAGGGCCGGTCGGAATCAGCCGCTCCCGGGCGTTGCGCGCCCGCGGCGACGGCACCGGGCGTGTGCGCCAGCAGCCCGGCAACACCCGCATTCACGCAGCCCTTTCCGCACCCGGTGCGCCCCTTCGGCGCACCCGGGGGCGTTCCAGTCGTCACCCTCATTCCTGGAGTCCCGCGATGGCCACTCCCCAGTCCGACCCCTCCCTGTCCCCGCTCAGGACCGTCGCCGTCGTCGGCCTCGGCACCATGGGCACCGGTATCACCGAGGTCCTCGCGAAGGCAGGCCGCGAGGTGATCGGCATCGACGTCAGCGAGGCCCAGGCCGCCGGCTCCCTCGCCGCCCTGGAGGCCTCCACGGCCCGTGCCGTGGCCCGCGGCAGACTGACCGAGCAGGAACGCGCCGACGTCCTCGCCCGGATCCGTACCGGCACCGACCTCACGGCCGCGGCCGAGGCCGACCTCGTCATCGAAGTGGTTCCGGAGTCGTACGACATCAAGCACCAGATCTTCCGTGAGCTGGACGGCATCGTCCGCCCGGAGACCATCCTCGCCACCGGCACCAACGCGCTCTCCGTGACCCGTCTGGCCGCCGACTCGGCCCGCCCCGAGCGCGTCCTCGGCCTGCACTTCTTCAACCCGGCCCCGGCGATGAAGCTGGTCGAGGTCGTCTCCTCGGTGCTCACCGCCCCGAGTGCCGTCGCCGCGGTCACCGACCTCGCGGTCGAACTGGGCAAGGAGCCGGTCGCGGTCGGTGACCGCCCCGGGTTCGTCGCGGACGGGCTGCTGTTCGGCTACCTCAACCAGGCCGCCGCGATGTACGAGGCGAAGTACGCCTCCCGTGAGGACATCGACGCCGCCATGCGGCTCGGCTGCGGTCTCCCGATGGGCCCGCTCGCCCTGCTCGACCTGATCGGCGTCGACACCGCGCGTACGGTCCTGGAGGCCATGTACGCCGAGTCCCGCGACCGGCTGCACGCCCCGGCCCCCATCCTCAAGCAGCTCAGCGAGGCGGGCCTGACCGGCCGCAAGTCCGGGCGTGGCTTCTACACCTACGAGGCCCCGGGCAGCGCCACGGTCGTCCGGGACGCGCTCACGCCGCTGGACGGCGCCGCCCTCGCCCCGGGCCGGCCGGTCCGCTCGGTCGGGGTGGCCGGCTCCGGCACCATGGCCTCCGGCATCGCGGAGGTCTTCGCCAAAGCCGGCTACGAGGTCGTTCTCGCCGCCCGCAGCGAGGAGAAGGCGCAGGCGGCGAAGGCCAGGATCGGCAAGTCCCTGGACCGCTCCGTCGGCAAGGGGCGGATGACCGCCGAGGCCGCCGCGCGGACCCTGGACCTGATCACCCCGGCGGGCTCGTACGACGCCTTCTCCGACGTCGACCTGGCCGTCGAGGCGGTCGCCGAGGACCTGGAGGTCAAGCGGCAGCTGTTCGCCACGCTGGACAAGGTCTGCAAGCCGGGCGCGGTCCTGGCCACCACGACCTCCTCGCTGCCGGTCGTGGCCTGCGCCCGGGCCACCTCGCGTCCGCAGGACGTGATCGGTATGCACTTCTTCAACCCGGCGCCGGCCATGAAGCTGGTCGAGGTCGTCCGTACCGTGCTGACGGCCGCGGACGTGCACGCCACGGTCCGCGAGGTCTGCGCGACCGTCAGGAAGCACGCCGTCGACTGCGGTGACCGGGCCGGTTTCATCGTGAACGCGCTGCTGTTCCCGTACCTCAACAACGCGATCAAGATGGTCGAGGAGCACTACGCCTCGCTCGACGACATCGACGCGGCGATGAAGCTCGGCGGCGGCTATCCGATGGGCCCGTTCGAGCTGCTGGACGTGGTCGGCCTGGACGTCTCGCTCGCGATCGAGAAGGTCCTGCACCGGGAGTTCCGCGACCCCGGCCTCGCGCCCGCGCCACTCCTGGAGCACCTGGTGGCCGCGGGCTGCCTCGGCCGCAAGACCGGCCGTGGCTTCCGCGAATATGCCCGCCGCTGAGGGCCTCGGCGACTGGTTCCGGGACGAGCAGGACTGGGGCGGGCTGCTCGACCCGGGCGGCCGTCCCCCGCCCGTCCGGTCCGGCGGTCCCCCGCCCGTCACAGGCGGGGGAAACCCGGGACATGCCCATCAAGCTGCGCACATGCAGTACGTTCGGGTCATGCCCCAGCCCGCCAAGTCCTCCCGTACACCAGCCACGCCCGACGCGCCGGAAAGTGCCGCAGGCAGTCGCGCGGCCGCCCAGCGGCTCAAGATGCGCCGAGAACTGGCGGCCGCCGCGATGGAGCTGTTCGCGACCAAGGGGTACGAGGCGACCACCGTCGACGAGATCGCGGCCGCGGCCGGCGTGGCCCGGCGCACCTTCTTCCGCCACTTCCGCTCCAAGGAAGAGGCGATCTTCCCGGACCACGACGACACGCTGATCCGCGCGGAGGCCGTG
The DNA here is from genome assembly GCF_055634995.1 of Streptomyces sp. NPDC111744. Lineage (NCBI taxonomy): Bacteria > Bacillati > Actinomycetota > Actinomycetes > Kitasatosporales > Streptomycetaceae > Streptomyces > Streptomyces sp. NPDC111744. The sequence goes on from NZ_JBVKCG010000027.1 coordinate 37,252, forward strand.
CTCAACGCGGCCCCCGCGCACGAGCACCCCCTCGACACCGTGTGCCGTGGCATCAAGGAAGTCATGAAGATGTACGCGGGCCGGCCGGACATCTCGGTCGCCCGCTACAAGCTCACCCGCGAGGTACCGACGCTCCGAGAGGCGGAGATCGCCTCGGTGGCCCGCTACGAGCGTCTCTTCACCCGCTACCTCCTCGGCCACTTCGACGAGCACGCGCACGCCGACGACGCGAACGACGACCCGTTGCTGGCCGAGGTCGCCGCGTCTGCGGTGGTCACCGCCCACAACCATGTGCTGCGGCGCTGGCTGCGGGCGGGCGGGCAGGGTGATGTGGAGACGCAGCTGGACCACGCCTTCGCGATCGTGCGCAAGACGTTCGGAACAGGGATCGGGGCGGGCCGGGAGACAGCGCCCCGGCCGACCACGACGGCGTCGGTGGCCTCGCAGGGGGAGGTACTGGTGACGGTGGCCCGGACCGACGCGCCACTGGACGAGGTCATGCGCACGATCGAGCAGGCGCTGAAGGAGCGGTCGTAGGGGGTCGCGGTCACCTAGTCGCCGCTCGGCCGCTCAGCCGCAGACGCCGGACGCGCTGAATTCGACTGCGGGACAAACGCGTTCTGATGGCTCGACATGCGGCACGGGCAGGGGCGGCTGGGCCGCCGGAAAGCCGGACCGCGGGGTCGCGGGGCTGCACGGCCCCTCCCGGCGCAGCGATGGCACTGCGTGCCGGGTCACGGCCGGAGCCGGGCCGGAGCGTCTTCCCGTGGCCGAGCTGCGCGTGCCGCAGCTCGTGAGGGCCGCGGTACGGCAGGAGCCGGCCCGGTCGGTGGCGCTGCAGACGGGCATACGCGAGCGCGAGAACCCGGACACCCCTGGCCGACCTGCTCCACATCGGACCCGATCGGACCCGCTCCGACATCGGGACGACTCCCGCAAGTCGGGGCGCCTTACCGTACTCGGCGGTAGCTTTGATCGATCATCGCTCATTTGTTACGTAAAGATTTCATTTGAGAGCAAGTTCTGGCACTCAGTGCCTTGCCACCTGACACGCGGTGTCATACGTTGTTGATGTCCGGCCTGTCCCGGCGAGCCCACCAGCCCGCCCGCCGGACGCCTGCGTCACAGGCAACCTCCCGCGCCACAAAGCGCTGCCGAAGCACCACCCACGCCGAACCGACGGCGCCTTCCCAAAACCCTCAGCAGCACCGACGCAACCCTCAGCACCCCCTTCCCTCAAGGGGCGCACACCGCCGGAGGCAACACCGTGACCACTCAGGCCATTCTCGACGCGATCCAGTCGCCGGACTCGACGCCGGCCGACTTCGCCGCCCTGCCGCTCCCGGAGTCGTACCGCGCGATCACCGTGCACAAGGACGAGACGGAGATGTTCGCGGGCCTGGAGACCCGCGACAAGGACCCGCGCAAGTCCACCCACCTCGACGAGGTCCCCCTGCCCGAGCTGGGCCCGGGCGAGGCCCTGGTCGCCGTCATGGCATCGAGCGTCAACTACAACTCGGTCTGGACCTCGATCTTCGAGCCGCTGTCGACCTTCGGGTTCCTGGAGCGCTACGGCAGGCTCTCCGAGCTGACCAAGCAGCACGACCTGCCGTACCACATCATCGGCTCCGACCTCGCAGGCGTGGTCCTGCGCACCGGCCCGGGCGTCAACGCCTGGAAGCCCGGTGACGAGGTCGTCGCGCACTGCCTGAGCGTGGAGCTGGAGTCGTCCGACGGCCACAACGACACCATGCTCGACCCGGAGCAGCGGATCTGGGGCTTCGAGACCAACTTCGGCGGCCTCGCCGAGATCGCGCTGGTCAAGTCCAACCAGCTGATGCCCAAGCCGGGCCACCTGAGCTGGGAGGAGGCCGCCGCCCCCGGTCTGGTCAACTCCACCGCCTACCGGCAGCTGGTCTCCCGCAACGGCGCCGGCATGAAGCAGGGCGACAACGTGCTCATCTGGGGCGCGAGCGGCGGACTCGGCTCCTACGCCACGCAGTTCGCGCTGGCCGGCGGAGCGAACCCCATCTGTGTGGTGAGCAGCCCGCAGAAGGCGGATATCTGCCGGGCGATGGGCGCCGAGGCGATCATCGACCGCAACGCCGAGGGCTACAAGTTCTGGAAGAACGAGCACGAGCAGGACCCGAAGGAGTGGAAGCGCTTCGGCAAGCGCATCCGTGAGCTGACCGGCGGCGAGGACGTCGACATCGTCTTCGAGCACCCGGGCCGCGAGACCTTCGGCGCCTCGGTCTACGTCACCCGCAAGGGCGGCACGATCGTCACCTGCGCCTCCACCTCGGGCTACAACCACGAGTACGACAACCGCTACCTGTGGATGTCCCTGAAGCGGATCATCGGTTCGCACTTCGCCAACTACCGGGAGGCCTGGGAGGCCAACCGGCTGATCGCGAAGGGCAAGATCCACCCGACGCTGTCGAAGGTCTACTCCCTGGAGGAGACCGGTCAGGCCGCCTACGACGTGCACCGCAACCTCCACCAGGGCAAGGTCGGCGTCCTCTGCCTCGCCCCCGAGGAAGGCCTGGGCGTGCGCGACGAGGAGATGCGCGCCAAGCACCTCGACGCCATCAACCGCTTCCGCAACATCTGAGACACCCGAGGTCATAGATGACTGAGCGTCAGATCGCCGAAGGCAGGCGGGAGAAGGACCGGCCGTGGCTCATGCGCACGTACGCCGGGCACTCCACGGCCGAGGCGTCCAACGAGCTGTACCGGCGCAACCTCGACAAGGGCCAGACCGGCCTGTCGGTGGCGTTCGACCTGCCGACGCAGACCGGCTACGACCCCGACCACATCCTCGCCCGCGGCGAGGTCGGCCGGGTGGGAGTACCCGTCTCGCATCTCGGTGACATGCGCCGGCTGTTCCAGGACATCCCCCTGGAGCAGATGAACACCTCGATGACGATCAACGCCACCGCCATGTGGCTGCTGGCGCTCTACCAGGTCGTCGCCGAGGAGCAGGGCGCGGACATCACCAAGCTCCAGGGCACGACCCAGAACGACATCGTCAAGGAGTACCTGTCCCGGGGTACGCATGTCTTCCCGCCGGGGCCCTCGCTCCGGCTGACGACGGACATGATCGCGTACACGGTCTCCCACCTCCCGAAGTGGAACCCGATCAACATCTGCAGCTACCACCTGCAGGAGGCGGGCGCCACCCCGGTCCAGGAGATCGCGTACGCGATGTCCACGGCCATCGCGGTCCTTGACGCCGTCCGTGACTCCGGACAGGTGCCGCAGGAACGCATGGGCGATGTCGTCGCGCGGATCTCCTTCTTCGTGAACGCGGGCGTCCGGTTCGTCGAGGAGATGTGCAAGATGCGGGCGTTCGGCCGCATCTGGGACAAGGTCACCCGCGAGCGGTACGGCATCGAGGACCCCAAGCAGCGGCGCTTCCGGTACGGCGTCCAGGTCAACTCGCTCGGACTGACCGAGGCGCAGCCGGAGAACAACGTCCAGCGGATCGTCCTCGAGATGCTCGCCGTGACGCTGTCGAAGGACGCCCGCGCGCGTGCCGTGCAGCTTCCCGCGTGGAACGAGGCCCTTGGCCTGCCCCGGCCCTGGGACCAGCAGTGGTCGCTGCGCATCCAGCAGGTGCTCGCCCATGAGAGCGATCTGCTGGAGTACGAGGACATCTTCGAGGGCTCGCACGTCATCGAGGCGAAGGTCACCCAGTTGGTCGAGGACTCCCTCGCCGAGATCGAGCGGATCCAGGAGATGGGCGGTGCGATGGCCGCCGTCGAGTCCGGGTATCTGAAGTCGCAGCTGGTCGCCTCGCACGCGGAGCGCCGGGGCCGGATCGAGTCCGGGCAGGAGAAGATCGTCGGCGTCAACATCTTCGAGACGACCGAACCCAACCCGCTCACCGCCGACCTGGACACCGCCATCCAGACGGTCGACCCGGCGGTCGAGGCACGGGTGGTGCAGGCGATCGGCCGCTGGCGCGACACGCGCTACCAGCCGCCGTTCAACCACCCGCGGCCCTGCAAGGCGCTGGAGCGGCTGAAGGAGGCCGCCAAGGGCACCGGCAACCTCATGGAGGCCACCCTGGAGTGCGCCCGCGCCGGGGTCACGACCGGCGAGTGGGCGGGCGCGCTACGCGAGGTGTTCGGCGAGTTCCGAGCGCCGACCGGGGTCTCCTCGGCCCCCGTCGCCGTCCCCGTCGAGGCGGGCTCGGCGCTTGCCGAGGTGCGCGCCAAGGTGGACGCCACGGCACGCGACCTGGGCAGCGGCAAGCTCCGTTTCCTGGTCGGCAAGCCGGGCCTGGACGGGCACTCCAACGGCGCCGAGCAGATCGCCGTACGGGCCAGGGACGCCGGCTTCGAAGTGGTGTACCAGGGCATCCGGCTGACGCCCGAACAGATCGTGGACGCTGCCCTCGCCGAGGACGTGCACGCGGTGGGCCTGTCGATCCTGTCCGGCTCGCACGCCCAGCTGGTCCCGGACGTCCTGGAACGCCTCCGTGTGGCCGGTGCCACAGATATACCCGTCATCGCCGGTGGCATCATCCCGAATGGTGACGCCGATCAGCTCCGGGCCGCCGGGGTGGCCGCGGTCTTCACCCCGAAGGACTTCGACATCACCGGCATCATCGGCTGCATCGTCGACGAGATCCGGAAAGCGAACAAGCTCGACCCCCTGGAGGTCCCCGCATGACCACGCCCGTCAACCGACTCCGCCCGCGGCGCTCCTGCCTGGCCGTGCCCGGCTCGAACCCGCGCTTCCTGGAGAAGGCGCAGGGCCTCCCGGCGGACCAGGTCTTCCTGGACCTGGAGGACGCGTGCGCGCCGCTCGCCAAGCCCGAGGCGCGGCACACCATCGTCAAGTTCCTCAACGAGGGCGACTGGACCGGCAAGACGCGCGTGGTCCGCGTCAACGACTGGACGACCGAGTGGACGTACCGTGACGTCGTGACCGTGGTCGAGGGCGCCGGGCAGAACCTGGACTGCATCATGCTGCCGAAGGTCCAGACGGCCCAGCAGATCGTCGCGCTGGACCTGCTGCTGACCCAGATCGAGAAGACCATGGGCTTCGAGGTCGGCAAGATCGGCATCGAGGCGCAGATCGAGAACGCGCAGGGCCTGAACAACGTCAACGAGATCGCCACCGCGTCCCAGCGCGTAGAGACGATCATCTTCGGCCCGGCCGACTTCATGGCCTCCATCAACATGAAGTCGCTGGTCGTGGGCGAGCAGCCGCCCGGATACCCGGCGGACGCCTACCACTACATCCTGATGAAGATCCTGATGGCCGCCCGCGCCAACGACCTCCAGGCGATCGACGGCCCCTACCTCCAGATCCGCAACATCGACGGCTACCGCGAGGTCGCCCAGCGCGCCGCCGCGCTCGGCTTCGACGGCAAATGGGTGCTGCACCCGGGCCAGGTCGAGGCGTCCAACGAGATCTTCTCGCCGTCGCAGGAGGACTACGACCACGCCGAGCTGATCCTGGACGCGTACGACTACTACACGTCCGAGGCGGGCGGCAAGAAGGGCTCGGCGATGCTCGGCGACGAGATGATCGACGAGGCCAGCCGCAAGATGGCCCTGGTCATCTCCGGCAAGGGCCGGGCCGCCGGCATGCGGCGCACGTCGAAGTTCGAGATCCCGGAGGCGTGACCACGATGCAGTTCGGACGCACGTACGAGGAGTTCGAGGTCGGGGCGACGTACAAGCACTGGCCCGGGAAGACGGTCACGGAGTACGACGACCACCTGTTCTGTCTCCTCACCATGAACCACCACCCGCTCCACATGGACACCAACTACGCCGAGAAGACGACGGACTTCGGCAAGAACGTGGTGGTCGGGAACTACATCTACTCGCTGCTGCTCGGCATGAGCGTGCCGGACATCTCCGGCAAGGCGATCGCCAACCTGGAGATCGAGTCGCTCAAGCACGTGGCGCCGACCTTCCACGGGGACACGATCTACGGCCAGACGACCGTGCTCGACAAGTGGCCCTCCAAGTCGAAGAACGACCGCGGGATCGTCTACGTGGAGACCAAGGGCTACAAGCAGGACGGCACGCTGGTCTGCGTCTTCCGCCGCAAGGTGATGGTGCCGACCGAGACGTACATCAAGGAGCGCGGCGGCGAGCAGCCGGGCCGCCCCGAGCTCAAGGAACAGGGGAAGTAAGCGATGGCCCGTCTCGCCCAGACCGCCGGTCTGACCGACGTCCAGCAGGAGATCCTCTCCACCGTCCGCGACTTCGTGGACAAGGAGATCCTCCCGGTCGCCACCGAGCTGGAGCACCGCGACGAGTACCCGCAGGAGATCGTCGACGGCCTCAAGGAGCTCGGCCTGTTCGGCCTGATGATCCCCGAGGAGTACGGCGGCCTGGGCGAGTCCCTCCTGACGTACGCGCTGTGCGTCGAGGAGATCGCCCGGGGCTGGATGTCCGTCTCCGGGATCATCAACACGCACTTCATCGTGGCGTACATGCTCAAGCAGCACGGCACGCAGGAGCAGAAGGAGCACTTCCTGCCGCGGATGGCGGCCGGCGACATCCGGGGCGCGTTCTCGATGTCGGAGCCGGGCCTCGGCTCGGACGTGTCGGCGATCACCTCGAAGGCGGTGCGGGACGGCGACGAGTACGTCCTGAACGGCCAGAAGATGTGGCTGACGAACGGCGGTACGTCGTCCCTCGTGGCCGTCCTGGTACGAAGTGACGAAGGACACCCCGAGGGCACGGCCCCCCACAAGTCGATGACGACCTTCCTGGTGGAGAAGGAGCCCGGCTTCGGAGAGGTCCGCCCCGGCCTCACCATCCCCGGAAAGATCGACAAGATGGGCTACAAGGGCGTCGACACCACCGAGCTGATCATGGACGGGCTGCGGATTCCGGCCGATCGGGTGCTCGGCGGCGCAACGGGCCGAGGTTTTTACCAAATGATGGACGGGGTCGAGGTCGGCCGCGTCAACGTGGCGGCGCGTGGCTGTGGTGTAGCGCAGCGTGCGTTCGAGCTCGGCATCCAGTACGCCCAGCAGCGTCACACTTTCGGCAAGGCGATCGCCCAGCACCAGGCCATCCAGTTCAAGCTCGCGGAGATGGCCACCAAGGTCGAGGCCGCACATGCCATGATGGTCAACGCCGCACGCAAAAAGGACTCCGGGGAACGAAACGACCTTGAGGCAGGGATGGCGAAGTATCTCGCCTCCGAGTACTGCAAGGAGGTCGTGGAGGACGCCTTCCGGATCCACGGCGGCTACGGCTTCTCCAAGGAGTACGAGATCGAACGTCTCTACCGCGAGGCGCCGATGTTGCTGATCGGCGAGGGTACCGCCGAGATCCAGAAAATGATCATCGGGCGGAGGCTGCTCGAAGAGTATCGATTCCAGGGCTGATCGTCCGGATACGGGGTGTTTTCTTCGAGAAGAAGATCACACCCCGTCAACGGTCTTCAGCCGCCGACTCGTCTTCCTGGCTTGCCCAGTTGTGGCCCCCGACCGGTACGATCCCGGAAAGCCGCCGTCCCCGTTTCCCGCGCGGCATCATCCGCTACGAAGGTCATCCATGCCCCACAGCCAAACCTCTGCACATCGAGACAGCCTGGCCGGCGTACGCCTCGCGCGCGGAGCATCGCCGTGGCTTCTCCCGACCGTCGCCACCGCAGCCGTCAGCCTGCTTCGCGCCCGCCGCTCCGGCGCAGCCAAGGCCGTCGCCGTGCCCGCCACCGCACTCGCGGCGGGAATGCTGTGGTTCTTCCGCGACCCCGAGCGTGAGATCGCCCAGGGCCGTGTCATCTCCCCCGCCGACGGTGTGGTGCAGAGCATCATGCCCTGGAAGGACGGCCGCACCCGCGTCGCCATCTTCATGAGCCCGCTCAACGTCCACGTCAACCGCGCGCCCCTCTCGGGCCAGGTGACGTCGGTGGAACACATCCCCGGTGGCTTCGTTCCCGCCTTCAACAAGGAGAGCGAGAACAACGAGCGCGTAGTCTGGCATTTCGACACCGAACTCGGCGACATCGAGATGATCCAGATCGCCGGCGCGGTGGCCCGCCGTATCGTCCCCTACGTCCCTCAGGGCACGAAGGTCGAGCAGGGCGACCGCATCGGGCTGATCCGCTTCGGCTCGCGCGTCGACATCTACCTGCCGGAGGGCGTGGAGGTCGCGGTCGAGGTCGGCCAGAAGACCGTGGCTGGGGTGACTCGCATTGACCGTGATTGATCCTGAGACCCAGGCGGGCTGGGTGCCCGAGGCCGACGAGATCGGCGAGGACGAGGAGGAGATGCCGCTCTCTCTCCGCCTCTCGATAGCGGACACCCTCACGCTCGGCAACGCGACGTGCGGCTTCATGGCGGTGTACTTCACCACCACCGGCATCCTGATCCCGCACCTCACCGGGGACGACCAGTCGGCGGGCATGGCACGCCACAGCGCCGCGACCGCGGTCATCCTGATGCTCTGCGCTGCGATCTTCGACCTGTTCGACGGCCTGGTGGCGCGCAAGCTGCGCTCCTCCCCCATGGGCGCCGAGCTGGACAACCTCTCCGACCTGATCAGCTTCGGCCTCGCCCCGGCGTACTTCGTCCTCGTCTACGGCATGGTGGCGGACGACGCGTACCAGAAGGTGGCCGCGGTCGGAGCGGTCGTGGTGCTGCTGGCCGTGGTGCTGAGACTCGCGCGCTTCTCGTGCGTGTCGCCGCCGAACGGCATGTTCCAGGGCATGCCGTCGCCGTTCGGCGCCCTCACGGTCGTCTCGATCGTGCTCCTGGAGCTGCCGTTCTTCGCGACGCTGCTCGCGATCCTCGGCACGGCGTGGCTGATGGTGAGCCGGGTCGAGTACCCGAAGCCGCGTGGCCGCCTCGCGGTCGCGATGCTGTCCTGGATCGTGCTCGGCGTGGGCCTCCTGGCGGCCTGGGCGTTCGACGCCCCGGGCGGCCAGCTGCTGCTTCAGACCGGCTGCGCGCTGCAGCTGGTGACGGGTGCGGTGATCCCGCTGTTCGCCACGGCCCGCCGGGTGAACAACTTCCGCGACAACGGGAGAGGGGAAGGGGAGAAACATCTGCCTCGCCTTCCGTCAAAACGAGAACCGGGTGTGGCCCGAGCCTCGCAGGCTCGGCCCACACCCGTTTCGCGTTCAAGGGCGTACGGCGTTGGCCTTTGACGGGTCAACCACCCCTGGCAGATGCCGAGTTGCAGAGGGCGAGGCCGCGGAGGACGGTGGAATTGGGCTTAACTTTACGGGGATTTGTCCCTATTCGGGGAAGGGGATTGCCCCCGTCTTACGGATCGGAGGACAGCCATGACCGCACCCACTCACAAGGACTACTCGGTCCCGCACGTCTCGAAGCTGCCGGCGAACGAGGGCGACACCGTGAACCTCTTCGTCCGGGAGTACGACGGCACCAAGGGCAACCAGCCGCACGAGGTGGTGCTGATGCTCCACGGCAGGAGCGTGCCGGTTCTCGCCGGGTACGACCTGACCGTCCCCGGCTCCGCCATCGACTACAACTGGGCGCAGGACCTGGCCAGGCACCACTTCGACGTCTTCCTGATGGACCTGCAGGGAAACGGCCGGTCGCCCCGCCCGAAGATGGACGAGCCCCGCAACGCCAACCCGGCGCAGCGCGGCGTCCTGTCGCCCGATCCGCTGCCGGTCCCGTACACCGGCCCGCCTCTGTACCCGCACCAGCTGGGCAACACCGACAGCGAATGCGCGGAGCTGGCCACCGTGGTCGACTTCATCAGGGCGCTGCCCGGGAGGAACAAGCCCCTGGACTTCATCGGCTGGTCCGCCGCCGCACCGTCCATGGGGCCGTTCACCCTCCAGCACCCCGAGGTCGTCAAGAGCCTGTTCCTGCTCGCCCCCGTCTTCCCTCCGGCGGGACGGTGGTCGGGCGACCCCGCGAACCCCTTCGCCATTCCGCCGAACACCCCACTGCCGGTCTCCGACCCGCCCGCCCTCTACGGCTTCCCCATGTTCGTGAACGACAAGAAGAGCTTCGTGCAGGCATGGGACCGCGAGCAGGGCACCCCACCCCAACGGGAGCCCGGTATGGAGGACAGGGCATGGGCCGCCATGATGGAGAACGACCCCGTCGGCAGCAAATGGGGCCGGAAACTGTCACCCGGCGTGTACGAGGGCATCCACCGGTTCCGGAACTCCTATTTCTGGGGCTGGTCCAACGAGACGGTGCCCTATCAGGACACGTCGGGCAACTACATCCTCGGTGACCGGGTTCCCCTCGCCATCGTCTACGGGGAACTGGACAAGACGGCCAACACCCCGCCGAACATCCCCGTCCCCCCGCCCCTGCGCTTCTCCGTGCCGGCCCTCTACGCGGCCGTCGGGGGACCGGAGAAGCTGATGTTCCAGCTGGAGGGTGCGGGACACTCCGTGGTGTGGGAGCGCCCCGCCGAGGTCGTGCACGACATCGCGTTCCAGTGGCTGCACAACAAGCACAAGGTGTGGGGCCTCACGAGTGGCAGCTACTACCGTGACTCGACGGGCGTCCTGACGCCGGTCTAGGCCGCCCTCAGCAGAGAAAGTCCCGCGCGATCTGCTCGGCGACCCGCTCCAGGATCGGCCCGGCGTCCGCGATGCACTTCACCACGTCCGGTTCCACCTCGGTCAGCGGGTAGGCGCGGCGGATCCCGGCCCGGCCGATCGCCTCCGGCGGCAGGGCGAGGCGGCCGCACACCGCCACGACCTCCTTGTCGGCGGCGCGCGCCGCGGCCGCCACCCCCGCCGGGGCCTTCCCGTGCAGGGTCTGCTCGTCCAGCGAGCCCTCGCCGGTGATGACGAGCGACGCCCGCTCCAGCGCGGGCGCGAAACCCAGGACGTCGAGCATGACCTCGATGCCGGGCCGGAAGCGGGCGCCGAGCAGCAGGGCCCCGTACCCGATGCCCCCGGCGGCCCCGGCACCCGGCGCGGCCGCGTACTCGACGGCGCGCGGGCCGACCTCGGCCTCCAGGGCCTTCGCGAAGTGGCCGAGCGCCTCGTCCAGGGCGGCCACGTCGTCCGGCGAGGCCCCCTTCTGCGGGCCGTAGACCGCGGGCGCGCCCTTCGGGCCGGTGAGCGGGTTGTCGACGTCGCTGGCGAGGATCAGGTCGACGGAGGCCAGGCGCGGGTCCAGCCCGGACAGGTCCGCGCGGGCCAGGTCCGCGAGGCCGCCCCCGCCCGGCGGTACCGGTCCGCCGTCCTCGTCCAGGAACCGCGCCCCGAGGGCCGACAGCATCCCGGCGCCGCCGTCGGTCGTGGCGCTCCCCCCGACACCGAAGACGATCGTGCGCGCACCCGCGTCGAGCGCGGCCCGCAGCAGCTCTCCGGAGCCGTAGGTGGAAGCCGTCAGGGGCGCGAAGACCCCGCGGGGCAGCCGCTGCAGCCCACTCGCCTCGGCCATCTCCACGACCGCGGTGTCGCCGCGCAGCGCGAACGCGGCGGTGACCTCCTGGCCCAGCGGCCCGGCGACCTCCCGCTCGTGCCGGTCGAACCCGGCCGCGACCGCCGCGGCCACCGTGCCGTCCCCGCCGTCCGCGACGGGCAGCGCCTCGACGTCGAGGCCGGGCACGACCCGCCTGAGCCCCGCCGTGACCCGCTCGGCGACCTGCACGGCCGTCAGCGAGCCCTTGAACTTGTCCGCGGCGATGAGCACGCGCTGTGTCACCTGTAATCCCCTTGCTCTCCGGGCCTCACGCACATCAAGGCCAGTCGCGCCGCTGTGACCTTAACCGGAGGACACCCTCGCCGTCATTCCCCGACCGAAGCCTGGGAAAGGCCTGGGAACCGCCTGGGAAAACGGGTAGACCACAGCCATGAGCAACCACGGCACCGCCGGGCCTGACCTCGCCGACCGTGTGCTCGGCGGCTGGCTCGGCCGGATCGCGGGCAACATGCTCGGCAAACCGGTCGAGCGGGGCGACCTGTGGACCCGGGAACGCATCGACGGCTACCTGCGGCGGGCCGCCGCCCTGCCGCTCACCGACTACCTCCCCGAGCCCGCCGAAGAGAGCGACGCCCTGGCACTGCGCCCCGAGTGGCGTCAGTGCGTGCGCGGCCGGATCCACGGCAGCTGCCGTGACGACGACGTCGACTACGCGATCCTCGGCCTGGACCTCCTGGAGACCCACGGCTTCGGTTTCAGCACCGAGCAGGTCGGCGAGCTTTGGCTGCTGCGGCTGCCGTACCTCCAGACCTTCACGGCGGAACGGGCCGCGTACCGCAACCTCGCGGACGGCCTGAAGCCGCCCCTCACCGCCACCTACGACAACCCCTACCAGGAGTGGATCGGCGCCCTGATCCGCGCCGACATCTTCGGCTGGACCTGCCCGGACGACCCGCACCGCGCCGCCGCCCTGGCCCGCCGGGACGCCGTGCTCTCCCATACGGGGAACGGGGTCTACGGCGCGATGTGGGCCGCCGCGCTGATCTCGGCGGCGTTCACCGCGCCGACCGTACGGCAGGCGATCGACAGCGCGCTCACCGTCGTACCGGCGAGCTGCCGTCTCGCACGGACCGTACGGCGGGTCGTCTCCCTGCACGAGACCCGGCTGAGCTGGGAGGACACCCTCGCCACCGTGTCCGAGGAGACCGCGGGCCTGGGCTGGATCCACGCCGTCCCGAACGTGGCCGTGCTCACCGCCGGGCTGCTCTACGGCGACGGCGACTTCACCCGGACCGTCACCCTGACCGTGCGCGGCGGCCTGGACACCGACTCCAACGGGGCGACGGCGGGCTCGGTGGCCGGGGTGCTGACCGGCGCGGCGGCCATCCCCGACCAGTGGAAGGACCCCCTTCAGGACACGGTCCGCAGCGCCGTCTTCGGCTTCGACGGGGCCCGCATCAGCGACTTGGCGGAGCGCACCGTGCGGCTCGCCCGGACGAGCACCGAGCCCGCGCTGGTTACTCTTCCTGAGTGACCACGACTGACACCTACGCCGCGTACATCGCGAGCCTCCCCCGGATCCTCGCCGGGGCGGCCGCACTCTTCCGGGACGCCGAGGGACGGGTGCTGCTCGTCGAGCCCAACTACCGGGAGGGCTGGGCGCTGCCGGGCGGAACCGTCGAGTCCGACGACGGGGAGACCCCGCGCCAGGGCGCCCGCCGGGAGACCCTGGAGGAGATCGGCCTCGACCGGGAGATGGGCCGGCTGCTCGCGGTGGACTGGGTGCACGGCACGGGCCGGCCGCCGATCGTCGCCTACCTGTACGACGGCGGTGTGGTCACCGACGCCGACCTCAAGGCGATCCGGCTCCAGGAGGAGGAACTGCTGTCCTGGCGGCTGGTCCCGCGCGCCGAACTCACCGGGTACCTGCCGGGCGCTCTGGGCCGCCGGGTGCGGGCCGCGCTGGACGTACTGGACGAGGGCGCGGGTACCGCGGAACTGGAGAACGGCGACCGCGCCGGGTGATCCCGGAGGGCGGGCGATATCCGCTCGCCGCCCGCGCCCGCCCCGCCCTACCCTCGAACGCATGACCAAGCCCCTCGTCGCCATCCTCAGCGGCGCCGGCATCTCGACCGACTCCGGGATCCCCGACTACCGCGGCCCGAACGGTCTGTGGCGCAGGGACCCCGAGGCCGAGAAGCTCGTGACCTACGACTACTACATGGGCGACCCGGAGATCCGGCGCCGGTCCTGGCAGATGCGGCGCAAGAACCGCACCCTGAAGGCCGAGCCGAACGCCGCCCATCGCGCCGTCGCCGAGCTGGACGGGTCCGGGATCCCGGTGCGGGTCATCACCCAGAACGTGGACGGACTGCACCAGCTCGCCGGGATGCCCACCCGCAAGGTGCTCGAACTGCACGGCACCGCGCGGCAGGTGGTGTGCACCAAGTGCCATGCCCGGGGGCCGATGGCGGACGCGATCGCCCGCGTCGAGGCCGGCGAGGAGGACCCGCCGTGCCTGGAGTGCGGAGGCATCCTCAAGTCGGCGACCGTGATGTTCGGTGAACGGCTCGACCCCGTCGTCCTCGGCGAGGCCCTCGCCATCAGCAAGGCGTGCACCGTGTTCATCGCCGTCGGCAGCAGCCTCCAGGTCCAGCCCGCCGCCGGGCTCGCCGGAGTGGCCGCCGACCACGGCGCCCGGCTCGTCATCGTCAACGCCGACCCGACACCGTACGACGACCGGGCCGACGAGATCCTCCGCGAACCCATCGGAACCGCGCTGCCGAAGCTCCTCATGGAGTTGCGAGCCGCCTGAGCCCTGTCGGACGCCGGTCAGAAGAGGCCCGCGCCCCGCTCGAAGTCCAGCAGGCGCTGCTTGCGGGGCAGGCCGCCGCCGTAGCCGGTGAGGCTGCCGTTCGCGCCGATGACGCGGTGGCAGGGGACGATGATGCCGATGGGGTTCTTCCCGTTGGCGAGGCCGACCGCTCGGGAGGCCTGCGGGTTGCCGAGGGCGTCGGCGAGTTCGCCGTAGGTGCGGGTCTCGCCGTACGGGATCCGCGCCAGCTGGGCCCAGACGCTGCGCTGGAACGGGGAGCCGTTCAGGCGCAGTTCGAGGGTGAACTCCTTCAACTCGCCCTCGAAGTAGGCGGTCAGCTGTTCCTCGGCCTCGGTGAAGAGGGTGTTGTCGCGGTCGCCGAAGGTCTCCTCGGGCGGACGGTGGCGCTGGGCCTCCATGTAGAGGCCGCAGAGCGTGCCGTCCTCGGCGACCAGGGTGAGGGGGCCGTAGGGGCTGTCGGTGACGGTGTGGTTCTTCACGGCAAGGTTCCTTACACGGGAAGGAAGTTGATCGGGTGGCTGTCGGTCGCCCACAGGTACTGGACCGCGTAGGCCCTCCAAGGGCGCCAGGCGGCCGCGCGTGCGGTGAGGGCGGCCGGGGTGCCGGGCAGGCCCAGCTCCTGGGCGGCGCGGCGGATTCCGAGGTCGGTGGGGAGGAAGGCGTCGGGGTCGCCGAGGGCGCGCATGGCGATGACGTCGACGGTCCAGGGGCCGAAGCCGGGGAGTTCGAGGAGCTTGGCGCGAGCCTGGGCCCAGTCGCTCTCCACACCCAGGTGCAGAGTGCCGTCGGCGAGTTGGCCGACCAGGGTGGTGAAGGTGGTTCGGCGGGTGCGGGGCATCGCCAGGGTCTCGGGGGGCAGTTCGGCCAGCGCCTCGGGAGACGGGAAGAGGTGGGTGAGGCCGCCCTCCGGGTCATCCACCGGAGTGCCGTGGGCGGTCACCAGGCGGGCCGCGTGGGTGCGGGCGGCGGCCGTGGAGACCTGTTGGCCGAGCACGGCCCGCACCGCGAACTCCGCCTCGTCGACCGTGCGGGGCACCCGGCGGCCGGGCGCCTTGTCCACCAGCGGAGCCAGGACGGGGTCCGTGCGCAGCTGGTCGTCGACCGCGACCGGGTCGGCGTCCAGGTCGAGCATTCGCCGGCAGCGGCTGATCGCGACGGGCAGGTCCCGCAGATCGCTGAGAGTGAGCCGGCAGGCGATGTGATCGGGCTGCGGGGCGAGAGCCACGATGCCGTGGCCGTACGGCAGCCGCAGGGTCCGCCGGTAGGCGCCGTCCCGCCACTCCTCGACGCCGGGTACGGCGGTGGCCGCGAGGTGGCCGAAGAGGTTGTCGGGGTTGAGGGGGGCGCGGAAGGGCAGCCGCAGGGTGAGTACGCCCGGGGCGAGATGCGCCGAGCGTGGGCGGCGGTTGCGCAGGTCACTCGGGGACAGCGCGAAGACCTCGCGGACGGTGTCGTTGAAGGTGCGGATCGAGGAGAAGCCGGCCGCGAAGGCGATCTCGGCCATCGGCAGGGGGGTCGTCTCGATCAGCAGGCGGGCGGTCTGGGCGCGCTGGGCCCGGGCGAGGGCCAGCGGGCCGGCGCCGAGTTCGGCGAGGAGCTGACGTTCGACCTGCCGGGGGCTGTAGCCGAGGCGGGCGGCGAGACCGGGCACGCCGTCGCGGTCCACGACCCCGTCGGCGATCAGCCGCATGGCGCGGGCGACCAGGTCGGCGCGCTGGTTCCACTCCGGGGAGCCGGGGCTGGTGTCGGGGCGGCAGCGCTTGCAGGCCCGGAAGCCGGCCTGCTGGCAGGCGGCCGCGCTCGGGTAGAAGGTCATGTTCTCGGGCTTGGGCGGAACCACCGGGCAGCTGGGCCGACAGTAGATGCGGGTGGTCAGGACGGCCGTGAAGAACCAGCCGTCGAACCGTGCGTCCTTCGACTGCACGGCCCGCACACAGTGCTCTCGGTCGAGGATCGTCCCTTTCTGCATGTTCTGCATGGGTCCAGCATCGGCCACCGGTTGTGGCCGATGCTGGCGGAAATCCGACACGTAGGTGCGCTGACCTCCAGGGCCCTATATGACCCTCAGTCGAAGTAGTGGTCCTGGTCGAGGTCGGCCAGCAGCCCCGGCTCCTCGGGTCGCCACTCGTAGCGCTCCCGGGTCGCGGCGCTCGACGTCGGGTTGTCGTTGCTAACGAAGCCGATCATCCAGCTGAAGTGGGCGGCCGCCTCCTCCGGCGCGAGGGACACGACCGGCAGGCCGAGGCGGCGGCCGATGACCGAGGTGATGTCGCGGAGCGGTACGCCCTCCTCGGCGGCCGCGTGCAGCACGGCACCGGCCGGGGCGGTCTCCAGGGCCTTACGGAAGAGGACGGCCGCGTCCAGGCGGTGCACGGCCGGCCAGCGGTTGGTGCCGTCGCCCGGACAGGCGGCGGCGCCCTTCTGCCGGGCGAGTTCGATCAGGTGTGGGACGAAGGCGTGGTCGCCGGTGCCGTGCACGGAGGCCGGGAGCCGGATCGCGGAGACGCGTACCCCGCGGTCGGCCAGGGCGAGGGCGGCTCGCTCCGACTCACCGCGGTGCGCGCCGGGCGCCGCCGGGTCGGGGCCGTCCGTCTCGATGCCGAGACGGCCCGGGGTGAGCAGCCCTGTCACAGAGCTGATGACCAGGGGCCGGTGGGAGTCGGCGAGGGCGTCGCCGAAGGCCGCCAGGGCCGCGAGTTCGGTGCGCAGGGCACCCTGCATGTCGGAGAAGTCGTGGTTGAAGCCCGTGTGGACCACCCCGTCCGCCGATTCCGCCGCGACCCGCAGCCCGTCGACGTCGTTCAGGTCACCCCGGTGCGCCTGCGCCCCCACCTCCTTCAGGGACGCCTCGGCCTCGTCCGAGCGGGCGAGGCCGAGTACCTGGTGCCCGGCGCCGAGCAGTTCGCGGACGACCGCGCTGCCGATGAACCCGGTGGCGCCGGTGACGAACACACGCATGACGAATCACCTCACGGAGAGTGGATGTGCTGGGATGACTCCAGCGTGCGTCCGGCCCGCGGCCCCGGTCCAAGACCTGTTCCGCACCTGGCGATGCCTGTCCGGTCATGACCGCAGCTCACGACGGCGGGAGTACAGTCGAGGGGTGCGCGATTCCTTCGTACCGCCGGTGGACCTGGAGCTGCGCCTGGTGCGCTACTTCACCGTGGTCGCCGAGGAGTTGCACTTCGGCCGGGCGGCCGACGCGCTGCATCTGGCCCAGCCGTCGCTGAGCCGTCAGATCCGGCGGCTGGAGCGGGAGTTGGGGGTCCGGCTGCTCGATCGCACCCCGCGCGGCACCCGGCTCACCGAGGCCGGAGAGACCTTTCTGCCGCAGGCCAGGGAGCTGCTGCGGAGTGCCGCCCGGGCCGCCGCGAGCGCGCGCTCGGCCGCCGCGCACGGCCCGTTCACGGTCGGTTACACCACCCACCAGATCGTCACCCCTGCCGTACGGGAGGTGCGCCACCGCCACCCGGAGGCCGACATCCGCACCCTGCACGTGGACTGGAACGAACCGCGGGACGCGCTGCTCGACCACCGGGTCGACGTGGTGGTGACCCGGTTCCTGTTCAGCGCCGACGGTCTGGACATCGCGGTTCTGTACGACGAGCCGCGGGTCCTGCTGGTCCCGCTCGGCCACCGGCTGGCGGGCGAGGAGTCGGTCACCCTCGCCGACTTCGCCGACGAGCCGCTCCCCCGCTTCACCGGCGCCGACCGGGTGGGCGCGAATCCCCCCGGTCACACCAACCTGGGCGCCCTGGTGGACACGCTGGAGGACAAGCTGGAGCTGGTGGCGAGCGGTGAGGTGGTGTCGCTGGCTCCGGCCGGCTTCCGGGGCAACCTGCGGCCGGACATCGTCGTCGTGCCTGTCGTGGACGCGGACCCGCTCCAGGTCGTCCTGGCCACCCGGGCCGGCGACCGCCATCCCCTGTTCCCGGCGTTCCGGCGCGCGGCCGAGGCCCATCTGGTCCCGGTCGGCACTGCCTGGACTGAGCGGCCGGAATCGACGGTCGGGGCTGAGTGATGAGTGGGTCCGGGAGAGTCACGCTGAACGACGTGGCCGCCGCCAGCGGTGTCTCGCGTGCCACGGTCAGCTTCGTACTGAACGATGACCCGCGCCCGTCCATCTCGGCCGCCACCCGCGACCGGGTACGGCAGGCCGCGCGCGACCTCGGCTATGTCCCGCACGGGGTGGCCCGCGCGCCGCGTGAGGGCAGTTCCCGGGTGGTGGTCCTCGACCTGGACCGGGGCCTGGAGGGCAACTACGGAGGCCCACGGCCGGCCGGCCGCGCGCACCGCGCTGGGGCTGGACTCGGCGGGGCTGGTGCCGGTGCCTGCGCGGATCATCGGGCGGGACTCGGTGTGAGTGCCCGCTCTCAGGTCAGCTGAGCGGCGAACGTCTCGTAGGCCCGTTCGTCGAAGAGCACGAACCGGACCTCCTCGACGGCCGTGTCCGTCTCCCGGACGGTCGCCACGGCGATCCGCGCGCCGTCGTCCATCGGCCAGCCGTAGATCCCGGTGGAGATGGCGGGGAACGCGACCGTGCGGGCGCCGAGTTCGTCGGCGCGCTTCAGGGACTCTCGGTAGCAGGAGGCCAGCAGCTCGGAGCGGTCCTCGCTCTTGGAGTGGACGGGGCCGACGGTGTGGATGACCCACTGGGCGTCGAGGTCGCCGGCGGTGGTGGCGACCGCCTGGCCGGTGGGGAGACCCTTGCCGTAGTGCCCGGCGCGGAGCTTGCGGCACTCCTCCAGGATCGCGGGGCCGCCGCGCCGGTGGATGGCGCCGTCCACGCCTCCGCCGCCGAGCAGGGAGGAGTTGGCCGCGTTGACGATCGCGTCGGCGGCCTGCCGGGTGATGTCGCCCTGGACGAGCGTGATGCGGGTCATGACTGTCTCAGCCTCCTCCATACGGCCTTGGCCGCGTTGTGCCCCGACATGCCGTGTACGCCCGGGCCGGGCGGGGTGGCCGCCGAGCAGATGAAGACGGCCGGATGCGGGGTGCCGTACGGGAACAGGGAGAGCTTGGGGCGGAGCAGGATCTGCAGCCCGGAGACCGCGCCGGTGCCGATGTCGCCGCCGACGTAATTGGCGTTGCGGGCGGCGAGTTCGGCGGGTCCGGCGGTGGCACGGGCCAGCACGCGGTCGCGGAACCCCGGGGCGTAGCGCTCGAGTTGACGCTCCATCACATCCGTGAGGTCGCCGGTCCAGCCGTTGGGCACATG
Source organism: Streptomyces sp. NPDC111744 (assembly GCF_055634995.1). Taxonomy (NCBI): domain Bacteria; kingdom Bacillati; phylum Actinomycetota; class Actinomycetes; order Kitasatosporales; family Streptomycetaceae; genus Streptomyces; species Streptomyces sp. NPDC111744. Next base: position 56,659 of record NZ_JBVKCG010000027.1, read on the forward strand.
GGCGTACGCCCAGAAGACCTGCTTGCCCTCGGGGGCGCGGGAGGGATCCACGACACCGGGCTGCACGGTGATCATGAACGGCCGGTCGGGGGCGCGGCCCTCGCGGGAGGCGGCGCGCAGGGCGGTGCCGATCTCCGCGCTGTCCGCGCCGATCTGCACGGTCCCGGCGCGGCGGGCCTCCGGGGCCGTCCACGGGACCGGTCCGTCCAGCGCGTAGTCGATCTTGAAGACGCCCGGGCCGTAACGGTAGTCCTCGTAGTAGTTGCCGAGGCCGGCGATACGGGCCAGGGCGGTCGGCGAGGTGTCGAAGATGTACGACCGCGCGGGCGGCAGGTCGTCCAGCCGCTTGACCTCGTAGTCGGTGTGGATCGCGCCGCCGAGGTCCTTGAGATACGCGGCGAGGGCGTCGGAGATGGCCTGGGAGCCGCCCCGGGCCAGCGGCCAGCCGCGGGCGTGTGCGGCGAGCGCGAAGACCAGGCCGACGGCGCCGGTCGCGAGACCGCTGAGCGGGGCCATGACATGGGCGACAAGGCCGGCGAACAGCGTCCTGGCCCGCTCGTCGCGGAAGCGGCGCAGCAGCAGGGTGGCGGGCGGCAGCCCGACCAGGCCGAAGCGGGCGAGGGTGACCGGGTCGCGGGGCAGCGCGGTCAGCGGCAGGGACATGAAGTCCCGGGCCAGAGTGTCCCACCTGGGCAGGAACGGCTCGACCAGCCGGCGGTAGGAGCCCGCGTCGCGCGGTCCGAAGGAGGCCGCCGTCTCGGCCACGGAACGGGCCAGCACGGCCGCGCTGCCGTCCGGGAAGGGGTGCGCCATCGGCAGCTCGGGGTGCACCCACTCCAGGCCGTAGCGCTCCAGGGGCAGGGCGCGGAACGCAGGCGAGTTGATACCGAGCGGGTGCGCCGAGGAGCACGGGTCGTGCCGGAAGCCGGGCAGCGTGAGCTCCTCGGTGCGGGCGCCGCCGCCCACGGTGTCCCGCGCCTCGAAGACGGCGACGGAGAAGCCGCGCCGGGCCAGCTCCACGGCGGCCGTCAGGCCGTTCGGCCCCGCCCCCACCACGACCGCATCGAGCATCGACGGCACCTTCGGACCCCTTCGTCAGCCGATTGGCCACTCGGGTTCAGGATATGCCGCTGGACTGACACCGCCCTCGTCCGGGGTTACCAGTGCGGGTTCAGCAGCAGGTCCACCACGCGGTGGGCGGTGGCCGCGTCGCGGGCCGCGGTGAACGGCAGGGCGTTGTCACCGGTGATCCGGAAGGGCTCGCCGGCGAGTGTGAGGTGGGCGCCGCCCGCCTCCTCGACCAGCAGCAACCCGGCCGCATGGTCCCAGGCGGCCTCCCAGGAGAATGCCGTCGCGTCCAACTCACCCCGGGCGACGGCGAGATACTCCAGGCCCGCCGAGCCGCAGGCGCGCGGTGCGACACCGTCGACCCACAGGGCGAACAGCGCACGCTTCTGTGCGTCGGTCGTGTAGTCCGGGTGAGAGGTGGCTATCCGGAGGTCCCGGCCCTCCGCGGGCGGCCCGGCGTGCAGCCGTACGCCGTCGAGGAAGGCGCCCTTCCCCCGTACCGCCGTGGCGAGTTGGTCACGGGCCGGGGCGTAGGTCCAGGAGGCGAGCAGGACGCCCCGGTGGGCGAGCGCGACCAGGGTGCAGAAGCCGTCCTCGCCGCGGACGAACTGGCGGGTGCCGTCGACCGGGTCGACTATCCACACCGGCGCGTCGCCCTGGATCGCCTCGTAGGTCTCCGGGTCCGCGTGCACCGCCTCTTCGCCGACCACGACGGAGCCCGGCAGCAGGGCGCCGAGCGCCCCGGTGAGGTACCTCTCGGCGAGCCGGTCGGCGTCCGTCACCAGGTCGTGCGGCCCGCTCTTCTGGTCGACCTCGTGGTCGGCGAGCCGGCGCCAGCGGGGCAGGATCTCGGTCCGGGCGGCCTTGCGGATGGCGTCCTCGACGTCACCGGCGTGCTGAAGGAGAAACTCGTCGATGGTCTCCGTTGCTTCGATCATGCCTCCATGAGAGCACGCGTCGCTGACAATCCCCGCCGCCTAGATGTACGGCGCATGGAATCCGGACGAACAGGCGGACCTGGTGACGAGGAGGTCACCGACTGCTCAGCCCGCCGTGAGATCACCGTGTTCCGCGCTCCGCCCCGACGGTCACCGTCCCACCGCATACCCCTGCATCCCGCGCGGGTTCGCTCCCGCCGACAGCACCCCGGTCTCCGGGTCCCGCGCCACCGCGCACAGCCGCCCCTCCGACCAGCCGGGCCCGACCGTCACGTCATGGCCGCGCCGCCGCAGTTCCTCCACCACCCCGGGGTCCGTCCCGGACTCGACGGTCACGCTTCCGGGGCGGCGCCCGCGCGGGTGGAAGGAGCTGGGGAAGCTGTCGTTGTGCCAGTTCGGGGCGTCGATCGCGCCCTGGAGGTCGAGGCTGCCGCGAACCTCGCCGCCCAGCGCGACGGCAAGGAAGAAGTGCAGCTGCCACTGGTCCTGCTGGTCGCCGCCGGGCGTACCGAAGGCCAGCACCGGGACCCCGTCGCGCAGTGCGATCGACGGCGTGAGCGTGGTGCGGGGGCGGCGGCCAGGTGTGAGGGAGTTCGGCAGGCCCTCCTCCAGCCAGGCCATCTGGAGCCGGGTACCCAGCGGGAAGCCCAGCTCGGGAACGACGGGGTTGGACTGGAGCCAGCCGCCGCTGGGGGTGGCCGCGATCATGTTGCCCCAGCGGTCGACGACGTCCAGGTGGCAGGTGTCGCCCCGGGTGGTGCCGTCGGCGGCGACCTGCGGGTCCCCCGGGATCTGCGCGACGGTCGGCTCACCGGCGCCCAGCGGGTCGAAGGCGCTGTCCGGCCGGGTCTCCACGCGCGCGTACCCGGGCAGCCGGGGCGCCCGTCCGCCGGGGCTGCCGGGCCGCAGCTCCGCGGAGGCCCTGGCGCCGATCAGGCCCCGCCGCCCGGCGTTGTACGCGTCCGAGAGCAGTTCGGCCAGGGGCACCTCGGCCGCGTCCCCGTACCAGGCCTCGCGGTCGGCCATGGCGAGCTTGCAGCCCTCGATCAGGAGGTGCACGTAGTCGGCGGAGCCATACCCGGGCAGCTCGGACAGTTCGGGCGGCAGCAGGGCGAGCTGCTGGAGGAAGGCCGGGCCCTGGCTCCAGGGGCCCGCCTTGCACACCGTCCAGCCGTTCCATTCGTACGACACCGGGGTCTCGTAGCTCGCGGACCAGCCGGCCAGGTCGGCGGCGGTGAGGGTGCCGGTGTGCCGTTCGCCGCTGGTGTCCATGGTGGGGCGGGCGGCCTGCCGGACCAGGGCCTCGGCGATGAAGCCGGTGCGCCACACCTCGCGGGCCGCGTCGATCCGCGCCTCCCGGTCCCCGGTATCCGCGGTCTCGGCGAGCAGCCGCTTCCAGGTGGCGGCGAGGGCGGGGTTCCGGAACAGCTCACCGGGCCTGGGCTCACGGCCGCCGGGCAGGTACAGCTCCGCCGAGGAGGTCCACTCGGTCTCGAACAGCTCCCGTACGCTCGCCACGGTCGCGCCGAAGTTCTCCACGGGCGGGTGCCCGTGCTCGGCGTACCCGATGGCGTACGCGAGGATCTCGTCGAGCGGCTTGGTGCCATGGTCGCGCAGCAGGAGCAGCCAGGCGTCGAAGGCGCCGGGGACTGCCGCGGCCAGCGGGCCGGTGCCGGGGACCAGGTCCAGGCCGAGCCCCCGGTAGTGGGCGACCGTGGCACCGGCCGGGGCCACGCCCTGCCCGCACAGCACGCGCACCCCGCCGCCGGCCGGAGCGAGCAGGATCGGCACCTCGCCGGCGGGCCCGTTGAGGTGCGGTTCGACCACGTGCAGGACGAACGCGCCCGCGACGGCCGCGTCGTAGGCGTTGCCGCCGTTCTCCAGGACCGCCATCGCCGACTGGGAGGCCAGCCAGTGGGTGGACGACACCATGCCGAAGGTGCCCTGGAGAGTGGGACGGGTGGTGAACTGCATCTCTCACCTCGCTGCTCGCGTGACCGGCCGACCGCCTGGCGGCTACATCGTTTCCCGGTCGCCGTCACGCGAACCCCACCGCTCGCCCTGCTCCTCCTCGTCCTACCCCGCGTCCGAGTCGGGCTTGCTGCGCGCCGCCGCGTACGCCTGGGCCGGTGTCATCGCGACCCCGTTGAGGCTGACCGTCTTGTAGGTGCTGACCTTGGCGCAGGTCTTGGAGTCGTTGGCGGTCGAGGCGTTGGCGTTGGAGACGGCGGCCTTGGTGTCGCCGGAACTGGCCGGGTAGCTGGTGCCGGACGTCCAGTCGCTGCCGATGACCAGGGTCACGCCGGTGCCGGTGCCCTGCTTGATGTGCGAGCTGGGCACGTCCAGGGCCTTGGCGACGGTCTGTGCCTTGGCCTTGTCGCCGCTGCCGTAGGTCACGGTGGTCGTGGTCGCGGAGCTCGGCGCGTTGGCCGTGGTCGTACTGGTGCTGAAGCCCTGCGAGATCAGCGAGGTCGCGATCGCGGAGGCGCGGCCCGTGATGTCGGTGCCGTTCTCGACGGTCACGGCGATCTGGGCGGCGGGTACGGCCGCGGCGGTGGCCGTCGGCTTCGCGGTGGCCGAGGCGGCCGACGACTTCTTGCCCGAACTGGTAGTCAGCGACTGGTCGTTGGCCATGGTGGCGAACAGGTCCTTGGCTCCGTCGCCCACCACCACGCGGTTGCTGTTGGTCGGGTCGGGGGCGGTCTGCATGGTGGTGAAGGTCATCCGCTTGGTGGGGACCTTGTTCACGTCGGCCGCCAGGGAGATCAGCTTGTTCACGCTGCCGAGGCCGTCGTCCACGGTGAGCGCCTTGGTGGCGGCGTCCGCGAGGTTGTAGACCGCGGTGGGGTCGGTGAGCGTGCCCGCGCTCTTGAACTTGCGGATCATCGCGCTGAGGAAGATGTGCTGGGAGACGGTACGGCCGAGGTCGCTGCCGTCGCCGAAGCCGTGCCGGGAGCGGACGAACTCCAGCGCGGCCTCGCCCTTGAGAGTGTGGGTGCCCTTGGACAGCTTGAGGTGCGAGTAGGTGTCGTACACGTCGGAGCTGACGCACACGGAGACACCGCCGACCGCGTCGGACATCTTGACCACGCCCGAGAAGTCCAGCTTGACGAAGTGGTCGATGGGGATGCCGGTGAGCTGGTGGACGGTGTCGACCTGGCAGGAGGGCCCGTACTCGAGGGCGCTGTTGACCTGGCCGTAGTAGCCGGAGGTGGACTGTCCGCTCGCACTGTCCTTGCAGGCGGGCACGTTGACCATGGTGTCGCGGGGGATGCTCATGACCGTGGCGTTGGAGCGGTCGGCGGATATGTGGACGACCATCTCCACGTCCGCGTTGCCGTTGCCGGTCTGTACCCCGGTGGTCTTGCAGCCGCCGCCGAGTTTGCAGTCCTCGGAGCTGGTACGGCCGTCCGAGCCGATCACCAGGATGTTGATCGGGGTGCGGCCGAACGCGTCGGCCTTCTCGGTGCCGCCCTTGCCGTCGAGGGAGACGCTGTTGATGTTGCCGTTCAGGTGCTGGTAGAACCACCAGCCCGCGCCGGCCGTGACCAGGAGCAGGACGGACGTGCACAGGCCGATGATCTTCAGCACCCGTTTGCCGCGGCCCGCCGGCTTGGCCCGTCGGCCTCCCCTGCCGCCGCGGGATCTGGCCGCCTGCCGGGCCGCGGCCCGGCCGGCGGTCGAGCGTGTCCCGTCAGGCAGGGCACCGCGCTGTCCGGGCACCCGGTCGGTGCGGCTCCGCGTGGCCTGGACCCCGGGGCCGTCCCACGGGTCGGTCATGTTCCACTCCCATGAACGGGTCGGGCCCGGGAACAGTACGGTCGTCCCGTACTCGGCGGCGTACGGGCAGGCGTGAGGTGGGCCCACTTGGGTTGCGTGATTGCGCAATCTAACAAACCCACAGCCCTGGCAGCACAGACCCCATCCGATTTCACAGGTGAGTGATCTCATGGAAACGCCCGGGCACGCCCGTGGAACCCCGAAGACGCCTCCGCCGTCAGGGCCGCGTCCCGGTCCGTCCCGGCGCCCTCAGATCCCGGCCTCGCGCAACCGGCGCACCGGCGCGGGGACTTGGTGCGAGCGCGCGGTGAGCTGGCCGACGGTCACCCGCACCACGGTCACGATGTCCGGATCGTCCACATAGTAGATCTGCCGCCGCCCCTCCCGGCGGGACCGCACCAGACCGGCGAGCTTGAGCTTGGCCAGGTGCTGGCTGACCGCGGGCAGGGCGCCGCCGACCCGGTCGGCGAGGCACGTCACATCGCTCTCGCTCTGGGACAGCGCCCACATGAGGTGCAGCCGGGCCGGCGATGCGAGCAGCCCGAACACCGCGGCCGCCTCCGTCAGCACCCCGTCGGAGGGGTCCGTGAAGCCACCGAAGTCCTCCTCCACAGCCCGCTCCCTCCCCTCACAGTCGCCGCACAGAAGCGCACTCAGTGTAGGCGCGCGATCACCGGACCCGGTACGGCCTCCCCGCAATGTCCTCCACGTGTCTGTTCCCCGCATTGTCATGAGCGGGTGACAGATCATCGACGGCTCGGCGTCAGGCGCCTCCGGCACCCGCCGCCGTTCCTAAGCTTGCGCAACAAGGCAACTCAGCAAGGCACCACCCCGTACCGGGAGGACAACGAACGTGGGCATCATCAGCTGGATCATCCTCGGCCTCCTCGCCGGAGCCATCGCCAAGGTCCTGCTGCCCGGCCGCGACCCGGGCGGCCTGATCGGCACCACCCTCATCGGTATCGCGGGCGCCTTCGTCGGCGGCTGGCTCTCCGCCCGCTTCCTCGACCGCCCGGTGGAGAAGCAGTTCTTCGACCTCTACACCTGGGGCGCCGCGATCGCCGGTTCCCTGGTCCTCCTCATCGCCTACCGGCTGCTGTTCGGCAACTCGCGCGAGCGCGCCCGGCGGTGACTCCGGTCACCTTCCGGTGCCGGATGCAGTCACGACATTCCGGAAGTACCGGGACCGCGGCCACACGACATTCCGGATGTACGGGGACGGCCCGCGGACCCTGTCAACAGGGCGTGAACGCCTGCCGCACAGGCAAGGCAACGATTCCGCTTCCACCCCACAGGGACTCGTGTGACACTGGCGTCCCGTCCGCAGTGTGGACACCTCGGCACACCGTCCCCCACGAGAAGTGCGACTTGCGTTCTCTACCACTGCCACTCGCCCTCACCGCGCGCCTGACGCCGGTCGCCGTGCTCGCCTGTGCGGGCTGGGCGATGGCGTCGGGTCCGGACAAGACGTCCGCCACCGCCTCCGGTGACACCCCGACCCAGCAGACGGCCGGCCAGTCGGCGAGCGACGCCCCGTCGTCGTCCGCGACGTCGACGGCGGCCACGAAGACGTACGCTGCCGCGCCCGCGCCCTGCGGCAGCATCCCCGTGGCCACCATCAAGTCGCTGGTGCCGGGCGCCAAGACGGCCGGCAAGGAGATCCCCTCCACGGACACCAAGCTGCGCCGTACCTGCTCCTGGAACGCGCTGAAGGGGTACGACTACCGCTGGCTCGACGTCTCCTTCGAGATCATGGACACGGACGCGGCGGCGGCGAAGGAGTACAAGGACCGGGTCGCGGAGAAGAGCGGCGGCGGTGCCGTGCCGGGCCTCGGCGACAGCGGCTACTCCGTCGTGAACCTCACCACCGAGGACAAGCAGCAGACCCGTGAGGGCGTGGTGATGGCCCAGGTCTCCAACGCGCTGGTGGTCATCACGTACAACGGCAGCGACTTCGAGACCAAGAAGGCGCCGGACACGGACGTGATCAACAAGGGCGCCATCAAGGCGGCGAAGAACGCGGTGACCGCGCTGAAGGGCAGCCAGTAGCCACGGCCCCGGCCGCCCTTCGCGCTCAGGCCTCCTTGGACCCTGTCAGCAGGGTCAGCCCCAGGTAGAGCATCAGGGACGTGCCGAGGCCGACCGCCCAGCCGTAGTCGGCGAGCGAGGACAGGGCCGGGATCGGGCGGCCGTCGATCAGCGGTTTGAAGCTGGCGCCGCCGATGGCGAGGATGCCGCCGACGAGGAAGGCGACGACCGCCCGCCAGTTCCAGCCGCCGTCGTACCAGTAGCGGCCGCCCGTACGGTACAGGTCGGCCAGGTCGAGGCGGGTGCGGCGCAGCAGCCAGTAGTCGGCGATGAGGATGCCGGCGACCGTGCCGAGCAGACCGCCGACCAGGCCGAGCCAGGTGAAGATGTAGCCCTGCGGGTCGGAGTACAGCTTCCACGGGAAGATCAGCACACCGAGCACGCAGGTGATCAGGGCGCCGGTGCGGAAACTGATCTTCCGGGGCGCGATGTTGGAGAAGTCGAACGACGGTGACACCAGGTTGGCCGCGATGTTCACGGACAGGGTCGCGACGAGGACGGTGACCAGGGCGTAGAGCAGTCCGACCACGTTGTCCGTCTTCGCGGCCAGCTGGACCGGGTCCCAGATCGGCTCGCCGTACACGGCCTGGGAACCGGAGGTCACCAGGACCGAGAGGAAAGCGAACAGGGTCATCGTGGTCGGCAGGCCGAGGGCCTGGCCCCAGGTCTGCGCCTTCTGGCTCCTGCCGTACCGGGTGAAGTCAGGGATGTTCAGGCTCAGAGTGGACCAGAAGCCGATCATTCCCATCAACGAGGGCCAGAACAGCTTCCAGAAGTCACCGCCCCAGCCGAGCTTGGAGGGCTGGTCGAAGAGCGGGCCGAGACCGCCGGCCTTGTTGCTCATCCAGACCAGCATCACGACCGCGCCGACGATCACGAAGGGCGCGGCCCAGTTCTCGAAGCGCCGGATGGTCTCCATGCCGCGGTAGATGATGGCGACCTGGAGCACCCAGAAGATCGCGAACGACAGCCACATGGTCCAGGCGTAGCCGCCGATGTGCGAGGCGTTCGCCCAACTGTCGCCGATCAGCTTGCCGGCGAGGAAGTAGATGGCCTCGCCGCCGATCCAGGTCTGGATACCGAACCAGCCGCACGCCACCAACGCCCTTACGACAGCGGGCAGGTTGGCGCCGCGCACGCCGAAGCTGGCACGGGCGAAGACCGGGAAGGGAATGCCGTACTTCGGTCCGGCGTGTCCGGTGAGCAGCATCGGGACGAGGACGATCAGGTTGGCCAGGGCGATGGTGAACACGGCCTGTTTCCAGTCCATGCCGACCGCGATCAGTCCGGAGGCCAGGGTCCAGGACGCCGTATTGTGGGCCATGCCGACCCAGAGCGCGGAGAAGTTGTACGTGGTCCAGATGCGCTTCTCGACGGGGACCGGCAGCAGGTCCTCGTTGGCGTACGGACCGGTCGGCGGCGGGGAGCCCGGGGTGAGCTCGACGCGCCCGTCGGAGGTGGTGACTTGGCCGGACGGCGGTATGGCCGTGGGAGCGGTGTCGGTCATGGGCAGGCCAATCGGGAGGAGACGGGACGGGAGAAAGGCCGTGCGGGTGGCGTCGAGGGGGGATGCGAGCGGGGGGTGTGCGGGGGGACCCCTTCCCGGGACGGCGAAAAGGGGGAGATCAACTGTGGTGCGGAGGTCAGCCGTTGACGGCCGGGATGACCTTGCTCCCGTACGCGTCGATGGTGGCTTCCTGCGCGTCGTGCATGTCGTAGACGGCGAACTGGTCGACGCCCAGCTCGCGCAGCGCGTTCAGCTTCTCGATGTGCTTCTCCGCCGGTCCGATGACGCAGAACCGGTCGACGATCTCGTCGGGTACGAACTCGGTGTCGGGGTTGCCGCTGCGCCCGTGGTGCGAATAGTCGTACCCCTGGCGGGACTTGATGTAGTCGGTGAGTTCATCGGGGACCTGGGCGGAGTGCTCGCCGTACTTGGCGACCAGGTCGGCCACGTGGTTGCCGACCATGCCGCCGAACCAGCGGCACTGGTCGCGGGCGTGCGCCAGGGCCTCGGGCGAGTCGTCCTCGGTGACATAGGCGGGGGCGGCGACGCAGATGGTCACCTCGGACGGGTCGCGTCCGGCGGCGGCCGCCGCGTCCTTCACCGCCTTGACCATGTACTCGGTGAGGTAGAGGTCGGAGAGCTGGAGGATGAATCCGTCGGCCTCCTCACCGGTCATCTTCAGAGCCTTGGGCCCGTACGCGGCCATCCAGACGGGGAGATGGGCGTCCGGCTTGATCCAAGGGAACCTGATCGCCGTGCCGTCGCCCAGGTCGGCCTCGCCCCCGCTGCCGAGGGCGCGGATGACCTTCATGGCCTCGCTGATCCGGGCGAGGGTGTTGGGCTTGCGTCCGGCCACCCGCATCGCGGAGTCGCCGCGGCCGATACCGCAGACGGTGCGGTTGCCGAACATGTCGTTGAGGGTGGCGAAGGTGGAGGCGGTGACCTCCCAGGTGCGGGTGCCCGGGTTGGTGACCATCGGCCCGACCCTCAACTTCGTGGTGTTGGCGAGGATCTGGCTGTAGATCACGAACGGCTCCTGCCAGAGCACGGCGGAGTCGAAGGTCCAGCCGTACGAGAAGCCGTTGCGTTCGGCCCGCTTCATCAGGCTGATGACCTTGGAGGCCGGCGGGTCGGTCTGCAGGACGAGTCCGAAGTCCATGGGCGCCACTCCTAGTTGAGGTACTGACAGGTGGAGCGCGGGGTGTAGACGCCGTGCCCGGCGTGGCCGGTGTACTCCCGCTCGGTGATGACGGGTTCGCCGCGCGAGAGGACCGTCTCGACCCGGCCGGTGAGCCGCTTTCCCTCGTACGCCGAGTAGTCGACGTTCATGTGGTGGGTCTCGGCGGAGACGACCTGCTCGGCATGCGGGTCGTAGATGACGACGTCGGCGTCGGCACCCGGGGTGATGGTGCCCTTCTTCGGATACATCCCGAACATCCGGGCCGGGTTGGCGCAGGCGATCTCGATCCAGCGGCGGCGCGAGATGTGCCCGTCGACGACGGCCTGGTGGAGCAGGTCCATCCGGTTCTCGACACCGGGCAGGCCGTTGGGGATCTTCGAGAAGTCCCCGCGGCCCAGCTCCTTCTGGCCCACGAAGCAGAAGGGGCAGTGGTCGGTGGAGACCACCTGGAGGTCGTTGGTCCGAAGGCCCTGCCAGAGCTTGGCCTGGTGCTCCTTGGGGCGCAACGGGGTCGAGCACACGTACTTCGAGCCCTCGAAGTCTGGCTCGGCGAGGTTGTCCGTCGACAGGAACAGATACTGCGGGCAGGTCTCGCCGAAGACGGGCAGCCCCTCGTCACGCGCCCGCGCCAGCTCGGCCACTGCCTCCATGGCCGAGACGTGTACGACGTACAGGGGCGCTCCGGCGACCTGCGCGAGCCTGATGGCCCGGTGGGTGGCCTCGGCTTCGAGCAGGGCCTTGCGGACCTCCCCGTGATAGCGGGGGTCGGTCTCGCCGCGGGCCAGCGCCTGCTCCACCAGCACGTCGATGGCGATGCCGTTCTCGGCGTGCATCATGATCAGGCCGCCGTTCTCGGCAGAGCGCTGCATGGCGCGCAGGATCTGGCCGTCGTCGGAGTAGAAGACGCCGGGGTAGGCCATGAACTGCTTGAAGGAGGTGACCCCCTCCTCGACGAGCAGGTCCATCTCCTTGAGCGTCTCCTGGTTCACATCGGAGACGATCATGTGGAAGCCGTAGTCGATCGCGCAGTTGCCCTCGGCCTTGGCGTGCCAGGCGTCGAGCCCCTCGCGCAGACCGTGTCCGACGCTCTGCACCGCGAAGTCGACGATCGTCGTCGTACCGCCCCAGGCGGCGGCCCGGGTGCCGGTCTCGAAGGTGTCGGAGGCGAAGGTGCCGCCGAACGGCAGCTCCATATGGGTGTGGGCGTCGACACCGCCCGGGATGACGTACCTGCCGGTGGCGTCGATGGTCCGCTCGGCGGTGAAGGCCTCGGCGGCGGGGGTTGCGGAGGCGGCGAGGGCGGCGATACGGCCGTCCTCGATCAGGACGTCGGCGTGGATCTCGTCGGACGCGGTGATGACGAGACCGCCGCGGATGACGGTACGGCTGCTCATTCTCCCTCTCCTGCCGTGCTCGACACTGGTGTGGTTACGGGGCGGTGATCGGGGCGTACGCGTCCGGGCGGCGGTCCCGGAAGAACTGCCAGCGGTCGCGGACCTCGCGCAGCTTGGCCAGGTCCAGGTCGCGGACGACGAGTTCGGTCTCCTTGTCGGAGGCCACCTCCCCCGCGAACTGGCCCTCCGGGTCCACGAAGTACGAGGTCCCGTAGAAGTCGTTGTCGCCCAGCTCTTCCACGCCGACCCGGTTGATCGCGCCGACGAAGTACTCGTTGGCCACGGCCGCCGCCGGCTGCTCCAACTGCCAGAGGTAGCGGGAGAGTCCGCGTGAGGTGGCCGACGGGTTGAAGACGATCTCCGCACCGCCGAGGCCCAACGCCCGCCAGCCCTCCGGGAAGTGCCGGTCGTAGCAGATGTACACGCCGATCTTCCCGACAGCGGTCTCGAAGACCGGCCAGCCGGCGTTCCCCGGACGGAAGTAGAACTTCTCCCAGAATCCCGGAACTTGGGGGATGTGGTGCTTGCGGTACTTGCCGAGGTACGAGCCGTCCGCGTCGATCACGGCCGCGGTGTTGTAGAGGACGCCGGGCTGCTCCTCCTCGTACACCGGCAGGATCAGGACGATGCCCAGCTCCCGGGCGAGGGCCTGGAAGCGCTGGACGACCGGGCCGTCCGGTACCTGCTCGGCGTACTCGTAGAACGCCTTGTCCTGGACCTGGCAGAAGTAGGGTCCGTAGAACAGTTCCTGGAAGCACAGGACCTGGGCGCCCTGCGCGGCCGCGTCGCGGGCCGCCTGCTCGTGGACCTGGATCATCGACTCCTTGTCGCCGGTCCAGGCGGTCTGGAACAGGGCGGCACGAATCACTCGGCTCATCGGGACCTCCGGTCGCTCGGTGTGCGAGGAGCCTAGAAAGTCCGAAAGCAGGCTTTGAGTGCCAGCGTGTCACGTCTGCGGGCGTTCCGCGTGTCACCGTGTCACGTGGTCGTCGGCTCATGTTTCACCGCCGTTTTCCCAGGTCGTCGCATGTTTCACCCCTGTTGCGCGTCATGTGCGAGGAGGGCGATGTGCACGGAGGCCGCCTGTTCGAAATCGTCGAGGTCGACGCCGAGCCGGGCCTGTATCGCCTCCAGGCGGCGGTACAGCGCGGGCCGCGAGACATGGTGCAGCTGGGCGGTGCGGGACTTGTTGCGCCCGGTGGCGAGATACGTCCGCAGGACGCCAAGGAGGTCCTGGTCGGTACCGACCGGACACAGCAGCCCGTCCAGCTCGCGCTCGGCGAAGGCCTGGACGTGCGGGTCGTCCCGGAGCAGCCGGACCAGGCCCCGCAGGTGTACGTCCCTGAGCCGTACGACGGGCGGCAGGTCGAGGACGGCCGAGGAGTCGGCGACCGCGTCGGCCACGTGCTGGGCCTCGCGGAGGCCGGCGGGCACATCGTCCCAGGCGATACGGGGGCCCGCTGCGGCGACCACCGTCTGCGGCTCCGCGGACTCGCCGTGCAGCCGGACGGCGAAGTGCGTGGCGAGGGCGTCGGCATCCTGGTCGCGGGCGAGGCTGAGCAGGACGGCGGTGACGCCTTCGGCGAGCTCGGCGACAAGTCCGGGCAGCCCCAACAGGCGCAGGACTCTGTCCAGTTGGACCGGTTCGGCGTCCCGTACGACAAGAGGGACAAAAGTCCGGCGGTTGACCGGCAGTCCGGCCGCCCGCGCCCTGGGCAGCAGCTGCCGTGCCGGTACGACTCCGGAGACCAGGTCGGTGAGCAGGCTCTGCGCGGACTGCTCCTCCCAGCTGTGGGCGGAGCCGCCGCCGAGCATGCGGTGCAGGACGAGGGCCTCGGCGCCGCGGTCGGCGAGCAGCCGCCCGGTGGCGCTGTCGCCGCGGTATCCGCAGAGCATGATCTGACCCCAGCGCTCCCCTCGGCCGCCCAGCTCAGCGCGGATCCAGCCGTCGCCCTCGCCGCCGCCGGCCTGTCGGGCGATGCGCTCCCAGTCGCGCAGCACGTCGTCCACGGCCGACCGCTCCCCCGCGGTGGCGAGGACCCGGTGCGCGAGGTTGGTGACGACGACCGGGCAGGCGCTGTGCACGGCGACCTCGTCGAGGAGGCGTTGCAGGGGGGCGCCGGCGGTGATGAGGCCGGTGAGGGCGGTGCGGACCGACTCGGAGAGGCTGACGGCGGCGAACTTCCGCCGTACGAGCCGGGACTGGACCTCCTCGGTCAGTTCGGCGAAGGGGAAGGGACGGTGCAGGACCACCAGGGGGAGGCCGCAGCGGTCCGCCGCGCGGCGCATGGCGTCGGGTGGGGACGGGAAGGCGCGGCCGAGGCCGAGGACGACCGCGGCGGCCTCGGCCCGGTGCAGGGACTGGATGTATTCGGCCTGCTTGTGCGCGTCGCCTGCCAGCAAAACGCCGGTGGTGAGGACCATCTCGCCGCCGGTGAGCATGACGCCGACGTCGGGGGCCTCGGCGACGTGCACCCAGCGGACGGGGCGGTCGAGGTGCGCGGCGCCGGCGACCACCTCGGGGTCGCCGGCCAGGACCCGTTCCAGGGAGAGCACCTGACGGACCGACAGTATGGGGCTGTCCGTGGTGGTGGGGGGATCCCAAGTGGCGGTCATCTTGCGTGGTCCCTTGGTTGGGTTCTGTGCGTTCGTAGCCTGCGGTCCGGCGGGGGCTGGCCGCGCCCCTTACGGGGCGCTCCAGTGCGGGGCATCTACCAGGGACCCCTGCTCACAGGAACTCCCTAGTAAGCGCTCCTCAGCGCCTGTTCCAGGATCGTCGCGCCCTCTTCCGCCTCTGCCACCGTCAGGGACAGCGGGGGCGCGATACGCAGCGCGCTCGTGTTGTGGCCGCCGCCCTTGCCGATCAGGAGACCGGCCTCGCGCGCCGCCTCCAGGACCGTCGACGCGGACTTCGGGTCGGCCTCGTCCGTGCCGGGTTTGACCAGTTCGACGCCGATCATCAGGCCGCGACCCCGGACCTCCCGTACACCGGGCAGCTGGGCGGCGACGGCGCGGAGGCGTTCGATGAGGAGGCCTCCCACCCGGCGGGCGTTGCCCTGGAGGTCGTGGTCCAGGAGGTACGACAGGTTGGCGAGGCCCGCCGCCATGGTGATCTGGGTGCCGCCGAACGTCGAGATGCTGTTGGAGTCCAGGCAGTTCATGATCTCGGAGCGGGCGATCACCCCGCCGATGGACATGCCGTTGCCGATGCCCTTGGCGAAGGTGACGATGTCCGGCGGGCCGCTCTGGGCGTGCGCCTGCCAGCCCCAGAAGTGCTCGCCGGTGCGGCCCCAGCCGGTCTGCACCTCGTCGGCGATCCAGAGGATGCCCTGCTCCTGGAGGACCTTGCGGAAGGCCGCGTACAGCCCGTCGGGCGGGGAGGTGAAGCCGCCGACGCCCTGGATGGGCTCGGCGATCAGCGCGGCCGGCGGGCGGGTGTGACCGAGGAGGTCGCGAAGGTCGTCGACGCAGGCCGCGATGAAGTCACGGTCGTTCAGCTCGGCGAACGGGCCGCGGGTGCGGACGCCGCCGTGGACGTACAGCGTCTGGAGCGGTGAGAGGGAGGTCGGGGACCAGCCCTTGTTGCCGGTGATGCCGACGGCGCTGAAGGAGCGGCCGTGGTAGCTGTTGCGCATCGCCAGGATCGTGTTGGTCCGGCGGTATGTCGTCGCGAGCAGCAGGGCGGTGTCGTTGGCCTCGGTGCCGGAGGTGGTGAAGAACACCCGGGCGTCCGGGATGCCGCTAAGGTGGGCGACGCGCTCGGCCAGTTCGACCATGGGGCGGTTGAGGTAGAGCGTGGAGGAGTGGATGATCCGGCCGGCCTGCTCGCTCACCGCCTTCGTCACCTCGGGGAGCGCGTGCGCGGTCATGGTGGTGAGGATGCCGCCGAAGAAGTCGAGGTAGCGGTTGCCGTCGGCGTCCCAGACATGGCGGCCCTCGCCGTGGGTGATCTCGAGGGGCTCGTCGTAGTAGAGGGCCAGCCAGTCGGGCAGGACCTGGCGGTGGCGGGCGAAGAGGTCGTTCACGGCTGTACCAGCCCTTCGTAGGCGTCGGGACGGCGGTCGCGGTAGAAGGCCCACTGCTGCCGTACTTCTTCGATGAGGTCGAAGTCGAGGTCACGGACGACGAGTTCCTCGCTCTTGTCGCTCGCGACCTCCCCCACGAACTGCCCACGTGGATCGACGAAATAGCTCGTGCCGTAGAAGTCGTTGTCCCCGTAATCCTCCTGGCCCACCCGGTTGATGGCCGCGACGAAGTACTCGTTGGCGACGGCGGCCGCGGGCTGCTCCAGTTGCCAGAGGTAGGCCGAAAGGCCGCGCGAGGTGGCCGACGGGTTGAAGACCAACTGGGCTCCGTTGAGACCGAGTTGCCGCCAGCCCTCCGGGAAGTGGCGGTCGTAGCAGATGTACACGCCGACCTTGCCGACGGCGGTGTCGAAGACCGGCCAGCCGACGTTGCCGGGCTTGAAGTAGTACTTCTCCCAGAACCCCTTGACCTGGGGGATGTGGTGCTTGCGGTACTTGCCGAGGACGCTGCCGTCGGCGTCGATCACGACGGCGGTGTTGTAGTAGAAGCCGGACTGCTCGACCTCGAAGACCGGGACGACGATCACCATGCCGGTCTCGCGGGCCAGCTCCTGCATACGACGGACCGTGGGGCCGTCCGGGACCGGCTCGGCCCAGCGGTAGTGCTCGGGTTCCTGGACCTGGCAGAAGTAGGGGGCGTTGAAGACTTCCTGAAATCCGATGATCTTCGCACCCTGGCGGGCCGCCTCGCGGGCGTACACCTCGTGTTTCGCCACCATGGACTCGGTGTCGCCGGTCCAGGTGGCCTGGACCAGAGCGGCGCGTACGACGTTGGCCATGAGCTGCTCCTTCTACGCCCGTAGAGGGTCGAAAGTAAGCCTCCTCGGAGTCCTTGCCAAGACCATCGTCGTTAAGCCGCCGAGTCGATCTCGTTTCTTACCTGGCTGGCGGATGCGGGGCCAATTCGCGCGTCCGTCAGGAACTGAGGCCCGCCACCCGCAGGGCGTGCAGCAGGTCCCAGTGGCGTTGGTCCGAGATCGCCTGGGCCGCGCCGAGGAGCAGCGGAACCAGTCGGTGCGGGTCGGGTTCCGCGCTGTGCGCCGCCTCTTCCGGGCTCCTGACCTCGACGTAGGCGTCCAGCAGGGCCCGGGCCTCGCGGTGGCGGCCCGCCGTGTCCAGGGCGAGGACGGCCTCGCCGATCTCGGTGGCGGGGCGGGCGATGCCCTGGCGGAGGATCTGCCGGCCGTCGGCGGTCCGGCCCGCGGCGGTCAGGGCGTCGGCGGCCGCCACCAGCCGGTCGGGCGGCAGCCAGGCGGCCTCCCACAGCAGCGTGGCCCAGTCGGCGCCGAGCCCGGTCCGCTGAAGGGCTTCCGCGAGCAGGGGGAACCGGGCGGCGGGCCACCGAGCGGCCTCGGCCAGGAGTGCGTGCGCCTCGCCGGTGCGGCCCTCGGCACGCAGCCGTTCGAGCCGCTGCACGGCCCCCGTCACGGCCCGTCCCGCCTCCTCGTCGGCCTGCTCCGCAACCGGCTCCGGCCGCACCGGCGCCTCGGCGGCCCCGGCGAACCGGGCCCCGCGGGGGGTGTCACGGCCACCGGGAGCCGCGGGTACGGCCACCTCCGGCGTCTGCGGTACGGCGGTGGGCGCGGCCTCGTCCTCCGCCATCCCGGCGAACCGGGCGCTGCCCCGCCGCCGCTTGCGCTGCTTGGTGGGGGCGGGAGCGGGGGCGGCCTCCGGGGCTTCGGGCGGCTCCGGGACGGGAGCCGGCGCGGCTGCTGCGTCGTCGGGCGTGAACCCGCTCAAGCGGCCGTGCGTCGGGGTGCCGGTCGCGGACACGGACACGGGCACGGTCGCCGCCGGTTGGGCGGCCGGGCCGGGGGGCAGTGGTCCCAGCTCGGCCTGCTGCTCCATCCTCCCCATCCGGGCCCGGAGTTCGGCGCACCGGGCGGAGGCCCGTTCGTGGTCGTCGCGGGCCCAGGCGAGGTCGATACCGAGGGACTCGGCCTCCTCACGGGAGCGTGCGGAGTCAAGCGCGTGGCCGAGCTGGGCCAGCCGCTCGGCGGCGTAGCGCTGTTCACGGAGCATGACGTCGAGGCGGTCGCTCAGGTCCTCCCGGGCGCCCGGCCGGGCATCGTACGCGGCGAGGGCGCTGGTGTGCAGCTGCCGGGCCTGGTCGGCCGCACGGGCGGCGGCCTCGGGGCCGTAGGCGGCCGCGAGATCCTGGAGAAGCGCCTCCATGACGTCCCAGGGCGGGACCTCCCGCCCGCCGAGGCAGGCCTGCATGCCGTCGGGGTCGCGCTGCCAGAACACCGCGCACCAGCCGGCGCCCTGGTCCAGGCGTGCCAGCAGGCCGTTGAGGTAGTTCGCGAACTCCCGCACCCGGCCGGGGAGATGATCCACAGTCATCGCTCCACTCCCGCCCGACCGGAACACTCCGGCTCCGTAGGCAACACCAGTTGTGTTACGGGGCTGCTACGGGGAGTTTTCAGTGGGCGCGCAGAGCTCTCATTACGGGATCTTGACCGATGCGCGTCACACCACGGCAAGGGCGCAGCGGGCCACCAGTTCGTCCATCGACAGGCCGAGCGCGCGGGCCAGCGCGGCGACGGTGAAGAAGGCGGGTGTCGGGGCCCGGCCGGTCTCGATCTTGCGGAGCGTCTCGGCCGAGATACCGGCCTCGGCCGCCACCTCGGTCATGCTCCGGCCGCCGCGCGCCTCGCGCAGCATCTGCCCGAGCCGCTCGCCGCGTTCACGCTCTTCCGGGGTGAGAGGGGTGCGCACCATGCCGTCATTCTAACCCGGTCGAGAAAACCGGTATATTAATTGGCATGGTGGAACTCAAGACAGACGTATCGATCGACGCGATGTACGAGGCGGGCCAGGTCCTCGGCCGGGCCCTGACGGCCGTACGGGAGGCCGCCGACGTCGGCGTCTCCCTCCTCGAGCTGGACGAGGTGGCGCGGGAGGTGCTGCGGGCGGCCGGGGCCTCCTCCCCCTTCCTCGGCTACCGGCCCTCGTTCGCGACCACCCCGTTCCCCGCCGTCATCTGCGCCTCGATCAACGACGCGATCGTGCACGGCATCCCGACCTCCTACCGGCTGCGCGACGGCGACCTGGTCTCCATCGACTGCGGCGCCGAACTCGACGGCTGGGTCGGCGACTCGGCGATCAGCTTCACGGTCGGCAGGGCGCGTCCGGCGGACGTACGGCTCATCGAGACGGCCGAGCGGGCCCTGGCGGCGGGCATCGCGGCGGCGGTCGTCGGCAACCGCGTCGGCGACATCGCGCACGCCGTGGGCAGGGTCTGCCGCGAGGGCGGGTACGGCATCCCGCAGGGCTTCGGCGGGCACGGTGTGGGCCGCCGTATGCACGAGGACCCGGACGTGCCGAACGAGGGCCGTCCCGGCCGCGGTCTCCCCCTCAGGCACGGGATGGCCCTCGCGATCGAGCCCATGCTGATCGGCAGCGGCCGGGACGGCTACCACGAGGCTCCCGACGGCTGGACCCTGCGCACGAACGACGGTTCCCGCGCGGCCCACGTGGAACACACGGTGGCGATCACGGAGGCGGGGCCGCGGATCCTCACGGCACGGAACCAGGAGAACTGACACAGGTTGGCGGCGCCGGCCCGCGCGGCCGGGTGGCACGGACCGAGCGAAGATCAGTCTGCCTTCGCCGGTCCGCGCCCGGCGCCACGGCAACGCGGGTCTTGCCCGAAGTGCTGGACATGCCCCCCTCCGGCGGGCGTGCGAAGGTGGTGGGACCGGGCCCTGCAGGGGCACCCGCGTGGACCGGCATGTCGATCAGCGAGCGCGTCCTGCCAGGCGCCGGGACGCCGGAACGGAACGAACGCTCATGACCAGCGGCTACCCCGGACCGAGCGACCACGGACAGGATCCTTTCGGAGAGTTCCTCGCACGCTTCTTCGGCGGAGGGGGAGCGCAGCAGGGGCCCCGCCAGATCGACATCGGGAGGCTGCTCAGCCAGCCCGCCCGGGAGCTGGTCCGGGGCGCCGCCCAGTACGCCGCCGAACACGGCAGCCGGGACCTCGCCACCGAGCATCTGTTGCGCGCTGCCCTGACGGCGGAGCCGACCCGCTCTCTGCTCAGCAGGTCCGGGGCGGATCCCGACTCGCTGGCCACGGCGATCGACGACCGCGCCGGCCCGGTCCAGCATCCGGCCGGCGAGGCACCCCCGCCGACCTCGCTGTCCCTGACCCCGGCCGTGAAGCGGGCCCTGCTGGACGCGCACGACCTGGCCCGGGCCAGCGGCGCCGGATACATCGGCCCCGAACACGTCCTGGGCGCGCTCGCCGCCAACCCGGACTCGGCCGCCGGTCACATTCTGCACGCGGCCCGGTTCGCCGCGGGCCTGCCGCCGGACGCGCCGGAGACCGACCGCGCCCTGCACCCCGGCACGGACAGCCGCCGCCGGTCGGGCACGCCAACGCTGGACAAGTACGGCCGAGACCTTACCGAGCTGGCCGGGGAAGGCCGGATCGACCCGGTCATCGGCCGTGATGACGAGATCGAGCAGACCATCGAGGTGCTCTCCCGGCGCGGCAAGAACAACCCCGTGCTGATCGGCGACGCCGGTGTCGGCAAGACCGCGATCGTCGAGGGCCTGGCCCAGCGGATCACCGACGGGGACGTGCCCGACATCCTCTCCGGGCGCAGGGTGCTGGCGCTCGACCTGCCCGGCGTGGTCGCGGGCACCCGCTTCCGGGGGGACTTCGAGGAACGCCTCAACAACATCGTGAACGAGATCCGTGCCCACTCCGACCAGCTGATCGTCTTCATCGACGAACTGCACACCGTGGTCGGCGCCGGAGGCGGCGGCGAGGGCGGTTCGATGGACGCGGGCAACATCCTCAAGCCCGCGCTGGCCCGGGGCGAGCTGCACATCGTGGGCGCGACCACCCTTGAGGAGTTCCGCAAGATCGAGAAGGACGCGGCGCTGGCCCGCCGCTTCCAGCCGATCCTGGTTCCCGAGCCGACGGTCCCGGACACCATCGAGATCCTGCGCGGCCTGCGGGACCGCTACGAGGCCCATCACCAGGTCCGCTACACGGACGAGGCCCTCGTCTCTGCCGTGGAGCTCTCCGACCGCTATCTCACCGACCGCAGGCTCCCGGACAAGGCGATCGACCTGATCGACCAGGCCGGCGCCCGCATCCGCCTCGGCTCCCGCGCCAAGGGCAGCGACGTAAGGGCGATGGAGCGCGAGATCGAACAGCTCACCCGGGACAAGGACCAGGCGGTCGCCGACGAACAGTACGAACACGCGACGCAACTCCGTGACCGTATCGGCGAGTTGAAGACGCGTATCGCCGAACTCTCCGGCGACGACCAGGCGGACGAGGGGATGAACCTGGAGGTGACTGCCGAGGCGATCGCCGAGGTGGTGTCCCGCCAGACCGGTATCCCGGTCAGCAGCCTCACCCAGGAGGAGAAGGAACGGCTGCTCAGCCTGGAGTCCCATCTGCACCAGCGGGTCATCGGTCAGGAAGAGGCGGTCGCGGCCGTCTCCGAGGCGGTGCTCCGCTCCCGCGCCGGGCTCGCCAGCCCGGACCGGCCGATCGGCAGCTTCCTCTTCCTCGGTCCGACCGGAGTCGGCAAGACCGAACTGGCCCGCGCGCTCGCCGAGGCCCTGTTCGGCAGCGAGGACCGGATGGTGCGGCTGGACATGAGCGAGTACCAGGAGCGCCACACCGTCTCCCGCCTGATCGGCGCCCCGCCCGGCTACGTCGGCCACGAGGAGGCGGGACAGCTCACCGAGGTGGTCCGGCGCCACCCCTACTCGCTCCTCCTCCTCGACGAGGTGGAGAAGGCCCACCCGGACGTCTTCAACATCCTGCTCCAGGTCCTGGACGACGGCCGTCTGACCGACTCCCAGGGGCGCACGGTGGACTTCACCAACACGGTCATCGTGATGACGAGCAACCTGGGCTCGGACGTGATCACCAGGCGCGGCGCCGGCGTCGGCTTCGGCCCCAGCGGGGAGGAGGCGACGGAGGAGGCCCGTCGCGAACAGGTCCTCCGCCCGCTCCGGGAGCACTTCCGCCCGGAGTTCCTGAACCGCATCGACGAGATCGTGGTCTTCCGCCAGCTCACCAGCGACCAGCTGCGCCAGATCACCGAGTTGCTCCTGGAACACACCCGCCGCATGCTGCACGCCCAGGGCGTCACGGTCCACTTCACGGACGCGGCGGTCAACTGGCTGGCAGAACGCGGCTACCAGCCGGAGTACGGCGCGCGGCCGCTGCGGCGGACCATCCAGCGGGAAGTCGACAACCAGCTGTCGCGCCGGCTCCTGGACGGCACGATCACGGAGGGCAGCGAGGTGACCGTGGACGCGGTGAACGGCCAGTTGGAGTTCCGGACGGACAAGAAGCTCTAGGGGGCTTCAGGGGCGCCGCGCCGGGCTGTTACGGCGCGGGATCCACCACCTGAGCCGCCCCGCCGCCCCGCCGCACGGTCTCCGCCGCCGCCAGCCACTTCCCACCCGGCAGCCGCTGCACACCCGTAGCCGCACCGATCTCGGGATTCAACGAGAACGAGTGCCCGATAGCTTCCAACTTCCCCCTCACCGCAGGGTCGTTGTACAGCGCAGGCTCGAGCTCGGTCTTGGCGGCGTTCCGCTGAGACGCCCGAGGCGCGGCGATCGCGTCCACCAACGGCAGGTGCCGGTCCAGGAACTCGGTCAGCACCTGGAGCACGGTGGTGATGATGGTCGCTCCGCCGGGCGAACCCAGCGCCACCACGGGCCTGTTGCTCTTGTCGAGCACGATCGTCGGTGAGATGGAGGACCGCGGCCGCTTCCCCGGTCCCGGCAGATTCGGGTCGTGCACCGCGGGGTTCGCCGGTGTGAACGAGAAGTCGGTCAGCTCGTTGTTGAGCAGGAACCCCCGCCCCGGAACCGTGATCGCGCTGCCACCGGTCTGCTCGATGGTCAGCGTGTAGGAGACGACGTTCCCCCACTTGTCGGCGACCGTGAGGTGCGTCGTGTTCTCACCCTCGTACGTGGTCGGCGCCGCCGTACCGGTCGAACCCGGACGGTTCGGGTCCCCGGGCGCGACCGGGCTCGTCAGCACCGAGTCGTCGTGGATCAGCTCGGCCCGCTCGTCGGCGTACCGCTGCGACAGCAGCCCCTTGGTCGGCACGTCCTCGAACGCGGGGTCGCCGACCCACCTCCCCCGGTCCGCGAACGAAATCCGGCTCGCCTCGATGAAGTGGTGCAGATACTGCACCTCGTCGGCCTTGGAAAGGTCCGTGTTCTCAAGGATGTTGAAAGCTTCTCCGACCGTCGTCCCGCCGGACGAGGACGGTGCGATGGAGTACACCTTCAGCCCGTGGTACGACGTCTCCGTCGGCGCCTGCGACTTCGCCCGGTACGCGGCCAGATCCTTCGCGGACAGCTTGCCCGCTCGCGCCTTCCACCCCGAACTCGCGTCCACCGGCGGATTGTTCACCGTCGACACGATGTCCTTGCCGAGGTCGCCCCTGTAGACCGCCCCGATCCCCTTCCTGCCCAGCTCCTGATAGGTCCGAGCCAGGTCGGGGTTCTTGAAGGTGGACCCCACCACCGGCAGCTGCCCACCCGGCAGGAACAGCTTCGCCGTGTCGGGGAAGTACCGGAACCGTGTCTCGTTGGACGCGGTCTGCGACCGGAACGTGTCGTCGACGACGAAGCCGTTGCGGGCGATCCGCTCGGCCGGCTTCAGTACCGTACCGAGCCGTTCGGTCCCCCACTGGTCGAGCGCGGTCTGCCAGGTGGCCGGCGTCCCCGGGGTGCCGACGCTGAGCCCGCTGCTCACGGCGTCCGCGAAGGCGAGTGGCTTGCCGTTCTCCACGAAAAGGTTGGAGTCGGCGGTCAGCGGTGCGGTCTCGCGGCCGTCGATCGTGTGTACCGTACGGGACTTGGCGTTGTAATAGACGAAGTAGCCGCCCCCGCCGACGCCGGAGGAGTAGGGCTCGGTGACCCCGAGCGCGGCGGCGGTCGCGACGGCCGCGTCGACCGCGTTGCCGCCCTTGCGGAGCACCTCGATACCGGCGGCGGTGGCGTCCGCGTCGACACTGGCGACCGCACCGCCGTAGCCGACGGCCACCGGGGATTTCGCGACGGTCGCACCGCCGGCGGCGGGTGGCGCTGCCGCCCCGACGGACACCACGGCGGCCGAGACCGCCAGAACAGTCAGTTTCCGCGTGACAGGGCGACGCATCCGCACCTCCAGTTCCGGAACGTCCGCGCAGCGTACCGGCGAGGCCCAGGCCCCGACAGCCATATTCGGGGCACTGTCATATGACCGCCACACTTCGAACACGGGTACGTTCCGGCTATCTGTGACCGCTACCATGCGCGCCCATGAATGACGACCTGCGCAACATTATCCTTGGCGTCGTGGCCGCCGGCATCAGCGCGGCGCTCGGCTGGCTGGCCCGCACCTCGCTGTGGCGGCGCAGTCTACGCCGCAAGCAGGCCTTTTTCGGGCTCCCGGAGAACTCGGAAGCGCTGCTGGTCGTCAACCGCGATCCGGCCACCTCCGAACCGGCGGTCCACCGCTTCGACGTGTTCGCGCTTCTGGAGCTGGCCGCGCTGATCAAGGACTGCGGCGCCAACCTCCAGATGGTGACCCAGGAGAACGTCCAGCAGGGTTTCGGCGAACGCACGGAGTTCTGCGTGGGCGGGCCCGGGTCGAACCGGCGCATGGTGGCCCACATGTCGGCGATGCTGCCGGGCGTGCGGGTCAACATCGACCCGGAACCGGGCCCGGACCGCGGCGCCTTCCAGATCGGCACCGAGCGCTACCGGCTCGACCCGGGCATCACGGAGTACGTCCTGCTCGCCCGCCTGACCGCCGGCCAGCGCCCGGACGCCCGCCCGGTGTTCCTCTTCTGCGGGCAACGCGCCATCACCAACCAGGCCGCCACCCGCTACCTCGCCCGCAACCACGAGCGGCTCGCCCGCAAGCACGGCAACAACACCTTCGTGCTGCTCCTCAAGGTCGTCAACTCACAGGCGTACGGCCCGGACGTGGTCGAACTCGTCTCGGACGTCACCCGCGCCGCTCAGGCGCCGCTGCCGCCCGCGACGACCGAGACCACGCGCTCCTCGCACCGCGCCTCCTGAGTAGCCGCAGCATTCAACAATCGTTACCCGCACGTAACTTACCGACGGGTTACTTGCGGTAAGGAGTCGCGGTTACCGTCTGGTCACTTTGCACTTACACGAGTGAGGAGTGACCCCATGGGACGAGGTCGCACCACCACGAGCCGCCGTACCGACCGACGCACCGCCGCTCTGCGCACGACCGCCGCGGGAGCCGTCTCGGCGGCCCTGATCGCCACCGGCGTCGTCGGCCTGGCTCCGGCCGCCCAGGCCGCCGCCTCCGTCCGCTTCGTCGACATCACCGGCGACGGTGGCACGGTCCTCAAGGCGAACGTCGTCACGCCCGCGGGCGCCGAAGCCACACACCGCTACCCGCTCATTGTGCTGCCCACGAGCTGGTCGCTGCCCCAGGTCGAGTATCTGGCCCAGGCGCAGAAGCTCGCGAACTCCGGTTACATCGTGCTCAGTTACAACGTGCGAGGGTTCTGGCAGTCCGGCGGCCAGATAGAAGTGGCCGGTCCGCAGGACGTGGCGGACGCGTCCAAGGTCATTGACTGGGCGCTCGCCAACACCGGCGCCGATCCCCAGCACATCGGCATCGCCGGGGTCTCGTACGGCGCCGGGATCAGTCTGCTGGCCGCCGCGCATGACAAGCGGATCAAGGCGGTCGGCGCGCTCAGCGGCTGGGCGGATCTGATCGACTCGATCTACTCGGGCCGTACCCAGCACGTCGAGGCGGCCGCCCTCCTCGACGGCTCGGCGACCCTCACCGGGCGCGAGAGCCCCGAAGTGCGGCAGATCTTCAAGGACTTCTACGCCTCGAACCTGGACCGGGAACAGGCCATGATCGCCTGGGGGGCGAAACGTTCCGCCGCAACCTATGTCGACCAGCTCAACAGGAACGGCGCAGCCGTCTTCATGGCCAACGCCTGGAGCGACACCATCTTCCCGGCCAACCAGTACGCCGACTTCTACGGGAAGCTGACCGGCCCGAAACGCCTGGAGTTCCGCCCCGGCGACCACGCCACCGCCGAGCTGACCGGCCTGCTCGGGCTGCCCAACGACGTGTGGACCGACACCGAGCGCTGGTTCGACCACTACCTCAAGGGCGAGGACAACGGTATCGACCGCGAGCAGCCTGTCCAGCTCAAGTCCCGTACCAGCGGAGACTACGAGGGCTACCCGGACTGGAAGTCGGTGGGCGCCACGCGCGAGAAGCTCGCCCTGGCCGGCTCGACCACGATCCACGCGAACGTCGACTCGGGCGCGGACGGCGGGGTCGTCCTCCTCTCCGGCCTTCTCGACCAGTTCGCCCAGCTGCCGCCGGTCGCCTCGATCCCGCTGCTGCCCCGCCGTTGGGCCGCCGTCTGGCAGTCCGAACGGTACGGCAGCGCCCAGCAGGTGCGCGGCACGGCCCGGTTGCACACCACCCTCACCCCCACCAAGGAGAGCGGCACCCTCGTCGCCTACCTGTACGACGTGGGCCCGCTCGGCCTCGGCAAGCTGGTCACCAACGCGCCGTACACCTGGTACGGCCGCACGCCCGGCAAGGCGTTCGACGTGGACCTGGACCTGTTCTCCACGGCCTACGACGTACCCGCCGGGCACCGGCTCGCGCTGGTGGTCGACACGGTGGACCCGCTCTATGTCGAGCACAACCCGTCCGGCGCGCAGCTGACCTTCTCCTCGCCGGTGGACGACCCGTCGTACGTGTCCGTTCCGCTGCGCGAGCAGTGATCTCCGGCTGCCGCCGGCCGGGCCTGGCCCTGGCTGCCGCCCCTACGGCAGCAGCGTCCCTGGTACGGCCGGGGCCACCTCGACGGCCTCGGTCCTGGGACCGTGCTGCTCCCGTCTGGCCACCCGGCCGGCGGACCAAGAGAGCAACATGCACATCCCGATGCAGATCGGCGAGAGCACCATCACCACAGGGATGAAGGGCAAATCGTAGTCGAGGTTGGATGCGATCGGTTTCCCGGCATGGAGGAACTCCTCGTAGGTGATGAGACAGCCGAGCGAGGTGTCCTTGAGGGCCACCACGAGCCGGCTGTTGATGGCGGGCACAGCATGGCCGTACGGCCTGCGGCGCCAGGACGTACGGCATGACCAGGGACTTGCGCGTGCCGAGCGCGAACGCGGCCTCCCGCTGGCCGCGTTCGACGCTGTCCACCCCGGAGTGGAACGCGCGCACCGCGCGGTGCTCCGAGAGCCGTCCGGTGGCCGGCAGGCCGCCCAGTGCGAGGGAGAGGACGGCGGCCGTCGCGAAGCCCTTGAGCGTGTTGCCGAGGCCCCGCAGCAGGAGTTCCTGGATTCCCTTGTACGCGAGGGGCATCCACTTGGTGTGCGTGAACTGGGTGGTGCCGAAGAGGAGATACAGGACCAAGGCGAGCAGGCCGATGAAGGCCGAGGGTCGACAGGGCGCTGACGGCGAGGGTGATGACGAGGCCGAGGAAACCCTCGGCGTAGGTGTGGAAGTTGGCCGTCAGTACCTTCATGCCTTCTCACGGGCCTCCAACGCGTCGTCCATCGCGAAGCGCGGGGCAGTGTCGCCGCGGGGGACGCCGAATGCCGTACGTCTCCTGGGAGAAGGGCCTCGGTGGTGACGGCGTCGACCTGGTAGGGCCGGCGGGGTCCTCGGGGCCGTGGACGCCGTTCTCGTCGTGGCGGAGCAGGAGGGACTGGCCGGCCAGGCAGTAGGCGGAGGCGATGGTCCGGAGGTGGATCGTGTTCGGGGCGAGGTCGGGATGCGGACATCAGCTTGGCGATCTGGATGTCGAAGCCCGAGTAGACCCCGGAGGCCGGGTCCCTCTCGCCAAGGTAGGGCTGCTCCTCCTCGGCGCCTACGACGAAGTAGCCGCGCTGCTTCTCCCGGGTCCAGGTCCTGGCGCCGGGCAGCCGGAAGCCCGGCACCGCCTGGTGGCGGGGAAGCCTCTCGGCCGCGGGCACACGGGGGGTACGGAACATGGATCGCGCTCCCCGCTCAGTGCTTGAGGATATTGGTCCTCCGGGGCGCGGTCCTCGACGATACGGCCGTCGGCCATGAACACGAGGCGGTGGGCGGCGGAACGGGCGAAGCCCGTCTCGTGGGTGCCGACGACCATGGTCATGCCGTCCCGGGGGAGCTGCCGCATCACTTCGAGGACCTCGTTGGTCACCTCGGGATCGAGGGCCGGGGTGGGCTCGTCGAAGAGGAGGGGCTTGGGCTCCACGGCGAGGGCGCGGTCGAGGAGCTCACGCGAGCACCGGTCGGCCCGCTCCTTCTTGCGCCCGCGGACCTTGATCTGGGCGAAGGAGACGTTCTGCGGGACCGTCTTCGGGGCGAACAGGTTGAAGGACTGGAAGACCATGCCGGCCTCGGCGCGGAATCTGGCGAGGGCCCTGCCCTCCTCGGGGAGCGGCTGCCCCTCGATCATGATCCTCCCGGACTGGATGGTGACGTCACGCAGTTCGATCAAAGGATCGACAGCCATACGCAGCCCTACTCACTCTCAGCTGTGTCGTGGTTGCCGCAAACTATCCAGTCGCGAGGGCACTTAAGGCACGACACGCACTTTTCGGGCATTAGCCGTATTTATGCCATCTTTATTGCCGTAGCCATGGCCGTAGTGGTCGCTGCAGTTGTCGCCCTGGTCACCGGCGTCCGTGCACGGCCGCAGGTCAGGACTCTGCGACCTCCGCGTAGAGCTGCGAGAGCTCGGGGACCCCGCTCGCGGCCCAGTCATGGCCGGACTCGACGACATCGAACTCCCGCCCGGACTCCAGTCGTACGACCGGCTCCCCGTCCGCACGGATCTGCCATTCCGCGCCGGGAACGGTCCGGATCAGGACGGTGCCCAGATACAGGCCGGCGTCGGTGCCGAGCCAAGTCAGGGTCTCCTCGTCGTCCCGCCAGCGCGGGACCAACTGGTCGAGGGCCTCCAGCGAGGCCGGGGTGTCGTCGAGCGTGACACCCTCCTCGGCCGCCTGGGCGCGCAGGAACTCGCACTCGGCGAGCAGATCAGGATCGGCGGTCAGGGGGACGTCACCGGTCTTGGCGTGCCTGTTACCCAGAAAGGGGATGTTCATGGACCCAGGTTGACACCTACACCTCCAGGTCCACCACCACCGGAGCGTGATCGGAAGCGCCCTTTCCCTTGCGCTCCTCGCGGTCGACGTAGGCGTCCTTCACAGCCTTGGCAAAGGGCGCGTTCCCGTACACCAGGTCGATGCGCATGCCACGGTTCTTCGGGAAGGCGAGCTGGCGGTAGTCCCAGTAGGTGAACGGGTGGTCGTACTTCAGGGGGCGCGGGACCACGTCGGACAGGCCGGTCTCGCGCAGGGCGGTCAGAGCGGCACGCTCGGCGGGGGTGACATGGGTGAGGCCCTCGAAGGCGGCCGGGTCGAAGACGTCGCCGTCGGTCGGTGCCACGTTGTAGTCGCCGAGGACGGCGAAGGGGCGGCTGCCGTCCGCGTCCCCGGCCACGGCCGCCTTGAGGGCCTCGAACCACTGGAGCTTGTAGGCGTAGTGCGGGTGGTCCACCTCGCGGCCGTTGGGCACGTACACCGACCAGACACGGACCGGGCCGCAGGTCGCCGAGATCGCGCGCGGCTCGGTCACGCCGTCGTAGCCGGGGTCGCCGGGCAGGCCCCTGACGACGTCCTCGATGCCGAGCTTCGACAGCACCGCCACGCCGTTCCACCGGCCGGTGGCATGGACCGCCGCCTCGTAGCCCAGCTCGCGCAGCTGCTCGACCGGGAACTGTTCCTCGGCGATCTTGGCCTCCTGGAGGCAGAGCACGTCGGTGCCGCTGCTCTCCAGCCAGGCGAGTAGCCTCGGCAGGCGGGCGGTGATCGAGTTCACGTTCCAGGTCGCGATGCGCATGCCCCACAACCTACCGGGCCCCTCTGACAACGTGTCTCAGACGTCCGCGGAGGCACCCGGGGCCAGCCGCTGGTGGTCCGCGCCGCCCAGGGCGCCGATCTGGCGGTCGTAGATCGGGCGGGCCAGGTCGGTGAGCAGGGCGTCGTGGATGTCGTAGGCGCGCCGCGGCTTTACCTCGCGGACGTAGTCGATCACCTCGGAGATCTTGTTCCAGGGGGCCATCACCGGGAGCATCAGCGTCTCGACGGGGTGGTCGGGGACGGTGAGGGCGTCGCCGGGGTGGAAGACCTTGCCGCCGTCGATCAGGTAGCCGACGTTGGTGATGCGCGGGATGTCGGGGTGGATCACCGCGTGCAGCTCGCCGTGCACCTGGACGTCGAAGCCGGCGGCGGTGAACGTGTCGCCGTGGCCGACGGTGTGCACCCGGCCCGGGAAGGCCGCCGCGAGCTGGTCGGCGACGGACTTCAGGGTCCAGACCTCGGCGGCCGGGTCGGCGTCCAGCGCGGCCCGCAGCCGGCCCTCGTCGAAGTGGTCGGGGTGCTCGTGCGTGATCAGGATCGCGTCGGCGCCGACGGCCGCGTCCTCCTCGCTGAACCCTCCGGGGTCGAGGACGAGCGTGCGCCCGTCCTTCTCCAGGCGTACGCACGCGTGGGACTTCTTCGTGAGCTTCATGGTCACCATCCTGCCCCCGAGCCGCCCGTCAGGCCTCGGGAGTGGTCTCCTCGCGGATGACCTGCTGGGCGACCCGGAACGCGCTGTTCGCGGCCGGTACCCCGCAGTACACCGCCGCCTGGAGCAGGACCTCCTTGATCTCGTCCGGGGTGAGGCCGTTGCGCAGGGCCGCCCGGACATGGAAACGCAGCTCCTCCAGGTGGCCGCCCGCGACCAGCGCGGTGAGCGTGACACAGCTGCGCGAGCGCCGGTCGAGTCCGGGCCGGTCCCAGATCTCGCCCCATGCGTAGCGGGTGACGAACTCCTGGAAGTCCCCCGAGAACTCGTCGGCCTGCGCCAGCGCCCGGTCCACATGCGCGTCCCCGAGCACCTCCCGGCGGACCTTCAGCCCCGCGTCGTACGGATCGGGCCGCCCAAGCGGCTGCGCCGGTACGGCGGCCGGGGCGATCTCGGCGATCGGCGTGACCTGCGGAGCGACCTGGGGTACCGCCTGCGGTGCGGCGGCCAGGACCGGCTTCACCGGCGCGGCCGGGATGGCCATCTGGCCGGTGGTCGAGTCGTAGGCGGGCTGCCAGGCGGTGGAGAAGTGCCGCACCAGCAGGTCGGTGACGGCGGCGGGCTGCTCGACCGGGACCAGATGGGAGGCACCGGGTACGACCGCGAGCCGGGCGTCCGGGATCCCGGCGACCAGGGTGCGGGCCTCGGCGGGGCCGGTGACCTGGTCGTCCGAGCCGACCAGGACGAGCGTGGGCACACCGATCCGGGCGAGTTCGTGCCGTACGTCGAAGCCCGCCAGGGCCTCGCAGGCGGCGATGTAGCAGCCGGGGTCGGTGGTGCGCACCATCTGGACGGCCCACTCGGTGATCGCGGGCTGCGCGGCGGCGAACCCGCCGGTGAACCAGCGCTCGGGCGAGGTCCGGGCGATCGGGTCGAGGCCGTTCGTCCGCACGATCACACCGCGCTGACGGAACTCGTCCGCCGTCCCGAACCGGGGTGAGGCTGCGACCAGCGCGAGCGAGGCGATCCGCTCCGGGTGCCGCAGAGCCAGCTCGATGCCGACGGCGCCGCCGAGCGCGCAGCCCGCGTAGCCGAAGCGCTGCACGCCGAAAGCGTCGAGCGTGGCCAGCAGCCGGGCGGTCAGCTCGGAGACGGAACCGGCCGGGTGCGCCGGGGAACCGCCGTGCCCGGGGAGGTCGTAACGGAAGACCCGCCACTGCTGGGTCAACTCCGGGACCTGCCGGTCCCACATGTGCCATGTGGTACCCAGTGAGGGACCCAAGATCAGGACAGGAGCGTCTTCTGGCCCGTCAAAGCGGTATTGCAGGGTGTTCGCTGGCGTCTCACTCACCCGCCTGACCCTCTCATCTGTCACGACAGCCCCTATGAGCGGGGTGCTGGCTGTAGCTGTTTGACCAGGTGGAAGACCTCGCGGGCAGCGTAGCGTTTGAGGCAACGGACGATTTCGCGCCGGGTCTTGCCCTCCTTGATCCGGCGCTCGTAGTAGTCCTGAGTGCGCGGGTCGACCCTCAAGCGGGTGAACACGATGCGGTGGAGAGCGGCGTTGGCCTGCCGGTCGCCTCCGCGGTTGAGGCGACGGAACTGCCGGCGCCCCGAGGAACGCTCGACAGGGCTGACCCCGCACAGCGCGGCGAACGATCCTCACTGTCCAGCCGTTCCGGGTTGTCCCCCACCGTGATCAGCAACGTGACCGCCGTGTCCGGGCCGATCCCCACCACGTCGAGCAGCTGCGGGGCATGCCGTTCCACGAGCCGGGTCAGACGAGTCTCCACGTCCCGGATCTGCTCGGAGAGCTGGTCGATCCGGTGAGCCAGCAGGCCCAGCGTGATCCGAGTGGCCTGCAGCACCGACTCCTCGCCGATCTCCTCGCAACTGCTCCTGTCCACGAACTGCGCACAGGTACGAAAGAGTTCGGCATTACCCAGTCCGGCCAGCTCCTCCCGCAAAGCGGGATCAGCAGTAACAAGGACGGCCTTGAGCTGATTGATGGCCTGGGTGCGAGCCTTGACGGCCGACGCCTTCGTGAGTTTGTACATTCTCGCGACCTGCACCGGTCCGTCGCCCGTTTTGGCCCGGGCACGGGCCCGCCCGCTCAACACGGCTCGCGCCGCGTTCTGGGCATCGAGCGGGTCCGATTTGCCGCGCCGCCGACGATCCGCCCGGTCCATCCAATTCACGTCGAACACGTCCACGCCCTGGGCCAGCAGATAGCGGGACAGGGACGCCCCATAGGAACCGGTCCCCTCCACCCCGGCCCGCCCCACGGTCCCCGACTTCCTGGCCCACTTCAACAGAGCTCGGTAGCCCGCCGCGGTGGCCGGGAACTCGTCAGTGGCGAGCACCGCCCCCGTCAAGGAGAGCACCGCAGCCACATGGGCATCCCGGTGCGTGTCCACCCCCAGCACCACCTCCCCCACAGGGCGACGACGGCGGGCCCGCGGAGCAGGCGTCGTACTGGACAATGCCGAACCACGCATGCCCGTCCCCTTTCCGGCCCGATGACGTATCGCGTTGCCGGTACCGAGCCGCGTCAGACGGTCAGAATCGTGAGGACGCCACAACAATCGACAGGCCCCTATCGGGACACACCCCGCCAGCCCGGCACCGACAACGCACCATCCCCGGCCACCGGCCGACACCGTGTGACTGAGACACTTCGGTCAGAAATATCATGAGTCAGACCATAGGCTCGGGACAGCACCCGCCCATCCTCCCGCCCCCATCTCACCACCGCCCAGGAACCGCAGGACATGCTCAACCCCCTTCACGCAACACCCAGAACCTGATCCCGGCCGAGCACAACAGCACACGAGGGCAAGCGGCACGATCAGGGACCGCCAGCGGCAAGAGCGGCGAACTGGCCGCCGACGTCGTGGGTTACCTCACCGATGGCCACGAGCCGGGTGAAGAGGAGGGCACCGGTTCCGACGGCGTGTGGGTCGAGCGGCGCAGACGGACAGCCGAGTACGGGGTCGAGAACGACGACCAGGCACATCACCTTACGCCCACAACGAATAGACGATTATTTCGCTCTGCGATGTCCCTGTCACCACGAGCGAGGTTCCGTCGGATTGGTCAACTGCGGCCACGGAGACCCCCCGAAGCGAGATACCCGCCGGCTCACCGGTGATCGCGTCCCACGCAGCGACCACTCCGTTCGGCCCTGCGGCGAGTAGCAATGGCTTACCCCCGGGGCTAGCCGTCGCCAGCGCGTGCACCTCCACTCCGGCCGCCAGAGACGCTGCCATCTGTTCCACAGCGGCAGCATCCTTTCGGGTCCGGACAGTGCCCGTATCCGGCCAGTTATGCGGGACGGCCAGCGGAGGCGTCAGCCACCAGTCCCGGTTTCCTGCTGACAGCCTTGACTTCTTGGATCATCCTGCGCCCGCTGAGGCGACACTCGGACCCCTGGGCCTGCACAGCCTTCGTCCACGGCACGAAAACGGTCCACCGACTCCGTCGGCGGACCGTCACGAAACTTCGCGGCTAGATTCTGATAGCTTCCCCAGTAAGGAATTAGACGCGTGATCCACCCTGCCTGCGCATGATGCCCACCTGCGATGGTTCGACAGACAAAACGTTGCCCGCTGGAACCATCCAACTCACCACAGCGAAGAGTTCTCCACCACAGGCTCTGCCCACGCCGCGTACGTAAAGATCGCTCGCAGTGACGGTGGAATCGTCGAGTCATCAACCGCGTTCTCTCTGCACCGCAGCCCATAATGCAGACGATAAGACAGACCATCAATGACGACGCCGCCGATATCAGTACCTTCGGACTGCGGTTGAAAACCTGGATCTTCCTCTACCGTCCATCCAGCTCTCCCAGCGAGATACACCCACGTCTGGAAAGCTCGAAGCACATCCTCAGCGTCTGGCTCCACGCTGTCGACACGCGCCAAAATCTCAACAGGATCTCGACGATTTGGATCGTTGATCGGCATTTCACCCCTCAAATGATCTTGAGTCTTACAAGTCTATTTCCGCCAGCTTGACGGCAAGTCCGTCTGCCACCATTGCCAGCCGTCTTGTGGGTCCTTCCAGAGATAGGCGAAGGTAGCACCGGTGTCCTCTGCAGCCCGAGTCATCGCACCTCTACAGCTAGAGCACGGCGGTCGTGTCCCCGTGATGACAACGTATCCTCCCTCTGGCGCGGGCGAATCAAGGAAGAACTCGTCACCAGTGACCACCCTCGTACCATACGTGGGAACTCCACCAGACATCCGAGCCACCCGGTTCTCCGTGTGGCTGAGAGCTTCTCCACCTCGTCCCATCCCCTGCTCCGAAGGCTGCTGATTTCCACTCCGTATCCGGTAGGAATCTACGAGATTTCCATCCTTGTCATGAACGGAGACTTTTGCCCAGTGCGTGTTCCTGGACGTGGATCCCGAATTGACCTTGCAAAGGTCAACGTTGTGGACGAGGACCGGCGTGTCGCCCGCCGACCTGCATCTCCGAGCCCGCGGCGTTGCTGTTCGTGGAGTTCGGCTTGTACTGGGAGGCGATCGTCCGGTCGGATGCCGTGACGGTGTGCACGGTGGTCTTGTTGAACCAGTCCGCGATCGGCTTCGATGCGCCCGGCACCGTCCAGTAGACCGGATAGCAGGAGTTGGTGTTGCCGTCCGCGGCCGAGATCGACAGCGTCTTGTTCGCGCACGGGTTGGTGTTGTAGTCGACGGCGATGGACTCGCCGGTCTGGGTCTGGATCGAGGAGATCCTCGGCCGGTACAGCGGCGGCGCGGACGGGGAGGTGTCGTTGACACGGTTGTCGATCTCGGTACCGGTGAAGGAGACCTGGTTGAGCTTGATGGCGCTGTTGCCGTTGCCGTAGGTGTCCTTGCCGGTGTGCTGGATCGACTGCAGCCACATCACGGCCTGCAGTGAACCCGCGTCCTTGGGGTCAATGGTGGTACCGGTGACCGGGTCGACCGTCCCGCCCGCGTCCGAGTACACCTGCCCCAACTGGTAGCTGTCCACGTCGACGAGATCGTCCGTCGAGGAATCCTTGACGTGGACCTTGGTCGTGATGCTCTCCAGCCGGGTGGTGGACCAGAACGTCGGTCCGGCGGTCACGCACACGTTCGTGGGCACGGAGGTGGACCCGGACGGCAGGGTGGTGCTGTCGGTGGAGTCACAGTGCAGGTCCCACGGCACATCAGGCCAGTGCGGGGCCGTGTTGTCGTTGAGGTTTCCGGCCGAGCAGTCGGTGAAGGTGTCGGTGGTCTGGGCCTTCGGCAGACACAGCACCGACGCGAGCGGTGCCGTCTGGCAGGCCACCTACGGCAGCAAGCCCGTCATAGGCAAATGGACACACCTGGTAGGCGTCTTCGACGCCACCAACCAGGAAATCCGGCTCTACGTCGACGGCAAGCTCACCGCCGCCAAGGACTGGACCTACACTCCCTGGAACGCGACCGGCTCCCTCCAGATCGGCCGCAAACTCTCCTCCGGCGCCTACGGCGAGTACGCCAACGCAGGCATCAGCGACATCCACATTTACAACACCGCCCTGCCTCCCGCCGACGCAGCCGCTACCGGTGACAACCCCGCCATCAGCCAACTCGACTGACCACTGAGGGACGTTCAGGCGCTCGACCGAGTCACTGCGGTCGAGCGCCTGCCAGGTCCGACGGGACGATCACGCAGCAGACCTACGTACCGAACCGTCAGAGCACACCACTACAGTTCTCGATCACCTGACCGATCCAAGAGCGCCGAGGGACCGCAGTCCGGGCCTCGCGCTCCCGCTTGCAGAGACGACCAGTCCTCTGGGGGACCATCATGAGACGCAGCGCCTTCCTGGCGGCGGCCACGGCAACCGCACTGACCGCCAGCCTGTTCACGGGCCTCTCCCCGGCCTGGGCGGACGGCACCACCGGCGGCCCCGTCCTGGTCGACGCCAACGGCTGGAACGAGCCAGGTCTGGTCTTCGTGACCGCGCACTCCGACAGCCCGATCACCCACATCACGGCCCACTTCTATCCGCTGGACGCACCGGACGGCACCCAAGAGGCCGGATCGACCGAGGACTTCACCCAGTACTCCGGACAGGACGCCACATCCGGTACCTGGCGGGCGCCGGTCCACCTGGCGGACCTCCGTGACTACCGGGTGACCGTCGATCTGCAGGACGCCTCCGGCGCCACCGTCACCGGCGCCCTCTCCCCTGACCCCCTGCGGTACCGGACCATCCTCACGATCTCCGGTCTCACGGCCACCCCGAGTGTGCCGGACTACCTCCACCAGCAGGTCTCCGTCAGCGGCATCGTCGTCGCCCGGGATCCCCGCACCCCCGACACCCCGACTCCCGCCGTCGGCACCCCCGTCGACGTCGTCGCCGACACCGGACTCGGCCGGACGATCACGACCGCGACCGTCGGCCCCGACGGCCGCTTCACCGCCGCCTACGTCCCCACCGAGCAGTCCTTCCGGCTGTCCGCCGCACCCCAGGCCTCCAGCAGCTACCCGGGAGCGATCGACCTGTCGACATACCCCACCCAGTGGCTGCACACCACCCAGGCACCGGTCCGCTTCACGGCAAGCACCCACGCCCTGAACTTGGCACAGGGCGCCACCGGAACCGTCACCGGCCACGCCGAGATTCAGACCACCGCCGGCTGGCAACCGCTGCCGAACACCGCGATCACCCTTGAGGGCTCCTCGGTGGTGGCCGGGCAGACGACCACCGACAGCCGGGGCGACTACACCCTGCGTGTCTCCTCGGAGAGCCCCGCCCCGAACGCCGAACTCGTCGCCGGCAGTGGCGACATGCCCTTCCAGCAGACGGCCACCGAACCCTTCAGCCTGCACGTCGCCTACACCACCCACATCGACCTGACCGCGTCCCTCAAAGACGACGGATCCATGCCGACCTACGGCTACGTCTACTACGAAGACGCACGTGCCAAATGGCCCGCCAAGCCCACCGTCACCCTGCAGTACTCCAAGGACGGCAAGACCGGCTGGAAGAACGCCACCACCGTTCCCCTCCCGATCCGCTACAACAAACCCCTCTTCCAGGAGTGGTTCACCCGCACACTCAACGCGCCGAACACCGACGCCTACTGGCGAGCCCGCTTCAACGGCAACCCCGACCTGGGCACCAGCACCACCAAGCCCGCCCACCTCTACCGCTACGCCACCCGCATCACCGGCTTCCACGCCTCCCCCAACCCGCTCCGCAAGGGACAGCCGATCAGATTCGCCGGCACCCTCCAGTACAAGAAAGGCACCACCTGGAAGCCGCTCTACGGCGGCTCCCCCAGCCTCTACTTCAAACCCCGCGGCTCCAGCACCTACCACTACGTCTACGACCTGGACACCGACAAGCACGGCCACCTCATCGGCATGGCAACCGCCGAAAAGGACGGAACCTGGGCCCTCGTTGTCAACCGCCAGACCGGAGACCACTACCTCAGAAGCGCCCGGGTCACCGACTACGTCGACGTCCGCTAGCCGTTGCCCGTGGCGACGGCACCTGGACCCACCTCGTCGCCACCTTCCGGGCACCAGTCCCGGGAGGCTCCACCAGCGGCAACATGGCCCTGTACCAGCACGGCACCCTCATCCGGACCGCCACCAACCTCAGCCCCCAGTACGACTTTTCCATGCCCCTGACCATCGGCGGCTGCATCAGCAGCGCCTCCGCCACCACCCCCCGGGAGTCTCGATCGGGTGATCGCAGCTGGTTGCGAGCATGAAGACAGGGCCTCTTGGTAGCTCGGGGTTGCGAAGCCAACCGAGATCCAGGAGACCCTGTTGCCGCAGTTCTACGTGCTCGCGCCGGTGGAGTTCAACTCGGCTGCACCGACGTGTGATTGTGAGACCGCTCCGTTCCCCCGCTTCAGCCGGGCCCGTGTGGGCAGGAGAAGCGGAGGAGCGGACGGCTCCCGCGTGCAGTGTGATGCCTCGACTGCCGTCCGACCCGTCGCGCCCTGGCACGCGGCAACGTGCGTGCCCGGCGGCGCGGGCCATACATTGTCGCGGTCAGTAGGCGGCGAGGGAGATGGCGATGTAGTGCGTCGTGAAGGCTGCCACAGTCAGGGCGTGGAACACCTCGTGGAAGCCGAACCACCGCGGCGAGGGGTCGGGGCGCTGCAGACCGTAGACGAACGCACCCGCACTGTAGAGAAGACCGCCGGTCACCACCAGGGCGAGTACGGCCATTCCGCCGGTATGCAGGAAGTCGGGCAGGTAGCGCACCGGTGCCCATCCCAGTGCCAGGTAGCACGGGGTGTACAGCCAGCGCGGCGCTCCGACCCACAGGACCCGGAACGCGATGCCGGCCAATGCGCCCGCCCACACGATCCACAGCAGCACGGACCGCTGGCCCGGCGGGAGGAGGAGCACGGCCAGGGGCGTGCAGGTGCCGGCGATGATGAGGAAGATGTTGGCGTGGTCGAGACGTCGCAGGAGAGCCTCGCCGAGCGGCCCCCAGGTTCCGCGGTGGTAGATGGCGCTCGTCGCGAACAGCAACCAGGCGGTGACCGAGTACACGGCGCAGGCCAGGGCCGCCTGCGGGGTGCGGGCCAGGCAGATGAGCACGATGCCCGCGATCAGTGCGGCGGGGACCATTGCGGCATGGAGCCAGCCACGCAACCTCGGCTTGATCGGTTCGGCCAGGTCGGCCGCCCGCTCCACCAGAGCGGCAACCGGGTGAGCTTCCTTTTCTGCTTCGTCGGCTTGTGATCCGGCGGGCGGCCCGTCTTCACCGCGTTCTCCACCCCTTGAGGCGGCGTGAATGTACTCGGCTTCAGCGGCGTCGCGGGACACAGCTTCTCGTCCTCCCTCTCCCTCGGACTCCTGAACGTCACCGGTGATCATGGGGTCATGCTAGGAGACGACACCCCGACGGGATTCTAGGCGCCCGGTTGCGGAGCACCACGCCCACGTCGCCGGCGTGGTGCTCCGCAACCGTTTGAACGCCGACCTCGTTGATCCTGGCGTCAATTGGGCCCGCCACAGCCGAGTAGATCGGCTGGTCATGGGAACGATCAGGACTTCCGAACGGGCATTGGGCCCGCCTACGCACAAGGATCGCCGATGCTTCCTGAGGTCCGCCCCCACGTATCCGCTCCCCTCACACACCAGGTGGAACACCAGTTGGGCCTGGCCCCGCATCTCGAAGCGGGCCATCTCGATGTGGAGCGCGTCGCAGGCATCGCAGTCGTCGCAGCCGCCCACTCCGACGGCTATGCGGCCACCGGCCATCTTCTCGGGCTGCTGGCCGCGCTGCCTGCCCCCACCAAGGCAGGAGAACGCTTCTGGTCGGAGCTGTGGAGGACTTCGGGCACCGCGTACCTGCTACCCGCCAACATCAAGGCTCTGGTGCTGCGTTCCCTGACAGGAGAAGGAACCGCCCTGGCACGGCAGATCCTCTCGGCCGTCGATCAGATGACCCCGCCCCAGCGAGTCGCAGCCGGGGAGGTGATCGGTCAAGCCCTCGCCGAGTCCGACCACTTTCCCGACCTCAAAAGACAGGTCATCGGAGAACTGTGGCTCCGAGACCTCGAGCTCACCGCCTGGCGCATTCTGCACGCAGACCACAGGTCAGACGATCCCGCTGGACGAAAAGCCTTCCTCGACGCCTGGAGGAGCGTGTAACGAGGGGTGTTTGTCATACGGCCCACGGCTGACAGAGACGCACCAGTGGTGTGCGGTACTGACAGCTCCCGCAGTGCGCCAGGGGGCGGGCCGAGGCTTCAGCGCTCGCCGGCGTGAGGGGTGAAGAGTTCCAGCAGTCCCGTACGGGCACGTGCGCCTCGGCTGGATGGCGGAGGGTGCCGTCCATGCAGAGGATGTAGCGCGAGCGCCGTCCGTTGCGCTCGCGGCGCATGTAGCCGGCCTGTTCGATGTCCTTGACGATGCTTTGAGCGGTGTGTTCGGTGATGTGGCAGGCCGCGGCGATGTCGCGAAGGCGGGTGGCAGGGTCGCGGGCGATGGCGATCAGCACGCGGGCGTGGCTGGTGAGGAAGCTCCACTTCCCGGCCTGCTCGTTCACGATCTGCCCCGTTCTTCGATGCTGACCAGCTGGGATACGCACAGTGAGTTTGGTGGCCATCACTATCAGCGGCAAGCCCCGCGGATGTCGACCGCGAGATGTGCTTGCGGTCGCTGATCCTTTCCCGGCGCTCGATGCCACTTTGGCTGACTGCGAGTCGATTATCGTGGCGACCGCATTGGTCCTTCGTCCGTCTCCCGGCGGATCCGCCGTGTCAGCGCGGCCCGGACCTGGCCGACGACACCGGCAGCCGCCCAGCGGGCCATGAACCCCGGACCGTCCGCCACCGGTACGCCCCTGAACGGCGCGGCGCCGGCTTCGGCTGACCCTGATTGATCGCCTCGCACGCGCCACCCCGGTCACCATCTGGGCCTTCCGCGCCAAGTCCGTGAACGCCCTTCGCGCCCCCTGTCGCCATCGCTCAGAGAGCTGGGTGGCCAGCAAATATAATCTGCCTCATGTCGAAGCCTGACGAGCTGCTCGTTGACGTCGCCGCCCTGGTGGAGTCCGGGCAGAGCAACCAGATGTCCCTGACCGTGGTCACCGGTGGTGCTGTCATCACCGGTCGGCTGGCTCCCGAAGCCGTGTGGAGGCAGAGGGTGTCGGATGTGCTGAGGGATTCCGCCCGCTTGGGAGAGTTCTCGGCCGTCTTCGACACCCTCGCGAAGAAGGACGGGCCGCCCACGCATCTGCACTTCCATGTCGCCCGGATCCTGCAGGGCACGGTCGGCATCCCGGAGACAGGCGGGATGTACCGTGTGGCGATCGGCGACGTCAGCGCCTGGACCATGGGCGACTTCAGCTATTCCGACCACTGAGCGACCACTGCGACGGAACCCCGTCGCAAGCAGTGTGGGCCCGGGGGGGGGTCGGCGGGGATGGTCTCCCCGCTTTTTTAGTGTTTGTTTTTTTTCTTTCTCCTCTGTTCTACAAACACGGGGGGGGCTAACACCTCGTAAAACTTCTTTTGA
>NZ_JBVKCG010000028.1:0-97388 GCF_055634995.1 Streptomyces sp. NPDC111744
CTCTCGGGCTTTCCTCCGGGCTTCCCTTCGGTCTTGCGTTTCCGACTCTATCAGACCGTTTTCCGATCCGATTTCCTCGGCGCTTTCCAGGTTCCCGCTCTCGCGTTTCCCTTTCCGGCGGCTCCGACTCTATCAGATCCTTTCGGCGTCTGATTCCCCGTCAGAGGGGGCTGTCTTCGCGGCTGTTGGGCCGTTCCGACGAGTGAGACTTTAGCGGATTCCCGGCCTCCGAGCTAATCGGGGGCCGCGTCCTTTCGAACGTGGATTCCTCATTCCGCTAATACGCATGCCAAAGCAACACGACGACGTCGCCGACTGCTGGTAGGTACTTGCGGAGTGGCTGTCCGGGGACCGACCGGAGTCGGCGCTCACGTCGGACAACCCGGAGAACATTACGTATCCGGTTGGGGTGTGTCAACTCGCGGCGGGACGGGACCCCGGGGGCGTATGGTGGGCGGCATGACTACGCGTACGTGCACCCAGCAGTGGTGGGCCGCCTGACGGCGGCCGCGCTCACGTACGCATCCAACGGCCGCCGCCTCGGCGGCCGTTCGTGTATCTCCCTCCAGAACCTCTGAGGGTCGGCCGCTCGGGACGGCGGCTCCGACCAGGAGGTGGAGAGGGAATGACACGGGTCTTCAGCGGGATCAAGCCGACCGGGCACCTGACTCTGGGGAACTACCTGGGGGCCATGCGGCAGTGGGCCGCCGTGGATCAGTACCAGGCTGACTCCTTGTTCTGCATCGTCGATCTGCACGGGATGACCGTGGACCACGATCCGGCCCGGCTTCGCCGGCTCACCCGGCAGGCGGCGACCCTGCTGCTGGCGGCAGGGCTGGATCCGGAGCTGTGCACCGTGTTCGTACAGAGTCATGTCGACGAGCACACCCGGCTGTCGTACCTCATGGAGTGCGTTGCGACCGACGGGGAGATGCGGCGCATGATCCAGTACAAGGAGAAGGTCGCGAGCGAAGGGGCGCGGGGGCGGAGCGTGCGACTGTCCCTGCTGACGTACCCGGCGCTGATGGCGGCGGACATCCTGGGGTACGGGGCGGACGAGGTGCCGGTCGGTGACGATCAGGCGCAGCACGTGGAGCTGACGCGTGACCTGGCGGTGCGGTTCAACCAGCGGTACGGGCACACGTTCGTGGTGCCGAAGGCGACCGTGCCCAAGGTGGCCGCGCGGGTGATGAACCTGCAGGATCCGACGTCGAAGATGGGCAAGAGCGACGACTCCGGGGCGGGCATCGTCTATCTGCTCGACGAACCGGACGTGATCCGGAAGAAGATCATGCGGGCCGTCACGGACAGTGGGCGGGAGGTCGTCTATGACCGGGAGGAGCAGCCGGGGGTCGCGAACCTGCTGGAGATTCTCGCTGCGTGCACGGGCGGGAACCCTGAGTCACTGGCATCCGTTCATGATTCGTACGGCGCTCTGAAGCACGCCACCGCGGAGGCGGTGCTGGACATGCTCAGTCCCGTACAGGCCAGGCACAAGGAGTTGTGTGCCGATCCGGGATATGTGGAGGGGGTGCTGCGGCATGGGGCGGAGAAGGCTCGGGCGATCGCCCGGCCGATTGTCGATACCGCCTATCGGGCGATCGGGTTGTTGCCGCCCGGCGCCTTCTCGGGCGCTGCTGCGGCCGAGCCCGCGCTGAGCACCGTGCGATAGGCGCGGTAGGCGTGGGGACTGGTGGCAGGTCGCGATGCGAAGTGCCGTCGCATCGCGACCTCGCTGCTGAAGCCGGCCCCGAGTGGCCTTGAAGCATCAGCCCCCGTCAGCCCCTCTGCCTTCCTGGTCCTTCTTAGTCCTTCTTGCCGGAGGCGAGTTCGCGGCTGCGGTCGCGGGCGGCTTCGAGGGCGGCGATGAGGGCGGCCCGTACGCCGTGGCTCTCCAGTTCGCGGATGGCGTTGATGGTGGTGCCGGCGGGCGAGGTGACGTTCTCGCGGAGTTTGACGGGGTGTTCGCCGCTGTCGCGGAGCATCACGGCGGCGCCGATCGCGGACTGGACGATGAGGTCGTGGGCCTTGTCGCGGGGCAGGCCGAGCAGGATGCCGGCGTCGGTCATGGCCTCGACCAGGTAGAAGAAGTACGCCGGGCCCGAGCCGGAGAGGGCGGTGCAGGCGTCCTGCTGGGACTCGGGGACCTGGAGGGTCTTGCCGACGGCGCCGAAGATGTCCTCGGCGGTGGCGAGATGGGCGGCCGTGGCGTGGCTGCCGGCGGAGATGACGGACATCGCCTCGTCGACGAGGGCGGGGG
Organism: Streptomyces sp. NPDC111744; assembly: GCF_055634995.1. Classification (NCBI taxonomy): domain Bacteria; kingdom Bacillati; phylum Actinomycetota; class Actinomycetes; order Kitasatosporales; family Streptomycetaceae; genus Streptomyces; species Streptomyces sp. NPDC111744. The sequence goes on from NZ_JBVKCG010000028.1 coordinate 2,261, forward strand.
TGTTCGTCATGACACGGACGACCGGGGTGCCGGTGGCGAGGCGCTCCTCGAAGAAGGAGGTGGGGATGCCCGCCGCGCCGCTGATGACGAGGCGGTCGGCGGGGATGTGCGGGGCGAGTTCGTCGAGGAGGGCGCCCATGTCCTGCGGCTTGACCGTGAGGATCAGGGTGTCGGCGGTCTTCGCGGCCTCGGGGTTGGTGACCGGGGTGACTCCGTGGCGGGCGCGGAGTTCTTCGGCCCGTTCGGGGCGGCGAGCGGTGACCAGGAGGTCGGCGGGTGCCCAGCCGGCGCGGATCATTCCGCTGAGCAGGGCTTCGCCGATCTTGCCGGTACCGAGGACTGCGACTTTCTGACTCATACGGTTCAGTCTGGCACCGAGGGTGGGGGGCGAGGGGCGGTTGTCCGCTGAGCGGACGTCGGCGCCGGCTATGCCGTACGTCGCCTCAGGGTGGCAGCTCCCAGGGTCAGCACCAGCAGGGCGCAGCCGGCGACGATCAGGATGTCCCTGACGAAGGTGGCGGTCATGTCGGTGTGGTGGAGGACCTGGTTCATGCCGTCGACGGCGTAGGACATGGGGAGGACGTCGGAGAGGGCTTCGAGGGCGGGGTGCATCTCGGAGCGGGGCGCGAAGAGGCCGCAGAGGAGGAGCTGGGGGAAGATCACCGCCGGCATGAACTGGACCGCCTGGAATTCCGAGGCCGCGAAGGCCGAGACGAAAAGACCGAGGGCTGTGCCGAGCAGGGCGTCGAGCAGGGCGACCAGGAGCAGGAGCCAGGGGGAGCCGGTGACGTCGAGGCCCAGGAACCAGACGGCCAGGCCGGTGGCGAGGGCCGACTGGATGATCGCGAGGAGGCCGAAGGCGAGGGCGTAGCCGGCGATGAGGTCGGCTTTGCCGAGAGGCATGGTGAGGAGGCGTTCGAGGGTGCCGGAGGTGCGTTCGCGGAGGGTGGCGATGGAGGTCACCAGGAACATCGTGATGAGCGGGAAGATGCCGAGGAGTGAGGCGCCGATGTTGTCGAAGGTGCGTGGGCTGCCGTCGAAGACGTAGCGGAGCAGGACCAGCATCAGGCAGGGGATGAGGAGCAGCAGCGCGATCGTGCGGGGGTCGTGGCGGAGCTGGCGCAGGACACGGGCCGCGGTGGCGGTCGTGCGGGAGAGGTTGAGGGCGCTGACGGGGGCGGTCGTGGTGGTCGCCGTCTGGGTGGTCATCGTGCGCTTTCCTTCGTGCGGGAGGTGGCGGCCGCTTCGTCGACGAGGTGGAGGAAGGCGGCCTCGACCGTGTCGGAGCCGGTGCGGGTGCGGAGGGCCTCGGGGGTGTCGTCGGCGAGGATCTCGCCCTCGCGCATGAGGAGGAGGCGGTGGCAGCGCTCGGCCTCGTCCATGACGTGGGAGGAGACGAGGAGGGTAGCGCCGCGGCTGGTGGTGATGGAGTGGAAGAGCTGCCAGAGGTCGCGGCGCAGGACGGGGTCGAGGCCGACGGTGGGTTCGTCGAGGACGAGGAGTTCGGGGGTGCCGAGCAGGGCGGCGGCGAGGGAGACGCGGCTGCGCTGGCCGCCGGAGAGGTTGCCGGCGAGGGCGTCGGCGTGGCTGGTGAGGTCGACTTCGCCGAGGACGCGTTCGACGTCGTTGCGGCGGTCGGGAGCGGGGCGGGTGGGGTCGAGGATCGAGCCGAAGTAGTCGAGGTTCTGGCGGATGGTCAGGTCGTCGTAGACGGAAGGGGCTTGGGTGACGTAGCCGATGCGGGTCCGGAGGGAGGGGTGGCCGGCGGGGTGGCCGAGGACCTTCAGGGTGCCGGTGACCTTGGCCTGGCTGCCGACGATGGAACGCATCAGGGTCGACTTGCCGCATCCGGAGGGCCCGAGCAGGCCGGTGATCTGACCGCGGGGGACGGTGAAGTCGAGACCGCGCAGGACGGTGCGAGGGCCGCGGACAGCGGTGAGGCCGGCGGCCTGGATGGCTGGGGGCAGGACGGAGTTGCCGGGGGCCGCGGGCGGTTCCGGCGAATAATTCACCATGTGATGAATAATCCTTGACGAGACAGGGGCGTCAAGGGGAGGGGACGGGATGCCACTCGGCGGTGCGCCCTCCGAGACGGCCGCGCGAGCGCTGAGGAACGGCTGAAGTCGGTTGCTCACCGGGACCAGTTGCCGTTGGGAAGGAGCGGCGCGACGGGAAGGCGGCCCGGGTACGCGCTGTGGGCGTGGTTGAACGTCACCGGCCCGCTCGTGTGTGGGTGCGGCGGGCCGGTGTGCGGGTGTTGGTCAGGCATTGAGGGCGACGAGGAGCAGGACGTCGTACGTCTCCTCGACGATTTCCTCCGGGAAGACCTTCAGGAGGTGGGCGCGCTCCTCGGTGAGGACGGCGGTGCGGCGGTCCTCGGGAGTGACCAGGAACGCCGAGTGGCTGCCGATGTTGGCGAGGTGGGTGTCGAGGGGGACGCGGCGGCTCCAGCGGACCGCACGGCGGGTGAAGCGGAGGCGGCCACTGGGGTCGGCGAGGTCCGTGCGGTCGGCGGTCTTGCGCTTCTCGGCGGCGGTGTCCACGCCGAAGAAGCGGCTACTCCGGTCGGCCTGCCCGGCGATCCAGTCGATGTCGAGGGCGTCGGTGTTCCACCACAGCGCGAGCGCACCGCCGGGACGCAGCACGCGGAGCGCCTCCGGCACGGCGTGGGCCGGGTCGGTCCAGTGCCAGGCCTGGGCGTATGTGAGGAAGTCGGCGGTGTCGTCGGCGAGCGGGAGGGCGTTGCCGTTGCCGCGGACGAGCGGGATGCCGGGGAGCGTGAGGTGGAACTGGGCCGCCATGCCCTCCCCCGGCTCCACCGCGACCACGTCGGCGCCGCGCGCGTGCAGGACGGCGGTCGCGATACCGGTGCCCGCGCCGACGTCGACCACCCGGGCGCCGGTGAGGGAGCGGCCGGCCTCCTCCTCGACGGCGTCGAGGAGAGCGGGCGGGTAGGAGGGACGGTTCGCGGCGTACTGGGCCGCGGCGACGTCGAAGGAGCGGGCGCGGGTTGCGTGGGAGGGGATGGGGGTGGAGGCGGGGTTCTGGGGGCTCGGCCGGCTTGTGGTCACACGGGCATGATCCCGGGGGTGGGGCGAGGGGCGACAGGGAGTTTCGACAGGCGGGCGGATGCGCCCGATGCCGTACCGCAGTCCCTCAGCGCCTCCGCCTCTTCTTCGACGGGTTGCCCGTGCGGCGCGTGGTGCGTCGTTCGTGTTCCTGGCGGGCGGTGTCGTACTCGGCACGGTGGAGTCTCTCGCCGGGGGCCTCCGTCAGGGAGCGGAAGAAGTAGGCGAGGAGGGAGCCGACGAAGCCGATGGCGAGGAGGCCGCGCAGGGAGGCCTGGCGTTCGGGGTCGGGGCGCTTCCCGAAGCCGTCCCAGGTGTTGCGGAAGGCGAGGGCGCTGCAGATGGCGAACATCGCGACGACCAGAACGGTCACGAAGGCGCCGGTGTCGGCGAGCTGCACGCCCTCGTAGGCGAAGCGGAGGACAAGGCAGGAGACGACGGCGGCGGCGAGCGAGCCGACGGCCACGCCGATACGGCGGGCGGTGTAGCCGTCGTCGTGGTTGACCCAGGACGTGCCGAAGAAACGGAGGGGCTCGGGGCGGGGTCCGCTCGGGGCCTCGCCGGTGGAGCCCGCGGGGGTGTCCGGGGTGCCTGGTTCGTCGCTCACGGGACGATTATGGCGCCGGGCGGCCGCGGGCTCCGGGGCGGGTCGTACCGACCGTGTCAGGAGCAGCGGTCGGCTACGTAGCCGTCGCTGCCCGTGTTGACGTTGGTGTCCGAGACGAACTCGCCGTTGCTGATGTTGTCCCAGATGTTCGAGGTGCCGTAGTAGCCGGACACGGTGGAGCCCGGCGTCTGACAGTAGATCGGCACCTTGGCTCCCTCGGGCAGGACCCGGGTGATGTCGTAGCTGGTGCCGGGGCCGCTGCGGACGTTCAGGCGAAGGCCCGGGGCGACGTCGTAGTAGCGGACGCTGGCGGCGGCGTTCGCTGTGGCGGCGGAGCCAAGGAGCATGAGGAAGGCGCTGCCGGTGGCTGCCGCTAAAAGGGTGGATCTGCGTCTGAGCGATGTCATAGGAGTCCTCCGGAGTCCGAAGACCGGATCAGGCGAAACCCGGTCACGAGACAGGATCAGGCGCAGCGGTCGGCTACATAGCCGTCGCTGCCGGTGTGGACATAGGCGTCCGAGACGTATTCGCCGTTGTCGATGTTGTCCCAGATCTGGGATGTGCCGTAGTAGCCGGCCACCGTCGTGCCGGACGTCTGGCAGAAGATCGGGACGCGGGTGCCCTCGGGGAGGGTCCGCGTGATGTTGTAGCTGGTGCCGGGGCCGCTGCGGACGTTCAGGCGGACGCCCGGGGCGACCGCATACGTCTTCACGGATGCGGCCAGCGTCGTGACGGCCTCTTCCTCGCCGCTGCTCTCGGTTTGCTGTGCTTGATCGACAGACATGTGTAGCTCCCCCGTTGGCCCCATGAGTGCCATGGAGTCCCGTAAATTCCCCTGAATCGAGCCACGAAACGCATGTGCGCAACTCGCACTCGGAGGCTAGCAAGCCGCCTCTGTATCGCACGAGTCATCGACTAGGCTCCGTGCGTCGCGCTCCGCGGAGAAAGCACGGGGGTGGTCAGATGACGTCACAGCGCAACACCGGAGCGGACGCGGAAGCGGAACTTCCCGAGTACGCCGGGCACTACCGCCTGGAGTCCTGCCTTGGTTCGGGCGGTATGGGTGTGGTGCACCTGGCTCGCAGCACCTCGGGGCTGAAGCTCGCCGTCAAGATCGTGCACGCCCAGTTCGCCAAGGACCGTGAGTTCAGGGGCCGTTTCCGGCAGGAGGTGGCCGCCGCGCGCAAGGTCAGCGGCGCCTTCACCGCGCCCGTCGTGGACGCCGATCCCGAGGCCGCGCGGCCCTGGATGGCCACCCTCTTCATCCCCGGCCCGACCCTCGCCGAGCAGGTGAAGCGGAACGGGCCCATGTCCCCTGCGCAGTTGCGCCGGCTGATGGCCGGGCTCGCGGAGGCGCTGCGCGATATTCACAGGGTCGGGGTGGTGCACAGGGATCTCAAACCGAGCAATGTGCTGCTCGCAGAGGACGGTCCCAAGGTCATCGACTTCGGAATTTCTCGGCCAAAGGACAGTGAACTGCGGACCGAGACCGGGAAGTTGATCGGTACGCCGCCGTTCATGGCGCCCGAGCAGTTCCGCCGGCCTCGTGAGGTCGGGCCGGCCGCGGACATCTTCGCGCTCGGGTCGGTGCTGGTGCATGCGGCGACCGGGCGGGGGCCGTTCGACTCCGACAGCCCGTACGTCGTCGCCTACCAGGTCGTGCATGACGAGCCCGACCTCACCGGCGTACCGGATGAGCTGGCTCCGCTGGTGCTGCGCTGTCTCGCCAAGGAGCCCGAGGACCGGCCGACGCCCGACGAGATGATGCGGGAACTGCGGTCGTTGGCGGCGTCGTACGACACGCAGGCGTTCATACCGGCCCAGCGGGTCAGGGACGACCACGGCGATCCGCCCAGGGAGGGGGCACCGGCCGCTGTTCCGGAGAAGAGGGCGCGAAAGGCGACGAGACGGCGCATGGGCGTCGTCGCCGGGACGGGTGTCCTGGTCCTGGGCGGTGTGGTCGCTTCGGCACTGTGGCCGGGGGACGGCCGTCCGGCACCTGCCGGCGACACGGTGCACAGTTCCGCCCCCGCGTTCGAAGCCTGGCAGAAGGAGGCAGTGGCCAAGGACGGCTCGGGGATGCCCCAATGCGTGGGCGGAGCAGGCAGACTGCTGTGCTTCCGGTCGGGGCTGGCCTTCGCCCTCGACCCAGTGGACGGCCGACTGCTGTGGCGGCACAGGGCCACGGACGAACGTACCAGCGGCTCGCCCTCCGTGTCGGGCGGGCTCCTGCTGCTGCCGACGGACGGGGGCCGGCGGGTGGAGGCGCTGGACCCCGCCTCAGGTTCGTCGCGCTGGAAGCAGGACCTGCCCGCGCACCAGGGCATGAAGATCACCAAGAGCATGCTACTGGTCGTCGGGGCCGACAAAGTGATCACCGGCCTCGACAGCAAGTCCGGCCGCGCCAGGTGGAGCATGCCCGTCTCCGGCAGCGGCACCCCGTCCCTGAGTTCGTTCGCCGGAGATCCGTCGGCGTACGCGACCAGCACCTCCGCCGACGGAACGCACACCCTGGTCACCGCACTGGACCCGGGCACCGGTGCCAAGCGCTGGGAAGCCCGGCTCGCGGGGGACCTCCGGCCGGTCGGCAGCGCGGGCGGGTCACTGTTCCTGCTGTCCGTGGACACCACCTCCGGGGCGACGGACGCGGTGGTGCGCTACACGGCTGACGCGAAGGCGGCCCGCCGCGTGACGCTGCCCCTTCCCCGGTTGGCGCCGGGTGCCGCCGTGCGGGGCGATGTCGTCTATCTGCTGTCCGCCGGTGGCTCGCTGGAGGCCGTGGACCTGGAGCGCGGCAAACGGCTCTGGGCACTCCAGACGTCGGTGAGCCGGGGCTCGGCGCCCGCGGCCGACAACCGGCGCGTCTACTTCACCGCGGCCGACGGACGTCTGCTCGCCGTCGACGCCCGCAAGGGAACCCTCGTCGGCCAGACTCCGGCGCGACTGGGCACCAACGCCGACCAGATCACCGCCGCCCTGCCGGCGCCGCTGGTCCTCGCCACCCACATCTACGCCACCGCCCCCGACGGCACCGTCTTCGCCGTGGACGCCGAGGATCCGGCCGGCTGGTAACTGACGGGCGAAGGGGCCGCCCCCCGTAAAGGGAGGCGGCCCCTTGCGCAGGCAGGGTTCAGCCGAGCTTGCTCACGTCGCGCACCGCGCCCTTGTCGGCGCTGGTGGCCATCGCGGCGTAGGCGCGGAGGGCCGCGGAGACCTTGCGGTCGCGGTTCTTCGGGGCGTACACGCCGTTCAGGGCCTGCTCGCGGCGGGACAGCTCGGCCTCGTCGACGAGGAGTTCGATCGTGCGGTTGGGGATGTCGATGCGGATGCGGTCGCCGTTCTCGACGAGCGCGATCGTGCCGCCGGAAGCCGCCTCGGGCGACGCGTGGCCGATCGACAGGCCCGACGTGCCGCCGGAGAAGCGGCCGTCCGTGATCAGTGCGCAGGTCTTGCCGAGGCCGCGGCCCTTGAGGAAGGACGTCGGGTAGAGCATCTCCTGCATGCCGGGGCCGCCCTTGGGGCCCTCGTAGCGGATGACGACCACGTCGCCGTCCGTGACCTGCTTGTTGAGGATCTTCTCGACGGCCTCTTCCTGCGACTCGCAGACGACCGCCGGGCCCTCGAAGGTCCAGATCGACTCGTCGACGCCCGCCGTCTTCACGACGCAGCCGTCGACCGCCAGGTTGCCCTTGAGGACCGCGAGGCCGCCGTCCTTGGAGTACGCGTGCTCGACGCTGCGGATGCAGCCCTCCGCCGCGTCCTCGTCCAGGGCCTCCCAGCGCTCGGACTGGGAGAATGCCTCGGCGGAGCGGACGCAGCCCGGGGCCGCGTGCCACAGCTCCACCGCCTCGGGGGACGGGGAGCCACCGCGCACGTCCCAGGTCTTCAGCCAGTCCGACAGGGACGGGCTGTGGACGGAGTGGACCTCCTCGTTGAGGAGACCGCCGCGGTGCAGTTCGCCGAGGAGGGCGGGGATACCGCCGGCCCGGTGCACGTCCTCCATGTAGTACGTGCGGGTCTTCGCGACGTTCGGGGCGACCTTGGCCAGGCAGGGCACCCGGCGCGAGACCTCGTTGATCTCCTCCAGGCCGAACGGGACACCCGCCTCCTGGGCGGCGGCCAGCAGGTGCAGGATCGTGTTGGTGGAGCCGCCCATCGCGATGTCCAGGGCCATCGCGTTCTCGAACGCGGCGAAGGTCGCGATGTTACGGGGCAGGACCGTGTCGTCGTCCTGCTCGTAGTAGCGGCGGGTGATGTCCATGACCGTGCGGGCCGCGGCGACGTACAGCTGTTTACGGGCCGTGTGGGTGGCCAGGACCGAGCCGTTGCCGGGGAGGGAGAGACCGATGGCCTCGGTCAGGCAGTTCATCGAGTTGGCGGTGAACATGCCGGAGCAGGAGCCGCAGGTCGGACAGGCGTTCTCCTCGATACGGAGGATGTCCTCGTCCGAGATCTTGTCGTTCACGGCGTCGGAGATCGCGTCGACCAGGTCGAGGGTGCGGACCGTGCCGTCCACGAGGGTGGCCCGGCCGGCCTCCATCGGGCCGCCGGAGACGAAGACCGCCGGGATGTTCAGGCGGAGCGCCGCCATCAGCATGCCCGGGGTGATCTTGTCGCAGTTGGAGATGCAGACCAGGGCGTCGGCGCAGTGCGCCTCGACCATGTACTCGACCGAGTCCGCGATCAGGTCGCGGGAGGGGAGGCTGTACAGCATCCCTCCGTGGCCCATGGCGATGCCGTCGTCCACCGCGATGGTGTTGAACTCGCGCGGGATACCGCCGGCCGCGGTGATCGCCTCGCTGACGATCCGGCCGACCGGCTGGAGGTGGGTGTGGCCCGGCACGAACTCGGTGAAGCTGTTGGCGACCGCGATGATCGGCTTGCGGCCGATGTCCGCACCGGGTACACCGGAGGCGCGCATAAGGGCGCGGGCGCCCGCCATGTTGCGGCCGTGGGTGACTGTGCGGGACCTCAGCTCGGGCATCGTCGCTCGCTCCTTCAGACAGATAGGGCTGTCATCGAGCGTACGCCCGTAGTTCAGGCCTCGGGACGAGGTGTCCGGAATGCGGGACGAATGTCTCGGACGGATGCCTCAGGCGGTGTCTCGGACGGATGCCTCGGACGGATGCCTCGGACGGTGTCTCGGACGGATGCCTCGGACGGATGCCTCGGACGGTGTCTCGGACGGATGCCTCGGGAGGTCTCTGGACTTCTCGGGAGTGAGCTTCCGGGTCTCTCTCCTTGCCGGGCCCTACGGCCGGGTCAGATGCCCCTGCACCACCGGGGCCACCCGCGCCACGATCTGCTCCAGGTCCGCCGACGCCAGCGGCTCCACCTTGATCACGTATCGCAGCATCGCGCACCCCACCAGCTGCGCGGCCGCCAGTTCGGCGCGCAGCTCCCCGTCCGGGAGGTCCAGCTGTTCGGCGAGACGACGCAGCAGCTGGGAGGCGATCAGCCGGCGGAAGACGGCGGCGGCCGTGTCGTTGTTCACGGCCGAGCGGAGGATCGCCAGCAGGGGGGTACGGGTGGTGGGGTTCTCCCAGATGCCGAAGATGAAGCGGGTCAGACGCTCGCCGACGCCGTCCACCGGGCCGTCGGCGACCGCGATGGGCGCGTTCAGCGCGGGCGCGAAGGCGACCGAGATGGAGGCCTCGAAGACCTGCTCCTTGGTGCCGAAGTAGTGGTGGACGAGGGCCGGGTCGACGCCGGCGGCCTTGGCGATCCCGCGGACGGACGTCTTGTCGTACCCGCGTTCGGAGAACTCCTCGCGGGCAGCGACGAGGATACGGTCCCGGGTGTCCGCCGACTCGGTACGCGGAGGGCGGCCGCGGCGGCGGGTGCCGGTCCCGTTGCCGGCTGGGGCGGCGTCGGTCATCGGCGGGGCACCTTCACCGCCGAGGCCAGGTGCAGGCGGGTGAAGGCCAGGGCCTCAGCGAGGTCGGCCTCGCGCTCCGCGCCGGACATCGCGCGCCGGGTGTTGACCTCGATGACGACATGCCCGTCGAAGCCGGCGAGCGCGAGGCGCTCCAGGAGTTCGGCGCAGGGCTGGGTGCCGCGGCCGGGTACCAGGTGCTCGTCCTTGGCGGAGCCGCGGCCGTCGGCGAGGTGGACATGGCCGAGCCGGCCGCCCATCCGGTCGAGCATGGCGAGCGCGTCCGTGCGGGAGGTCGCGGCATGGCTGAGGTCGATCGTGAAGTGCCGGTAGTCGTCCTTGGTGACGTCCCAGTCGGGTGCGTACGCCAGCATCTCGCGGTCGCGGTAGCGCCAGGGGTACATGTTCTCCACCGCGAACCGGACGTCCGTCTCGTTCGCCATGCGCCAGATCCCCTGGACGAAGTCGCGGGCGTACTGGCGCTGCCAGCGGAACGGCGGGTGCACCACGACCGTGCTCGCGCCCAGTTTCTCGGCGGCGGCCCGGGCCCGCTGGAGCTTGACCCAGGGGTCGGTGGACCAGACCCGCTGGGTGATCAGCAGACAGGGGGCGTGGACGGCGAGGATCGGGATGCGGTGGTAGTCGCTCAGCCTGCGCAGGGCCTCGATGTCCTGGCTGACCGGGTCGGTCCACACCATGACCTCGACCCCGTCGTAGCCGAGGCGCGCGGCGATCTCGAAGGCCGTCGCCGTCGACTCCGGATAGACGGAGGCCGTGGAGAGCGCGACCTTCGCATCCGGGATGCGGACGACGTCCCTTGGATTTGCCACGAGGGACAGGTTACGGGGTGGGGTCGGGTGGGGGCGGAGTGCGTCTTCGGCGGTGTGACGATCGTCGCATCGAAGTGGGGCGGGGCGCCTGCCCGCAGTCGGGGGTTGCCCGCGCCCCCGCGCCCGCGCCCGCCCCCGCCCTCGCGCCCGCCCCCGCCAGGGATACTTACGCCGAACCCATGTGATCAAGGCGCCGGAGGATGACGCCCTCCCTCAGCGCCCATGGGCACACCTCCACCGTCTCCACCCCGAACAGGTCCATCGCGGCCTCCGCCACCAGCGCGCCCGCCACCAGCTGGGCCGCCCGGCCCTCGGAGACTCCGGGGAGTGCGCTGCGCTGGGCCGTGTTCATGGCCGCCAGCCTCGGGACCCAGGTCTCCAGGGAGCTCCGCCTGAGTTCGCGCTGGACGTAGAGGCCCTCCGCGGAGCGGGCCGCGCCGGCGATACGGGCCAGCTGCTTGAAGGTCTTGGACGTGGCCACCACGTGGTCGGGGGCGCCGAAGCGGCTGAACTCGCCGACCGTACGCGCGATCTCGGCGCGTACATGGCGGCGCAGCGCCCGTATGTCGTCCGAGGCCGGCGGGTCGCCGGGGAGCCAGCCGGCGGTGAGCCGGCCGGCGCCGAGCGGCAGCGAGACGGCCGTGTCCGGCTCCTCGTCGATGCCGTACGCGATCTCCAGGGAGCCGCCCCCGATGTCCAGGACCAGCAGCTTTCCGGCGGACCAGCCGAACCAGCGGCGTACGGCGAGGAAGGTCAGCCGGGCCTCCTCGGCGCCGGCGAGGACCTGGAGCTCGACACCTGTCTCGGCCTTCACGCGCGCCAGGACGTCGTCGGCGTTACTGGCCTCGCGCACGGCGGAGGTGGCGAACGGCAGCAGATCCTCGACGCCCTTGTCCTCCGCGGCCTGCAGGGCCCCATGGAGGACACCGATGAGTTTCTCGACCCCGTCGGGACCGATCGCGCCGTTGCCGTCGAGGAGTTGGGCAAGGCGCAATTCCGCCTTGTGCGAGTGCGCGGGCAGCGGGCGTGCGCCGGGGTGCGCATCCACCACCAGCAGATGCACCGTGTTGGATCCCACGTCGAGGACACCGAGTCTCATGTACGGAACGCTACTGCCAGGTGGCCGGTAACCCGTCGTCGGAGCCGTCCACGAACCCGCCTCGGGCGACTTACCCTGTACAGGTGCCAAAGACGAAAAAGACGAAGGACCACAAGGGCGCCAAATCCGCCGACGGTTCTTCTCGGGCGGTGAAGCCACCGAAGCCACTGAAGAAGTCGAAGACGTCACAGCAGGCTCCGGCAGGGGACGAGAAGGGCCTCGACTTCGCGCGCGCATGGGTGGAATTCCCGGACCCGGCGGACGACGAACAGGTGTTCCGCTGTGATCTGACATGGCTGACCTCCCGCTGGAACTGCATCTTCGGCAGCGGCTGCCAGGGCATCCAGGCGGGCCGCGCGGACGACGGCTGCTGCACGCTGGGCGCGCACTTCTCCGACGAGGACGACGAGAAGCGGGTCGCCGGTCATGTGTCGAGGCTCACGCCGGACATCTGGCAGCACCACGATGAGGGCACGCGGAACGGCTGGGTCTCGGAGGACGACGAGGGCTCCCGCCAGACCCGCCCGTTCAACGGCTCGTGCATCTTCCAGAACCGCCCCGGATTCGCGGGCGGCGCGGGCTGCTCGCTGCACATTCTGGCGCTGCGGGAGGGCCGCGAGCCGCTGGAGACCAAGCCGGACGTCTGCTGGCAGCTTCCGATCCGCCGCACGTACGACTGGATCGACCGCCCCGACGACACGCGCGTCCTCCAGGTCTCCATCGGCGAGTACGACCGCAGGGGCTGGGGCCCGGGCGGCCACGACCTGCACTGGTGGTGCACCTCGGCGACCTCGGCACACGGCGCGGGCGACCCGGTGTACGTCTCCTACCGCCCGGAACTGACCGAGCTGATGGGCAAGGCGGGCTACGACCGCCTGGCAGAGCTGTGCGAGGAGCGCCTGGCTTCGCAGCTGCCGCTGCTGGCACCGCATCCGGCGGATCCTGTCGGCTGACGCCGCGTGCAGCGCGCCTCTCAGGGGCGCGGGGCCGTATCGATATGCGGCTCCGCCGCGTGGGCGCGAGCAGCCACAACGACGCCGCACCCGCCGACACACCGCACCCACCACTCACGGACTGGCCGACGAACCCGCACTCTCGCTCTCCGTCGGCGAAGCCGGCCCAGTCGGACTCGGCGTGTCCGACTCGGTGGGCGTCGGCGTGGGCGTCGACTCGCTCGGCGAGGCCGTCGGCGTCGGATCGGCGGAAGCTGACCCCGTCACCGTCGGCACCGGCGTCACCGGAGGGGTCGGCCCCCTCCTCACCGGCGGAGCCATCCCGTACCCGTCGATCGACACCACCGCGCCCGCCGGCGCCACTGCCACCCGCGCGCTCCAGTGACCGGCCGGCTCCCGCAGATGATCGACGTACACCTTGATCGTGAACGACTCGCCCGGCCGGAGCGTTCCCGAGGGCCGCGAGAAGTACAGCCATCCCGCCGACGTGGACACCGACCACCGCACCGCCGAACCCCCGGCCGCGGAGAGCGTGATCAGCGTCGTGTCGCCGTCGTTGGAGGCCGTCACCGCGAGGTGCCCCGCACCGGCCGCCTTCTTCCGGTCGCCGCCCGCGACGCTGATCACCTCCACCGAGACATCGGCCTTGCCGTCCCTGCCGATGCGCGGCCCGGGTCTGATGCTGGCGTTTCCGGCGTTCTCGTAGCCCCCGGCCGCGTCGCCGCCCAGCGCGTCGGGGCCGGAGGCCTCGCGCGCGGTCGCGGACGGCCCCTCGTGGCCCTCTGCCGCAGGCGAGCCCCGGTACGCGGCCCACAGGGCCAGCACCGGCGCGGCCACCACCGTGGCGACCACGGTCGTCGTGACGGCACGCGCGCGTAGCCGGTCGCGGCGGGCCGCGCGATCCTTGGGGTCCATCGGGAAACCGCGCCGGTCGAAGCGCGGAACGGCGGCGCCACGCGCGCGTGGCGGATGCGCCATGGCCATGTGCAGGGCCGCGCGGGGCGCCTCCAGAACGGGCAGCTCGGCCGGTGTGGTCATCGCGCCGGGCCACCGCCCGGGTGCAGCGCGTTCGGCGGTACGGCGGCAGCGCGGACAGTCGTCTACATGCCGGACCAGTTCGCGGCGCAGGGCGCTGCTGAGCACCAGCTGGCTGTCCCCGGTCAGGTGGGACACGCTCGGGCAGCCGCCGGTCTCGACGACGGCGAGCGCCGCGCGGGTGCGTTCCACCTCGCAGGCGGCGGAGGCGAGCAGTTCGCGGGCGCCGGCCAGGTCCATGCCGAGGACGGCGGCGACCTCGTGGGCGGCCAGGTGGTGGCGTACGGCGAGTTCGAGCGCCTCGCGCTGCTCCGGGGTGGTGCCGGCGGCCTCGGGCCAGGCGAGCAGGGCGAGTTCGCGGCGCCGCTGCTCCTCGGTCTCGGCGGCGACCAGCGGTTCGGGGGCGGTGTGCCGCCCCGCCGCATGGGAGGCCTGACGTTTCTGCTTGGCCTCGGCAAGCCCGCGCAGACAGGCCCAGCGGGCCAGCGCGTACAGCCAGGCCCTGCGGTCCCCGGCGGCCTCCGGGACACGCTGGCCGCGCCGCTCGGCGAGCGCGAGGACGTCCCCGAGGGCGGCGGTGGCCGCGTCGTGGTCGCACAGCACCGAGAGGCAGTACGTGAACAGCCCGTCCAGGTACGGCTCGTAGCGGGCCGGCGGTCGCTGCGCCAGCGCGCGTGCCGCCGTACGATCGCGCGCCGAGCGTGCTCCCCGGTGCGCCCGGTGTGTGCCGGTCGTTCGGGCCGTGGTCTCCGGACTGCTGCTCATCACCCGTGCGACCGTAGGCGGCGGCGGATGGCCCCTTCCTGCGCCTTGAGCTCTTTTAATCCGTACGGGTGAAACGATCCCTCATAAGGGGACAGGAACCGGATATTCCGTGGCTCGTTCCCGATGTGGCATGGCCAGGATCCGTCCACCCACACCCGTCACGGAGGCCACCCTGGCCCCGCTGTCAGTGGCGGGGGCTACGGTTTCCGCATGGCTGCCCGTACCAAGACCTCCAAGGACCGTCCGTCCTACCGCTGCACCGAGTGCGGCTGGCAGACGGCCAAGTGGCTCGGTCGCTGCCCCGAGTGCCAGGCCTGGGGGACGGTCGAGGAGTACGGCACGCCCGCGGTCCGTACGACGACACCCGGCCGTGTCACCACCTCCGCGGTGCCCATCGGCCAGGTCGACGGCCGCCAGGCCACCGCGCGGCCGACCGGCGTGCCCGAGCTGGACCGGGTCCTCGGCGGCGGCCTGATCCCCGGAGCGGTCGTCCTGCTGGCCGGCGAGCCCGGCGTCGGCAAGTCCACCCTCCTCCTCGACGTGGCGGCCAAGTCGGCCAGCGACGAGCACCGCACGCTCTATGTCACCGGCGAGGAGTCCGCGAGCCAGGTCCGGCTGCGCGCCGACCGCATCGGCGCCATCGACGACCACCTCTATCTCGCCGCCGAGACCGATCTGGCCGCCGTCCTCGGCCACTTGGACGCGGTCAAGCCGTCACTGCTGATCCTGGACTCCGTGCAGACGGTCGCGTCCCCCGAGATCGACGGCGCGCCCGGTGGCATGGCCCAGGTACGGGAGGTGGCCGGGGCGCTCATCCGTGCCTCCAAGGAGCGGGGCATGTCGACTCTTCTCGTGGGCCATGTCACCAAGGACGGCGCGATCGCCGGTCCCCGCCTCCTCGAACACCTCGTGGACGTCGTGCTGAGCTTCGAGGGCGACCGGCACGCGCGCCTGCGGCTGGTCCGGGGCGTCAAGAACCGCTACGGCGCCACGGACGAGGTCGGCTGCTTCGAACTGCACGACGAGGGCATCACGGGCCTCGCCGACCCGAGCGGACTTTTCCTGACACGACGCGCCGAACCCGTCCCGGGTACCTGCCTGACGGTCACCCTGGAGGGCCGGCGCCCGCTGGTCGCCGAGGTCCAGGCGCTGACCGTGGACTCCCAGATCCCCTCCCCGCGCCGGACCACCTCAGGCCTGGAGACCTCCCGGGTCTCGATGATGCTGGCGGTGCTGGAGCAGCGCGGGCGGATCAGCGCGCTCGGCAAGCGGGACATCTACTCCGCGACCGTGGGCGGGGTGAAGCTCTCCGAGCCCGCCGCCGACCTGGCGATCGCCCTCGCCCTGGCCTCCGCCGCGAGCGACACCCCGCTCCCGAAGAACCTGGTCGCCATCGGCGAGGTCGGCCTCGCGGGCGAGGTCAGACGGGTCACCGGCGTCCAGCGCAGGCTCGCGGAGGCGCACCGGCTCGGCTTCACACACGCGCTCGTACCGGGCGATCCCGGCAAGATCCCGGCGGGCATGAAGGTCCTGGAAGTCGCCGACATGGGAGACGCGCTACGGGTGCTGCCGCGCTCCCGTCGCCGAGAGGCCCCACGGGAGGCGGAGGAGCGCCGGTAGACTTTGCCCTGGTCTCGCCCGTCCGTACGAACCGCGTGCGGGTGCGGGAGCGCATCAGAACCTGCGACGCGAGGAGTGCAGTGGCAGCCAACGACCGGGCAACGGCTCCCGGAAAGTCCGGTGGGAGTGCCGGTTCCGATGGCCTGATGCGTGCCTCGCTGAGCGCTGTGGCTCCGGGCACGTCCCTGCGCGACGGCCTGGAGCGGGTCCTCCGCGGCAACACCGGCGGGCTCATCGTCCTCGGCTTCGACAAGACGGTCGAGACGATGTGCACGGGCGGTTTCGTCCTGGATGTCGAGTTCACGGCGACCCGGCTGCGTGAGCTGTGCAAGCTCGACGGCGGCATCGTGATCTCCTCCGACCTGTCGAAGATCCTGCGGGCCGGCGTCCAGTTCGTGCCGGACTCGACGATCCCGACGGAGGAGACCGGCACCCGGCACCGCACGGCGGACCGGATCTCCAAACAGGTCGGCTTCCCGGTGATCTCGGTATCCCAGTCGATGCGGCTGATCGCGCTCTACGTCGGCGGGCAGCGCCGCGTCCTGGAGGACTCGGCGGCGATCCTCTCCCGTGCGAACCAGGCGCTCGCGACGCTGGAGCGGTACAAGCTCCGCCTGGACGAGGTCGCGGGAACGTTGTCGGCGCTGGAGATCGAGGACCTGGTGACGGTCCGAGATGTCTCGGCCGTCGCCCAGCGCCTGGAGATGGTCCGCCGTATCGCCACGGAGATCGCCGAGTACGTCGTCGAACTGGGCACCGACGGGCGGCTTCTCGCGCTCCAGCTGGACGAGCTGATCGCCGGTGTCGAGCCCGAGCGCGAGCTGGTGGTCCGGGACTACGTCCCCGAGCCCACGGCAAAACGCTCCCGCACGGTCGACGAGGCGCTCTCCGAGCTGGACGCGCTGAGCCACGCGGAGCTGCTGGAACTGCTGACGGTGGCGCGGGCGCTGGGTTACACCGGTTCACCGGAGGCGCTGGACTCGGCGGTGTCGCCGCGCGGCTTCCGGCTGCTGGCGAAGGTTCCGCGGCTGCCCGGGGCGATCATCGACCGGTTGGTGGATCATTTCGGAGGCCTGCAGAAGCTGCTCGCCGCGAGCGTCGACGACCTGCAGACCGTGGACGGGGTGGGCGAGGCGCGGGCGCGGAGCGTCCGGGAGGGCCTGTCAAGGCTGGCGGAGTCGTCGATTCTCGAACGGTACGTGTAGCTCCGCCGGGGCAGACGGGTCGTCCGCGGGCCGGTGCTGTTCGCCCGCGGGCCGGTGCTGATCGCCCGCGGGCCGGTGCTGATCGCCCGCGGGCCGGTGCTGATCGCCCGCGGGCCGGTGGGGGCTGGCCGCGCCCACGCGGCGGCAGCCGCCCATCGATACCGCCCCGCGCCCCTGAAGGGGCGCTTCAGAGCGGCCCCACCCGCCCCCGGCTAATCCGCGGCCAGTACGAAAGAAGCCTGGGCCTTCGTGAATCCCGGGGTCTCGGCCTCCACCAGATATGTGCCTGCCCCGGCCGACCCCGCCGAAGGCGTCGCGCACTGCGGGGCACTCGGCTTGCGGTCCCACTTCAGGGTGTAGGTGATGCTGCTCCCCGCCGGCACCCGGTACCAGAGACTCCCGGCCGTCTTCGGGCAGTCCGCCGACGACCAGTAGCTGTCGTTCGCACTGGCAGGCGTGATCGTCAACACCGCGTTCTTCGGCCCGAGATCGACCTTGCAGTCGCTGGACGACGTGTTCTTCGCCGTGAGTTCGAAGCTCGGCGTCTGCTCCGGCGCGTACGAGTTGTGCAGGCTCTTCAGGCTCAACGACACGGCCGCGGCGGTGCAGTTGGGGAGGGTGGAAGTCCCCGGCAGCGAGGCGACCGTACCGCCGGAGCCCGAGGTGACATCGCCCGAGCCCGACGAGGAACCCGAGGAACCGGCGGAACCAGCCGACGAGCCGACCCCCGACCCGCCCGAACTCCCGCCGTCGGAACTGGAACCGGAACCAGAGGAACCAGAACCGGAACCGGTGCTGGACGACGCGCCCCCGCCCCCGCTCGACTCGTCCCGCCCGCCCGGCGCCTGGCTGATCGCCGGCCCGCTGCCGGACGGCCCCGGCGTGATGGTGGACGCGGGATTCTTGCCGTTCGAGCCGTCGGCACCCTTCTTGCCGCCCCCGCCACTCGACGTGACGATCCAGGTGATCAGCAGCGCCAGCACGGCGACCACGGACACCATGACGACCCTCCGTCGCCAGTAGATGGAGGAGGGAAGCGGCCCGACCGGATTGCGCAGAGATCCCACGGCGCAAACTGTACGAGAGATCCGTGCAGTTCCTCGCCCCACCCGCCGCCCAAACCTCAACTTTTCCGGATCATCATTTCGGCAACTCCCGTCGGCGTGACCCCTTTTCGCGTGACAGGTCCGAAGGAGGGCGCCGAACAGCGCCGGACAGACCCTGAAGCGGCGGCCGCCCCGGCCTCGCCGTGAACCACGTCCAACCCAGCCGTGGCCGGACGTGGCAGGATCGGGAGGGCCATGACTGAGAAGCTCCACGCCCCCGTGATCTCCTGGTTCGACGCCCATGCCCGTGACCTCCCCTGGCGCCGCCCGGAGGCGGGCCCCTGGGGGGTGATGGTCAGCGAGTTCATGCTGCAGCAGACCCCGGTCAGCCGGGTGCTGCCCGTCTACGAGCAGTGGCTGGCCCGCTGGCCGCGCCCCGCGGACCTCGCCGCCGAGGCGCCCGGCGAGGCGGTCCGCGCCTGGGGCCGACTCGGCTACCCGCGCCGCGCCCTGCGGCTGCACGGCGCCGCCGTCGCCATAACGGAACGGCACGACGGCGACGTACCGACGGATCACGCGCAGCTGCTCGCGCTGCCCGGCATCGGCGAGTACACCGCCGCGGCCGTCGCCTCCTTCGCGTACGGGCAGCGGCACGCCGTGCTCGACACCAATGTGCGGCGGGTTTTCGCGCGGGCCGTGACCGGTGTGCAGTACCCGCCGAACGCCACCACCGCCGCCGAGCGCAAGCTCGCCCGTGAACTGCTGCCCGAGGACGAGCGGACCGCCGCCCGCTGGGCCGCCGCCTCCATGGAGCTGGGAGCGCTGGTGTGCACGGCGAAGAACGAGACGTGCCTGCGGTGCCCTATCGCCGGGGACTGCGCCTGGCGGCTGGCCGGCAAGCCGGAGCACGAGGGGCCGCCCCGGCGTGGGCAGACGTACGCCGGTACCGACCGGCAGGTGCGCGGCAAACTCCTGGCCGTACTGCGCGAAGCGCACGCCCCCGTGCCGCAGGCGGTGCTCGACCGGGTGTGGCACGAGCCGGTGCAGCGGGCGCGCGCGCTGGACGGACTGGTCTCGGACGGGCTGGTGGAGCCGCTCGCGGGCGGCCTGTACCGGCTTCCGCTGGGCTGACGTACAGCCACATCACAGGAGAGGGGGCTGTGTTACGACCCCAGCACGGCGGCAAATCACTCAATACCCGGACATACAACCCCGTTTGCTTACCCCGCGCCTACTTCCGTTACACAACCGACGGACAGCCGATTGCTAGCCGAAGGCTGCTCCGCACAGCCCCGTGACAACAGGTCCGTAGCTTCGTTTCTGTGCCCGCCAGGACCGCGGGACAGCAGGAACTCAGGCACAGGGCCGGGGAAAACGGGGATCGGGAGGCGGTTGATCATGACGCAGGGCGAGGTGCTCGAATTCGAGGAGTACGTCCGCACTCGACAGGACGCGCTGCTGCGCAGCGCCCGCCGGCTGGTCCCGGACCCGACGGACGCCCAGGACCTGCTCCAGACCGCGCTGGTGCGGACGTACGGCCGCTGGGAGACCATCGAGGACAAGCGGCTCGCGGACGCCTATCTGCGCCGGGTCATGATCAACACGCGGACCGAGTGGTGGCGGGCCCGCAAGCTGGAGGAGGTCCCGACCGAGCAGCTGCCCGACGCCTGCGTGGAGGACTCCACCGAGCAGCACGCCGACCGCGCTCTCCTCATGGACATCATGAAGGTTCTGGCACCGAAGCAGCGCAGTGTCGTCGTGCTGCGACACTGGGAGCAGATGTCCACGGAGGAGACGGCCGCCGCCCTCGGCATGTCGGCCGGAACGGTCAAGAGCACGCTGCACCGGGCGCTCGCCCGGCTCCGCGAGGAGCTGGAGTCACGCGACCTCGACGCACGCGCGCTGGAGCGTGAGGAGCGGGAGCGTTGCGCGGCCTGACCGGCACAGGGCCCAGCCGGGGCTCGGCGAGTGCACAGGCGGTGACCACGGCGGCGGCCGTGCTCGCCGCCCTCGCCCTTTTCGCCGCCGCCTGCGGCACGGGCGGCACCGGCGCCCGGGACGAGGGCCCGGCGCACGCCGGCTCGGCGGAGAAGGCCCCGGCCGCCGCCTCCCCCTCGCCCAACCCGTCCCAGACCTATGCGAAGGTCGACGCGGTCGCTCTGGTGAAGGCCGATCCGGCGGTCTCGGCCACCGTGAAGCGGGACCTGAAGCCGTGCGCGGGCGACGAGTACCCGGTCGACGTGACCTACGGCGATCTGACCGGCGGCCCGGTCGAGGACGTCGTCGTGAACGTCCTGACCTGCGGAGACGCGGTCGGGGTGGGGGCATATGTGTACCGCGACGAGAGCGGCGCGTACAAGAATGTCTTCAAGGCCGAGGAGTCCCCGGTCTACGCGGAGATCGACCGGGGCGATCTGAGCGTGACCAAACAGGTGTACGAGAAGGGCGACCCGGTGTCGAGCCCGTCCGGTGAGAACGTGATCACCTACAGCTGGGCCGCGGGGCGCTTCGTCCAGGAGGACTTCCACCACACCGACTACGGCAACGCGACCGGCAGCGGCGACGACGCCACGCCGGTCCCCTCCCCCGCCGGCTGACCCCGCCGACTGATCCCACACCGACCACACGAGAGAGCCGGGATGGCAGACCAGACCCACGTCCTGTTCGTCGAGGACGACGACGTCATCCGCGAGGCCACCCAGCTCGCCCTGGAGCGGGACGGCTTCGCGGTCACCGCCATGCCCGACGGGCTGTCGGGACTGGAGGCGTTCCGCGCCGACCGGCCCGACATCGCGCTGCTCGACGTGATGGTGCCGGGCCTGGACGGGGTGAGCCTGTGCCGGCGCATCCGCGACGAGTCCACGGTGCCGGTGATCATGCTGTCGGCGCGCGCCGACTCCATCGACGTGGTGCTGGGTCTGGAGGCGGGCGCCGACGACTACGTCACCAAGCCGTTCGACGGCGCGGTGCTGGTCGCCCGGATCCGTGCGGTACTGCGGCGCTTCGGGCACGCGAGCGGCGCCGACCGGCCGCACGAGGACGCGGCCGCGGTGACCGGCGGCCCGCTGACCTTCGGGGAGCTGGAGATCGACACCGAGGGCATGGAGGTGCGCCGGGCCGGAGAGCCGGTCGCGCTCACGCCGACCGAGATGCGGCTGCTCCTGGAGTTCTCCTCGGCCCCGGGGACCGTACTCTCCCGCGACAAGCTGCTGGAACGGGTCTGGGACTACGGCTGGGGCGGGGACACCCGGGTCGTGGATGTCCATGTGCAGCGGCTGCGTACGAAGATCGGCCAGGACCGGATCGAGACGGTCCGCGGTTTCGGCTACAAGCTGAAGGCCTGAGCGGGGCGGCCATGCGGGAGCTCACCAGATCCATCCGGAGATCCATTCGGCACCGAGGTCCGCGGCTGCGCACCGGACTCCGGTGGAAGCTGAGCGCGGCGATCGCGCTGGTCGGCGCGCTCGTCGCGATCGCGCTGAGCCTGGTGGTGCACAACGCCGCCCGGGTCTCGATGCTGGACAACGCACGCGACCTGGCCAACGAGCGGCTGCAGATCGGCCAGCGCAACTACGAGCTGTCCGGGCGGGCGAACTTCCCCGACGTCAAGATCAACGACCCCGAGCTGCCGCCGGCGCTGCGCGAGAGGGTCGAGGCGGGCCGCCGGGCGACCGACGTCATCGATCCGGGTGGCGGCGCGCCGGACATCTGGGCGGCGGTGCAGGCCAAGGACGGGCGCGTGCTGTCCCTGCACGGCACCTTCCCGAACCGCAGCAGCAATGTGCTGAAGGACCTCGACCAGGCCCTCGTCATCGGCTCCATCGCGGTCGTCCTCGGCGGCAGCGCGCTCGGCGTGCTGATCGGCGGGCAGCTCTCCCGCCGGCTGCGCAAGGCGGCGGCCGCGGCCAACCAGGTCGCCCAGGGCGACCCGGACGTGCGGGTGCGGGAGGCGATCGGCGGGGTCGTACGGGACGAGACCGACGACCTGGCGCGTGCGGTGGATGCCATGGCGGACGCCTTGCAGCAGCGCCTTGAGGCCGAGCGGCGGGTGACGGCCGACATCGCGCACGAGCTGCGGACGCCGGTGACCGGACTGCTCACGGCGGCCGAACTGCTCCCGCCCGGCCGCCCGACCGAGCTGGTCCTCGACCGGGCGAAGGCGATGCGCACCCTCGTCGAGGACGTGCTGGAGGTGGCCCGGCTCGACAGCGCCTCCGAGCGGGCCGAGCTGCAGGACATCATGCTGGGCGAGTTCGTCGCCCGGCGGGTGGCCGCGAAGGACCCGGAGATCGAGGTGCGGGTGGTGCACGAGTCGGAGGTCACCACCGATCCGCGCCGCCTGGAGCGGGTGCTGTTCAACCTGCTCGCCAACGCGGCCCGGCACGGCAGGGCGCCCATCGAGGTGACCGTCGAGGGCCGGGTCATCCGGGTCCGCGACCACGGCCCCGGCTTCCCGGAGAAGCTTCTCGCCGAGGGCCCGAGCCGCTTCCGAACCGGCAGCGAGGACCGCGCGGGGCAGGGTCACGGACTGGGCCTGACCATTGCGGCCGGCCAGGCCCGCGTCCTGGGCGCCCGCCTGACCTTCCGCAACATCCGGGCGGCGGGCGCGCCCGAACACATCCCGGCGGAGGGCGCGGTGGCCGTGCTGTGGCTGCCGGAGCACGCGCCGACGGCCACGGGGAGCTATCCGATGCTGCCGGGCCCGACTCAGGCGAGCCGTTGAGGCTCAGGTCGTGGCCACGAGCAGTTCCTCGCCGCGTGAGGGGCGCAGGCCGTCCGTTCGGCCGGTGAAGTAGCGCTCGGCCAGTTCCTCCGCCGGCACATGCCGGGTCTCGCGGAAACCGGCCTGCCTGGCCAGGGCCGCGATCCGCTCCGGCGTGTAGAAGGTCAGGAAGGGCGTACCGGAGGCCTGCGCGCCCCGCTGGGCCACCCGCAGCTGCTCCCGCTGGTCCGGCTCGACGTCCTCGATCGGCCGCAGGAACGTCGTGACCAGCGTCGACCCGGGGGCCAGCCCGGCGATGCGCCCGAAGGTGGCGGCGACGGCGTCCTCGGTGAGGTACATGGTGACCCCTGCCGAGGCCACCACGGCCGGCCGGCCCGGCTCGAAACCGGCGGCCACCAGCTGTCCCCACCAGTCCCCCTCGAAGTCCACCGGCACCAGCCGCAGCCAGCCCGGTACCCCGTACCCCAGCTCGGTCAGCCGCCGCCGCTTCCATGCCACGGCCCCGGCCCGGTCGGCCTCGAACACCCGCAGCCCGGCGGCCACCGCGTCGGACGCGCGGCGCTGCGCGAAGGTGTCGAGACCGGCGCCCAGGACGACGTACTGGTCCACGCCGCGCCCGGCCGCCGCCAGCGCCAGGTCCTCGACGAACCGGGCCCGGGCCACGATGGACGCCCGGGTCCGCCGGGTGGCCTCGGCGTCCATGTCCGGTCGCGCCCGCCAGTCGTCCCCGGCCTCCGGCCCGGCGAGCCGCAGCCCGGCCTCGTCCTCGATGACGTATGGCGGTGCGTCGGCGTGCCGGTGCAGCGCCCGCCACAGGGCGACGCGGACGGCGGTGTGATCGGGGCCCTCGTGCACGGACATGCTCAGAACTCCTTGGAGAAGTCGAGCTCCTCGCTGCGCTCGGTCAGTGAGTACCAGTTGCCGTTGTCGTCGCGGAAGATCGCCTCGATGCCGTACGGCCGCTCCTTGGGCTCCTGGATGAACTCGACGCCCCGCGCCCGGAAGGTCTCGTAGTCACCTCGGCAGTCGTCGGTGCGGAACGCCCCGGCGCCCAGGGCGCCCTTGGCCACCAGCGTGCGCAGCGCGTCCGCGGACTCGGGGTCGAGGCCCGGCCCGTCCACGCGCATCAGGGCGAGTTCGACACCGGGCTGGCCCTTGGCGCCGACGGTGACCCAGTGCATGTCACCCATGGCGATGTCGTCGCGTACCTCGAAGCCGAGCTTCTCGGTGAAGAACGCCTTGGTGCGCTGCTGGTCGAAGGTCCACACGGTGGTGATGGCCAGGCCCTGGATCATGGCTGTGCTCTCCTGCCGGACGGTTGCTGCTCCTGTCCGTCACGGTAGGCGGGCGGGTCGTCGGCGCGCTTCTCGGAAGTTGCGCTCCTGTTCCGGAAGCCGCCGGCCCAGAGCATGGCGTAGCAGCCGGGGATGAGGGAGGCACCTCTGCCCACGTGCTCGGTCCGGTACTCGGTGGGACTGAGCCCGGTACGTGCCTTGAAGCGGCTGGAGAACGTACCCAAACTGCTGAAGCCGACCAGATGGCAGATCTCGGTGACGGTGAGGTTGGCGCCGCGGAGCATCTCCTGGGCCCGCTCGATCCTGCGGTGCGTCAGATACTGGCCGGGCGTCTCGCCGTAGGCCTCCTTGAAGGCGCGGATGAAGTGATACCGCGAGTACCCGGCGTGCGCGGCGACCGCGTCGAGGTCCAGGTCCGGGTCGGCCCACTCCCGGTCCATGGCGTCTTTGGCGAGGCGCAGCCGACGCAGTCTGTCCATGGGGCCGATGGTGACACGGGCCACTGACAACGCCGGCCGGGCTGGACAGACCAGCCCGACCGGCGTTCGAGGACAAGCGAGGAGGGGGCCGTTCAGACCGCCTCGACCACCGCCAGCGGCGCCGCCTCGTCGGAGCCCGCCTTCTGGGGGCCGCCCCGCAGCGGCACCTCCTTGACGAACGCCGCCGCCACCACGACCACCACGGCGATCACGGCACCGAGCAGGAACGCCGAGTGGGTGCCGGCCGACACCGCGTGCTGGTACGCCTCGCGGACCGTGGCCGGCAGCTTCGCCAGGCTCGCCGCGTTCAGCGAGGCCGACTGCTCGGTGACCTTCGAGCCCAGCGCCCCGGCCCGCGCGGTCATCTCGTCCTGGACCCGGTTGTTGAAGATCGCGCCCATGATGGCGACACCGAAGGAGGAGCCGAGCGTACGGAACAGGGTGGTCGACGAGGACGCGACGCCCATGTCCCTCATCTCCACGCTGTTCTGCGCGACCAGCATGGTGATCTGCATCAGGCAGCCCATGCCGAGGCCGACGACGGCCATGTACACGCCGGAGATGAACCGGGTGGTGTCGGTGTCCATCGTGGACAGCAGGTACAGGCCGACGGTCAGCAGCACACCGCCCGCGAGGGGGAAGATCTTGTAGCGGCCGGTGCTGGTGGTGACCCGCCCGGCGACCATCGAGGTCACCAGCATCGCGCCGAGCATCGGGAGCAGCAGCAGACCGGAGTTGGTCGCGGACGCGCCCTGCACGGACTGCTGGTACAGCGGCAGGAACAGCGTGGCGCCGAACATCACGAAGCCCACGATGAAGCCGATGATCGACATCAGAGTGAAGTTGCGGCTGCGGAAGATGTGCAGCGGCAGGACCGGTTCGGCGGCCTTGGTCTGCCAGAAGACGAACCCGATCAGCGAGACGACACCGATGGCGATCAGTTCCATGATCCGCGCGGACGTCCAGGCGTACTGGGAGCCGCCCCAGGTGGTGACCAGCACGATCGAGGTGATGCCGAGGGTCAGCAGACCGGCACCGAGGTAGTCGATACGCGCCTTGCTCCGCTTCTTCGGCAGGTGCAGTACGGCGCTGACGGCGGCCAGCGCGACCACACCGAGCGGCAGGTTGATGTAGAAGGCCCAGCGCCAGCCCCAGTTGTCGGTGATGGTGCCGCCGACCAGCGGGCCGCCGATCATCGCGAGCGCCATGACGCCGGCCATCATGCCCTGGTACTTGCCGCGCTCACGGGGCGGCACGAGGTCACCGATGATCGCCATGACGCCGACCATCAGACCACCGGCACCGAGCCCCTGGATGGCCCGGAACCCGATCAGCTCGCCCATGTTCTGGGCCATGCCGCTGAGCGCGGAGCCGATCAGGAAGATGACTATGGAGGTCATGAAGGCGCCCTTGCGCCCGTACATGTCACCGAGCTTGCCCCAGAGCGGGGTGGCCGCCGCGGTCGCGAGGGTGTAGGCGGTCACGACCCACGACAGATGTTCGAGGCCGCCGAGATCACCCACGATCGTCGGCATCGCCGTACCCACGATCATGTTGTCGAGCATCGCGAGCATCATCGCGATCATGAGCGCGAGGATCACGACCCGCACGCTCCTGGGCTGTTTCGCCGACGAGTCCGCCGCGACCGGTGCCCCCGGTGATTCCTGGCCGGTGCCGGCCGCCTGGGTGTCCGCCATCTCTCCCACTCCCCCTGGCGACAGCTACTTACTTGCCGCCCGGCTAGTTCAGTACACTGGAAAGGTAAACCTGTCACTAGCCGGTCGTCAAGTAAGTCTACGGACCGGACGCCGGTATCCGACAGGGCGAGTTTTCGCGGGAGCGCGAGGAGTAAGAGGATGGGCGTCACCATGGACGGCACCAAGCAGCAGCGCCGGGGCAACACCCGCCAGCGCATCCAGGACGTGGCGCTCGAACTCTTCGCCGAGCAGGGCTACGAGAAGACCTCCCTGCGGGAGATCGCCGAGCGTCTCGACGTGACCAAGGCGGCCCTCTACTACCACTTCAAGACCAAGGAAGAGATCCTGGTCAGCGTCTTCGAGGACCTGACCCGGCCGATCCAGGACCTGATCGAGTGGGGCAAGGGCCAGCCGCACACCCTGGAGACCAAGCAGGAGATCGTACGGCGTTACAGCCAGGCGCTCGCCGCCGCCGGACCGCTGTTCCGCTTCATGCAGGAGAACCAGGCGACCGTGCGGGAGCTGCGGATCGGCGACACCTTCAAGGACCGGATGCGCGACCTGCGGAACATCATCATCGATCCGGACGCGCCCCTGACCGACCAGGTCCGCTGCATCAGCGCGATGTTCACGCTGCACGCGGGCATGTTCGTCATACAGGACCTCGAAGGCGACCCCGAGAAGAAGCAGGAAGCCGTTCTGGAGGTCGCCCTGGACCTGGTGACCCAGGCCCACCGGGGGTCCGGTCACTCCGCCTAGACGGTCAGGCGGCCTGTTGGACGGTCACGCCGCTCAGAGGATCACGCCCTTGGCGCGGAGGAAGGCGACCGGGTCGACGGCGGAGCCGTAGTGCGGGGTCGTACGGATCTCGAAGTGCAGGTGCGGCCCGGTGGAGTTGCCGGTGCTGCCGGACAGCCCGATGCGCTGACCGGTCGTGACGATCTGCCCGACCTTGACGTCGACGCGCGACAGATGCGCGTACTGCGAGTACTGGCCGCCGCCGTGCTTGATGACGATGGCGTTGCCGTACGCGGGACCGTCACCCGCGCCGTTGCCCCCGGCCTTGACGACGGTGCCGCCGTGCGCGGCGACGACCCGGGTGCCGGTCGGCACGGCGAAGTCCTGCCCGCTGTGCTTGGCGGTCCACAGGGCGCCGGACTGGGCGTAGCTCGAGGAGAGGGTGTACTTCTTCACCGGCTCGACCCAGGCGGCGGCACTGGAGGTGGCGGCCGACGCGACCCCGGACCCCACCACGGCCGTGACTCCGACACCGGCGGCCAGAACGGCGGCGCGCTTGCGGAGCGAGGACGTACGGGTGGCACGGACAGCGGCGCGCAGGGACATCGGAACCTCGTGGAGTAGACGACGGGGAATCCCTTGGTAACCCGAAAGCCGCGCACCCCTCAAACCCCCTTATCTACGGCATCTCCTAGTACCTATGCATAAAATTGACTCTTTCTTGACAGAGCGCCCTTGAACAGCCAACCCGAACCCGCCATCCCATTCGACCGGGCACCGAGGGCAAAAAATCCCTTTCGGCCCTACCCGGGTCCCACTATCTCGGCTAGTAACAGGCGTTTCGTCCGTGCGCCATGTCACAGGCGGCCGAGATCTGCACCCCCGGAAATATGGCGCACACCTCCCCCAACCTACCTGCCGGTAACCCCACGGCCCCCTCCACGCCACCTCCTCCACTCACCATGCCCCTGACACAGCCGTGGACCGTGAGAGGACACCCCAACCGATGACCACAGGCACCTGGACCCGCCGCATATCCGTCACCGCCGTCTCCGTGGCCGCGCTCGCCGGTATGGCCGCGCCGGCCCAGGCCGCGACGGAGAGCAGCTCCACCACGGTCGACTACGCCACCTGGCAGAAGGACTGCCAGTCTGTGATGGACCAGGCCCTGCCCTACCTGAAGCAGCGCATCGCCGCCGTCAAGCCGGGCGAGAGGCAGGCGATCGTCTTCGACATCGACAACACCACGCTGGAGACCGACTTCGGCCTCAGCTACCCCCAGCCGGCCAACAAGCCGGTCCTGAACGTCGCCGAATACGCCCAGGAGCACGGCGTCTCCCTGTTCTTCGTCACGGCCCGCCCGGGCATCATCTACCTGCCGACCGAGTACAACCTCGAACACGACGGCTACGACGTCTCCGGCCTGTACGTCCGGAACCTCTTCGACCTCTTCAAGGACGTCGCCGCCTACAAGACCGCCCAGCGCGTCGACATCGAGAACAACGGCTACACGATCATCGCGAACATCGGCAACAGCGCCACCGACCTCTCGGGCGGCCACGCGGAGAAGACGTTCAAGCTGCCGGACTACAACGGCCAGCTGTCGTAATCCCACGGCATCGCACGCGGTATCCCGCGCGGCGGTATACGAAAGGGCCGGTGCTTCGAAAAGCACCGGCCCCTTCCTTCGGCGAACCCCGGAAGGGCTACGCCTCCTTGCTCAGATTCGGACCGGCTCCGCCGGCCGCCTGCTCGATCGGCGGGACGTCGGGGAGTGCCGACTTCTCCTCACCCCGGAAGGTGAAGGTCTTGGCGTCGCCCTCGCCCTCCGTGCCGACGACCACGATGTGACCGGGGCGCAGCTCGCCGAAGAGGATCTTCTCGGAGAGCGTGTCCTCGATCTCGCGCTGGATCGTGCGACGCAGCGGACGCGCGCCCAGCACCGGGTCGTAGCCCTTCTTGGCCAGCAGCTCCTTGGCGGACTGGGAGAGCTCGATGCCCATGTCCCGGTCCTTGAGGCGCTCGTCCACCTTGCCGACCATCAGGTCGACGATCCGCAGGATGTCCTCCTGCGTGAGCTGCGGGAAGACGACCACGTCGTCGACGCGGTTGAGGAACTCGGGACGGAAGTGCTGCTTGAGCTCGTCCGACACCTTGTTCTTCATGCGCTCGTAGTTGGACTTCGTGTCGCCCGTGGCCGCGAAGCCCAGGTTGAAGCCCTTGGAGATGTCCCGGGTGCCGAGGTTGGTCGTCATGATGATGACCGTGTTCTTGAAGTCCACGACCCGGCCCTGGGAGTCGGTCAGGCGACCGTCCTCCAGGATCTGCAGCAGGCTGTTGAAGATATCCGGGTGGGCCTTCTCGACCTCGTCGAACAGGACCACCGAGAACGGCTTGCGCCGCACCTTCTCGGTCAGCTGGCCGCCCTCTTCGTAGCCCACGTAACCGGGGGGCGAACCGAAGAGCCGCGACACCGTGTGCTTCTCGCTGAACTCCGACATGTCGAGGGAGATCAGCGCGTCCTCGTCACCGAAGAGGAACTCGGCGAGCGCCTTGGACAGCTCGGTCTTACCGACACCGGACGGGCCGGCGAAGATGAACGAGCCACCGGGACGCTTCGGGTCCTTCAGACCGGCACGCGTACGGCGGATCGCCTTCGACAGCGCCTTGACGGCGTCGACCTGGCCGATGACCCGCTTGTGGAGCTCGTCCTCCATGCGCAGCAGACGCGAGGACTCCTCCTCGGTGAGCTTGAAGACCGGGATGCCCGTGGCCGTGGCCAGCACCTCGGCGATCAGCTCGCCGTCGACCTCGGCGACGACGTCCATGTCGCCGGCCTTCCACTCCTTCTCCCGCTTGGCCTTGGCGGCCAGGAGCTGCTTCTCCTTGTCGCGGAGGGAGGCGGCCTTCTCGAAGTCCTGCGAGTCGATCGCGGACTCCTTGTCCCGGCGGACGGCGGCGATCTTCTCGTCGAACTCGCGCAGGTCCGGCGGAGCGGTCATCCGGCGGATGCGCATCCTCGATCCGGCCTCGTCGATCAGGTCGATCGCCTTGTCCGGCAGGAAGCGGTCCGAGATGTAGCGGTCGGCCAGGGTGGCCGCCTGGACCAGCGCCTCGTCCGTGATGGAGACCCGGTGGTGGGCCTCGTACCGGTCACGCAGACCCTTGAGGATCTCGATCGTGTGCGGCAGGGACGGCTCGGCGACCTGGATGGGCTGGAAGCGGCGCTCCAGGGCCGCGTCCTTCTCCAGGTGCTTGCGGTACTCGTCCAGGGTGGTGGCACCGATGGTCTGCAGCTCACCGCGGGCCAGCATCGGCTTCAGGATCGAGGCCGCGTCGATGGCGCCCTCGGCGGCACCCGCACCGACCAGCGTGTGCAGCTCGTCGATGAACAGGATGATGTCGCCGCGGGTGCGGATCTCCTTGAGCACCTTCTTCAGGCGCTCCTCGAAGTCACCGCGGTAGCGGGAGCCGGCGACCAGGGCGCCGAGGTCCAGGGTGTAGAGGTGCTTGTCCTTGAGGGTCTCGGGCACCTCGCCCTTGACGATGGCCTGGGCGAGGCCCTCGACGACGGCGGTCTTGCCGACGCCGGGCTCACCGATCAGGACCGGGTTGTTCTTGGTACGGCGGGACAGCACCTGCATGACCCGCTCGATCTCCTTCTCGCGCCCGATGACCGGGTCGAGCTTGGACTCACGAGCGGCCTGGGTGAGGTTCCGGCCGAACTGGTCGAGGACCAGGGACGTCGAGGGGGTGCCCTCGGCAGGGCCGCCGGCGGTGGCGGTCTCCTTGCCCTGGTAACCGGAGAGCAGCTGGATGACCTGCTGCCGCACCCGGTTGAGATCTGCGCCCAGCTTGACCAGGACCTGGGCGGCGACGCCCTCGCCCTCACGGATCAGGCCGAGCAGGATGTGCTCCGTGCCGATGTAGTTGTGGCCCAGCTGAAGGGCCTCGCGGAGCGACAGCTCCAGGACCTTCTTGGCACGGGGGGTGAAGGGAATGTGCCCGGACGGGGCCTGCTGCCCCTGCCCGATGATCTCCTCCACCTGCTGGCGGACCGCCTCGAGCGAAATCCCGAGGCTCTCAAGGGCCTTGGCGGCGACACCCTCACCCTCGTGGATCAGGCCCAGGAGGATGTGCTCGGTGCCGATGTAGTTGTGGTTGAGCATCCGGGCTTCTTCCTGAGCCAGGACGACAACCCGCCGCGCGCGGTCGGTGAACCTCTCGAACATCGTTAATCGCTCCTCAGAGCGGTCAGGCAGTGGGGGGAACTTCCCCTCTCTGTCCTTCCGCAGCTTAGTCCCGCAAGCGGGGACCGCTCATTCCAACTGCCGACACCGTCGATGGCCTCCTGACCCCGAACGCCGACATCTGCTCCAACCCGATGGTGCGAGACGATGTTCCCGCAGGCCAGGCAGTTACCCTTACCTCCAGTACGCCGATGGCGAACGTGAGACGGCCTCGCATGCGTGTCGTCCCCTCCCACTAGGGATGTCTTACCCGCCCGGACTGACAGTCCATGCCGGATGCCCCCGGTCCCTCCGCTATGGGCGAACAACCTTGCGTCTCTCCTGACCCCTACACGCGCCCTCTTCCGGCACCCTGCGCATTCGTACGCACACCCAGCGTAACTCCGGGGGATTGCGAGAGTTGCACTTGGTATGGCTGGCACAGTCCCTCTGGCCGCTTCCACGGTCCCTCACCCCCGTCGTCCGCTCGATTCCGGTTCCGGTTCTTGCGACGCGTCCGGCTCCGGTCGCGTCGTCGCATCCGGTTTGGTGGGCGCCGTCGGGCCGGAGGGGCGGGCGGCCCGGCTCCGGCACTGGTACGAGAACGATCTGGGCTGGGCAACAGTGCCCGCGGCGCCCGGAGAGCCGCTGCGGCTGGTCACGGGCGTGCGTTTCGACGTGCTGGACGTGCCGGCCAGGGCGGGCGCGAAGGCGCTCAGGCATCTGGGGCCGCGCTCTCCGGTGGCG
Organism: Streptomyces sp. NPDC111744; assembly: GCF_055634995.1. Taxonomy (NCBI): domain Bacteria; kingdom Bacillati; phylum Actinomycetota; class Actinomycetes; order Kitasatosporales; family Streptomycetaceae; genus Streptomyces; species Streptomyces sp. NPDC111744. Next base: position 34,272 of record NZ_JBVKCG010000028.1, read on the forward strand.
GTTCAGGGCGACCGGATGCGGCTGCTGGTGGCCGCGGGCGGCGCGGAGGAGCTGCCGGGGCTGCTGGACTGGCTGGAGTGGGGCTCGCTGGCCCTGGACCTGCGGGCGCTGGGCGCGCACGGCCGGATGGACGCTCCGGTGCGGCCCGAGCCGGTCTTCATCGGTGCCCGACCGCTTCCCGAAGCCGCCGAAGGCGCCGTCGAGTCCTCGAGGCCCCTGGGAGCCGTACAGGGGGCCGCCGTCTGGTTGCGGCCCCCCGAGTCGGGGGGCGAGGTCGAAGCCTCGCTGCCGACACTGTCGACGCTCTCGACAAGGTCGGCCATGGGGGGCGTTGGGGGCGCCCCCGATCTCGTACGGCTGGTGGACACGGTGGCCACCGAGTGCCACCGGGTCCGGTTGCGGCGCGTGGGCCGCGGGCCGGAGGACAGTCAGCTGTTGGCGTCCTCGTAGGCCTGACGAATCGTCGCGGGAACACGGCCGCGGTCGTTGACCTCGTAGCCGTTCTCCTTTGCCCATGCGCGAATCTGCGCGGTGTCCTGGCTGCCGCCGGAAGCCACTCGGGCCTTTCCGCGTCCGCCCGAAGCACGGCCACCGGTACGACGACCGCCCTTGACATAGGGGTCGAGAAGACCGCGCAGCTTGTCCGCATTGCCGGTCGTGAGGTCGATCTCGTACGTCTTGCCGTCCAGCGCGAACGTCACGGTCTCGTCCGCCTCGCCGCCGTCGAGGTCGTCGACAAGAAGGACCTGAACCTTCTGTGCCACCGGATTTCCTTTCATCGATAACTTCAGGGCCGGGGGTCTGCGGCGTCCGCCGTTTCGCCGCCCCCTGTTATATGCAGTACTGCAGTACGTCGGAAAGCAAACCGCTTTTGCGGGAAAAACACAAACCCCTGGGAGAGACCGAGGGGCCCGCTCCTGCCCGGAAACATGCGCGTTTCGGACATAGGGCACCTGGGCAGGCGGGGTGCCCGGAATAGCGGCCCGATCTCCCACCCGACTCCGCCCCGATGCCTCTTGTCCGCCGCGGTCCCTCTTGGCGATCACAGATGCAGAAGCATCCGGCTGTTGCCCAAGGTGTTCGGTTTCACTCGTTCGAGTCCGAGGAACTCCGCGACACCCTCGTCATAGGAACGCAACAGCTCCGCGTAGACATCGGTGTCCACGGGCGTCTCGCCGATCTCCACGAAGCCGTGCTTCCCGAAGAACTCGACTTCGAAGGTCAGACAGAAAACTCGGCGAACACCAAGCCAACGCGCGGTCTCCAGCAACTTCTCCAGCAACTGATGACCGACACCGGCGCCCTTGAGGCCGGGCTTCACCGCGAGAGTGCGCACTTCGGCGAGGTCTTCCCACATCACGTGCAGTGCACCACAGCCGACCACCTCGGCGTTGTCGTCGCGTTCCGCGACCCAGAACTCCTGGATGTCCTCGTAAAGCATCACCGTGGCTTTGTCGAGGAGGATGCGGTCACGAACGTACGCGTCAAGGAGTCGGCGTACCGCCGGGACATCGCTGGTCCGGGCCCGCCGGACGGTGATGGCTTTTGCGGTGACTTCGGGGCGCATCGCTGACATGAGCGGACGCTATCGCCCGCCGCGGTCCACCATGGAGCCGGGGTTCTCCTCTTGCGGGGCTTCCTGGTCCTCGCGTTGCGGGGCTTCGCGCTCTTCGCGTTCTTCCTGCTGTTCCGGCCTATCCGGACCCTGCACGATCCGTACGGCGTCCCGCAGAGCCTGGCGCTGTTCGTCGCTCATCATCCCGAAGAAGGCGACGAGAGCGGCGGCCGGGTTGTCGCTCTGCGACCAGGCGTCGTTCATGAGGGCGGCGGCGTAGGCGGCCCGGGTGGAGACGGCCTCATATCGATAGGCGCGCCCTTCGGCCTCCCGTCGCACCCAGCCCTTCTGATGGAGATTGTCCAAAACGGTCATCACCGTGGTGTACGCGATGGACCGTTCCTGCTGGAGGTCTTCCAGGACTTCTCGAACGGTCACCGGGCGGTTCCACTTCCACACCCGCGTCATGACCGCGTCTTCGAGTTCTCCCAATGGGCGAGGCACAGCTCAGAACAATAGTGGGAGATCCCGCCCATGGCGTGCCCGACGGGCACTTTCGCCAACAAAGGCGGGCAAAAAGGGCGTACGGCTCGAGAGGTGCGGCTGTGGCTGTGCTTCGAGTCGTACGCCCGGGAGGTGTCCGCGATCAGGCGTCGCCGGTCGGGGCGGAGGCCTGCCGGGCGCTCTCCGCGCGCGCGAGGGCGGCGTCCACGGCGGCGTCCTCCTTGGCCTTGGCGGCGCCGCCCTGGGTCTTCACGATCACCCGGACCAGACCGATGAAGAAGATGGCCATGACGACCGGGGGCAGGAGCGCGGAGACGTAGTCCATGCGTCCAGGGTAGCCAGGGGGTACCGGGCGAAAGGTGCGGGGTGGGCGAAGCGTCACGCAACGCGCGCGAGCTGCCGTTTTGCTCAGCCGGCGGCGAGCTGCTGCGGTGACCCCGCGGGCGGCGGGGTGGGCCGGCGCCGGGGGAAGACCTCGCCCGGGGTCGGAATGGGCCGCTTCGGCACGACGGGCTCGGGGGCCGCGGGCTGCGGGGCGGGCCGCTCGGCGGGCCTCTCCTTCGGCTTCTTCTGCGGCTCCTTGGCCACACCGCCCGCCAGGGCCGTCAGACGGACCCTGGACGCCGGAACGGCCGGTGCGGGCACCTTGCGGGCGCCCTGCGCCAGCCGGGCCCGCACATCACGCTCCGCGAGGTCCTGGCAGCGGTCGAGCAGCGCCGCGGCGCCGGCGTTCCCACGCAGTGCCCGCAGCGCGGCGAGGTCGTCCGGGGTGGGCCGATGCCCGGCGCTCAGCGCCTCCTCCAGGAGGGCGAGATAACCGGCGACGGTCCCCGGCAGGGCCGCGCGGTACCGGACGAGATCGGCCACCAGGAAGGCGCGCAGCCGGGCCCCCTCACGCATCGCCTCGTCGAACGACTCGGCGAGCCGATGACAGTCCTTGATGTCCTCGGCGGAGGCGGGACCGGGGTGAAGGGCGAGGGCGAGAGCACGGCGGAGCACACGCAGCTCCTCCGCACCGAACGCCATGCCGCCGCGGGATCCATATGGCGTGGGCATGGACCGAAGATACGCGTAAATCAGACAAACTCGACATAGGGGGCAGGGTGTGGCGTGACGGGGCCACCCACCTGGCCGCCGCCGCTCGATGCGCCCGCCCCCGCCCGGCTCACATCCGCGACACGTTCCGTTCGTACACCAGCCGCAGCCCCACCAGCGTCAGCCACGGCTCGTGCTCGTCGATCACCGAGGACTCGCCCAGCACCATCGGCGCCAGGCCGCCCGTCGCGATCACCGTCACATCGTCCGGATCGTCCGCCAGCTCCCGCGCCATCCGGCCGACCACCCCGTCGACCTGCCCGGCGAACCCGTACACGATGCCCGCCTGCATGGCCTCCACCGTGTTCTTGCCGATCACGCTCCGGGGCCGGGCCACCTCGATCTTCCGCAGCTGCGCGCCCTTGACGCCCAGTGCCTCCACCGAGATCTCGATACCGGGCGCGATCACCCCGCCGACGTACTCCCCTCGCGCGGACACCGCGTCGAAGGTCGTGGCCGTGCCGAAGTCGACGACGATCGCCGGGCCGCCGAACAGCTCGACGGCGGCGACCGCGTTGATGATCCGGTCCGCGCCGACCTCCTTGGGGTTGTCGGTGAGGACCGGCACCCCCGTCTTCACCCCCGGCTCCACCAGCACCGCCGGGACGTCGCCGTAGTACCGCCGGGTGACCTCGCGCAGCTCGTGCAGCACGGACGGCACGGTCGCGCAGATCGCGATCCCGTCGATGCCGTCGCCCAGTTCGTCGCCGAGCAGCGGGTGCATGCCCATCAGTCCCTGGAGGAGCACCGCCAGCTCGTCGGCGGTACGGCGCGCGTCCGTGGAGATGCGCCAGTGCTCGACGATGTCCTCGCCGTCGAAGAGCCCGAGGACGGTGTGTGTGTTGCCGACGTCGATCGTGAGGAGCATGGGGTCACACCGCCTCGCGCAGATCCAGGCCGATGTCCAGGATCGGCGAGGAGTGGGTCAGGGCACCGACGGCCAGGAAGTCCACGCCGGTGTCGGCGTACGCCCGCGCGTTCTCCAGGGTGAGCCGCCCTGACGCCTCCAGGAGCGCGCGCCCGCCGACGATCGCCACGGCCTCCTCGCACTCCCCCGGCGTGAAGTTGTCCAGCAGGATCAGGTCGGCGCCCGCGTCGACGACCTCGCGCAGCTGGTGCAGGGTGTCGACCTCGACCTCGATCGCCAGGTCCGGGAAGGCCTCGCGCACGGCCTTGAAGGCCGGCCCGACGCCACCGGCGGCGACCACGTGGTTGTCCTTGACCAGGGCCGCGTCGGAGAGTGACATCCGGTGGTTGACGCCGCCGCCGCAGCGCACCGCGAACTTCTCCAGGGAGCGCAGCCCCGGGGTGGTCTTGCGGGTGTCACGCACGCGTGCCCGCGTGCCCTCCAGCGTGTCCGCCCACGCGCGCGTGGCGGTCGCGATGCCGGAGAGGCGGCACAGGACGTTCAGCGCGCTGCGCTCGGCGGTGAGCAGGTCGCGGGTGCGGGTGGTGATCGACAGCAGCGGCTGCCCGGCCTCGACCCGGTCGCCGTCCTCGACGTGCCGCTCGACCTCGAACTCGTCCGTGCAGACCACGGAGACCACGGCCTCGGCGACCCGCAGCCCCGCGACGACGCCCGCCTCGCGCGCGACGAAGTCGGCGGTCGCCACGGCCTCCTCGGGGATCGTCGCGACGGTCGTCACGTCCACGCCGTTGTCCAGGTCCTCCTGGATGGCCACATTGGCGATGTCCTCGACCTCCACGGGGTCGAGTCCGGCGGCGGCGAGGAGCTCGGCGAGCGCGGGGTCGAGCCCGCACTCCAGGTACTCCTCGTCACCACAGGCACAGCCGTCGCCGCAGCCGCCGCCGTCGGCGAGGGGAAGGTCGTTGGTGCTCACGTCTGTCACTGCTCCTGGGATGGCTGGTGCGGCCGGGTCGGGGGGAAGTCTGCGGTGTCGGTGGTGCGTACGGCCAGCGTCCGGTCCGGATTCAGCCGTACGACGATATGGCGGCGCCACGCGGTGTCGTCGCGGTCGGCGTGGTCCTCGCGCCAGTGGCAGCCGCGGGTCTCCTGGCGGCGCCGGGCCGCCTCGACGAGCACGCGCGCGACGCACAGGAGGTTGGTGGCCTCCCAGGTGTCCACGCCGGGCTCGGCGGTCTTGCCGTTCTCGGCGAGGGCGTCGCGTGCCTCGGTGTGCAGGCGCTGGAGCTGCTCGGCGGCCCCGGTCAGGGACTCGTCGGAGCGCAGGACGCCGGCGCCCTCGGTCATGATCCGCTGGATCGCGAACCGGGCCTCGGGGGCCTGCAGCGGGTGCGCGGGCTTGTCGGAGTGCGGGACCGGGGCGGGCACGCGCGCGTGGAGGCGGTTCTCCGCGTGCCGCGCGGTGATGTCGGCGGCGATGCGCTCGGCGTAGACCAGGCCCTCCAGGAGGGAGTTGGAGGCGAGCCGGTTCGCGCCGTGCACGCCGGTGCACGCGACCTCGCCGCACGCGTACAGCCCGCGCACGGTCGTGCGCCCGCGCGCGTCGGTGCGCACTCCCCCGGAGGCGTAGTGCGCGGCCGGCGCGATCGGGATGGGCTCGGTGACCGGGTCGATGCCGTGCGCCCGGCAGGCGGCCAGGATCGTCGGGAAACGGTGCTCCCACATGTCGGCGCCGAAGTGCCGGGCGTCCAGGAACATGTGTTCGGCGCCCTGCTCCTGCATGCGCCGCATGATGCCCTTGGCGACGATGTCCCGGGGCGCGAGCTCGGCCAGCTCGTGCTGCCCCACCATGAAGCGCACACCGTCCGCGTCGACCAGGTGCGCGCCCTCGCCGCGAACCGCCTCGGAGACCAGCGGCTGCTGGCCCTCCGCGTCGGCGCCGAGGAACAGCACGGTCGGGTGGAACTGGACGAATTCGAGGTCGGAGACCTCCGCTCCCGCGCGCAGTGCCAGGGCCACCCCGTCTCCGGTGGACACCGACGGGTTGGTGGTCGCGGAGAAGACCTGGCCCATGCCGCCGGTCGCGAGGACGACCGCGGGGGCGTGCACGGCGCCCACGCCGTCGTGCTGGCCCTCGCCCATCACATGCAGGGTCACGCCCGCCGTGCGCCCCTCGGCGTCGGTCAGCAGGTCGAGCACCAGCGCGTTCTCGATCATCCGCACGCCCCGCGCGCGAGCCGCTTCCACCAGCGCGCGCGAGATCTCCAAGCCGGTCGCGTCCCCACCCGCGTGCGCGATCCGGCGCCGGTGGTGGCCACCCTCGCGGGCGAGTTCGATGTCGCCGTCCGCGTCGGTGTCGAAGTGGGCGCCGGTCGAAATCAGCCGCCGTACCGCGTCGGGGCCCTCGGTGACGAGGATCCGCACGGCGTTCTCGTCGCACAGGCCCGCGCCCGCGACCAGGGTGTCGTCCAGGTGCTGCTCGGGGGTGTCGCCCTCGCCCAGGGCCGCCGCGACGCCTCCCTGGGCCCAGCGGGTGGAGCCGTCGTCGAGGAGTGCCTTGGTGACGACGACCGTGGTCAGTCCGGCGGCCTCGCAGCGCAGGGCGGCGGTCAGGCCGGCGACGCCGGACCCGACCACCACCACGTCCGCGTCGATTGACCATCCGGGGGCGGGCGCGTGCAGTCGTATGCCTGTGCTGGTCACGAGGCGGCTCCGGGGGCGGCGAAGGTGAGAGGGATGTTGTCGATCAGCCGGGTCGTCCCGACCCGGGCGGCGACGGCGAGGACGGCCTCTCCGGCGAAGTCGTCGTCGATCTCGGTGAAGTCGGAGGGGTCGACCAGGGCGAGGTAGTCCAGTTCGAGCGGCGGATCGTAGTGGGCGGCCTCGTCCAGGACGGTCCGCGCGGCCGCACGGACGGCGGCAGCGGCGTTCGGCACGGCCTTGGCGACGGCATGCGCGTCGGCCGCCGCGCGGGACTCCCCTATGGCGCTGAGCGCCTCGGCGCGCGCCCGCGTGGACGGCACCTCGAGCGCCCGCGCGCGCAACGCCTCCTGTGCCGCGTGCCGGTCGCGCCCGGCGAACAGCGCGCGCGACAGCGCGAGCGCCGTGCGCCGGTCGTCGACCGACAGATAGCGGTTGCGGCTGGAGAGCGCGAGCCCGTCGGCCTCGCGCACCGTCGGTACGCCGACGATCTCGATGCCGAAGTTCAGGTCCCGCACCATGCGCCGGATCACGGCCAGCTGCTGGGCGTCCTTCTGCCCGAACAGGGCCGCGTCGGGCCGGGTGAGGTGCAGCAGCTTGGCGACGACGGTCAGGACGCCGTCGAAGTGCCCGGGCCGTGCGGCGCCCTCCAGGAGCGTGCCCATCGGCCCCGCTGTGACGCGCACCTGGGGCTGTCCGCCCGGGTAGACCTCTTCGGCCGACGGGGCGAACACGACGTCCGCGCCCGCCTGCTCGGCGATCTTCAGGTCGGAGTCCAGGGTGCGCGGGTAGCGGTCGAGGTCCTCGCCGGCCCCGAACTGCAGCGGGTTGACGAAGACCGTGACGACGACCTCGCCGTCCGGGCCGGCGATCTCGCGTGCGCCGCGGATCAGCGTGGCGTGGCCCTCGTGCAGGGCACCCATGGTCATCACGACGGCGCGGCGACCGTGCCGCACGCGCGCGTGCAGTTCGTCGGCGGTGCGCAGCAGGGCGGTGCTCATCAGCTGTTCCCCTCGGTGCCGTGGGTGCCGTTCGTGCCGCCGGCGAGGACACCGAGGAGGTCCTCGGCGAGTTCCGGCTTCAGCAGGCCGTGCGCGAGCGCCCGGTCGGCCGTGGCGCGGGCCATCGCCAGATAGCCGTCGACGGCCTGCGGGGCATGCCGGCGCAGCTCCGTGACGTGCGCGGCGACCGTGCCCGCGTCCCCACGCGCGACCGGCCCGGTCAGCGCCGCGTCGCCGGAGCGCAGGGCGTTGTCCAGGGCGGCGCCGAGCAGCGGGCCGAGCATCCGGTCGGGGGCCTCGACACCGGCCGTGCGCAGCAGCTCCATGGACTGGGCGACCAGGGTGACCAGGTGGTTGGCGCCGAGGGCGAGGGCCGCGTGGTAGAGCGGGCGGTTCTCCTCGGAGATCCACTCCGGCTCGCCGCCCATCTCGATGACGAGTGCCTCGGCGGCCAGCCGCAGCTCCTCGGGCGCGGTCACCCCGAACGAGCAGCCCGCGAGCCGCTGTACGTCCACCGGCGTCCCGGTGAACGTCATGGCAGGGTGCAGGGCCAGTGGCAGCGCGCCCGCGCGCAGGGCCGGGTCCAGGACCTTGGCGCCGTATCGCCCGGAGGTGTGCACGAGCAGCTGGCCCGGCCTTACGGCACCGGTCTCGGCGAGGCCGGCGACCAGGCCGGGCAGGGCGTCGTCGGGGACGGTCAGGAGCACCAGGTCGGCACGTCGGAGGACCTCGGCGGGGGGTACCAGCGGGATGTCGGGCAGCAGCGTCTCGGCGCGCCGCCTGGAGGCGTCGGAGACACCGGAGACGGCCACCGGACGGTGCCCGGCGAGCTGCAGGGACGCGGCGAGCGCGGGGCCCACCCGACCGGCGCCGACGACGCCGACGGTGAGCCGCGCGGGGCGGTCACTGAGGTCTGGCTGTTGGACTGTACTCACGCGACGGTGGCCTTCCCGTTCCAGTCCGCTCTGGGTACCGGACGATTTCTCGTCATGTTAACGCTATCGGGTTCGGCCCCAGTTGGCTGTCCACAGGCTGTGGGGGACCGGTCACATCGCGCCTGGCGTCCCGCGCACACGCCTGCGGCCATTGTCCCGCGCGGAAAATACGAGGCCCTCGGGTGCTGTGCCACGGCATCATCCAGGGCATGAGCGATACGGCGACCACCCAGGACGACCAGCCGAACGAACCCGCGTCGGCGCAGCAGCGGATGCGAGAGCGGCGCACGGCCGCCTACCGGAAGGCCGAACGCGTCCTCGCGCGCGTGGGCGCGCTCTCCTCACTGCGCGAACGGCTCGCGCGGCTCCAGGAATCGGCCCCCGACGTCTACGACCTGGACGGACCGGCGGACCTCTACGGCAACGGAGTCGTCGAGGCACTGGAGGCGCGTGTCGCGGCCCTGCTGGGCACGGAGGCCGCCGCGTTCTTCCCGACCGGCACGATGGCCCAGCAGGTGGCCCTGCGCTGCTGGGCAGCCCGCACCGGCAACCCCACGGTCGCCCTGCACGCCCTCGCCCACCCCGAGCTCCACGAACGCAACGCCCTTCGCGAGGTCGCCGGCCTGCGCCCCGTACGCGTCACGGGTGAGCCCCGGCTCCCCACCGCCCAGGAGATACGCGACTTCGAGGAGCCCTTCGGGGCGCTGATGCTGGAACTGCCCCTCAGGGACGCCGGTTTCGTGCTGCCCTCCTGGGAGGAGCTCACGGCGGTCGTGGAGGCGGCGCGGGAGCGCGACGCGGTGGTGCACTTCGACGGCGCGCGCCTGTGGGAGTCCACCGTCCACTTCGGGCGCCCCCTGCACGAGATCGCGGACCTGGCGGACAGCGTCTACGTGTCGTTCTACAAATCCCTCGAAGGCTTCGGCGGCGCCGCGCTGGCCGGCCCGAAGCCCCTGGTCGAGGAGGCGAAGACCTGGCGGCACCGGTACGGCGGGACGGTCTTCCAGCAGTTCCCGACCGCGCTCGCGGCCCTGGCCGGCCTGGATCGCGAGCTGCCCCGCCTGCCGGACTACGTGCGGCACGCGCGCGTGGTCGCCTCGGCGCTGCGCGAGGGCTTCGCCGAGGCAGGCCTGCCCTGGGCACGCGTCTTCCCCGAGGAACCGCACACCCACGAGTTCCAGGTCTGGCTGCCGTACGACGGCGACGTGCTGATGGAGGCGGCGGTCCGCCAGGCCGAGGAGACCGGCACCTACCTGTTCAGCGGCCACTGGGGGTCCAAGGGACCGGGGCTGACCGTGACCGAGGTGACGGTGACGGCGGAGGGCCTGGGGTGGACGGCGGAGGACGTGCGTGCGGCGGTCGCGGACTTCGTTACGCGGTTGCCTGGAGCGACCCAGTAGGGGGCGCGGGGCTCTAGCGATCTGCGGCTCCGCCGTATGGGCGCGGCCGGCCACGTCGCGCCCGCAGCACCCGTCGCAGGGCACCCACCACCCTCGTAGACGGCCAGTCCGCGCCTGTTCGCGCCCCGCGCACGCCCGCGCCGGGCGCGGGCGGCGCGGGATCGCCGTGCTGCTGAGCTCGGTACGTGTCGAGGAAGTACTGCTGGACGATGCTCATGGCTCCCCAGCCTGCGCGCCCGCCGCGCCGCAGTCGCGTCGATTGACGGCGGCCGTCAATCGAGCGGGGCGTTGTCGGTGGCGGGGTGCACGATGGTGACATGAGCGTACGTATCGACATCGCGGGGCTGCGGCCGGAGAGGGTCACCGTCGTGCCCTCGCCCCTGGCCGAGCTCGGCATGGCGCTGCACGCGCTGTCCGAGCCGGGGCACCATCCGGGCCTCCAGGGCTGGGTGACCGGCGTGACCGCCCGTATGGAGCCGCATCTGGCCGACCGGATGTGCGAGGCGGACTTCCTGTGGCGGTCGACGTTCTCCGACCTGTTCCTGCCGTACGCGGCCGTTCCCGGCGCCGTCCCGGGCGGCACGCTCGCCGAGGAGCTCGACCAGCTGGACAAACTGACGGACGAACAGTTCGTGGACGCGGCCATGGAGTTCACGTGCGTGCTCTCGTACGCCACGCGGGCTCCGGCCATCCTGTCGGATCCGGTCGGGCGCCGCAGGGCGCTGGAGGTGGCCGCCTCGCGCGGTCCGCAGCAGGTCCGGTTCGCGCAGCGGCTGCTCGACGATCCGCCGAGCGTGCGCGCGTGGCTGCGCCGGTTCCTGGAGGACTGCGCCGAGGCGTTCTTCGACGAGGCCTGGTCGCGGCTGCGCCACCAGCTGGCGGCCGACGCCCGGCACAAGACGGAGCTGCTGCGGCGCAAGGGCCTGGCCGAGGCGCTGGCCGCGGTCTCGCCCGCCGTGACGCTCGACGAGACGGCCACGCGGATCACCGTGGACAAGATCACCGACGTCCACATCGCGGCCGAGGCCGACGGCCTCCTGCTGGTGCCCACGAGCCTGGGCTGGCCGCATCTGATGGTCCTGCACCGCTACGGCTGGCAGCCGGTGCTGCACTATCCGGTCGGCTCGCCGGAGCTGGCCGCACCGGCGTCGGTGGAGGCGCTCACGCTGCGGATGGCGGCGCTGTCCCATCCCGTCCGGATGCGGCTGTGCCGGTACCTGGCACGCAGTGCGTACACCACCAGCGAGCTGGCGCAGGTGCAAGGCCTGTCGGCGCCCGAGGTGTCCCGGCACCTGGGCGTGCTCAAGAAGGCGGGCCTGGTCACGACGCGCCGCCGCGGCCGGTACGTACTGCACCAGCTGGACGTCACGGTCGTGGCCCGCCTCGGCAGCGACTTCCTGGAAGGGATACTCCGCTAGCGGCCCGGAGCGTACGTCGGCCGCGCGTGCCGCGGGTCAGCCGTGTCCGCCGCCCGCGCGGACCAACCCGGTCTCATAGGCCAGCACGACCACCTGCACCCGGTCGCGCAGCCCGAGCTTGGTCAGGATGCGGCCCACATGGGTCTTCACAGTCGCCTCGGAGAGCACCAGCCGGGCCGCGATCTCGCCGTTCGACAGCCCCTGTGCGACCAGCACCATGACCTCGCGCTCGCGGTCGGTGAGCCGCTTCAGTTCCTGGTGCCGGGGTTCCTTGCCGGCGGAGGGCAGCATCGGTGCGAAGCGGTCGAGCAGCCGCCGGGTGGTGGAGGGTGCGACGACGGCGTCGCCGCTGTGCACGGAGCGGATGGCGGCCAGCAGCTCGCCCGGCGGCACGTCCTTGAGCATGAAGCCGGAGGCGCCCGCCTTCAGCCCCGAGAAGGCGTACTCGTCGAGGTCGAAGGTGGTCAGTATGAGCACCTTGGGCGGGTCGGGCTCCGAGCAGATGCGGCGGGTGGTCTCCACCCCGTCCAGCTTGGGCATGCGCACGTCCATCAGCACGACGTCCACGTCGGTGGAGTTCAGCACCTGGAGGGCCTCGACGCCGTCGCCCGCCTCCGCGACGACCTCCATGTCCGGCTGCGCCGCGAGCACCATCCGGAACCCGGTGCGCAGCAGCACCTGGTCGTCGACGAGCATCACGCGGATCGTCATCGGGGCCTCTTCCGTTTCCGTTCGTCGGTCTGTTGCGGGGTTTCCGGGGAGTGTGACAGGTGTCAACGGGGCGTGCGTCTGTGTCAATGCGCCGGTTTGAGCGGCAGCAGAGCACTGATGCGGAACCCTCCGCCGGGACGGGGGCCGGCGTCGAGGGTGCCGCCGACCATGCCCACCCGCTCGCGCATTCCGATCAGGCCGTGCCCCTGCCCGTCGGCGCCGCCATCCTCGTACATCTCGTGCGGGGCGCCCTTGCCGTCGTCCTCGACCAGCAGGCCGAGTCCGTCGTCGAAGTAGACCAGCCGCACGCTGGCGCCCGCGTTGGGGCCGCCGTGCTTGCGGGTGTTGGTGAGCGCCTCCTGCACGATCCGGTACGCCGTCAGTTCGACACCGCTGGGCAGCGGGCGCGGGGTGCCCTCGACCTTGAAGTCGACTGGCAGGCCGGAACTGCGGCACTGCTCGACCAGCTCGTCGATCTGCTCGACGTCGGGCTGCGGAACGTACTCGCCGACCTCCTTGTGCTCACCCGTGCGCAGCACGCCCAGCAGGCGGCGCATCTCGGCAAGGGCCTGGCGGCCGGTGGAGGAGATCGTCTCGAGGGCCTTCTTGGCCTGGTCGGGGGCGGCGTCGAGGACATAGGCGGCGCCGTCGGCCTGGACCACCATCACCGACACGTTGTGCGCGACCACGTCGTGCAGCTCGCGCGCGATCCGGGCGCGCTCGGCCGCGACCGCGACCTTGGCCTGGGCCTCGCGCTCCTTCTCCAGCCGGGCGGCCCGCTCCTCCAGCTGCGCGAAGTAGGCGCGTCGGGTCCGCATGGAGTCGCCGAGCACCCAGGCGAGCACGAACGGCACCGTCTGGAACACCACGATCGCCAGGTGCCCCACGAGACTCGTCTTCTCCGCCGGCCACCGGATCTGCGCCAGAGGCGCCGCGCACAGCCCCGCGTAGAGGGCGAACCGGGACGCCCTGCGCTCGCCGACCGCGGCGACCGTGCAGACGATCACCAGCATGGCGAAGTCGGCGACGGTCGTCTCGACGTCCAGGACCAGCTGGGCCAGGCCGGTCGCGGCGGCCAGCATCAGCATCGGCTCCGGGAAACGGCGGCGCAGCGCCACCACCACGCCCATGACGACGGACACGGCCAGCATGGCGGCGGTCGAACCGTGATGGCCGCGCGCCCCGCTGAGATTCACGACGCTCACGCAGGACAGCCCGAGCAGGACGACGGCCCAGAAGCTGTCGACCCATGTCGGGTTCCTGCGGAGGAAGTCATAGAGGCGCTGCACGTAACCCAGAGTAGGTAAGCGTGATAGGTGCAGGGGTCAACCGGAGGGCCGATCCCTGTTCCGCACACGTACTCCGCAAGGTGGAGAAGGTGATCACCTGTGCGCCTAGTCTGGCCCGGTGACGGATGAGGCGACGCGAGTGACGGCCGACGACGCCCGTGGCTGGCGTGCGGCCACCGAGGCGGCCCTGTACGGCCCCGGCGGCTTCTACCGCCGCCCGGAGGGACCGGCCGGGCACTTCCGTACGTCGGTCCACGCGTCGCGGCTGTTCGCCGATGCCGTGGCCGAACTGCTGTGCAGGGTCGACGAGGCCCTGGGACGCCCGGAGACGCTGGACTTCGTCGACATGGGCGCCGGCCGGGGCGAGCTGGTCACCGGCGTACTCGCCGCGCTGCCCGCCGACGTGGCGGCACGCGTGCGTGCCTGCGCCGTCGAGGTCGCCGACCGCCCGCCCGGCCTGCCCGACCGCATCACCTGGCTGAGCGAGCTGCCGCGCACGGTCACCGGCCTGCTCTTCGCCAACGAATGGCTCGACAACGTCCCGGTCGACGTCGCCGAGGTGGACTCGGCCGGTGTGCCCCGGCTGGTGCTCGTCCGGCGCGACGGCATCGAACTGCTCGGAGAGCGGGTGTGGGGCGCGGACGCGGAGTGGCTCGCGCGGTGGTGGCCGCTGGGCGCCGAACCGGGGCTGCGGGCGGAGATCGGGCTGCCCCGGGACCGGGCGTGGGCGGACGCCGTCACCTGCGTACGGCAGGGGCTCGCGGTGGCCGTGGACTATGCGCACACCCTGGAAACGCGCCCCCCGTTCGGCACGCTGACCGGCTTCCGCGAGGGGCGGGCGACGGCGCCCGTCCCGGACGGGTCCTGTGACATCACGGCGCATGTCGCACTGGACGCGTGCACGGCGCTCGACACGGCGTACGCCCTCCCCGCAGCGCTCCTGTGCACACAACGCGACGCCCTGCGCGCCCTGGGCCTCATCGGCGCACGCCCCCCGCTCACGCTCGCCTCCACTCACCCCGCCTCCTACGTGCGCGCCCTCGCGAGCGCCGGCGAGGCCGCCGAACTCACCGCCCCCGGCGGCCTCGGCGACTTCGGCTGGCTGCTGCAGCCGGTGGGCATCGAGAACCCGCTGCTCTGACCCACGCCCCCTACTTGTCGATGTCCCCCACCACGAAGAACATCGACCCCAGAATCGCGACCATGTCCGCCACCAGCGTCCCCGGCAGCAGCTCCGTCAGCGCCTGGATGTTGTTGAACGACGCCGAGCGCAGCTTCAGCCGGTACGGGGTCTTCTCGCCCTTGCTGACGAGGTAGTAGCCGTTGATGCCGAGAGGGTTCTCGGTCCAGGCGTAGGTGTGGCCCTCGGGTGCCTTGAGGACCTTGGGGAGCCGCTGGTTGATCGGCCCCCGCGGCAGGTCGGCGACCCGGTCCAGGCAGGCGTCGGCCAGGTCCAGGGCGTTGTGCGTCTGCTCCAGGAGGCACTCGAAGCGGGCCAGGCAGTCGCCCTCGGACCGGGTGACCACCCTGAGGGTGTCCTGGAGCTCGCCGTAGGCCAGGTAGGGCTCGTCGCGGCGCAGGTCGAAGTCGACGCCCGAGGCACGCGCGATGGGCCCGCTCACGCCGTACGCGTGCACGGCCTCCGGCGCGAGGGTGCCCACGCCCCGGGTGCGCCCTCGGAAGATCTCGTTGCCGAGGACCAGGTTGTCGAAGACGTCCATGCGGGAGCGCACGGCGGAAACGGCGGCACGCGCGCGTGCGGTCCAGCCGGCCGGGAGGTCCTCCTTGAGGCCGCCGACACGGTTGAACATGTAGTGCATACGCCCGCCGGAGACCTCCTCCATGACGTTCTGGAGTTCCTCGCGCTCACGGAACGCGTAGAAGACCGGCGTGATCCCGCCCAGCTCCAGCGGGTAGGAGCCGAGGAACATCAGGTGGTTGAGCACCCGGTTCAGCTCGGCGAGCAGCGTGCGCGTCCACACCGCGCGGACGGGCACCTCCATGCCGAGCATGCGCTCGACGGCGAGGACCACGCCCAGCTCGTTCGAGAAGGCCGACAGCCAGTCGTGGCGGTTGGCGAGCATGATGATCTGCCGGTAGTCGCGCGCCTCGAAGAGCTTCTCCGCGCCGCGGTGCATATAGCCGATCACCGGCTCGGCGGAGACGATCCGCTCGCCGTCCAGCACGAGCTTGAGCCGCAGCACGCCGTGTGTGGAGGGATGCTGGGGACCGATGTTGAGCACCATGTCGGTGCTCTCCGCGGCGCCGCCGATGCCGACCGTGGTCTCCGTCGTAGGAGTCATGGACCCAGTCTCTCGTACGTACGCTGACCTCATGGAGACGGGGAGCCCGGCCGGCGCCGGGGCGACGGAGACCGAGCCGGTGTGGACGGGGCTGCCGCCCGGCCTGCTGCGGATGCGCCGGCTGCTGCTGGTGGTGTGGCTGGGGCTGCTCGCGCTGGCCGTGGGCCTGCTGCCGGGTCTGCTCGCGGGCCCGGTGTGGGCGGCCTTCGCGCTGCTGCCGCTGGCCGCGATGGCATGGGGCTGGGTGCTGCTCGGCCGCAACTGGCGCTCCTGGCGGTACGCCGAACGCGCCGACGACCTGCTGATCAGCCGCGGCGTGCTGTGGCGCGAGGAGACCGTGGTGCCGTACGGGCGGATGCAGCTGGTGGAGGTGACCTCGGGGCCCGTCGAGCGGTACTTCGGCCTGGCGAGCGTGCAGCTGCACACCGCGGCCGCGGCCACCGACGCGGCCATCCCCGGCCTCGACCCGGCCGAGGCGGAACGGCTGCGCGACCGGCTCACCGAGCTCGGCGAGGCCCGATCGGCGGGCCTGTGACCGCGCCCGGCGTCGACGGCGTCATACGCCCCGGCAAGGCCGTGGGCGAGCGGCGGCTGCATCCCGTGACACCGTTCCGGCGGGCGTGGGCGCCGGTCGCGGTGCTCACCGGCTGGGCGGTGCACGACCCGAACCAGGCCCAGGAGCAGCTGACGAAGCTGACCACGACCATGCTCCTGGGCGGACTCGCCGTCCTGGTCACGGCGGCCGCGCTGTACGGCTTCCTCACCTGGTGGTTCACCTACTTCGCGGTGACCGACAGCGAACTGCGCATACGCACCGGCCTGTTGTTCCGGCGCACCGCGCACATCCGGCTGGAGCGGATCCAGGCCGTCGACGTGACCCAGCCGCTCCTCGCGCGCGTGGCGGGCGTCGCCAAGCTGCGCATCGATGTCGTCGGCACCGACAAGAAGGACGAACTGGCCTTCCTGGGCCAGGGCGAGGCGCGCGCGCTCCGCGCGGAACTGCTGGCGCGCGCCGCCGGATTCGCGCCCGAGACGGCGCACGAGGTCGGCGAGGCGCCGGCGCACGAGCTGATGCGCGTGCCCCCTGGCAAGCTCGCGCTCTCCCTCGTGCTGACGGGCGCCACCTGGGGCTCCCTGGCCGCCGCCCTCGTCGTACCGCCGGTGCTGTGGCTGGCCACGCACAGCGTGTGGACGGTCCTCGCCACCGCCCTGCCGCTGCTCGGCGCGGCGGCCACGACCAGTGTGGGGCGGTTCGTCGCGGAGTACGACTGGACGCTCGCGGAGTCCCCCGACGGGCTGCGCATCGACCACGGGCTGCTGGACCGCACGCACGAGACGGTGCCACCGGGGCGGGTGCAGACCGTGCGGATAGTGGAGCCACTGCTGTGGCGGCCACTGCGCTGGGTGCGGGTGGAGCTGGACGTGGCCGGGTCGGCGAACTCGGTGCTGGTGCCGGTCGCCCCGCGCGCGGTCGCCGAGTCGGTCGTCGCGCGCGTGCTGCCCGGTGTGACGGTGCCCGGCGCGTTGCCGCGGCCGCCCCGGCGGGCCGGCTGGTGCGTGCCGTTGTGGTGGCGCGGGTACGGGCTCGCGGTCACGGACACGGTGTTCGCCGCGCGGCACGGGCTGCTGCGCCGGCGTCTGGCACTGGTCCCGCACGCCAAGGTCCAGAGCGTACGGCTGACGCAGGGGCCCTGGGAGCGGCTGTGGCGGCTCGCGGACGTTCATGTGGACACGGGGGCCGGCAAGACCGTGACGGCCCGGCTGCGGGGCGCGGAGGCGGCCGGGTCGCTGCTGCGGGAGCAGGCCGAGCGGTCCCGGACGGGACGCCGGTCGGCCCGCCCGGACCGCTGGATGGCCTGAGAACGGCGCCCGAGAAAGGCCTGAGGACGGCGAGTACGGCCCGAGGAACGGCCCGAGGAACGTCTGAGCCGGGGCACCCGGTGGGTGACCCGGCTCGGATCGGCGCGGGTTGCGGTGGTGGTTGCCCGGTGGTGGTGTTCAGGAGGCGGCGCTGCGCAGGCCCCCTAGGTTGATCTGCTCGGTCTCGTCGTGCGCGGTCAGGTCGATGACCTGGCCGACGCCCCGGGCCTCCGGGCCGGCGGGCTTGAACTCGGCCTCGGACTCGGCCTTGTGGAGCGCGAGTGCCTCCTGGCCGACGACGTCCGCGAGGTCCTCGTTGTGCATGGACTCCAGGCCGCCGGCCGACGAGCCCTTCTGGGTGCCGAAGAAGTCGAACCCGCCGGTGACCAGCGGACGCGGGATGGGCGCGGCCGGCAGGACGGCCACCGCGGTCGGCACCGTGAAGTGCCCGGTGGGCTGCACGGAGTTGGCGGACGGTGCCGTCATGGTGTGGGCGTCCCGCTCCGCCGGCGCCTGGGCGGTGTCCTCCGGCTCGGCCGTGGTGGTGGCGGCCGCGCGCGTGTGCCCGTCGACCGCCTCGGGCTGCCCCTGTTCCTCGTCCTCCGGTGCGGACTCGCTCTTCGGCGCCTCGGGTGCGGCGGCCGTCTCCGTCACGCCCCCGGTGTCGGTGTCGGCGTCGGCCTCGGCCGCCGGCGCGTCGCCCTCGTCGAAGCGGGCCAATGCCACCTTGGCCCGCAGGAACAGCTTGGAACCCTCCGGTGAGAAGACCGCGGGAGTCGCCTCCTCCACCTCTGGCTCCTCGACCTTCGGCTCCTCGACGGCCTCCGTGGGACCTGCCGCCTCTTCGGATGTCCGGGCGGCCGGCAGCGCGTTCGAGGGCGCAGTCGCCTCGATCTCCAGCAGGCGGCGGCCCTCCAGGGCGCTCGCGCGCTCGGTCTCGGCCGTGGCGTAGCGGCGCAGCAGGGACGCGTGCTCGTTGCGCAGGGCCGCCAGCTCCGCCCGCTTCGCGCGCAGCCGCTGCTCGAGCTTGGAGCGCAGCTCCCGCGACTCCTCGAGGTCGGTCTCCAGCTCGGCGATCCGCTCCTCGTGGCGCCACTCGTCGCTCGCACGCGCGCGTGACAGGTCGGCCACCTGCTTGCCGGCCTCGGTGTCCCAGCGGCGCATGACGGCGGCACCGACGACCGCGGTCGCCGCGGCGATCGCGGCCAGCGTGCGCAGCACCGTCGGTTGGGAGAACAACCAGGGGCCCAGCGCGCAGACGAGGGAGACACCGGCGATCGCCGAAGGAGGCAACAGCCTGTGCAAAGGCGGGGAATGACGGTGGCGTCCACGTGGCATGGCCAGAAACTTACCGCGCGTAGGCGAATCGTGGTGCCCCCGGCCGTAAAAACACAGCGACAACGAAGTCTTCACATGGCATCGCCGGGGGCGGGGTTCAGCGGTCGTTCAGCCGGCCGCTGATCCACTGGAGCGTCGCGGGGATCTCGCGTCGCCAGGTATTGAAGTTGTGGCCGCCGCTGGCGAGGATGATCGACGATATCCGGGTCAGGTTCGTGGCCTGCACGCGCGCGATGAATTCCATCGTCTCCTTGTAGTTCTTCTCTCCGACTTTGCTGCTGGTGACCAGCAACGAGGTGTCCGGAGCGGGCTCGTGGCCCAGGAACCACGACAGGTCGGCGCGATCACGAAGTCTCCGGTCGCCCCGGAAGAGATCACCGGTCGTGCGGTCGGCAGGCGCCTTGTAGTCGGCGGACAGGCCGGCGCCGACGCCGTACACGCCCGGATGGTGCATCGCGAGTTTCAGCGCGCAGTATCCGCCCGTCGAGTCGCCGACGATTCCCCAACCGCCCGGCTCCCTGCCCACTCTGTAGTGCGCGGTCACGGCGTCGGGCAGGTCCTTGGCGAAGAAGGTCTCGGTCTGCGGCCCGCCCGGTACGTCCACGCACTCGGTGTCCCGGGGCGGCGCGACCGTGGGCCGCAGCATCACCAGGATCATCGGCCGCATCCGCCCGTCCTTGGCCAGCCGGTGTGCCGTACGGGGGTAGTGCAGCTTGTCCACCAGCGCACGCGCGGTGCCGGGGTAGCCGGTCAGGACGACCGTCACCGGAAACGTACGGGTGCGGTACCGCGACTGGAAGTACTCCGGGGGCAGGTACACATACGCGGACGTGGCGAGGTGGGTCGTACGGCCGGCCACCACGACCTTCTGGAGCCGGCCGGCCGTCCGCGGCAGCGAACCGCTCACGCCGGGCACGTCGCCCGTGGAGAGCACCTGGAGCGGGCCCGCGGGGGCGCCGCCCGGCGCGTGGTCGACGACGACACCCTGGTCGGTCTCCTGCCCGAACAGGTCGGCCCAGCTGGCGTAGAAACCGAAAGCCTGGTTGGCGGCTGCCCCGACGCACGCGAAAAGTGCCGTCTGGGTGGCCAGCAGAAGGCCGACGCGGCCGCTGACGGCCCGCCAGTTCCGGCGGGCCAGCCGAGGCCACAGCCATACCGTGGCTACGAACAGGAGTACGGCGAGCAAGATCGCCAATGCCAGTGTCTTGTCACTCGTGAGACCCATGAGCTGCTTCCTGCCTGCGCTTTCCCCCGTGGCGACCGCCGCTTTCAGCGAGGCTTGCCCCGGTCTTTTCTCGGCCTTTGACCCGGCTTTCCGATGGGGAGTGAACCTCTCCCCCCGAGACACCGTCCTAGAGGGCGCAATGTCGCCGGATGCCCGAATCGGCACCGGATTCAAGGTCTCTCGCAGAACTACGGGATGCGATGTCTGTCAGGATAGATGGGGAAATGTCGGGCGGGGTTCCGAGCCGATCAAGCCGGGCGCGGCGCATAGTCCGTGGTCCGCGCCCTGAGGCGGTCCCCGCTCTGGTCGGCAGGGCGTGCGCGGTCGTAGGCGTCCTGGACATCGCCGCGGGTGTGTTCCCGCGCTTCCGGCACAGCCGTATGCACGCCATGGCCGAGGTGCTGCCCGGGTCGCTGGGGCCGTTCGCCGCCGCGCTCTCGCTCAGCGTCGGCGTGCTGTTGATGCTGCTCGCGCACGGGCTCAAGCGGCGCAAGCGCCGGGCGTGGAGGGCCGCGGTCGTACTGCTGCCGGCCGGCGCGGTGTCGCAGTTCGTGTACCGGCACTCGGTCATCGGGGCCCTGATCTCGCTGGCGCTGTTCGTGCCCCTGGTGGTCCACCGCGACGAGTTCAAGGCGTTGCCAGATCCGCGCAGCCGGTGGCGCGCGCTCGCCAACTTCGTGCTGATGAGCGCCGGTTCGCTCACCCTCGGGCTGGTCATCGTCAGCGCCCACCCGAAGCGCACGATCGGCGACCCGAGCCTGGCCGACCGCATCACGCACGTCCTGTACGGCCTGTTCGGCTTCGAAGGCCCCGTCGACTACGAGGGGTCAACCTCATGGACGGTCGCCTTCTCGCTCGGCGCCCTCGGCCTGATCACCGCGGTCACCACCATCTACTTCGCCTTCCGCCCCGAACACCCCGCTGCGCACCTCACCGAAGAAGACGAGTCGCGGCTGCGCGCCCTCCTTGAGAAGCACGGCGCCCGTGACTCACTCGGCCACTTCGCGCTCCGCCGTGACAAGGCGGTGGTCTTCTCGCCCAGCGGCAAGGCGGCGGTCACCTACCGCGTCGTCTCCGGGGTGATGCTCGCCAGCGGGGATCCCATCGGCGATGTCGAGGCCTGGCCCGGTGCCATCGAACGCTTCATGGACGAGGCCAAGGCCCACTCCTGGACCCCCGCCGTGATGGGCTGCTCGGAGACGGGCGGCGAGGTGTGGACCCGGGAGACCGGCCTGGACGCCCTTGAACTGGGCGACGAGGCGGTGGTGGACGTAGCGGATTTCTCGCTCGCCGGACGCGCGATGCGCAACGTGCGACAGATGGTCAAGCGCATCGAGCGGGCCGGCTACGAAACCCGGGTACGGCGCATCCGTGACCTCGGCGAGGCGGAGTTGGACCGCATCCGCCGGGCGGCGGAGGACTGGCGCGGCACCGACACCGAGCGCGGCTTCTCGATGGCCCTGGGCCGCATCGGCGACCTCGCCGACGGCGACTGCCTGATCGCCACCGCGCACAAGGCGGAGGAGACACCCGGCGCCTATGGCGACCTCAAGGCGATCCTGCACTTCGTGCCCTGGGGAACCGACGGGGTCTCCCTCGACCTGATGCGCCGCGACCGCGCGGCCGACCCCGGGATGAACGAACTGCTCATCGTGGCCGCCCTCCAGGCCGCCCCCAAGCTCGGCATCACCCGGATCTCGCTCAACTTCGCGATGTTCCGCTCGGCGCTCGCACGCGGCGAGAAGATCGGCGCGGGACCGGTGCTGCGCGCCTGGCGCGGACTGCTGGTCTTCCTGTCGCGCTGGTTCCAGATCGAGTCGCTGTACAAGTTCAACGCCAAGTTCCAGCCACGCTGGGAGCCGCGCTTCGTGGTCTACCGGGCCTCCGGCGACCTCCCGCGCATCGGCCTCGCCGCCATGCAGGCCGAGGGCTTCGTCAACCTCGCCCTCCCGCTGCCGCGCTTCCTGCGCCGCAACGCCCCGGCCGCCCGCCCCTGCGCCCACGGCGTCGCCGAACAGGGCATACGAGCGGCGTGACCCCGTGACCGGCCCGAGCGGACGCCCCTCCCCCTCCAGCCCGGGGGTTCCGCTCGGGCCCACCGAAAGCCACCCGGCGAGCCCGCCGTTTCCTGGGCCTACGCTGAACGTATGAGCAACCACAGCGGACGTGGCCAGGTGACAGGGCTTCCGGCATGGGATCGGTGCGCGGTCATGGGGGTCGTGAACGTCACCCCCGACTCCTTCTCCGACGGCGGCCGCTGGTTCGACACGACGATCGCCGTCAAGCACGGCCTCGACCTCGTCGCCGAGGGCGCCGACCTCGTCGACGTCGGCGGCGAGTCCACCCGCCCCGGCGCCAGCCGCGTCGACGAGGACGAGGAACTGCGCCGTGTCATCCCCGTCGTCCGCGGCCTCACCTCCGAAGGCGTCGTCGTCTCCGTCGACACCATGCGCGCCTCCGTCGCCCAGCAGGCCCTCGCGGCCGGCGCGGCCCTCGTCAACGACGTCAGCGGCGGCCTCGCCGACCCCGACATGATCCCCGTCGTGGCCGAGTCGAACGCCCCCTTCGTCGTCATGCACTGGCGCGGCTTCCTTGAGGGCGGCAACGTCAGGGGCGTGTACGAGGACGTCGTCGCCGAAGTCCTCGACGAACTGCACGCGCGCGTGGACGCCGTCCTCGCCGGGGGCATCTCTCCCGACCGCATCGTCGTCGACCCCGGCCTCGGCTTCTCCAAGGACTCCGAGCACGACCTGATCCTTCTCGCCCACCTCGACCGGCTGCACGCCCTCGGGCACCCGCTGCTCGTGGCCGCCTCCCGCAAGCGGTTCCTCGGCCGGGTCCTGGCCGGGCCCGAGGGGGCGCCTCCGCCGGCCCGGGAGCGCGACGCGGCGACGGCCGCCGTCTCCGCGCTCGCGGCGCACGCCGGCGCGTGGGCGGTGCGCGTGCACGAGGTGCGCGCCACGGCGGACGCCGTACGGGTCGCGCGGGCCATAGAGGGGGCGCGCACACGAACGGATGCGCCGGGCGCACAGGCTTCGCAGAACCCTCCCCACCGCACCTCTCCCCACCGCGCAGAAGGAGCCCGGTGAGCGCCCCCCACACCGACGTCGAGCAGGTCGAGGCCGCCAACACGGCCTTCTACGAGGCGGTGGAGCGTGCCGATTTCGAGGCGGTGTCCGGCTTCTGGCTCACCCCCGCCGATCTGGGCGTCGACGAGGAATACCACGACCCGGCGGACAGCGGCGTGATCTCCTGCGTGCACCCTGGCTGGCCGGTGCTGACCGGCCGCGGCGAGGTCCTGCGGTCGTACGCGCTGATCATGGCGAACACCGACTACATCCAGTTCTTCCTCACCGATGTACATGTCTCCGTCACCGGCGACACCGCCCTGGTGACCTGTACGGAGAACATCCTCAGCGGCGGCCCGGCCCCTACGGGCGGACAGGAGCTCGGCCCGCTGGTGGGGCAGCTGGTCGTCGCCACGAACGTGTTCCGGCGCACCCCGGAGGGCTGGAAGCTCTGGTCCCACCACGCCTCCCCGGTGCTGTCCGCGAGCGACGAGGACGAGGAGGAAGACACGCCCTCCTGAGCGGCCGCGCCGATCCGCGCGGTCCCTATGGTCCGCGTGGCGCGAAAGTGGCTGGAATCACGAACTCGCCAGTAGGTACGGCTACCGGCCCGTGAGCCGCCGCGTTCTCCAGGGAAAACGTGCGATGAACCCTGCCGCGCCCGGCGCGGGCACCCGCCCCGTGACCCGGTTCTGTCAGTGCCCGCAGGTAGATTCGTCTGAGGCCGGTCCATCGCCCGCACGCGATGCGACTTCGCCGTTACCGACGATTGCAGGAGTGATTCGCGTGGATCGTGTCGCGCTGCGCGGCCTGAAGGCCCGCGGGCACCACGGTGTCTTTCCCAAGGAGCGCGAGGAGGGCCAGACCTTCCTCGTGGACCTCGTCCTTGGCCTGGACACCCGGCCGGCGGCGGCCGACGACGACCTGGCGAAGACCGTGCACTACGGCGTGGTGGCCGAAGAGGTCGTCGCCGTGGTCGAGGGGGAGCCGGTGAACCTGATCGAGACGCTCGCCGAGCGGATCGCCCAGGCCTGCCTGAAGCACGAAGGGGTAAGAGAGGTCGAGGTCTGCGTCCACAAACCGGACGCCCCGATCACCGTCCCTTTCGACGACGTCACCGTCACCATCACCCGGAGCCGAGTATGACCGCATCCTCTTTGCGGGGTCCGAGCGACCCGACCGTTCAGCCGGTGCCCGCCTCCGTCGTCGAGCAGGTCGACGCCGCCGACACCACCCTCTCCAACCCCAAACGCGCCGTGGTCGCCCTCGGCTCCAACCTCGGCAACCGCCTGGAGACCCTGCAGGGCGCCATCGACGCCCTGGAGGACACCCCGGGCGTCCGCATCAAGGCCGTGTCGCCGGTGTACGAGACGGAGCCCTGGGGCGTCGAGCCCGGCAGCCAGCCGTCGTACTACAACGCGGTCGTGGTGCTGAAGACCACCCTCCCGCCGTCCTCGCTGCTGGAGCGGGCGCACGCGGTGGAGGAGGCGTTCAACCGGGTGCGGGACGAGCACTGGGGCCCGCGCACCCTCGACGTGGACATCGTCGCGTACGCCGACGTCGTCTCCGACGATCCGCAGCTCACCCTTCCGCACCCGCGGGCCCACGAGCGCGCCTTCGTCCTCGCGCCCTGGTACGACGTCGACCCCGAGGCCCTCCTGCCCGGCCGCGGCACGGTCGCCGAGTTGCTGGCGGCCGTCACCCGGCACGGTGTGGAAGCGCGTGTGGACCTGGAACTCCGACTGCCCGAGTAGTCGTTAAGGTCGACACGACCACATCGCTGCGGGGGAGCTGAAGGAAGACAGTGAAAGAGCTGCGGATCAGGGTGCTGGCCAGTGTGTTCGTCGTGGCCGGAGTGCTGTCCTGGGCGGGGGCCCGCCTGTGGAACTCGGTGGGGACCCTGCCCAGCGTGCCGGTGGCCGCCCCGATCGTCCTCGCCCTCATCGCCGTGGTCCTGCTCTCCACGGCGCTCTCGTTGCGCGCTCGCCTCAAGGCCCAGCGCGAGCGCCGCCCGGGCGCCAAGGGCGTCGACCCCCTGATGGCCGCCCGCGCGGTCGTCTTCGGCCAGGCCAGCGCCCTGGTCGCGGCCCTCGTCGCCGGCATGTACGGCGGCACGGGCGTCTTCCTGCTGGAACTCCTGGACCTCCCCGTCCGCCGCGACCAGGCCCTCTATGCGGCCTTCTCGGTGCTGGCCGGCATCGGCGTCATAGCGGCGGCGGTGTTCCTGGAGCGGGTGTGCAAGCTCCCGGAGGACGACGACAACCACCACAGCGGGGCCGAGCCGGTCGCCTGAGCCCCGTTCGGGGAGGTCAGCGCGCCAGTATCAGGCTCATCGCCTCGGCGCGGGTCGTGGCGTCCCGGAGCTGGCCGCGGACCGCCGACGTCGTCGTCTTGGCACCCGGCTTGCGGATCCCCCGGACCGACATGCACATGTGCTCAGCCTCCACAACGACGATCACGCCGCGGGCCTCGAGAATCCGCATGAGCGAGTCGGCGATCTGTGTGGTGAGTCGTTCCTGCACCTGCAGCCGGCGCGCGAACACCTCGACCAGGCGGGCGAGCTTCGACAGACCCGTGATCTTGCCGGTCGCCGCCGGGATGTAGCCGACATGAGCCACACCATGGAACGGCAACATGTGATGCTCACACAAGGACACGATTTCAATGTCCTTGACCAGAACCATCTCGTCATGCCCGAGGTCGAAGGTCGTCGTCAGGACCTCTTCGGGTTGCTGGTTGTTCCCGGCCAGCAACTCGCGGTACGCCCGCGCCACCCGCGCCGGAGTCTCCCGGAGCCCTTCACGGTCGGGGTCCTCGCCGACTGCGATCAGGAGTTCGCGTACGGCGTTCTCGGCGCGTTTCTCATCGAATTCGCCGATGGTGCCCTCGCCGTCCAGGGTCACGGGATCGGTCATCTGGGGTGCCTCGTTCCTTAGGGGGGCGCCTGTGGGTCACGCGCCTCATATGCGGGCATACCGAAAAGCCGCGCCCCCCAGGCTAGATCCTGAGGGGCGCGGCATCCATTCCCAGCCAGATGAGGCCGGTGTGACTCAGCTCTCGGGACGGTCCTCCGGGGCCTTCTCGACCGCCGGGGCCGACTCGGCCGCCGTGGACTTCGCGGTGCTGATCGTCGGCGTCGCGCCGTTCGCCCCGTTGGTCAGTGCGAGCTCCTTCGGGGAGAGCACCGGCGGGCGGGTGGACGGCGTACGGCGGGAGGAGCCGGTCCACGCAGGCCGCGGGGGCCGCTTGTGGATCGTGGCGAAGATCTCGGCGATCTGCTCCTTGCCGAGGGTCTCCTTCTCCAGCAGCTGGAGCACCAGGTTGTCGAGGACGTCGCGGTTCTCGACCAGGATCTCCCAGGCCTCGTTGTGCGCGTTCTCGATCAGCTTCTTGACTTCCTCGTCCACCAGGGCGGCGACCTCTTCCGAGTAGTCGCGCTGGTGGGACATCTCACGGCCGAGGAAGGGCTCGGTGTTGTCGCCGCCGAACTTGATCGCGCCGAGACGCTCGGTCATGCCGTACTGCGTGACCATCGCACGGGCGGTGGTCGTGGCCTTCTCGATGTCGTTGGCGGCGCCGGTGGTCGGGTCGTGGAAGACCAGTTCCTCGGCCGCGCGGCCGCCCAGCATGTAGGCGAGCTGGTCGAGCATCTCGTTGCGCGTGGTCGAGTACTTGTCCTCGTCCGGCAGGACCATCGTGTAACCGAGGGCGCGGCCACGGGACAAGATCGTGATCTTGTGGACCGGGTCGGAGTTCGGGGAGGCCGCCGCGACCAGGGCGTGGCCGCCCTCGTGGTACGCGGTGATCTTCTTCTCCTTGTCCGACATGATCCGGGTCCGCTTCTGCGGACCCGCGACCACTCGGTCGATCGCCTCGTCGAGCATCTGGTTGTCGATGAGCTTCCGGTCGCTGCGGGCCGTGAGCAGCGCCGCCTCGTTCAGCACGTTCGACAGGTCCGCGCCGGTGAAGCCCGGCGTGCGGCGGGCGACCGCCGCGAGGTCGACGTCGGGTGCGACCGGCTTGCCCTTCTGGTGGACCTTGAGGATCTCCAGACGGCCCTGCAGGTCCGGCGGGTCGACCGCGATCTGGCGGTCGAAACGGCCCGGGCGCAGCAGCGCCGGGTCGAGGATGTCGGGCCGGTTCGTCGCGGCGATGAGAATCACACCGCCCTTGACGTCGAAGCCGTCCATCTCGACGAGCAGCTGGTTCAGGGTCTGCTCGCGCTCGTCGTGACCGCCGCCGAGGCCGGCGCCGCGATGGCGGCCGACCGCGTCGATCTCGTCGACGAAGACGATCGCCGGGGCGTTCGCCTTGGCCTGCTCGAAGAGGTCACGGACCCGGGAGGCACCGACACCGACGAACATCTCGACGAAGTCGGAACCGGAGATCGAGTAGAAGGGCACCCCGGCCTCGCCGGCGACGGCACGCGCGAGCAGCGTCTTGCCGGTACCGGGACGGCCGTAGAGGAGCACGCCCTTGGGGATCTTGGCGCCGACGGCCTGGAACTTGGCCGGCTCCTGGAGGAACTCCTTGATCTCGTGGAGCTCCTCGACGGCCTCGTCACAGCCCGCGACGTCCGAGAACGTCGTCTTCGGGGTGTCCTTGGTGATGAGCTTCGCCTTGGACTTGCCGAAGTTCATGACCCGGGAGCCACCGCCCTGCATCTGATTCATCAGGAACAGGAAGACGACCACGATGAGGACGAAGGGGAGCAGGGAGAGCAGGACACCGACGAAAGCGTTCTGCTTGGTCGGCGAGACGGTGTAACCGTCGGGGATCTGCTTGTCCTGGTACTTGGTCTGCAGGGTGTTGGCGATGGTCACGCCCTGGTCGCCGATGTAGCTCGCCTGGATCTTCGAGCTGCCGTCGACCTTGTCGCCGTTCTTGAGCGTGACCTTGATGGTCTGCTCGTCACCGGTGGTCAGCTTCGCCGATTCCACCTTGTTGTCGTTGATCGCCGCCACGACCTGGCCGGTGTCCACCGTCTTGTAGCCGCCGGACGAGCCGACGACCTGCATCAACACGACCACGGCAAGGACGGCCAGCACGATCCACATGACCGGCCCACGGAAGTATCGCTTCACGTCCATCCATACGGAGCGTGTCGCCCCGTCCCTCCTGCCATAGTGAGTTTGATAAGACAGTTCTTCTGACGGTACCCCAGCCTGAGTGCCCGAAGCCGCACTGAGCGTCTCGGACGGCTGGTAAACCCGTCTCTGCATGCTCCAACGGCGCGAAACCCGCTGGGGTTCCCGATCGTCTTACGCAAGTGGACCCTCCGACGTATCAGCCGGGGTTCAACCGCCGTAGACGTGAGGCGCGAGCGTACCGACGAACGGAAGATTGCGGTACTTCTCGGCATAGTCGAGGCCGTAGCCGACGACGAACTCGTTGGGGATGTCGAAACCGACCCACTCGACGTCGATGGCGACCTTGGCCGCGTCGGGCTTGCGCAGCAGGGTGCAGACCTTGAGCGACTCGGGCTCGCGGGAGCCGAGGTTGGACAGCAGCCACGACAGGGTCAGTCCGGAGTCGATGATGTCCTCGACGATCAGGACGTGCCGGCCCTTGATGTCGGTGTCGAGGTCCTTGAGGATCCGCACCACACCGGAGGACTGGGTGCCCGCGCCGTAGGAGGACACGGCCATCCAGTCCATGGTGACGGGGGTGGACAGCGCCCGGGCGAGGTCCGCCATGACCATCACGGCGCCCTTGAGGACGCCGACGATGAGCAGGTCCTTGCCCGCGTACTCCGCGTCGATCTTCGCGGCCAGCTCAGCCAGCTTCGCGTCGATCTCTTCCTTGGTGATGAGTACCCGCTGGAGATCGGCACCCATGTCTTTCGCGTCCACCCGCATCACTTTCGGTCGTCCCACCGGCGGAGCCCGGCCCCCGAGGGGGTGCGGATTCAGCCTTGCCGGATCACCAGTCTGCCACCCTGGCGCCGGGCCTCGACCTTGCCGGGGAGATTGATGGCCCCCTGACCGCGCCACCCGGTGATCAGCCGGTCGACTTCCTCGATGTGCCGGGCGAAGAGCGAACCGGCCGGTGCGCCCGCCTCGATGGCCGCACGGCGCAGGATCCGGCGGCGGACGGCGGGTGGCAGGGCGTAGAGCTTGGCGCATTCCAGCAGACCCGCGGCGTCCCGTACGGAGGCCTCGGCCTGGCTGGCCCAGGTGTCGAGGGCGTCGGCGTCGTCGCGGGAGAGCTGGGCGGTGCGGGCGAGGGCCTCGACGACGCCCTTGCCCAGGGCCTTCTCCAGGGCCGGCAGGCCCTCGTGGCGGAGCCGGGAGCGGGTGTAGGCCGGATCCGCGTTGTGCGGATCGTCCCAGACCGGCAGGGACTGGACCAGGCAGGCCTTGCGGGCGGTCTGCCGGTCCAGCTGGAGGAACGGACGACGGTAACGGCCGCCGGCCCCCGAGACCGCGGCCATTCCGGACAGGGAGCGGATGCCCGAGCCGCGCGCGAGGCCGAGCAGGACGGTTTCGGCCTGGTCGTCCCTGGTGTGGCCGAGCAGGACCGCGGTGGCGCCGTGCCGCTCGGCGGCGGCGTCCAGGGCGGCGTAGCGGGCGTCCCGGGCCGCGGCCTCGGGTCCGCCGTCGCGGCCGACGGTCACGGTGATCGACTCGGCCGGGTCCAGGCCGAGTTCGCGCAGCCGTAGGACGACTTCTTCGGCCCGCAGGTCGGAACCGGGCTGCAGGCCGTGGTCGACGGTGATGCCGCCCGCGCGGACGCCGAGCTTGGGTGCCTCGAAGGCGAGGGCGGAGGCGAGCGCCATCGAGTCGGCGCCGCCGGAGCACGCCACGAGGACGAGCGGGGAGGGGGGCCGCTCGTTCGGTGACTGCTCCGGGATGTCTCCGGTGGGGCGCGTGAGGCGCGCGACGATGCGTCCGCCGGTGCGTTCACCGGTGGTACGGCTGTGGCGGCTGTTGTCGGTGAGGATGTCGTGGAGGACGCGGCGGACCGCCAGGCGTATCGCCGCGACCGCAGGATGGGGACCCATGTCCGGTTCCCTTCATGAAGTTTTCGGGGGGTGAACCCGAGATCGGTCACTCAGAGTGTGTAGATGGTGACAGAAATGGGCCGTTCCCCGAGCATCGCACGCCTACCCATCGCTCACGGTCCCTCGGACGGGTGATTGGAGGGGCGTTCGCCTGCCGTATGCAGGATCCGATTCACCACAACCCCCGTCGGTTCACGACTCGGCCTTGCGGTGCACCCGAGCGACCCAGTCCGCCGGTTTGGCGATCTCGGCCTTGGTCGGCAGGGTGTTCGGGGAGGTCCACACCCGGTTGAAGCCGTCCATGCCGACCTGCTCGACGACGGCCCGCACAAAGCGCTCGCCGTCCCGGTACTGCCGGAGTTTGGCGTCCAGGCCGAGCAGCTTGCGCAGGGTCATGTCCAGCCGGGAGGCGCCCTTGGCACGCCGCTGCTGGAACTTCTCGCGGATCTCGGCGACGGTCGGTACGACCGCCGGCCCCACCCCGTCCATGACGAAGTCGGCGTGGCCCTCCAGGAGGGACATCACGGCGGTGAGCCGGCCGAGGATCTCGCGCTGGGCCGGGGTCTGCACCAGTTCGACGAACGACCGACCGCCGTCGTCCTCCTCGGCCTCCGGGCGGCCCCCGGCGAGGGACTGGGCGGCGTCCCGGACGCGTTCGAGGACGGTCATCGGGTCGACGTCGGTCTCCGACAGGAACGCCTGGATCTCGCCCTCCAGATGGGCGCGCAGCCAGGGCACCGCCGTGAACTGGGTGCGGTGCGTCTCCTCGTGCAGGCACACCCACAGGCGGAAGTCGTGGGGCTGCACGTCGAGTTCGCGCTCCACATGGACGATGTTCGGGGCGACCAGCAGCAGCCGTCCGCCGCCGTGCTCGTCCGCGGGAAGGTCGCGGGAGGCGGGAGCGAAGGTCTCGTACTGGCCGAGGACCCGGGAGGACAGGAACGACAGCAGCATGCCGAGTTCCACGCCGGTGACCTTGCCGCCCACCGCACCGAGGACCGCGCCGCCCGGACTGCCGGCCCGCCGCTCCTGCATCTTGTCCAGCAGCGGCTTGAGGAGTTCCCGGAACCCGGCGACGTTCGCCTTCACCCAGCCCGGGCGGTCCACCACCAGGACGGGGGTGTCGAAGACGTCGTCGTTCCCCATACGAGTGAAGCCCCGGACGTGTTCCTCCGAGGCCTTCGCGTGCCGCCGCAGCTCCGCGACGATGGCCCGGGCCTCGTCGCGGCTCACCTCGGGGCCCGGCCGCACCAGCCGGGTCGCGGTCGCCACCGCGAGATTCCAGTCGACCATCCCAGAAGAAGCAGCGCCACCGATGCTCGTCATGCGTCAACCGTACGTTAGCGCTCCCACTTGAGGCAGGCCGTGGAGGTTGGTGAGGGTGCGGCTGGTTTGTGCGGTGGGTGGGGTCGGTGGTGCTTGCGTCGGCATGGACGGGGCGTTCACAGGCCCGCAAGCGCCGTCGCCGTCCGGTCCAGTGCCGCCTGGGCCGCCGGCGGGCTCGTGGTGTTCGCCGCGAGGAAGGCGAACACCAGCAGGCGCCCGTCCTTGTCGACGACCGTGCCCGCCAGGGTGTTGACGCCGGTCAGGGTGCCCGTCTTCGCGCGTACGACGCCTGCCGCGCCGTCCGTGTAACGGCTGGTCAGGGTGCCCGTGAAGCCGGCGACGGGCAGGCCGGTGAGGACCGGGCGCAGGCCCGGCCGGTCCGCGTCGGCGGCCTTGACGAGCAGGGCGGTGAGGAGGTTCGCCGTCAGCCGGTCGTCACGGTTCAGGCCGCTGCCGTCGTGGAAGGCGGCGCCGGTCATCGGCAGGCCCAGCTTGGTCAGTTGGGCGCGGATCGCGGCCGCTCCCCCGGCGAAACTCGCCGGCTCGCCGCTCGCCAGCGCCGTCTGGCGGGCCAGGGCCTCGGCGATGTCGTTGTCGCTGTTGGTCAGCATGCGCTCGACGATCGAGGACAGCGGGGGCGAGGAGACGGTGGCGAGGGTGTCGGCCCGGCTGCTCGCCTTGGAGGTGCCGGGCGACGAGGTTTTGATGCCGGCCTCCGCCAGGAAGCCGGCGAACTTCTGTGCCGCGTCGGCCGCCGGGTCGCTCACCCGGACCGCCGGGCCGT
Organism: Streptomyces sp. NPDC111744; assembly: GCF_055634995.1. NCBI lineage: Bacteria > Bacillati > Actinomycetota > Actinomycetes > Kitasatosporales > Streptomycetaceae > Streptomyces > Streptomyces sp. NPDC111744. The sequence continues at coordinate 66,652 of NZ_JBVKCG010000028.1, forward strand.
TGCTGGAGCCGTCGGTGCGGGCCTCGTCGGCCATGAGCGGGCTCACGCGCGCGAGGTTGTCGTTCGCGCCGATGGGGTGCAGGTCGGGGCCGGTGTAGAGCGTGGTGTCGTACGAGAGGGTGATCTGTTTGATGCCCCGCGCGGTCAGCGATCCGGCCGTCTCGGTGGCGAGGATGCGCAGACTGGCCCATTCACCCGCGTCCTTGCGGGCGGTCAGGGTCGGGTCGCCGCCGCCGACCAGGACGACCTCCCTGGTGCCGGGTTCGAGGGCCACGCGTGTGGTGATGCGGTGGTCGGGGCCGAGGGCGGAGAGTGCGGCCACGGCGGTGGCGATCTTGGTGGTGGAGGCGGGAGTGAGGGCCGTGTCGGCGCCGGAGCCGTAGAGGCGCCTGCCCGTGGCCACGTCGACGACCACGGCGGTGCGGGTGCTGCCGAGCGCCGAGTCGCGCAGGAGGGGCCCCAGGAGGTCCGTGAGGGCCGTTCCGGAGATTCCCTCGGGTGCTCCGGTCGGCGCCGACTTCACGGTGTTCGTGGCACCGCGCAGGCCCGTCAGGACGGATCCGGCGCTGGGCGCGGGGCTGGGTTCTCCCGCGGCGGTGCCGGAACCGTGATCTGCACCACCCGTCCGCTCCAGGGCGACAGCCCGGTCCCGCTCGGCCGTACGCTGACCGTTGGCGTCCCAGGGGCCCGCCGCGGTCACCGCACCGGCGGCCAGCGCGAGCCCCACCGTGGCGGCGCCCGCGGTGTACTGCCAGGTCCTGAAGGTCCGAGGACGAGGGGGGCGGACCAGGGTGGCCAGCCGGGATCCCGTCGCGCGCGTGATGCGGGCCAGCCGCGGCCCGACTGCCCGAGCCGCCCTTGTGACCTGTGGTTTCGTGGCGGTCACCACGCGTGCCAGACGCGGTCGCACGGCACCCGCGATCTTCCGCACACGCGGTTTCGCGGACTGCCAAGGCCTCAGCTCTGGCACGACCACCAGCCCCTTTCGCGATCACACACCTGCGTGAGGGACACTTAACCATCAGAACTATGTGTTGATCATGGAGGAGCCACCGGTGGAGTTCGACGTCACGATCGAGATCCCGAAGGGTTCGCGGAACAAGTACGAGGTGGACCACGAGACCGGTCGGATCCGCCTGGACCGTCGTCTCTTCACCTCGACCAGCTACCCGGCCGACTACGGCTTCGTCGAGAACACCCTCGGCGAGGACGGCGACCCGCTGGACGCGCTGGTCATCCTGGAGGAGCCGACCTTTCCCGGCTGCCTCATCAAGTGCCGCGTCATCGGCATGTTCCGGATGACCGACGAGGCCGGCGGCGACGACAAGCTGCTGTGCGTCCCGGCGTCCGACCCTCGTGTGGAGCACCTGCGGGACATCCACCACGTGTCGGAGTTCGACCGCCTGGAGATCCAGCACTTCTTCGAGGTCTACAAGGACCTGGAGCCCGGCAAGTCCGTCGAGGGCGCCAACTGGGTGGGCCGCACCGACGCCGAGGCGGAGATCGAGCGGTCGTACAAGCGCTTCAAGGAGCAGGGCGGTCACTGACCGCGTCCGCGCACGGGAAACGGGCCGCACGCACGCGTGAGGCCCGTTTTTCGTGTCCGCTGTGAGGTCATGCTCATACTGGGGCTCAAGTGAAATTGTCGTTCAGGGAGCGTTACGACGGTGACGGAGGAGGAGGACCGCAAGCCCCGGTCGGACGAGGCGCGGTACGACCCGGAGATCACATCCGAGTTCGCCGTTCCGGCGGGCATCGCCGTCCCCGAGGCCGGCGTCGAGCCTGAGAGCACGTCCGAGTTCGTGGTACCGAAGGGGCTGGCGGCGCCGCAGCCGGCGACCGGCGAGTCGGAGGGCTCGGCGTTCAGCATGCCGAGCACCTTCAGCGCCTACGACGCCCCGGCCGCCTTCACCCCCGCCTCCGGCTTCCCCGCGGTCAGTCTCATCAAGGACGCGTCCTGGCAGGACCGGATGCGCACGATGCTGCGTATGCCGGTGGCCGAGCGGCCGGCGCCGGAGCCGGTGCAGAAGGCCGAGGAGGGCGGGCCGGCCGTCCCGCGCGTGCTCGACCTGACCCTTCGTATCGGGGAGCTGCTGCTGGCGGGCGGCGAGGGCGCGGAGGACGTGGAGGCCGCGATGTTCGCGGTCTGCCGGTCGTACGGCCTGGACCGCTGCGAGCCGAACGTCACCTTCACGCTGCTGGCGATCTCCTACCAGCCCTCGCTCGTCGACGACCCGGTGACGGCGTCCCGGACGGTACGGCGGCGCGGCACCGACTACACGCGTCTGGCCGCCGTCTTCCGGCTCGTGGACGACCTCACCGACCCCGAGACCCATGTCTCCCTTGAGGAGGCCTACCGGCGGCTCGCGGAGATCCGCCGCAACCGGCACCCGTACCCCGGCTGGGCGCTGACCGGGGCGAGCGGACTCCTCGCCGGGGCCGCCTCGGTGCTCGTCGGCGGTGACTTCCTGGTGTTCGTGGCGGCCGCGATCGGCGCAATGCTCGGCGACCGGCTGGCGTGGCTGTGCGCGGGGCGGGGGCTGCCGGAGTTCTACCAGTTCATGATCGCCGCGATGCCGCCGGCCGCGATCGGGGTCGCCTTCGCGCTCGCCCACGTCGATGTCGCGGCGTCCGCGGTCGTCACCGGTGGGCTGTTCGCGCTGCTGCCCGGACGGGCCCTCGTCGCGGGCGTCCAGGACGGCCTCACCGGCTTCTACATCACCGCCTCCGCGCGCCTGCTGGAGGTCATGTACTTCTTCGTCGGCATCGTCATCGGGGTGCTGACGGTCCTGTACTTCGGCGTGAAGCTGGGTGGCCGGCTCAACCCCGACGCGACGCTGATCGGCTCCGAGCGGCCGCTGCTGCAGATCGCCGCGTCGATGGTGCTGTCGCTGACCTTCGCCGTGCTGCTCCAGCAGGAGCGGTCCACCGTGCTGGCCGTGACCCTCAACGGCGGTGTGGCCTGGTGCGTCTACGGTGCGATGCACTACACCGGAGGAATCTCGCCGGTCGCCTCCACGGCCGCGGCGGCCGGCCTGGTGGGCTTGTTCGGGCAGCTGCTGTCGCGGTACCGGTTCGCGTCCGCGCTGCCGTACACGACCGCGGCGATCGGGCCGTTGCTGCCGGGGTCGGCGACCTATTTCGGGCTGTTGTCGATGGCCCAGAACGAGGTCGACAAGGGGTTGGTGTCGTTGGCCAAGGCGGCGTCGCTCGCCATGGCCATCGCCATCGGGGTCAACCTGGGGTCGGAGATCTCGCGGTTGGGGCTGCGGGTCGGTTCGGCCGGGAAGCGGCGGGCCGCGAAGCGGACGCGGGGGTTCTGAGCGCCTGGTGGGCAGGGGTCCCGGGTGGGACGGCGACTGCGGGTGCGTTGTGGTTGCTCGCGCAGTTCCCCGCGCCCTTCCGGGGCGATTTCGCTTACGGCGCTCGGTAGTGGTCCTCGCTGGGCGGGTACTGCTGCTGGCCGTAGCCGTTCTGGCTGTAGCCGCCCTGGCCGTAGTACGGCTGCTGCTGCGGAGGCTGCTGCCCGCCGTACTGCTCCTGCGGAGGCTGCTGCCCGCCGTACGGCTGCTGCTGGGGCTGCCCGCCGTACTGCTCCTGCGGAGGCTGCTGCCCGCCGTACGGCTGCTGCTGGGGCTGCCCGCCGTACTGCTGCTGCTGGGGCTGCCCGCCGTACTGCTCCTGCGGAGGCTGCTGCCCGCCGTACGGCTGCTGCTGGGGCTGCCCGCCGTACTGCTGCTGCTGGGGCTGCCCGCCGTACTGCTCCTGCGGAGGCTGCTGCCCGCCGTACGGCTGCTGCTGGGGCTGCCCGCCGTACTGCTGCTGCGGAGGCTGCTGCCCGCCGTACGTCGGGTCGACCCTGCGGAGCTGGGTCGTCGCGTCGTCCATCACCGGCGGGGCGGGGTGCTGCTGGAACGGCTGCTGGGCCGGCGCCGCCTTCTTGTTCTTCGAGCGGGCCCGCAAGAATTCGATGATGATCGGGATCACCGAGACGAGGACGATGAGGATCAGGATCGCCTCGATGTTGTTCTTGACGAAGCCGATCTTGCCGAGCCAGGAGCCGAGCAGGGTGACACCGGCGCCCCAGAGGACACCGCCGATGACGTTGAACACCAGGAACGAGCGGTAGGCCATGCCGCTCACACCGGCGATGATCGGCGTGAAGGTGCGGATCACCGGCACGAAGCGGGCCAGGATCAGGGACTTCGGGCCGTGCTTCTCGAAGAACTCGTGCGCCTTGGCGACGTTCTCCTGCTTGAAGAGGCGGGAGTTCGGGCGGTTGAAGAGCGACGGACCGACCTTCTTGCCGAACATGAAGCCCGCCTGGTCGCCGAGTATCGCGGCGACGCAGATCAGGGCGATGGCTCCCCACAGGGGGAAGTCCAGCTGGTTCGAGGTGATCAGCAGGCCGCAGGTGAACAGGAGGGAGTCACCGGGGAGGAAGAAGCCGATCAAGAGGCCCGACTCCGCGAAGACGACCAGGAGCAGGCCCCAGATGCCGAACGAGTCGAGAAGTTGGTTCGGATCCAGCCAGCTCGGGCCGAGGGCAAGCGTCATAACGGTTCCGGGCTCCTGAGGGTGGGGGCACTACGGCGTCCTGGTGCGGCCGCACAAAGCTATCAACGCATTGTGTCTGCCCCAGGTTCCACCGGTGGATCCAGGATGCACTGTGGCCGGGCTGGGGAAGACCTGTGCACATGGGTATCGAAGAATACGGCGGCGGTCAGGGACCCCGGCCCGATGTGCTGGTGGTCACCACGAACGACGTTCCCGGGTACCGGGTGCGGGAGGTCATCGGCGAGGTCTTCGGGCTGACCGTGCGCTCCCGGCACCTGGGCAGTCAGATCGGCGCGGGTCTGAAGTCGATGATCGGCGGTGAGCTGAAGGGGCTGACGAAAACGCTCGTACAGACCCGCACCCAGGCCATGGAGCGGCTGGTGGAACAGGCACGCGCGCGTGGCGCCAACGCCGTGCTGGCCTTCCGGTTCGATGTGACCGAGGCGGCGGACGCGGGGACCGAGGTGTGCGCGTACGGCACCGCCGTCATCGTCGACAAGGTCTAGCCTAGCTACGCCGTGTGCCGTGCCGCGTTCGCCTCGATCGCCTCCTTCAGGTGCCCGGCCATGCCCGGGGCCATCGAGTCGTAGAACGCCTTGAAGCGCTCGTCGGACATGTACATCCCGGCGAGACCGCGGTGCATCTCGTACGGGCAGTCGTAGAACCAGGTCGAAATGTGCTGCCGGTGCTCCTCGGCCATGTCCATGGCCCGTGCGCCGGTCGGCGGCTCGGCCTCGTTCACCAGGGCGGCGTAACGCTCGCCCCAGTCGTCGACCTCGGCCTTCATGCGCTGCCAGTCGGCCTTGGTGTAGCGGGCGGCCCGGCGCTGCGACTCGGCGTAGGCCTCGGTGCCGCCCCAGCGCTGCTCGGCCTCCTCGGCGTACTGCTCGGGGTCCTTGTCGCCGAAGACCTCGAAGCGTTCCTCGGGGGTGAGGTTGATGCCCATCCTGCGTGCCTCCATGGCGTGCTCCACGGCCGCGGCCATCTTCTGCAGCTTCTCGATCCGGGCGGTCAGCAGGTCGTGCTGGCGGCGCAGATGCGCGCGCGGGTCCGCGTCCGGGTCGTCGAGCAGGGCCGCGACCTCTTCGAGCGGGAAGCCGAGCTCCCGGTAGAACAGGATCCGTTGCAGCCGGTCGAGGTCGGCGTCGCCGTAACGCCGGTGCCCGGCGGGGCTGCGCTCGCCGGGGACCAGCAGGCCGATCTCGTCGTAGTGGTGCAGCGTGCGCACGGTGACGCCGGCGAACGCGGCGACCTGTCCGACGGAGTAGCTCACTTCCGCTCCTTTCCGCGCTCCACCCTGGGTCCTCACGTCACGTGAGGTGCAAGCCCGGTGCGTTGGAGCCGTCTGACGCCCGGTTCATTCAGGATGTTGTGTCGGTTTTGCCCACTTATGGTGGGGCGGTGGCCCAGGACACAGCGCGGCAGGCGCTCCCCACCCCGCCCTCGGCCCCCGCGCGTGCCCTGCTGCCGCTGATCCTGCCCTCCCTCGTCGTCGGCGTCGGCAGCAGCCTGCTGTACCTGCTGGTGAGCTCCCTGGCGGAGCGGTTCCAGCACGTTCTCTGGAACAACCTGCCGGACGCGTTCGGCATCGGGCGGTACTCGGTGCTGTGGATGCTGGTGATGCTGACCGCGCCGATCATCGCGGTGAACGTGGGGCTGGCGCTGTGGCTGGGGAGCCTCGCGATGCCCCGGCTGCCGGGCTCGTTGTGGCCCGCGCTGGCCGACGCGGCGACGCTCGGCGCGATGTTCGGTACGCCGGTGGCGGCGGCCCTGGTGATCTCGGAGGCGTTGGCCGGGAAGCCGCTGAAGGGTGCGCTGTGGGACAACCTCTTCGGGCCGCTGACGGCCGCGGGGGCGGGCGCGATGACGACCGCCCTGGTGGCCCGTCCGACCCTGGACCTCGGGCTGCCCGCGGTCGGCCGGCTGCGCTGGCCCGATCTGCTGTCGGCTCTGGTGATCGCCCCCGTGGCCGCGCTGCTCGGTATGCTCGCCGTCTGCGCCTTCCCATACCTCCACGGGGCCTTCCAGCGCCTCCGGCACCCCATGCTGGCCCTGCCCGCCGGTGGTGTGGTCCTCGGCCTTCTGGGCGCACTGGGCGGCCATCTGACGCTCTTCAAGGGGCTTGACGAGGTCGCGGTCCTGGCGAAGGACCCGGAGCGCTGGTCGGCCGGGCAGTTCGCGGTGATGACGGTCGTGAAGCTGGCCGCGCTGCTCGTGGCCGCGGCCTGCGGCTTCCGCGGTGGCCGGATCTTTCCCTCCGTTTTCATCGGCGCGGGCCTCGGGCTGTGCGCCCATGCCCTGGTGCCGGCCGTCCAGCCCTCGGTGGGCGTGGCGGCAGGCGTGCTGGGCATGCTGTTGGCGATCACCCGACAGGGTTGGGTGAGCCTGTTCACGGCCGCCGTGCTGGTGGCCTCGCCGGTGATCCTCGCCCTGCTGTGCATCGCGTCGCTGCCCGCGTGGCTGCTGGTGACCGGACGACCGAAGATGCAGCTGCGGGCGGACGGCACGCCCCTGCGCTGAACCTTGTGAAACTGCTCTAGGAGGCACCTGTCATGCCGCTCCACAAAGGATCCGGGAAGCACCGAGAGCGACCCATGTCCGTCAACCCGTTCTTCGGTGAGACGAATCCGGTCGCCGGCATGGTGGAGGCCCCTCCCACGCACCGGCTGCCGGACGGCCCGCTGCCGCCCTCGACGGCCTACCAGCTGGTTCACGACGAGCTGATGCTGGACGGCAACGCCCGGCTGAATCTGGCCACTTTCGTCACCACCTGGATGGAGCCGCAGGCCGGGGTCCTGATGGCGGAGTGCAACGACAAGAACATGATCGACAAGGACGAGTACCCGCGCACCGCCGAGCTGGAGCGGCGCTGTGTGGCGATGCTCGCCGACCTGTGGAACGCGCCGGATCCGGCCGGCACGATCGGATGTTCGACGACCGGCTCCAGCGAGGCCTGCATGCTGGCCGGGATGGCGATGAAGCGCCGCTGGGCGCAGCGCAACAGCGACCGCTATCCGGGCACCGCCCGACCGAACCTGATCATGGGGATCAACGTCCAGGTCTGCTGGGAGAAGTTCTGCAACTTCTGGGAGGTGGAGGCCCGGTTCGTACCGATGGAGGGCGACCGTTACCACCTGGACCCGCAGGCAGCCGCCGAGCTGTGCGACGAGAACACCATCGGGGTCGTCGGCATCCTCGGCTCCACCTTCGACGGGTCGTACGAGCCGATCGCCGACCTCTGCGCCGCCCTGGACGCCCTCCAGGAGCGCACCGGCCTCGACATCCCGGTCCACGTGGACGGCGCGTCCGGCGCCATGATCGCGCCCTTCCTCGACGAGAACCTGGTGTGGGACTTCCGCCTGCCGCGGGTGGCGTCGATCAACACCTCAGGGCACAAGTACGGGCTGGTCTACCCGGGCGTCGGCTGGGCGCTGTGGCGCGACAAGGAGGCACTGCCCGAGGAGCTCGTCTTCCGGGTCAACTACCTGGGCGGCGACATGCCCACCTTCGCCCTCAACTTCTCCCGCCCCGGCGCCCAGGTGGTCGCGCAGTACTACACGTTCCTGCGGCTCGGCCGGGACGGCTACCGCGCGGTTCAGCAGGCGTCGCGGGAGGTGGCCACCGGGCTCGCCGAACGCATCGAGGCGCTCGGCGACTTCCGGCTCCTCACCCGGGGCGACGAGCTGCCCGTGTTCGCCTTCACCACCGCCGACCACGTGACGTCGTACGACGTTTTCGACGTCTCCCGGCGGCTGCGCGAGAGCGGCTGGCTGGTGCCGGCGTACACCTTCCCGGCGAACCGGGAGGACCTGTCCGTGCTTCGGGTGGTGTGCCGCAACGGCTTCTCCAAGGACCTGGCCGAGCTGTTCCTCGAGGACCTGATGCGGCTGCTGCCCGAACTACGCCGGCAGCCGCACCTGTTGACCAGGGACAAGGACGCGGCCACCAGCTTCCACCACTAGGGCCTGTCCGGAGGATCAAGTCGCGTGCCAGGGCCCGCGACGCCGGCGTGATCCGCCGGACGCCTCCCCTGGGGGGTGGCTAGGAGGCCTGCTCCAGGGCCACGAGTTCGAAGGCCGTCTTCCCGTCCAGGGACTCGCGGACGATGTCGGCGTGGCCCGCGTGCCGGGCGAGTTCGCGGATCAGGTGGAGGCAGACCCAGCGCATGGAGACCCGGCCCTCCGGGGGGAACCACGGCTGCGGCGGGAGCGGGAAGGTGTCGTCGAGGCTGGGGACGGAGCTGATGAACTTCTCCGTCTCGGCGGCGACCTGCTCCCAGTAGGCGAGTTGCGAGGCCACCGTCTCGGCGCCGACCAGCTGGAAGGTCTCGTGCCAGTTCGACTGGTCCCGCTCCACGGCGGGCGGCTCCTGCTTGGCGCGGGCGATCCAGCTCTGCTCGACCTCGGTGACATGCTTGAGCAGGCCCGCCAGGGACAGCTCGCTCGCGCTCGGCTTGCTCGACGCCTGCTCGTCCGTCAGGCCGAGCAGCGCCCGGCGGATGCCGCCGCGCTGTTCCTCGATGAAGGAGAGCAGTGCTCCGCGCTCGTCGCCCTGTGCTTCCGCGGGAACGTGAGTGACCATGACCGGCCGCCTTTCCTCGGGTCGTGTTGCCCTGACACCGACGAAGCTACGGGCCCAGTAGGACAGATGACGTCCTAATGGGCCCGGAAGTGACCGCCTCTTCGACCGGCTAGAACGGGAAGCCGCTCCGGCCGTGCTGGACCGAGATCCACTTCAGGGTGGTCAAGGACTCCACGGTGGTCTCGCCGTTCAGTCGGCCGAGGCCGGAGTGCTTCTCGCCGCCGAAGGGGACGACGGGCTCGTCGTGGACCGTGCCGTCGTTGACGTGGAACATGCCGGTGTCGATCCGCTTGGCGAAGGACACGCCCCGCTCGATGTCACCGGTGTGGACGGCGCCGCTGAGGCCGTACGGGGTGTCGTTGACGAGGCGTACTGCCTCCTCCTCGCCGTCGAACGGGATGAGGAAGGCGACCGGGCCGAAGACCTCCTGGCGGAGCAGCTCGGAGCCGGCCGGGACGTCGGTGAGGACCGAGGGCTCGACCAGGTTGTCGGTGGTCGTGCCGTGCACCAGGGCCGTGGCGCCCTCGGCGATGGCCTGCTCGACCATGGCCGAGATCGACTCCGCCTGCTGGGAGTTGATCAGGGGGCCGATGATGGTCTGGGGATCGCGCGGGTCGCCGGACTTGAGGGTCTTCACCTTGGCGACGAACTTCTCGGTGAACTCGTCGGCGATCGAGCGGTCGACCAGCACACGGTTGGCGGCCATGCAGACCTGGCCCTGGTGGACGTACCGGCTGAAGACCGCCGCGTCGACCGCGTAGTCGATGTCGGCGTCGTCCAGGACCACCAGCGCGCTGTTGCCGCCCAGTTCGAGCACCGAGCGCTTGAAGAGCGAGGCGCAGACGGTGGCCACGTGGCGGCCGACCTTGTCGGAGCCGGTGAAGGAGATGACCTTCGGGATGGGGTGCTCGATGAAGGCGTCGCCGATCTCCGCGATGTCGGTGACGACGACGTTGAGCAGGCCGCCCGGCAGGCCCGCGTCCTCGAAGAGCTTCGCGACCAGGGCGCCGCCGACGATCGGGGTGTTCTGGTGCGGCTTGAGGACCACGGCGTTGCCGAGGGCGAGCGCCGGGGCGACCGACTTGATCGACAGCAGGAAGGGGAAGTTGAAGGGGCTGATCACGCCCACGACACCGACCGGCACGCGGTAGAGGCGGTTCTCCTTGCCGTCCACCGGGGAGGGCATGATCTTGCCCTCGGGGCGCAGCGCCCACTGGATCGACTCGCGCAGGAACTCCTTGGCGAGGTGCAGCTCGAAGGCGGCCTTCAGATGCGTGCCGCCGAGCTCGGCGATGATCGCCTCGGTGATCTCCGCCTCGCGCTCCTCGATGAGGCGCAGGGCCTTCTCGAAGACGGCACGGCGGGCATAGGGATTGGTGGCGGCCCACTGCTTCTGGGCGCGCGCGGCGGCCTGGTAGGCCTGATCTATCTCCTCGACCGAGGCTATGGTGATCGACGCCAGCTTCTCCCCGTCGTACGGGTTGAAGTCGATGATGTCCCAGGAACCGGTCCCCGGGCGCCACTCACCGTCGATGTACTGCTGGGCCAGGTCGGTGAAATAGGACGACATGTGATCCCTCGATCCCCTGCTGCGTCGGCAGTCGATGCAGACACCCGATCCGCATCCACATCACGGCTGATCACACGTCATCGTACTTGCGTGATTTGGGAGTTGGGACGTCCACCGGCGATCTCCGCGCAGGACCGAGGGAAAACCCTCTGCCGGGCTCAGGAGAGCTGGAGCAGGCCGCGCAGCAGGTCCCGGCTCTCGTCCGGTCCGGGGCTGTCCTGCTGGAGTTCCTTGAGCGCCTGCTCGTACTGGGCGACGTCCTCACGCTTGTCGAGGTAGAGGGCGCTGGTGAGCTGCTCCAGGTAGACCACGTCGGACAGGTCCGACTCCGGGAAGCTCAGGATCGTGAAGGAGCCGCCCTCGCCGGAGTGGCCGCCGAAGCTGAACGGCATGATCTGGAGCCGTACGTTGGACCGCTCCGAGATCTCGACGAGATGCTGGAGCTGACCGCGCATCACCTCACGGCTGCCGTAGGGCCGGCGCAGGGCCGCCTCGTCGAGGACGATGTGGAAGTCGGGGGCGTTTTCGGCCACCAGGTACTTCTGCCGCTCCATGCGCAGGGTGACCCGGCGTTCTATGTCGGCCTCGCCGGCACCCTTCATGCCGCGCCGCACCACGGCGCGCGCGTACTCCTCGGTCTGGAGGAGGCCGTGGACGAACTGCACCTCGTACGCCCGGATCAGATGTGCCGCGCCCTCCAGGCCGACATAGGTGGGGAACCAGCTCGGCAGGACGTCGGAGTAGCTGTGCCACCAGCCCGCCACGTTGGCCTCCCGGGCGAGGGAGATGAGCTGTTCGCGCTCGGCCTCGTCGGTGATGCCGTACAGCGTCAGCAGGTCTTCCACGTCCCTTGTCTTGAAGCTCACCCGGCCCAGCTCCATACGGCTGATCTTCGATTCGGAGGCACGGATCGAGTACCCGGCGGCCTCGCGGGTGATGCCCCGTGCCTCACGCAGCCGCCTGAGTTGCGAGCCGAGCAGCATTCGCCGCACCACCGATCCGGGCTCTCCCGCGCTCACGTTCGCCAGCCTCCCCAACCCGTCTCCAGGGCCCGCAGTCTGCCACTAAAACACTCCGAGCAGTACTCGTCCGGTTACGGAAACGGAAAGCGGACAAAGTCTAAGCACAGGAAGTTGCAAGCAGGTAGTGAGCCAAGCGCGGCAAGTTGGCGGAAAAAATGGCCAACAAGCGGTACGGGAGGGTCCAATTCGGTCGCGTGCACGTGCATCTGCCCTTGCATCTGCTGGGCGCATCCGAAACCATGGTCCCGCGCCACCGCTGCATCGCAACGACCGCGAATACCCGGGAGTGCCTCGCATGGGGACGAATGGATCGACCATGCTCAAGCCATTACGGCAGGGCCTTCCGCCGCTTGATCCCGCGGCCGTGTCCAACGCCGCCTCCTGTGCCCTGCCGGCCCGCTACGAAGCGGTGCGCGAGGCCCGGCTGTTCACCCGGAGAACGCTCGACCAGTGGGATGTCGGCGACCGCTTCGACGACATCTGCCTGGTCGTCTCGGAGCTCGTCACCAACGCCCTGCGGCACGCGGTGCCCGGCGAGTCCGAGCGCCCCGCAGCCCCGCACACGCCGACCGTGCGGCTGCATCTGATGCGGTGGAGCGAGCGGCTGGTGTGCGCGGTGCGCGACCCGAGCCACGACACCCCCGCCCCCAGAGACTCCGACGACTTCTCGGCGGAGTCGGGCCGCGGGCTGTTCCTGGTCGACTCCTTCAGCGACAGCTGGGGCTGGCATCCGCTGGCGGGCGCCCTCAGCGGCAAGGTCGTATGGGCGCTCTTCCGGCTCCAGCCCGCCGAATAGGAAACCCGGCGTCTTCGGACGCCGGGTTTCTACGCGCGTTACTCTGCACAATGCGGTGAATATGCCGAGTTCCTCCTGGTGGGCCCGGCGTCAGCTCGCGATCAGGTGGTCGAACTCACCGTCCTTGACGCCGAGGAGCATCGCCTCGATCTCCGCGCGCGTGTAGACGAGCGCCGGGCCGTCAGGGAAGCGCGAGTTGCGGACCGCCACATCACCGCCCGGCAGCCGCGCGAACTCGACGCAGGAACCCTGCGAGTTGCTGTGCCTGCTCTTCTGCCAGGCCACTCCGTCCAGCTGCGTCGCAGCCATGCCGTTGTACACGTCAAACCCCCCGTACACGCCGTCAACGTCGAGGTCCACAGGTCGCTCCCCGCTGGTGCACTAACTGGCTGATGTGGCCATTGATGCTCTGGTCAACTGATCCGGATCATAGCCCTGTTCACGTGCAGGTGCATGAGCAGATGCACGTGCACGCGCGGTGTTCCTCCGGTTACAGCTTTGACGCACGCTTTACCCAAGCTGCTCCAGCGTCTGCCCCAGAGTTGCCCAGACATGCCTCAGAGTCGCCCAGACATGCGACCGCCAGCCCCGCCCATAATCTTGCGCGCCATCATCTGCGCCGGGTCGTCCGGATCGAACCCTTCGTGCACTAGGAAGAGACGCGTACCGCGGCCCTCGTGTTCCAGCGTCCATGTGAGGGTCCAGTGAGCGAGATTGGCCGGATCGGGATCGAACCACCGGACGGACAGCATCCGCTCCGGGTCGTAGGCGAGAACCTGCACGTCGACGGCGCCGGAGAAGCGGGTGTTGGGACGCGGGACCGATGTCATCCGGTACCGGTGACCGACCTCGAGACGGAAGTTCTCGGCTCCCTGCATCTGCCACTGCACGAGCAGACCGGGCTCCGTGAGGGCGCGCCAGACCTTCTTGGGCGGATGCGGAAGGAACTGGTCCACGCGGATGGTGGTCAGGTCGTCGTCTCCGTCGGAGGGCAGGCCGGTCGTCATGGCCGCTCATCGTCGGGCATGTGGTCGGGCATGCGGTCGAGCAGCGCGCCGAGGTCCTGCAACCGGTCGCGCCAGAACCGCTCGTACGGATGGAGCCAGTGCTGCAGGTCGGCCAGCGGGGCCGCCTCCAGCCGGTAGATGCGCTGCCGGCCCGAGCGCTGCTCGGAGACGAGGCCGGCCTCCCGGAGCACCCTGAGGTGTTCCGAGAGGCTGGGGCGGCGCATGGCGCTATATCGCCGCGCCCTAGCGGGCGACTCCATACGGCAGCAGTGCCATCTCGCGCGCGTTCTTGATCGCCCGGGCCAGCAGTCGCTGCTGCTGGGCGGTGACCCGGGTGACGCGGCGGCTGCGGATCTTCCCCCCGGTCGGAGACGAACTTCCGCAGGAGGTCGGTGTCCTTGTAGTCGATACAGGTCACGCCCGCCTGGTCCAGCGGGTTCGGCCGGTTCTTCGCCGGCTTGCGGTCGGTCGAGCGGGGCATGGCGGGGTCAGACCTCCAGGAGGGTGTCGAAGGCGGGCGGCAGCCGTTTCCAGGCGGCGCGCCCGGCGGCGTACTCGGCATCGGTCAACAGGCAGGACTCCAGCAGCCGTTCGAGCCCGTCGCGGTCGAGGCCGGGGGACGTGAAGACGAGGTGCTGGCAGCAGTCGCCGTGCTCCGGGTGCCAGTCCAGCGCAGCGGCGGCCCGGCGCACCGGCGGGACCAGCTCCCAGGCCGCGTCCGGGAGCGAGGCGAGCCACGGCCCGGCGCTCTCCACACAGAGGGCGCCGCCCGCCGCGTCCCAGTGCAGCAGCACGTCGGGCTTGTCGGCGAGCCAGAACCGGCCCCGGCTGCGGGCGGCCGCGCAGGTCACGTCCTCCAGGGCCGCGTACAGCCGCTCGGGATGGAAGGGCCGCCTGCGGTGCCAGACCAGCGTGGTGACGCCGTGGGCGTCGGCCTCGGCGGGCAGCAGGGCGCAGGCCGGGTGCTGGGCGGCGGCGGCCGCCTCCACGTCGAAGCCGGCGACGGCGGCCCGGGCCAGCGGGGAGTCGGGCGCAGGGCCCGCCGAGTCCCCCGGAACGCCGCCCGGCAGGAGAACTCGGCGGGCTGTCGGGTGGAGCTGCGCCAGCAGCTCGCGGTCCTCGTCGTCGGCCTCCGGAGAGTCGACGACGGCGAGGACGGGGGCGTACTCCAGCTGCCGGGCGAAGGTGTCGGCGACCGTGCGCTGGTCGGTGGCGGCCGCGGCGAGGCCGGTGTCGGCGAGGTCGTCGCCGTTGCCGAGGTACGGCAGCAGGAGCGCCGGGTCCACGGCGGTGATCACACCGGTGACCGTGAGCCCGCCCGCGACGACCACCTCGGCCATCGCCTTGGGCTCGACGGAGTCCCACAGCTCGACGATCGCGAGCCGGTTGACGCCGTCGGCGGCGAGCCTGCGCAGCTCGGGCACCAGGTCCTCGCGCAGGGCACAGCAGGCGCAGTCGTTGACCAGGGGCGTCTCGCCCTCGGACAGCGCGCGGGTGGCGTCCCGGACGGTCCGTACGACCATGCCGTCGGCGGCCGTCGAGAGGTCGTGGTGGAGGACGACGGCGCCGGGGACGTCGGCGAGCAGCCTGGCGACGGTCTGCCTGCGGGCGTCGGCGTGCAGCCCGCCGACGATCACGACGGGGAGCGGGGCGGTGGGGAGCGGGGCGTCGGGGAGCGGGGCGTCGGAGAGCATCAGCCCTGCCGCCTTCCGTACCGCCGCTCGAAGCGCTCCACGCGCCCGGCGGTGTCCAGGACGCGGGCGGTGCCGGTGTAGAAGGGGTGGCTGACGTTCGAGATCTCGACGTCCACCACCGGGTAGGTCTGGCCGTCCTCCCACTCGATCGTCTTCTCGCTCGTCATCGTCGAGCGGGTGAGGAAGGCATGGTTCGCGGCACGGTCACGGAACACGACCGGGCCGTAGGCGGGGTGGATTCCCTTGCGCATGGCGGCGGTTCAGCGCTCCTCTCGGAAGTCGACGTGCCGGCCGGTGACCGGATCGAACTTGCGCAGGGTCATACGGTCCGGGTCGTTCCGGCGGTTCTTGCGGGTCACGTAGGTGTAGCCGGTCCCTGCGGTGGACCGGAGCTTGATGACCGGACGGAGTTCGTTGCGTGCCATGACTGCTACATTACTGAAAATGAATCCCATTAGCACCAGTCTTGGACACGAGAGGTACGTCACCATGTCCGCCCATTGCATGCTGACCGGCTCCCAGCCCGGCTTCGGCAACCGCATCTCGCACTCCCACCGGCGGACCTCCCGCCGCTTCGACCCGAACATCCAGACCAAGCGCTACTGGCTGCCGAGCGAGAGCCGTTACGTACGGCTCCGGCTGAGCGCCCGCGCGGTGAAGACGGTCGACGCGATCGGCGTGGAGGCGGCCGTGGCGCGCATCCGCGCGCGGGGCGTGAAGGTCTGACGGGGGCGAGGCACCGATATGGCGAAGAAGAGCAAGATCGCGAAGAACGAGCGGCGGCAGGAGACCGTCGCCCGGTACGCCGCCCGCCGGGCCGAACTGAAGGAGATCGTCCGACGGCCGTCCAGCACCGAGGCCGAGCGCCTCGCCGCCCAGCGTGAGCTGCGCAGGCAACCGCGCGACGCGAGCGCCACGCGCGTGCGCAACCGCGACCAGGTGGACGGCCGACCGCGCGGCTACTTCCGCACGTTCGGTCTGTCCCGCGTGAATCTGCGGGAGCAGGCCCACAGCGGATACCTGCCTGGCGTACGCAAGTCCTCCTGGTGAGTCCTGGTAGCTTGCCGCTGTCGTTCGGGCGAACGAGCGGCCGACCCCCTAGAGCTTGGGAGCGTTGCGGTGAGCACGGCTACGGCGAGTACGGCTACGACGCGCATGGCTACGGCTTCGGCTGCGCGGCACGCGGAGACGGATGCGGCTGAGGTGCACGCGGAGACTGCGTCGGCCTGGGTGCACATGGAGACTGCTGCGGCTGAGGTGCACACGGAGACGGATGCGGCTGAGGTGCACGCGGAGACTGCTGCGGCGCGTGGCGCATCGGCCGTGCGGCCGGCCGTACGGATCCGGGCCGCCGCCGCGGGGCTGGTGGGCGCGCTCGCTCTGACCGCGTGCAGCAGCAGCGGCGGCTCCGGCGGCGGCTCCTCCACCACCCCGTCGGGCACGTCGTCCGCGGCGGCGACCGCCACGTCCGGATCGGACGGCGCCACGGCCTCGTCCGACGCGCTGCAGGGCAGTTGGATCACCACGAGCGGTGGCAAGATCGTCGCCCTGGTGATCACCGGCAAGCAGGCCGGGCTCTTCGAGACCGGCGGGTCCGTGTGCAGCGGGACCGCCGGTGAGGAGGCCGGGATGCGGATGATCCGCCTCACCTGCGCGGGCGGCAGCAAGGACCGGGTCACCGGAATGGTCGACTCGGTCAGCAAGAGCGGCATGCAGGTCACCTGGTCCGGAAAATCCGGCGAGGAGACCTACACCAAGGCGGAGGGCGGCAAGTTGCCGTCGGGGCTGCCGACGGCCAACCTTGGGCAATAGCGGCAGCAGGGCCGTGTCCGGCGGCTGAGGCGCGCTCCGGCCGGTCGTCGCGGGCCGCTGCGAAGGCGCTGTGAAGGGGTCAAGGGCGGGGGCGGGCGCGCGGCACCCGGGCGGGGGCGTGATGATGCGTGGGACACCGCCACGACCTCGATGGGGATCTGCTCATGCGCGCCATTCCGCTCACCGTCACGGCCCTCGCCGCCGCCCTCGCCCTGACCGCCTGCAACGCCGGCAACGCCGGCAACGCCGGCTCCAGCGGCAAGAACAGCTCGGCCTGCGAGATCGGCAAGGTCTCCGTCCAGGTCGGCTCCGCGAGCGTCGCGCCGGCCGCGGGGGACACCGGGGAGGTGCCGGTGAGCCTCACGAACCAGAGCGCGCCGTGCACGCTGGACGGCTTCGCCGGCGTGACGCTCAAGGCGGGCGGCACCTCGGCGACGGTGCCCACCCAGTCGGGCGCCAAGTCCGACAAGCTCAAGCTCGCCAAGGGCGACTCCGCGACGTTCTCGATCACCTACGTGCGCGCCAAGGACGGCGACAAGGCGAGCCTCGCGGCCACGTCGATGACGGTGTCCCTGCCGGGGAACGACGCGACGCAGAGCTTCCCGTGGAAGTACGGCCCCGTGGCGGGCAAGGGTTCCGCCGACAAGCCGAACGCGACGGTGGGGGCGTTCCAGCAGGCGGGGGACTGATTCTGGGCGGCCGGGCCGGGCTGGGCCGCGCGATGGGCCTAGGGCAGTTGGGCGCGTGAGCGGACCTGGGCCCGGTCCGCTGCTCTCGTGCCCTCTGTCCAGCCTGCCTCATCGGTAACTCCGCGCAGCCGGGTCGTGGTGGTCTGCGGGAACATCCGCTCCATGCGGTCGGTCACGGCCATCTCCCTCGTGGCCAGGACCGGCAGCAGGTCCTGGGGCGCCTCGGTCTCGGTGACGGCCGCCCGCGCGGCGGCCGTCAGCCGGTCACCGACCCGGTGGGCGTACGCCGCCAGGAAGGACTGGCGGAACGCCTTCGTACGCTTCCGGCCGCCCGCCCGCTGCGCCGCCTCCGCCTTCGTCATCGCGTGCGTGGCCTGCACCAGCAGCGAGGTGTAGAGCAGCTCGACCGCCTCCAGGTCCGCCTCGAAGCCGACGACCGTGGAGAAGGCCAGCGGCTCGTTCCACACCGCCCGGCAGTGGTTGGCCGTGGCGACCGCGTCCAGCAGCACCGCCTTGGCCTGCTCGTACGGCGGCTCGACCCCGATCCTGCAGGCCCCGGGCGCGTCCGGCGCGGGCGCCCCCACGGCCAGCAGCGCCTCGTCGACGCTGTGCCGGGTCATCAGCTCCTGCGCCTTGGCGCTGAGCGCCTCCGCCTCCTCCGGGTAGCCGGTCGCCTCGGCCTTGGCGAGCAGCGCGCGGATCCGGGTGAGCATGCGGGACTCCGGCCGGTGCGCGTCCGCGCGGGGCCCGGGGTCGTCCAGGGGCTCCAGGGTGGGCAGCCGCAACAGCAGCCGGTACAGCTCCAGGACGGCGGTGGCGTGCGAGAAACGGTCGCCCACGCGAGCGTGGCCCTCCGGCAGTGCGTCCAGCTGCGCCTTCCAGCGGGGGCCGCGCGGCCGGTCGTCCGGCGCCTGCGCCCGGATCAGCCCGGCGGCCAGCCGGACGTGCGGGTCGTCCAGCTCGCGCCGCACCAGTCGTACGACGTCGGCGGGCTGCCAGCCGCGCCGCCAGGCCGCCGCGAGGAACTCCCGGCCCCGGCGCCCGAGTTCCGTGTCCGCGCCGGCATCGGCCGCGAGGAGGGACGCTCCCGTGTCGAGGCCGGAGTCGGTGCCGTCGTACAGGGCGCTCTGGAAGGCGCGGTCGACGGTGCTGGGCTGGCTGCTGGTCACATGTCGATCGTGCCACGCGGCACCGACAGCGTTTCAGCGGCCGTCCACACCCTGTGGACAACCGTCCGGCGGCCGTCATCTCAGGCACCGGAATTCGCTCGCACGCGCGCGTAGCCGCCCGGAGCATGGCCGGCACGGTGGACATATCTCTACGCGGCCTTCCTCGTCGCCGCCTTCGCGCTCTGTGTCACTCCTGACCCGGACATGATGTTCATAGTGGCGGTCGGCGCCCGGGGCGGCCCCCTGACCGGGGTGACCGCCGCCGTGGGCGTCGCGTGCGCGATGTTCGTTCACTCGATGGCCGCCGCGCTCGGCCTGTCGGCCCTCTTCCTGACCCTGCCGAC
This sequence comes from Streptomyces sp. NPDC111744, assembly GCF_055634995.1. Lineage (NCBI taxonomy): Bacteria > Bacillati > Actinomycetota > Actinomycetes > Kitasatosporales > Streptomycetaceae > Streptomyces > Streptomyces sp. NPDC111744. The sequence continues at coordinate 85,893 of NZ_JBVKCG010000028.1, forward strand.
GCTGTACCACGTGCCGCGCTGGGCGGGCGCGGCCTGTCTGCTGTACCTGGCCGTCAAGGCGTTCCGGAGCGGCGGCGGTCCGGTCGGGGCGGGCGGTACGGCGGACTCGGGGCGGCGGCGGGCCTTCTGGCGGGACGCCGTCACCAACCTGCTCCACCCCAAGGTGATCCTCTTCAACGTCTCCTTCCTCCCACAGTTCGTGAACCCCGAACTGGGGCGTGCGGGCGAGCAGTTCCTCCTCCTGGGCAGCACGATCACGGTGATGGGCGTCTTCGTCGACGGCTCGGTCGGACTGCTCTCCGGCAAGCTCGGCGCGCTGCTCGCCCGCAGCCGGAGGGTGTCCCGGGGGCTGGACTACTTCAGCGGGACGGTGTTCGGGGGGCTGACGGTCCGGTTGGCGGCAGCCCCGGAACAGTGGTGTCAACCGATGGTTGACATCCTCAAGCTGTCAACTTACGGTTGACACATGGCGACCAACCCGAACATCACGGCATCCGTACGCCTCGACGACCTCATCGCGGCGATCAAGACGGTCCACCCCGAACCCCTCGACCAGCTCCAGGACGCGGTGATCGCCGCCGATCACCTGGGCGACGTGGCCGACCACCTGATCGGTCACTTCGTCGACCAGGCCCGGCGTTCGGGCGCGTCCTGGACCGAGATCGGCAAGAGCATGGGCGTGACCCGACAGGCGGCCCAGAAGCGCTTCGTGACCAAGGAGTCGACCGACCTCGACCCCAGCCAGGGCTTCAGCCGCTACACCCCGCGCGCGAAGAACGCGGTCATGGCGGCCCACAACGAGGCACTCGCGGCACGCAACCCCGAGGGCCGCCCCGAGCACCTGGTCCTCGGCCTCCTGTCCGAGCCGGACGGCATCGCGGCGAAGGCGATCCTCGCGCAGGGCGTCCTGCTGGACACCGTGCGCCAGGCGGCAACGGCCGCCCTCCCGCCGGCCGCGGAGAACGTCCCCGACCTCATCCCTTACGGCCCGGAGGCCAAGAAGGCCCTCGAACTCACCTTCCGCGAGGCCCTGCGCCTCGGCCACAACTACATCGGCACCGAACACCTGCTGCTGGCCCTCCTGGAACACGAGAACGGCGAGGGCGTCCTCAACGGACTCGGCATCACCAAGCCGGCGGCCGAGGAGTACATCGCCAAGGCGCTGGGCGTGTGGATGGAACAGCGGAACGCGGTGACGGAGGCAGCGGGCGCGGCGGAGACGGACGAGACGAAGGCGGAGGGGACGCGGGGGGTGAAGGAGGAGGGGACGGGCTGAGCGGGGGGCGACGGCCACTCACCATTCAATCCGCAGGTCAGAGCCATTGTCAGTGCCGGGTGCCACACTCGCAGCATGACCGACCGGTGGGCTCTCGCTCCGGCCGAGGACGGTGGCGTGGATGTCGCCCCCCTCGGTCCGGACGGGCTGCCCGCCGGGCCGGTGCGGCGGGAGTCCGATCTCGCCGGGGCGGTCAGGGGCCGCCCGGAGGTCACACGCTGGGTGTGGCGGTCGACCGCCGAGGTCTACCCGCGTCTGCTCGCCACGGGGGTGCGAGTAGAGCGGTGCTACGACATCGAGGACGCCGAGACGCTCCTGCTGGGCCACGAGGGACGGTCCGGTGAGCCGCGCTCGGCCGCCGCCGCCCTGGCCCGCCTCCGCGGCGGCCCCGTACCGTCCGATCCGCCACCGCGCTCGGCCGAACCGGGCGCGCAGTCCACGCTGTTCGAGCCGCAGGGCACCGCCCGCCTGACGCTCGACGAACTCCTCGTGGTCTACGCCGAGCAGCAGCACCGGCACGACCGGGCCGAACACCCGGACCGGATGCGGCTGCTGACGGCCGCGGAGTCGGCGGGGATGCTGATCGCCGCCGAGATGAACCGCGCGGGCCTGCCCTGGAGCGCCGAGATGCACCGCGAGGTGCTACGCGAACTGCTCGGCGAGCGGTACGCGGGCGGCGGCGAGCCCCGCCGGCTGGCCGAGCTGGCGGACGAGGTGTCGGCCGCGTTCGGCAGGCGGGTCCGCCCGGATCTGCCGGCCGATGTGATCAAGGCCTTCGCCCAGGCCGGGATCAAGGTGAAGTCCACCCGCCGCTGGGAGATCTCCGGCATCGACCACCCGGCGGTGAAGCCGCTCCTCGAATACAAGAAGCTCTACCGGATCTGGGTGGCGCACGGCTGGACCTGGCTCCAGGACTGGGTGCGCGACGGCCGGTTCCGGCCCGAGTTCCATGCGGGCGGCACGGTCACCGGGCGCTGGGTGACCAACGGCGGGGGCGCACTGCAGATCCCCAAGGTGATCCGGCGGGCCGCGGTCTCCGACCCCGGCTGGCGGCTGGTCGTCGCGGACGCCGACCAGATGGAGCCACGGGTGCTCGCGGCGATCTCCCGCGACCCCGGGCTGATGGAGGTCGCGGGGCGGGAGACCGACCTCTACCAGTCCGTCTCGGACCGCGCCTTCTCCGGCGACCGCCAGCAGGCCAAGCTCGCGGTCCTCGGCGCTGTCTACGGCCAGACTTCGGGCGACGGCCTGAAGAACCTGGCCGCGCTCAGGCGCCGGTTCCCCAGGGCGGTGGCCTACGTCGACGACGCGGCGCGGGCCGGCGAGGAGGGCCGGCTGGTGCGGACCTGGCTGGGCCGGACCTGCCCTCCGGCGGCCGGTGCGGGCGACGGCGCGGAAGAGGGGGGCCTGCCCCAGGGGGAGCCGGAGGAGCATGCGGCCGACGGCTGGGTGCCGGGTTACGCGTCCACCAACTCCCGTGCCAGAGGCCGCTTCGCACGCAACTTCGTCGTTCAGGGCAGCGCCGCCGACTGGGCTCTGCTGATGCTCGCGGCGCTGCGTCGGACCTGCGCGGACCTTGCGGCCGAGCTGGTCTTCTTCCAGCACGACGAGGTGATCGTGCACTGCCCCAAGGAGGAGACCGGGGCGGTCGTGGCGGCGATCCGGGAGGCGGCCGACCTGGCGGGACGGCTGACGTTCGGGGAGACGCCGGTCCGCTTTCCGTTCACGACGGCGGTGGTGGAGTGCTATGCCGACGCGAAGTGATCAGTCACCGGCCGACAGCAGCTCGCGCAGCTCCACGAGGACGTTGGGCTCGTCCGTGCCGTCCAGGGCGGCCAGGGCCGCGCGCCAGACGTCGTACGCCTCGCTCGTACGCCCCTGCTCGCGCAGGAGCAGACCGAGCTGGTGGCGGGCGAGACCGCCGCTGTAGCGGTCGGCGCGGGCGTCGGCGCGGTCCAGGAGTTCGGCGCACTCGTGGTGGGCGCGGTCGGTGCGGCCGAGACCGCGCAGGGCGCGGACCAGACCGAGCCGGGTCTGGGACTCGCCGTGCCAGTCGCCGTGGCGGCCGAGGATGCGCAGGCTCTCCTCGAAGTGCGTGGCGGCGGCCGCCGGTTCGCCGAGGGCGAGATGGGCGTAGCCGATGTTGCAGTGCGCGGAGTGCTGCACGATGACGGCGCCGATGGAGTCCCCGATCGCCAGTGAGCGCCGGTGGTGCTCGATGGCGGCGCGGGGGTCGGTGTGCTCGTAGAGGTTGCCGAGGTGGCTGTGGGTGACGGCCTCGCCATAGGGGTCGTTCAGCTGCCGGGAGTACTCCAGGCTCTGCCGCAGCGCCTCGCCCGACTCGTCGTACCGTCCGAGCCCCTCAAGGAGCAGCCCCCGGTTGTTCAGGCTGCGCCGGATCCAGGACACCACGTCCAGCCGCCGCCAGAGGGCGAGGGCCTGGTCGGTCAGGGCGAGGGCCTCCCGCTGGCGGCCGGTCAGGAAGTGCAGCCCGGCGAGATCGCCCATGGCGTAGGCCTCGGCGGGCTCGTCGCCCAGACGCCGGGCGGCGGCCAGGGCGGCCGTGCCGAGCACCTCCATCTCGGCAACCCGCCCGCTGCGCAAAACGTAGGGGAAGAGCAGCCGGACGAGCGTGGAGAGGTAGGCGCTGATGCGCGGGTCGGCCGTGTCGGCGTACCGCTCCACCAGGGCGACGATGTTCTCCAGCTCCAGATCGCCCCAGGCGAAGGCGTGCTCGGCGCACTCGAAAGGGGGCAAGGCGGCTGTGTACGGCTGGTGTTCGGGGGGCTGGGCGGCGGTGGGCCGCCGGCGGTCGCCCTGGTCGAGGCCGGGTTCGAGGATGGCGACGAGGGCGAGTTCGGCGACGGCGGCGAACCAGCGCAGGGCGGTGAGTGCGGCCTCGGTGCGGTCGGTCCCCGCGGCCAGTTCCCGTGCGAAGTCCCGTACCAGGTCGTGCGGGGTGTAACGGCCGAACGCCGTCTCCTCCAGGAGGGCCACGTCGACCAGCCGGTCCAGGGCGGCCTCGGCGCGGCGCGCGTCGGTGCCGGTGAGGCGGGCGATCAGCGGGGCGCCGTAGGTGGACAGGTCGAGGGCGCCGATGTGGCACAGGGCGAGGGCGGCGTCGCGGTCGGGTAGCCGGTCGGAGGCGGCGAGGGCGTCATGCGCGACGGCGAGGGAGCGCCGGACGCTCAGGTCGTCGTACTCCAGGTGCTGCAACCTGCCCTCCGTGGCGGCGAGCTGACCGGCAAGCACCTCGGGAGTGAGGGCGCGGCGCGCGGCCAGCCGGGCGGCGACCACCCGTAGGGCGAGCGGCAACCGGCCGGTGAGGCCGACGAGCGGGTGACCGGCGTCGATCTCCTCCCGCCCGCTGACCGCGCGCAGCAGGGCCGCGCTGTCCTCGCCGGTCAGCGGCCCGAGCGGAAACCTGCGGGCGCCGTCGAGCGCGGTGAGCGGCGAACGGCTGGTGACGATCACCGCGCAGCCGGGGCCGCCTGGGAGCAGTGGCCGCACCTGCGCGGCGTTCGCGGCGTCGTCGAACAGCAGCAGGGTGCGGGTCGGCGCGAGCAGGGAGCGCAACAACGCGGAGGCCGCGTCGGGGTGTTCGGGGATGTGCCGGGGGTCGGCACCGAGGTCCCGCAACAGCGCGGCCAGCGCCTGGGCGGGGGCGAGCGGGGGTACGCCAGGGGTGGCGCCGTGCAGGTTGACGTAGAGCTGACCGTCGGGGAAACGTTCCCGCAGCTGGTGGGCGACATACAGCGCGAGCGCGCTCTTGCCGACACCGGCCATACCGCTGAGGACGGCGACTGCCGGGGCGGGCGCCGAGGTGAGGGCACCGCCCAGCTCGTCGCGGATGGCGGTACGTCCGGTGAAGTGGGCCGGGGCCGGGGGAAGTTGGGCGGGCCGAAGCGCCGGTGAGTCGCCGCGCGTAGAACCGGGTCCGACGGGCTGCTCCCCAACCGGGTCGGGCTCCGCACCGGTATCGGCACCCTCGCCTGTCGACTGACGACCCGCTGACGCACCCCCCAGGGGCGCGGGGAACGGCGCGACCGGCCACGACGCACCCGCAGCAGCTTCATCCGACGCACCCTCGTACGGGAGGCCCTCGTCCGACACACCCCCGTCAGCCACACCCTCGTACGATCCGCTCTCCCCCACCGCGCCGCTCCCCCGCAGTACCTCCACATGGGCCTGGCGTACCGCCGCTCCCGGCTCGACGCCGAGTTCCTCGATCAGGCGGTTGCGCAGATCGCGGTGGACGGCGAGGGCCTCGGCCTGGCGGCCCGTGCGATGGAGGGCGAGCATCAGCTGACGGTGGTAGGCCTCACGGAGCGGGTACTCCGCGACGAGCGCCGCCAACTCCGGTACGACACCGCCCAGTCGCGGCCCTCCGAGGGCGAGCTCCGCGTCGTAGCGCCACTGCAGCAGAAGCAGCCTGGCCTCCTCCAGGCGCTGCACGAAGGCGTAGCCGCCGAAGTCGGCGGGGAGACCGCAGAGCGGGTTGCCGCGCCAGAGCGCGAGCGCGGCGGCGCAGGCGCTCAGCACCGGCGCCCACTCCCGGCGCTCGTGTGCCGCGCGCGCCTGCGCCACCCGTGTGTCGAACACGTCGACGTCCAGCTCACCGTCGTCGACGCGCAGCAGATACCCGGGCGGTACGGCGCGCAGCCGCTCCGGGTCGTCGAGGAGTCGGCGCAGCCGGGTGACGTGGTTGTGCAGCGAGGCATGTGCGGACACCGGTGGCGCCCCGCCCCACAGCGCGTCCTTGACCGACTCGACGGAGACGACCCGCCCGGCCTCCAGGAGCAGTGTGGCGAGGAGTGCGCGCATCTTGGGGCTGCCGATGGGGCGGACGTCGCCGCCGGGGAGATACAGCACCGGGGGGCCAAGCAGTCCGAACCGCAGCTCGTACCGCCGCATCACTCCGCCCATCGCCTTCCCGCACGGTCATGGCCGACCGTGCTGCATGGCGGGGATGCCCGCCGGTACCTGGCTTCTGGCGGGATCCGATCCCGTCGGGGACGAGTTCCCGCCACCTTCTCCGTGCCGTCGGGGCCGGAATCCGCAGGGCTTCCGGCCTGTCCCTGGAGTCGTACGGCGCCTTCACGCCAACCGGTTGGTGACCTCCAGGAGAACCGCTGGCCATATGTTAGCGATCCGTTGGCGAGCCCTGATGTGATCTTCGCATCGGACCGGGCCCTACGGCGCGCGCGTATGTCGCGTAACTCGGGGGAGTGTCGCCGCAGGCCTGGATCCGGGGACGCGAGAGGGTTCCGGTCGGCGGAGGTGAACGACCGGAACCCTCGTCCCGTTTCAGGAAGGCTGCCGGACGAAGGTCGCCGGACTCAGATGACGGGCGGGCGCCCGAGCCGGGTGAGCCGCCAGACCGTGCGCCAGCGCATGGGCCGGCGCTCACCGGCAGGTTCGCGCACCCCCTCCACAAAGCCCCCGAACCAGGCGCGCAGGCCGCCCGTCGAACGGGTGCGCAGAAGGGTGATCAGCGTCCACACGGCCAGGTGGACCGGGATCAGCGGCAGGGGCAGCCGACGCCGCGTCAGCCAGACCCGGTTGCGGGCGGTCACCCGGAAGTAGACGGCATGCCGGGCCGGCGAGGTCCGGGGGTGCTGGAGGAGCAGTTCGGGCGCATAGAGGATCTTCCAGCCGGCGTCGGCGGCCCGCCAGGCCAGGTCGGTCTCCTCGTGCGCGAAGAAGAACTCGGCGGGCCAGTCCCCGGTCTCGGTGAGCATGGCCATGCGCAGGGCGTGTCCGCCGCCGAGGAACCCGGTGACGTAACCCCCGCGCAACGGATCGGCGTTGCCGACACGCGGCACGTGCCGCTGCTGGGTCTCGCCCTGCTCGTCCGCGATGCGGAAGCCGACGATACCGAGGCGGGGATCGGCGGCGAACAGATCCCGGACCCGCCGGAGCACCTCGACGTCGACGAGCACCCCGTCGTCGTCCAGTTCGACGACGACGTCCACGTCACCGTACGCGCGCAGCCGGTCGAGGGCGATGTTGCGGCCGCCGGGGCAGCCGAGGTTGTCCTCCACGTCGACGGTGGTGACCTCCCCGGGCAGGTCGAGGCGGCGGGCGAACTCGGGGAGCCGGCAGCCGTTGCCGACGACCACGATGCGGGTGGGGGCGAGGTCCTGCTTGGCGATGGACCTGAGCAGGGCGTCGACTTCGTCGGGCCGGTTCCCCATGGTCACCACGGCGACGGCGATCCTCGGCTCCGCCATGCCCCTCACCCCATCCAGCCGACGGCAGTGCCCACGCCCGGCCGCGCGCCACTCACCGTTCACCAGGATGTTGCCTCAGATACGACAAAGCTCCGGGCAAGGGCCCGCTTTGTGTCGGCCTTTGCAATGACTTGGCCGACAATTTTCGTGGACCAGTCCGTCCCGAACGAGAAAACCCAGGCCGAATGGTTCCGACCTGGGGTTCTGGTGGAGCCGCCTTCGGGATTCGAACCCGAGACCTACGCATTACGAGACCATGAGCGATCGTGTTGCGGGGTGCTTCGTCGTGCTGTCCGGTGACGTTCTGCCTGATCAGAGCACGTGCGACAGGTTGACCCGTGCCACCCCGTGATGCACTGTCCCAAGGCGTCTGTCCACCGACTGTCCACCGGTGGGGCAGCCAGAAGAGGTCAGCGAGGGCCCTGGGTGGCTGCAAGCGTAGCTCCCGACGAGGCCAGACGGGCATTGAGGGTGCTTGTCCGACCTCGACAAGAGCATGGGAGGTGTGCCCGCGACCGGCGGGCACACCTCGGTGGGTCAGCTCAGTTCGGAGAGGGCCCCAATGTGTCCCAGAGGGAGGGAGATTCGCGGTCCTGACGCGGACGTGTTCCGCCGGGGTTCTGGTTGATCCAGCCCAGGCCGCCGATGTCGAGTCGGTAGCGGGCTCGTGTGACGGCGACGTAGGCGACGCGGGCTTCGGCGTCGTCGATGTTTCCGGGCAAGAGGGCACCGTTCGCGTTCGTCTCTTCCTGATCCATCGGCTCGGTGAAGTCCTCGCCGATGCGGGCTGAGGCCCATTCTCGGCCCTTGGCCTTGTGGGCAGTGGAGACCATGATCTCAGCGCCCTGTTCGACGGAGAGTTTGTCCACCGCAGCAAGGATGACGTCGACACCCTGTTCGTCAACGAGATCGACCAGCGGCAGCAGGTCAGGGCCCGACGGGTCGTATTCGGCGTACTCCTGAAGATCGCCCCAGGAATCGAAGAGGATCAGCTCGGGGTGGGTACTGCGCTTGCCGGCCCTGAGGTCGCGGGCGGCTCGGGTAATGGCCCGCCGCGTTGCCCCCGCCGACGAGGGCAGCGCGGCGGCCTTTCTCCAGCAGGCGCATGACTTCGAGCATCGCGCCGACGTTGGACCGGCGCAGGATCGCGTCCGGTTCCTCGACAGAGCCTCTACCGATCCCCGGAGCCGTTCATCGGGGCTTACTCAGCGTCAGCTGACCGTTGACGCCATCTCGGTCGGTCGGTGCTTGGTGCGTCGGCGCTCACGGTAGGCCCTCACATGCATCCGGTTGCCGCATGTCTGGCTGTCGCAGTAGCGACGCGATCGATTGCGCGTCAGGTCATGGAAAGCCTTTCGGCAGCCCGGCGCCTGGCAACGCCGCAGCCGCGTGAACCCGCCACTCACGAGCAGAGCGCTGAGCGCGGCACTGGCTTGCGCCACCAGGACAGAACCCGGTGAGGACGCCTGGGTGGTGTGGCGCAGGCGCCAGCCGACACCATCGATGTACCGCAGCTCCGGCACGGCGCCAACGGCATGCAAGGCGGCGTTGAGGGCTCGCACTGCTGTGTCCTCGTCCACCGCCAGGACGACGTCCCTCATCGTGGCCCGCACATTCCGCGCCTCGGCAACCTCGATGAACCCAGGCGTCGTTGCAGGAAGAGGTACAAGCGCGTCTACGAGTCCATCTCGGCCGAGCACTTCCGGATCGGTATTCACCAGGTCGACGGTCCAACGGAACATCTCCGTCATGTCGTCGTCGAGCACCGCGCTCGTGGTCCTCGCCGCATCGGGGCCGCTGCCTTCAGGCATCTTCCACTCCTTGTCGTGTCACTATCGCAGCCAAGTGCCCTTCGCCAGCGTGGACGTCCCGGACGTACCAGCCGGGAAAAGTCCCCGGTCGGTTCTCGTACGTGCCGACGTAGTCCAGTGACGGGTCGCGCCCCAGACCTGTGCCGATCGCTTTGAGGTAGGCCTCCTTGCGCACCCATGCTCGGGTGAAGGCCAGCGGCCTGTCGGACGATGGTGCCTCGCCCAGCTCTGCAATTTCCCGAGGATGCAGGAACGGAACAGCTTCGTTCACCGAGTCCGGTCTCTGGAGTACCTCCACGTCCACGCCTACAGGCGTCGGGGAGACGGCAATCAGTGCGAGAGTCCGGCTACGCGACAAAGAGAAATGAAAGGGCTCCCCGGGCACGGCCGGACGACCGTGCGGCGCACCGCACAACGGACAAGGCAGCCGCACGAAGGGAATGCTGGCGGGGCTGATGCCGAGGTAGGTGCCCGTGATCAGGCGCAGCGCCGTGTGGGCCGCCGCATAGGAGGCACCGTCTGCCGGATCCCGGTATTCCTGAGCTCTGCCCCATTCCGCAGAGCTCAGCACGTCGGCGACCCCGCCCTCCAGTTCTGCCAGGAGTTCATCGGGCCGAACCATCCAGACCCCAGGCTCCGCCGCCGTACCCGGAACCGGTGGCAAGCCGCAGGCCATGCCGCGAAACTCCCTGGGAGCAAGCGGCACGGCTCGCTGTTCGTCCATGCCGCGCGGTTTCAGGTGCCGCCCCTTGATCTCTCTCACCTGCATCTCTCATTCACGCGAAAACACGCGTGCCGCCTCCTGCACACGGCCCATCGTCGGGTTATGTCCCTATCTGTTCCAGGAGTTTCTGTACTTCGTCCTCGGACATCTCGTTCACACGCTCCAGCAGACGCCGTTCGAGCTCGTCAGCAATGGCCTCGATGGTCGGCCGGTCGAAGATGGCCTGGAGCGGCAGACCGACCCCGAACCGGCGCTGCATTCTGGAATTGAGACGGGTGACGGCGAGTGAGTGCCCGCCCAAAGCGAAGAAGCTGTCTCGAGTTCCCACTCTGTCGACACCGAGCAGCTCCTGCCAAATGCTGGCCAGGGCGATCTCCGTGTCCCCCTCGGGTGCCACGAACTCCACCTCGGTGTAGTCCCGCAGACGATCCGGCTCGGGCAAACGCTTACGGTCCACCTTGCCATTGGCGTTGAGCGGCAACGCCTCGTGGACGAGAACGAACGACGGCACCATGTGTTCCGGCAGTTCACCGGACAGATAGGTGCGCACCGCTCCGGGCGACAGCGCGCTGTCGCCAGCGAGGACGACGTGGGCCACCAGCCGCTTCAGATCGGAAGAGGCTCCCTGCACCACCACCACGGCCTCCGCCACCCGGGGGTGTCGAGACAAGGTCGCCTCGATTTCGCCGAGTTCGACGCGCATGCCGCGGATCTTGACCTGGTGGTCGTTGCGTCCTGCGAATTTGAGCGTGCCATCGGGCCGGCGATACCCCTGGTCACCCGTGCGGTACATGCGCCGGCCCGGGCCGTCGGGGTCGGCGACGAACACGGTGGCGGTCTTGGCCGGGTCGCTCAGGTAACCGCGCGCAAGACCGATCCCAGAGATGTAGAGGTCGCCGACGACCCCGACGGGCACCTCGTTGAGGTGGGCATCACGCACGGTCACACGGTTGTTGTCAAAGGGCAGGCCGATGGAAACCGCACCGGTGTCGTCGTGGTCGTCAGCGGTGCACGTGTGGCTCGTCGAGTCGATGGAGACCTCGGTCGCACCCCAGGTGTTGTGCAAGGTACCGGGGAACGACTCGGCGAATCGCCGCACCGTACCCGGCAGCAACGCCTCACCACTGGAGACAACGGCACGCAGAACGAGAGCTGCCTTGTCCTCGGGTGTGACGGTATCCAGCAGCAGGTTCAGCATGCTCGGCACCGTCTGGAGCAGAACCGCGCGCGAGGCGATGGCGGCGTCGAGGATGGCACGAGGGTCGCGGTGCCGGCCCGGCTCGATGAGCGCGACCCGACCCCCGTACACCAGCGGCCAAAAGATCTCCAGGCACGAGTCGTCGAACGTGAGCGTGGTCTTGTGCAGGACGGTCTCGCCGGGCCGCAGGTGGTGCTGGCGCTGCATCCACGTCATCCGGTTCACCCAGCCCTGGTGCACGCTGGCCACACCCT
>NZ_JBVKCG010000029.1:0-96641 GCF_055634995.1 Streptomyces sp. NPDC111744
TCTGGCGGCGCGCGCATCAGGCGGAGGCACGACGCCACCATTTCCGAAGGCGGCTAAGGCTCCAGATGATCCAGATCTAGCCCTGTAGTACTAGGCCTAGACAGGCCCGGGAGCCCGGACCTCCGTAGAGTGGATGCAGGGATCCGGACCGCCGGGACGGACACGACGAGCGGGGTACCACCATGACCGGAGTCGACCCCAGCCGGCTGGACGACCAGCAGCTCATGAAGGAGCTGGAGACCATCCACCGGACGCGCCACGACACCCTGCTGTACGGCTCCAACGACGCACTGCGCGCCCACAACGAGCGCATGGCTCAGCTGGAGGGCGAGTATCTGCGCCGCAATCCGCGCCGCATCGTCGCCGCCGGCCGCACCCGGGAAGGTGCCCGGGAGCGCAGTTGCGCCGAGACGACCACACCGGGCGCCTCCGCGAGCTGAGGCCGACGTCCTTCTCAGGCCTCGCTGAGCCTGTCGAGGAAGGCCTCGCAGAACGCCTTGAGGTCGTCCGGCTTACGGCTGGTGACCAGCGTGTTGGGCCCGGATTCGCACACCTTGGCCTGCTCGTCGACCCAGGTGCCGCCGGCGTTGCGGATGTCGGTCCGCAGGCTCGGCCAGGACGTCAGGGTCCGGCCGCGCACGACATCGGCCTCCACCAGCGTCCAGGGGGCGTGACAGATCGCGGCGACCGGCCGGCCCGCCTCGAAGAAGCTCTTCACGAACGCGACGGCCTTCTCGTCCATCCGCAGAAAGTCCGGATTGGCGACCCCGCCGGGCAGGACCAGCGCCCCGAACGAGTCCGCCGAGGTGTCGGCGACCACCTCGTCCACGGGGAACGTGTCCGCCTTGTCGAGATGGTCGAAGGCCTGGATCTCTCCCGGCTTCGTCGACACCAGCACCGGCTCGTGCCCGGCGTCGGAGACCGCCTTCCACGGCTCGGTCAGCTCCACCTGCTCGACGCCCTCGGGCGCGGTCAGAAACGCGATACGCATGATTCACTCCCTTGCTTCCTTGGCTTCCGTGCCGGCGTCCCGGCTCACTCCCCGCCGACCACGGCCTCGGCCAGCGCCAGCAGGTTGCGGTAGCGCGTCGAACGCGGCAGTCGGGACACCCCCTGGACGAGGGCGTCGGGGGCGTTGCCGCGGCGCAGCACGCGTGCCAGTTCGCTCGGCTGCGCCGGGAAGTCGTGCCGGGTCAGGGACCGGGCCAGTTCCAGCCGTACGGTCGCCAGTGACGGCTGCTCACTGGTCCACGGCTGCATCGGGGCGCGGTACACCTCCGGATCGTCATCGGCCGGTGGCTCGGGGTCGTTCCAGTCCTCGGTGCGCGTCGGATGCCCGGACCTGAGCAGGCCCTGCAACTCGTGCTTCATCTCGTCGTCCCGATGAACACTCAGCCGGTCACTGCCTCGCTGCATATCTCCCTCCAGGTGCTTCAGGGGGTGCCGGACGCGTACCCGGTGACGAGGGGCCGACACGCCGGAACGGGCCCCTGAGGTCACCCGAAAGGGCGGGAGGGTCCCGCGAATGGGGGTCGGCCGCGCGCGGCACGGCGTGGGGCGGGCTGTGATGGCTGCGGGGGCACCAGCCGCGTGTCCCCGGAGTCGTACTTCCGAGGAGCCACCCCATGCGCCGTACCGCTCGCGCCCTGTCCGTCGCCGTCCTGGCGGGTGCCGCGTTCGGCGTCGCCGGTACGGCCGCCGCGGCCGGCCCCGCCGCCGAGGCGAGCCCCGGCAGCGCGCGCCCCTGGAGCACACACTCCACCGTCGCACCGAGCCAGGGGGGCGGGGTGCCCCCGGGCGGCGGCATGGTTCCCGGTGGGGACAGCGCGGTTCCTCACGGGGACGGCGGCGCGGCCCCGCGCGGCGACGATGCCACGGGCCCTTGGGGCGACGACGGTACGGGCGCTCGGGGGGACGACGGCACGGGCGCTCGGGGAGACGACGGCACGGGCCCTTGGGGCGACGACGGCACGGCTGTCCACGGTGACGACGCCACGGGTTCCCGAGGAGAGGCCGGGGTCGGCACGGCGCCCGGGGGAAATGACCAGCGGCCCTGTTCCGCCGGGCAGAAGTCGTGCGGCGGTGGCGGGCGCGAGTGCGCTTCCTCCGGCTCCTCCCGTTCCTTCGGCTCCTCCGGCTCCTGCGCGGACGATCACGCGTGTGACGAGCCACGCGGCGGTGCCACGTCCTGCGATCCGCCGACCGTGGAGCACGGGGTGGAGGCCGGGGAGGGCGGCGCCTTCACCGACTCGGTTCCCGCACTGGTCGCGGGCGGCGTGCTGATCGCGGCCGCGTGCGGTGGCGCGGTGTACCGGCTGGCCGGCGGAAGGTCCCGCGCGGACGGGTGAGACGACCGCCACCGGGTACCCCGGGGCGACCACTCCGGCACCGTACGCGCCACCAGACGAAGAGCACGGCCCGGACCGGACGGCACACGGCACCACGGACTGCGCGGAGGCGGACATGCGGCGGACGGATTCCGAGGGTCAGGAGCCGGTCCGGGACGCACCCGCGCGGGGCCACGGACCCGTCCGGTACGGGCCGCCGCTGCCCGACGACGGGCTGCCCGTCCTGCCCGAGCTCTCCGCGGCGCTGGCCGCCGCCGCGAGCCGGGGCGGAGAGGAACCCGTCGGCGGCGGTCCGGCGCTGCTCGACGCGGCCTGCGGCTACTGGGAGCGCCGCGGGCTGCCCGTCACGCCCGGCCGGGTGACCGCAGGCCCCGGCGCCCCTGCCCTCCTGCTGGCGCTCACCGCCGCGCTCGGCGGCGACGTCCTGGTGCCGCGCCCCTGCGCCTCCTGGTGGGCGCCGTACGCCCGACTCCTGGGCCGGCCCGTCTTCCACGTGGCCACTCCGGCCGAGTCCGGGGGCGTACCCGACCTCTACGCGCTGCTGGAGACCGTGCGCCGGGTCCGGGAGGAGGGCGGTGACCCGCGGCTCCTCGTGCTCTCCGTCGCCGACGACCCGACCGCCACCGTCGCCCCGCCGGAACTGCTGCACGAGACCGTCGAGGCGGCGACCGGCGAGGGACTCCATCTGGTCAGCGATGAGACCTGGCGCGACACCCTGCACGCCCCGGACGCCACCGTGCTGCTCAGCCCCGCCGAGATGCTCCCGGACCGGGTCACCGTCGTCACCGACCTGGCTGGCGCCCTGTTGCCGGCCGGCTGGCCCGCCGCCGTCGCCCGGTTCCCCGAGGGGGACACCGGTACGGCCCTGCACGCGCGCGTGCTCGACGTTCTCACCGCGCTCGGCGCCCGCCTCGCCGGACCGGTCGCGGTCGCCGCCGGCTACGCCCTCGACGAGCCCGGGCCCGTCACCGGCCGCCGGGAGGCCGCCGTACGCCTGCACGCGCGCGTGGCCGCCGCCGCACACACAGCGGTGGTCGCCGGCGGCGGCCTGGCCCGGCCGCCGCAAGCGGGCCGTCACCTGTACGCCGACCTGGAACCACTGCGCGCCGCACTCGGCGCCCACGGGGTCGGCGACGCACAGGAGTTGGAGGACTTCCTCACCGACCGGCTCGGAATGCCCGCGCCCGGCGGCCACCGCTTCGGCGACGACCTCCAGGCGCTGCGCGTCCGGCTCGCCACCGGGCCACTGCTGGGCGGCACCGACGAGGAACGGCTGGAATGCCTCACGTCACCCGCGCCGTTGGAACTGCCACACGTGCAACGCGCGTTGATGTCCTTGAGGTCGGTACTCGACGATCTCCGCGACGACGCTCAGCGATGGGAGCCTCCTCGATGACGCAGCAGACGCATGAGTCAGGGTCCACCACGACGACTGCCGACACGACTGCCCTGATGACCCGGGATGCCACCACCACCCCCACAGCCCCGACTCCCTACGCGTCTTCGTTCCCGCTCGCCGAACCCCGCCCCCTGGGCGAACTCCGGGTCTGGCCGCGGACATTCCACGACCGTCTGACCGCACCCCTGCCCGGCCTCAAGGCCATGGCCCGGTTCGCCCGTGAAGGCTCCGTGCGCCCCGGGCGCGAGGGCCTCGCCGACATCCCCCGGCTGCCCTACGAGCCGGGCCAGCTACCCCGCGTCGACACCGACACGGTCGCCGTCACCTGGGCGGGACACGCCAGTTGGGTAGTCCGGATCGGCGGCCTGACCGTGCTCACCGACCCCGTCTGGTCCCGCCGCATCATCGGCACCCCGGCCCGGGTCACCCCGGTCGGCGTCGACTGGGAGACCCTGCCGCGCGTCGACGCGGTCGTCATCAGCCACAACCACTACGACCACCTGGACGCCCCCACCCTGCGCCGACTCCCGCGCGACACCCCGGTGTTCGTACCGGCCGGCCTCGGCAGCTGGTTCCGGCGCCGCCGCTTCACGACCGTCACCGAGCTGGACTGGTGGGAGGCGGCCGAACTGTTCGGTGTCCGCTTCGACTTCGTCCCCGCCCACCACTGGTCCAAGCGCACCCTCACCGACACCTGCCACAGCCTCTGGGGCGGCTGGGTCCTCACCGCCCCCGACGGACAGCACGTCTACTTCGCCGGCGACACGGGTTACGGCCACTGGTTCTCCCGCATCGGCGGCCGCTACCCGGGTATCGACCTGGCCCTGATGCCGATCGGCGCCTACGACCCCCGCTGGTGGCTCAGCGACGTCCACCTCGACCCGGAGGAGGCGGTCAGGGCGACCGAGGACCTGGGGGCGAGGCGGATGGCACCCATGCACTGGGGGACCTTCATCCTCTCCGCGGAACCGGTCCTGGAGCCCTTGACACGGGTACGGACGGCCTGGGAGAAGGCGGGCCTGGACCGGGAGTGCCTGTGGGATCTGCCGGTCGGAGGGTCGAGGGTTCTCGAGCGGGCCTCACTGGACAGCGCCCAGTAACTCAAACCCCGCAGCGAGACATCACCCGGCAGACCGAACCCGCCGCCACACACTCGGCGTCGCGCTGATCACCACGGTCAGCGTGACCGCCAGCACAACCCCCTCCCACGGCTCCGGAAACAACGACCCACCGAGAATCCCGATCAACTGATAGGTCACGGCCCATGCCACACAGGCCGGCGCATTGCCCCGCGCGAACCGTCTGAGCGGCCACTCCGCCAGCAGACATGCCAGCATCACCGGTATCCGCCCGGCCGGCACCAGGCGCGACAGCACCAGCACCATCACCCCGTGCCCGGTCAACTTCTCCTGCGCCTGCTCCAGCCGGTCCTCCGGCGCCCGCGCCCGGATCGCCGCCAGCCACCGCGACCCGTTCTTCGACCGCATCCCGCGCCGCCCCAGCCAGTACAGCGCCGCGTCCCCCAGGAAGGCGGCCAGCGACGACGTCACCAGCACCAGCGCCAGCGCGAACGGCGCCGTCTGATGAAAGGCCACCACCGCCGCCGAACTCACCAGCGCCCCCGTCGGCACCACCGGCACCAGCGCCCCGACCAGCACCAGCAGAAACAGCGTCGGATAGCCGATCACCTGCTGCGTGGACTCCGTCGACGAGGTCGAGGAGGTGGCTGCCGTGGCACCGGCGGCGGCCGCCATCACCACCAGCAGCCTCACCGCGCGACCTCCAGCCGCACGCTCTCCCCGTGACCGAGCTTGTGCACCGCCACCCGCGGCGCGTACTCCGCCGCGAGACGCACGAACTCGTCGCCGGGCGCGTGGAACTCGTGCGGACGCACCCCGTCCATGCCGATGGGCCAGTACGTCCCGTAGTGCACCGGCACCGCGCTGCGCGGCGCCAGCCGGGCCAGCGCCCGCGCCGCCCGCCCGGCGTCGAGATGCCCCTCGCCCAGGTGGGGCCCCCAGCCGCCGACCGGCAGCAGGGCCACATCCACCGGCCCGACCGCCTCGGCCATCTCGTCGAACAGCCCGGTGTCCCCGGCGAAGTACGTCCGTGCCGCGCCCTCGACGACATATCCGAGGGCGGGGGAGCGGTGCGGGCCGACCGGCAGCCGGCGGCCGTCGTGCCGCGCGGGCACGGCCCGTACGAGGAGGGGGCCGACGGATATCTCGTCCCCGACACCGACCTCGGTGATCCGCAGCTGCCGGAGCCGGCGGAGCGCGGGCACCGCGCGTGGTGCGCCCCGGGGTACAAGGAGGCGCGTGCCCGGGGCGAGCCCGGCCAGCGAGGGGACGTGCAGGTGGTCGGCGTGCAGATGGGAGACGAGCACGAGGTCCGCACGACGGGCCTCGGCCGGCGGCGGGGCGCCCCGCCGCCGGCGCAGATGCGCGAGCCGGCGCGCGAACAGAGGATCGGTGAGCAGTCGTATGCCCGAATCCTCGATCGTGCAGGTGGCGTGACCCCACCAGGTGATCTCCACCGGCACCTCTCTTTGCCTCCTTCGCGCGACTCCCCGAAGCCTACGTGCAGGAGTAGGGTCGGCGGCGAAACCCGGAGGTGAGGGGGACGCCATGGGACAGGTGCGAGGTGCCTACGGCGGGTTCGCGCCGGTGCGGGTGACCGCCATCGCGAGTCTGACGCCCCTGGAGGAACTGGAGATCGACCCCTTCCTGGTCGACTCCCGCAGCCAGCACGCGATGTGTGCCCGCTGGGCCGTGGAACACGGCTACGTCATCGCCCGCGAACTCCTGGTCCGCGGACTGCGCCACGACCACAGCGCCCTGTGGGCGGGTGTCCGCCCCGGCCTCGACATCTTCGTCGCACCGAGCAGACGGGTCCTGGAGACCGCGCTGTCCTCGGTTGAGGACTTCACGGCGGAGTGCGCGAGACGCGGGGTGCGGGTGGAGACGGTGGGGCGGGCCGAACCCTGCTACGACACCCAGATGAAGGCGCGGGTCCACCGGAGACTGTCGATGCCGACGGCGGGGTACGACGGGAGGTGAGCGCCCGCTCGCACCCCAGGGCCGTATGACAGTGTTGACGGCAGCAGACCCGCGGCCGACGCGGGTCGCGGATGCGAGGTCGGTGGGGCGTGCGGTGGCGGCGGGTCGTCAGTCAGCTCGGACGGAGCGTCGTGGTGTGGGCGGTGTCCACCGTCACCATGCTGGTGCTCGCCGGAATCCTGCCCGACTTCCAGCTCCAGTCCGCCGACGGTGACAGCGCCACCCGGATCGCCATGACCGCGGCCCTGGGCGCCGGCGCCTTCGGTGTCCTGTCGGCCGTCGTATGGCCCCTGATGGTACGACTGCTGCTGCTCGTGCCCGCACTCGTCCTCGGCCTGCTCGTCTTCTTCCTCAACGGCTCCCTCCTCCTCGTCGCCCTGCGCATCAATCCCTCCGGGCAGAGCGAGGCCGCCCCGGAGACCGCCGTGATCGTGGCCGCCGTGATGTCCGCCGTCGCCTCCGCCACCGGCGGTGCCCTCGCCGTCCGTGACGACGACGCCTACCGGCGCCGGCTCTCCCGCCTCGCCACCCGCCGCCGCCTTTCCCACCCGCCCTGCCCGGCCACCCCCGGCACCGTCTTCCTCCAGCTCGACGGCGTCGGCCATGACATCCTCACCGCAGCCGTCGCCAAGGGCCTGATGCCGACGGTCGCCGCCTGGCTGGACACCACCCACCGGCTCAACCCCTGGCGCACCGACTGGTCCAGTCAGACCGGCGCAAGCCAGCTCGGCATCCTGCACGGCTCGAACTTCGACGTCCCGGCCTTCCGCTGGTACGAGAAGGACAGCCGGGAGGTGACGGTCTGCAACCGGCCGACCAGCGCCGCCGAACTCCAGCGCCGTGCCATCGAGCGCACCGCCGACGGGGGACTGCTCACCCTGGACGGCGCCAGCCGCGGCAACCTCTTCAGTGGCGGCGCCGACGAGCAGGCCCTTGTGCTGTCCATAGCGACCCGCCGCCGAGGCCGGGAGAACCGATCCCGCGCCGGTTACTTCGCCTACTTCTCCGACCCGGCCAACGCGGTCCGCACCGCCCTCTCCTTCTTCGCCGAGGTCGGCCGCGAGATCGGCCAGTCGACGGCGGCCCGGATGCGCAGGCAGCGGCCACGCGTCAAACGCGGCGGCCTCTACCCCTTCGTCCGCGCCTTCGCCACCGTCGTCGAACGGGACGTCGTCGTCGCCGCGGTCATGGGCGACCTGCTCGCCGGCCGCACCGCCGTCTACGCCGACCTCGTCGCCTACGACGAGGTCGCCCACCACTCCGGGCCGCACAGCCGCGACGCCGAGGGGGTGCTGCAACGCCTCGACCGTGCCCTCGCGCTGATCGAGAAGGTCGCCGAGCACGCTCCGCGGCAGTACCGGATCGTCGTCCTCTCCGACCACGGGCAGAGCCCCGGCGAGACCTTCCACAGCCGCTACGGCCTCACCCTCGGCGACCTGGTCCGGGCCGGCTGCGGACGGCACGTGCCGCGTCGCGCCGAGCGTACTCACAGTGGCACCGAGGCCCGCGCCGCCGTCCGCGCGGCCCTGCGCAGACCGGTCGAGGAAGGCGGCGAGAAGCACCGGCCCACCCGGCACTCGGAACCGGTCGTCCTCGCCTCCGGCAACCTCGGCCTGGTCTCCTTCCCGGAGATGCCGCACCGCATGACCAAGGAGGAGATCGACGCCCGGTACCCCGCACTGCTCACCATCCTCGCCAACCACCCCGGCATCGGGTTTCTGCTGGTGCGCAGCGAAAAGCACGGCGGGGTCGTGCTCGGTGCGTACGGCGCGGAGATACCCCTCGACCGGCTCGACGGGCATCCGGGTCCGCTGGCCGTCTTCGGCGCGGGTGCGGCGGACGCCGTCCGGCGGACGCACTCGTTCCCGCACACCGCGGACATCATGGTGAATTCGTCGTACGACCCGGAGGGCGGCGAGGTCCTCGCGTTCGAGGAGCAGATCGGGTCGCACGGGGGGCTGGGGGGCGCTCAGGGGAGACCGTTCCTGTTGTCGCCGGTGTGCGTTTCGGCAGCGGTGGAGGAGGGCGAGGACCTTGTGGGGGCAGAGGCCGTCCACGGGGTGCTGCGGCGGTGGCTTCGGGAGGCCGATGGGCCGCAGGTTCCGTTGTCTGCGGGGCAGGCGGAGAGGGCCGCGGAGGAGGGGCAGGCCGCGTAGGGGGTTGGCTGCGGAACGGTGTGGGTGGGCGTGCACACGCGGTGGTGCGGCTCTGGCGGTGGTGCGGCTCTGGCGGTGGTGCGGCTCTGGCGGTGGTGCGGCTCTGGCGGTGGTGCGGCTCTCGCGGTGGCTGCGCCCACGCGGTGGTGCCGCTCTGGCGGTGGCTGCGCCCACGCGGCGGCAGCGCCCACGCGGTGGCTGCGCCCACGCGGTGGCTGCGCCCACGCGGTGGCTGCGCCCACGCGGTGGCAGCGCCCACGCGGCGGCAGCGCCCACGCGCCGGAACTGCCCACACCGCGAAACCGCATATGGACGCTGCCCCGCGCCCCCCTGGAGGGGCGCCTCAGGCCGACCCGTGAAAAATCGGCTGCGTCCGCCCGGCTCCCGGCACACACTGTTCGAGTCGGAGGTAATCGTCACCTCCTCGAAGACTCCTCAGGAGCCCACCCTTTGCAGGCAGCCGTCACCGTCACCCCCGCCCGCCTCCCCGAACTCCTCCTCGGCCTCGCCACCGTCCGGCCGGTCTTCCTCTGGGGCGCTCCCGGTATCGGGAAGTCCTCCCTGGTGAGGGAGTTCGCCGAATCTCTGGGGCTGGAGTGTGTGAGTCTGCTCGGTACGCAGCTCGCGCCCGAGGACCTGATCGGCGTCCCGCAGATCCGTGACGGGCGGTCGGTGTTCTGCCCGCCCGAGGCGATCGCCCGGGACGAGCCGTACTGTCTCTTCCTGGACGAGCTGAACGCGGCCACCCCGGATGTGCAGAAGGCGTTCTACTCGCTGATTCTCGACCGCCGGATCGGCAACTACGAGCTGCCGAAGGGATCGATCGTCATCGGCGCCGGCAACCGGGCCACCGACAACGCCCTCGCCCGGCCCATCGCCTCCGCGCTGGTCAACCGGCTCGCCCACGTCCACCTGGAGGCCTCCGCGCACGACTGGCTCGCCTGGGCCGCGGGCAACGGCATCCACCCGTGGATCCTGGACCACCTCACCGACCGGCCCGACCATCTGTGGTCCAAGCCGCCGAAGACCGAGGAGCCGTTCTCCACCCCGCGCTCCTGGCACATGCTCTCCGACGCCCTGCACTCCTTCGGGCGCGACCTCGACGAGGAGACCCTGAAGGTCCTCGCGCACGGCACGCTCACCCCGCCCCACGCCACCGCCTTCTGCGGATACGTCAAGATCGTGCGCAGCCGGTTCGGGATCGAGGCGATCCTCAAGGGGGAGGCCGGCTGGCCGCACCGGATCGAGGACCGCGACCTGCTCTACTACCTGGCCGAGTCGTTCCGGGGACGGCTGGTCAAGGAACTGCCCGTCGACAAGGAGCACATGTCGGCGAACGGCCGGCAGACCGCGTACCGCGCCAAGTCGCTGCTGGTGCAGCTCGCCGAGATCTCCGTCGAGGTCGCCCAGACCGTCATCGCCTCCGGCACCGACGGCAACCCCGTGCTGCCCGCCTGGTTCCTGATCGAGGCCGCCCGGGACATGCCCCGGCTGGTGGAGGCCCGACGATGAGCCGTGGCGGCCGCAAGGAACAGAAGAAGGAGCAGAAGAAGGAGCAGAAGAAGGACCCCGCCGCGGAGAACTTCGCGGCCGGGGTCGAGCTGCTGCGCGCCAACCCTGCCCTGCGCGCCGTCGAGTTCACCATCTGCCGGCACGAGAACTGCGAACTGGCGCCCCACGAAGGCCTCGTCCGGGCCGACTCCGACGGTGTGCTGCACGCCCACGCCACCCGGCGCGCCGAACCCGCCGAGTGGGCCTGGGCGTTGGCGCACTGCACCATCCATCTGGGCTTCGGCCACCTGCCCGCCGCCACCGGACCGCGCACCCAGCCCGACCGTTACGACCTCGCCGCCCGCTGCACCGTCGTCAACCGCTTCCTGCAGACCTTCCCGGTCGGCGAGGCACCGGACCATCTGCCGGCGTCCTACCCGGGGGGTGACGAGGAACGGCTCGCCGCCGGCTGGCGCCGCGTCGGCAGTGTCCCGGCCGTCTATGAGCGCGGTGGCACCAGTGGTGGCGAACCCGACCAGCTCCTCCTCCCCTGGAACGAGTGGGCGGGCCAGGTCCCCGACTGGCAGGTCGGGTTCGCGCACGCGCTGACCCGCACCATGTCCCGGGCGATGGACCTGGCCGGCGGCCGCCGCACCTCCATGACCGGGCCGCCGACTCCGCTGCGCCCGTGGGAACAAGGGCTGAGCTGGTTCGTCTCCTCCTATCCGCTGCTCGGCGGTATCGCGGCCGGGATCAAGCTGGTGGCCGACGCCGAACTGGCCCGTGCCCACGACATCGCCATCGCCGCCGTCAATCCCGAGGCGGGCGAGATCTACGTCAATCCGCTGCGCACCCTGGAGGGCGAGGAATGGCGGTTCGTCCTCGCCCACGAGATGCTGCACGCCGCCCTGCGCCACGGCGACCGCCTCGGCGGCCGCGACCCCTACCTCTTCAACATCGCCTGCGACTACGTCATCAACGGCTGGCTGGTCGAGATGCGGGTCGGCACCATGCCCGAAGGGCTGCTGCACGACCCGGAGTTGAAAGACCTGTCGGCGGAGGAGGTGTACGACCGGATCGCCGTCGACCTGCGCCGGATGCGGCGCCTCGCCACTCTGCGGGGCAAGGGACGCGGCGATGTCCTGGGCGCGCCGATCGGGCCGCCCGGTGCCTGTGTCGACCTCGACGAGTTCTACCGCCGGGGCCTTGGCCAGGGCCTCGACCTGCACCAGGCGCAGGGCCGCGGTTTCCTGCCCGGCGGCCTGGTCGAGGAGATCCGCGCGCTCAGCCATCCACCGCTGCCCTGGGACGCCCGACTCGCCCGCTGGTTCGACGAGTTCGTGCCCCGTCCGGAAGCCGTACGGTCGTACGCCCGGCCCTCCCGCCGCCAGTCGTCCACCCCGGACATCCCGCGCGCCGGCCGGTACTTCCCGCCCGAGGAGGTCGCCCGCTGCACCTTCGGCGTGGTCCTGGACACCTCCGGCTCCATGGACCGCACCCTGCTCGGCAAGGCCCTCGGCGCGATCGCCTCCTACGCCGAGGCCCGTGACGTACCGGCCGCCCGTGTCGTGTTCTGCGACGCCGCCCCGCACGACGCCGGGTACCTGCCGACGACCGAGATCGCCGGGCGGGTCCGGGTGCACGGCCGCGGCGGTACCGTCCTCCAGCCCGGTATCGACCTGTTGCACCGCGCGGACGACTTCCCGCCGAACGCACCGGTCCTGGTGATCACCGACGGCTGGTGCGACGTCCTGCGGGTGCGGCGGGAGCACGCGTACCTCGTCCCCGACGGCCGTCGCCTGCCGTTCACTCCCCGTGGGCCGGTCTTCCGCGTGCGGTGAGCAAGGATGTGATCGGATGGGAGGCAGCGAAACCGGTTCACTCGCCCCCGTACGCCGAAAGGAACAACCGTGGCCACCACGCGCACCGCACACACCGTTTGGGAAGGCAACCTCCTCGAGGGCAACGGTGTCATCACCTTCGACTCCTCCGGTATCGGCGAGCAGCCGGTCACATGGGCCTCCCGTTCCCAGGAGGCGAACGGCAAGACCAGCCCGGAGGAGCTGATCGCCGGTGCCCACTCCAGCTGCTTCTCCATGGCCCTCTCGCACGCCCTGGCCGGGGCCGGCACCCCGCCCACCAAGCTGGTGACCAACGCCGACGTCACCTTCCAGCCGGGTGAGGGCATCACTGGGATCCACCTGACCGTCGAGGGCACGGTGCCCGGCCTGGACGAGGCCGGCTTCGCGGCCGCCGCCGAGGACGCCAAGAAGAACTGCCCGGTCAGCCAGGCCCTGGCCGGCACCACCATCACCCTGGACGCGAAGCTCGCCTGACCGTCGTGGCCCTTCCGATGCCGCGTCCCCGTCAAGGGGGCGCGGCATCGTCGTTTACGGGGTACCCGGCATTGACAACGGCCCGCTCAAGTTTTGTGCTGGAGTCGGGGAAGTGGCCGGGCGGAAGGGGACGGACATGGCACGGGCGGTCGGAATCGACCTCGGTACGACGAACTCGGTGGTGGCCGTGCTGGAGGGCGGTGAGCCCACCGTCGTGGCCAACGCCGAGGGGGCGCGCACCACCCCCTCGGTGGTGGCCTTCGCGAAGAACGGCGATGTGCTGGTCGGCGAGGTCGCCAAGCGGCAGGCGGTGACCAACGTGGACCGCACCGCGCGCTCGGTGAAGCGGCACATGGGCGACGGGGCCTGGCGGTTCCCCGAGAGCGGGAGCGTCGACGGCACGCGGTACCGGGCCCAGGAGCTGTCGGCGCGGGTGCTGCAGAAGCTGAAGCGGGATGCCGAGGCGTACCTCGGCGAGGACGTCACCGACGCGGTGATCACCGTACCCGCCTATTTCGACGACTCCCAGCGGCAGGCCACCAAGGAGGCCGGGGAGATCGCCGGTCTGAAGGTGCTGAGGATCATCAACGAGCCGACCGCCGCGGCGCTCGCCTACGGCCTCGACCGGGGCGAGGAGCAGACGGTCCTCGTCTTCGACCTCGGGGGCGGAACTTTCGACGTCTCCCTCCTTGAGATCGGCGACGGTGTGATCGAGGTGAAGGCCACCAACGGCGACACGCACCTGGGCGGCGACGACTGGGACCAGCGGATCGTCGAGCACCTGGTCAAACGCTTCAAGGGGCAGTACGGCATCGATCTCGGCAACGACAGGATGGCCCTGCAACGGCTCCGCGAGGGAGCCGAGAAGGCGAAGATCGAGCTGTCCTCGTCCACGGAGACCTCGATCAATCTGCCGTACATCACGGCCTCCGCCGAGGGCCCGCTGCATCTGGACGAGAAGCTGACGCGGGCTCAGTTCCAGGAGCTGACCGCGGACTTGCTGGACCGCTGCAAGAAGCCCTTCCACCAGGCCGTCAAGGACGCGGGCGTGGAGCTGTCCGCGATCGACCATGTGATCCTGGTCGGCGGCTCGACCCGGATGCCCGCCGTCACCGACCTGGTCAAGGAACTCACCGGCAAGGACCCGCACAAGGGCGTCAACCCGGACGAGGTGGTCGCAGTCGGCGCGGCTCTCCAGGCGGGCGTCATCCGCGGCGACGTGAAGGACGTCCTGCTCCTCGACGTCACCCCGCTGTCCCTGGGCATCGAGACCAAGGGCGGCATCATGACCAAGCTGATCGAGCGCAACACCACGATCCCGACCCGGCGTGCGGAGATCTTCACGACCGCCGCCGACAACCAGCCCTCGGTCGGCATCCAGGTCTACCAGGGCGAACGGGAGATCGCCGCCTACAACAAGAAGCTCGGCGTCTTCGACCTCACCGGCCTGCCGCCGGCACCGCGCGGCGTACCGCAGATCGAGGTCGCCTTCGACATCGACGCGAACGGGATCATGCACGTCTCGGCGAAGGACCTGGCGACCGGCCGTGAGCAGAAGATGACCGTGACCGGCGGCTCCGCCCTCCCCAAGGACGACATCGACCGCATGATGCGGGAGGCCGAGCAGTACGCCGAGGAGGACCGCAATCGCCGCGAGGCCGCCGAGACCCGCAACCAGGCAGAGCAACTCGTCTACCAGACCGAGAAGTTCATCCGGGACAACGAGGAGCGGGTGCCGGGCGACACGAAGACCGACGTGGAGTCGGCGATCACCGAACTGAAGGCGCTGCTGGAACGGAACGCCGACACCGCGGAGCTACGGCAGGGCGTCGAGAAACTGGCAAGCGTCAGTCAGCGGATGGGCCAGGCCATGTACGCGGGTGCCTCCGGCGGCTCGACGACCGAAGAGCAGCGCCCGCCCGAGGCCGACGAAGAGGCAGTGGTGGACGCGGAGATCGTGGACGACGAGCGGGGCGCGACCGGGTGAGGCGATGCGGGGCAGGGGCCCCGCAGGAGGACGGTCATGGGCGCGCTCCGGTGGGTGCGGGCGGCAGAGCCGCGCAGACCGCCTCCAGGACGCAGGCGTAGGGCGTGCCGAAGGCGGTCAGCCTGCGGCGGAGTTGTGCCAGACAGTCACGGTGCTCGGTGAGCAGGTCCGTGTTGCCGGTGCGTGCCGTGAACTCCAGCACGGCGGGCAGGAAGTCCGGCAGTTCCTCGCCGGTGAACTCGATGCCGTACGCCTTGTAGACGTCCTCGAAGCGGACCAGGGACGTGCCCCGGCGGGGGGTGTCGCCGTCCTGCCACCAACTGAGATGCAGACGCCTCCGGTTATCGACGTCGAAGACCTGCACATAGTGCGCGGCCAGCTCCCGCGGTGGGGTCACCGCCGCGTGGTCGGTGAACTCCCTCAGTTGCGGGGCGGCTTCGCGCAGCAGCGGCAGCCGGGCGATGAAGTCGTCGTCCGGGTAGGTGAGGCAGAGCGCCGCCGCCTGGTAGAACACCGCGTCCGTGGACATCAGGCCTCCTTAGCCTCGTCCGTGGTGGCGGCGGTACGTCGCCGCCCATGCGGGGGCAGCCGTCGTGGTCGAGGCTGCACCCCCGAGGGAGGGCCGGCTCCGCGGGCCGGCGTACGGCGTATGTCCGCGCCGGGCTCCCCGGGGGATGTCTGCGTGTCGGTCACCTGCGCTCCCTTGCTCACCTCCCCCTACGCTTCGACGCTAGGGGCGGCCGCGGGAACGCACCTGCCCAGGCGATCCGAACGGGTCACCCGGCCGAACCGCCCGGCCGGGCTCCCGTCCAGGACATCCGGACGTGTCGCCGGTCCGGAGCACCCGAACGGCTCAGGCCTTGCGGGCGACAGCTCCGTACACCGGCACGATGCCCTCCTGCTGGAGGGCCACGTCCTGCGGGTCCGGGCGCCAGCCGGAGACCGGGATCATCCCGGGGCCGAGCAGTTCCAGGCCGTCGAAGAAGCGGTGGAAGCCGGTCAGCGGGCGCGGGTGGAAGGGCGTCCCGCTGCGCCGGAAGTGCGCGGCCGCCTGCTCCACGGCCGCGGGGCTGAGGTCCGGGGTGACCTGGGAGAGGATCAGATGGCTGCCCGGGGCGAGCGCCTCGACGTACCGCTTCAGCAGACCGTGGACGTCGTCGCCGTCCGGGTCGTCGTCGAGGTAGTGGGTCAGCGCCACCAGCGACAGGGCGACCGGCCGCCCGAAGTCCAGGGTCTCGGCGGCTCGGGCCAGCAGGGTGTCGGGGTCGCGGACGTCGGCGTGGACGTACGCGGTGCTGCCCTCCGGGGTGCCGCACAGCAGGGCCTCGGCGTGGCGCAGCACGATCGGGTCGTTGTCCGCGTACACCACCCTCGACTCCGGTGCGACGCCCTGCGCCACCTGGTGCAGATTCGGTTCCGTGGGGATGCCGGTGCCGATGTCCAGGAACTGGC
This sequence comes from Streptomyces sp. NPDC111744, assembly GCF_055634995.1. Taxonomy (NCBI): domain Bacteria; kingdom Bacillati; phylum Actinomycetota; class Actinomycetes; order Kitasatosporales; family Streptomycetaceae; genus Streptomyces; species Streptomyces sp. NPDC111744. The sequence goes on from NZ_JBVKCG010000029.1 coordinate 16,229, forward strand.
GGGTCCCGGACTCGGCGACGGCACGCACGGCCCGCTGCATGAACCGGCGGTTGGCGCGCGCCCCGCGCAGCACCGTGCCGTCCACGGCGAGGATCTTCCGGGCGAGTTCCTCGTCGACCGGGTAGTTGTCCTTGCCGCCCAGCCACCAGTCGTACACCCGCGCCGGATGCGGCCGGCTGGTGTCGATGGCGGTGGGCGCGGGCTCGGGTGCGGTCACGGTCTGTGCTCCTCAGAGGTTGTCGCGGTACTCCCGCAGCAGTTCCTCGGTCCGCTGCGCCGAGGCGGCCCGGGCCGTCATATGGTCCAGGACCTCCAGATGGGCGCCGACCTCGTCGCGGGAGTCCAGGTAGAGGGCGCCGGTCAGGTACTCGGTGAAGACCATGTCGGGCAGCTCGGGCTCGGCGAACCGGAACAGCGTGAACGGCGCGTACGTCCCCGGGTGCGGGCCGCTCGCGAACTCGGCGACCTGGAGTGTGATCCGATCCCGTTCGACGAAGGCGAGCAGCTTGTCGACCTGGTCGCGCATCACCTCGGAGTGGATGCTGACCGGGCGCCGCAGCACCGTCTCGTCCATGATCACCCACAGATGGGGTGGATCGTCCTGCTCCAGCAGCCGCTGCCGGGTCATGCGCAGGGACACATGCCGTTCCACGGCCGTGGGGTCGCTGTGCCCTATCGTCCCGGCCTCCAGCACGGCCCGCGCATACGCCTCGGTCTGCAACAGGCCGGGGAAGAAGTGCGGTTCGTAGGAGCGGACGACCCGGGCCGCGCCCTCCAGGCTCACGTACAGACTGAACCAGTCCGGCAGCACATCGTGGAACCGCTGCCACCAGCCCGGCTGGTTGGCCTCCTCGGCCAGCCGCACGAACGCCGCCTGCTCCTCCTCGGGCACCCCGTACGTCTCCAGCAGCACCTGGACGTACGGGATCTTCAGCGCGACCTCGGCCATCTCCATCCGCCGTACGGTCGCCTGCGCCACCCGCAACACCCGCGCCGCCTCGTCCCGGCCGAGGCCCGAGGCCTCCCGCAGCTCCTGCAGCCGCTTGCCGAGCACGACCTGCCCCACGGTGGGCGCAGCACGCCGCTCACTCACGCCACGCCTCCCCTACGTGCACAAGTACGGGGAGCAGTGTGTCACGCGATGCCGTCTCGCACACCTGGTCGAGGCAACCTCTTACGTCAACTTGCCAGTGAGTGCAGGAACTTGGCCGTCGCCGGGTCCGCCGGCAGGAACGTCTCGATGGCCAGCTCGGCGACCGTCACATCCATCGGAGTGTTGAACGTCGAGATCGACGACACGAACGACAGCACCCGCCCCTGGTGCTCGATCCGCATCGGCAGCGCGAAGTAGGCCACAGGTTCGGCGGGTTGCCCGTCGTCCGCCACGCCCGCCGGGGCCGGATAGCCGGCGACCTCCTCGTACAACTCCCGCAGCGCGTCCGAGCGGTGGAGCGCGATCTGCCGTTCCATCTGCTCCAGCAGATGCCCGCGCCACTCCCGCAGATTGCGGATGCGCGGTGCCAGACCCTCCGGATGCAGGGTCAGCCGCATCGCGTTCGGCGCGGGCGTGAGCAGCGACTCCGGTACGCCCTCCAGCAGCATCGTGATGCCCCGGTTGGCGGCGACCACCGTGTACATGGCGTCCACGACCAGCGCCGGATACGGCTCGTAGCCCTGGATCAGCCGCTCCATGCCGTCACGCAGGGCCTCCAGCGCCGGGTCGTCCAGCGGGGTCTCCGGGTAGTGCGGGGCGTAACCGGCCGCCAGCAGCAGCGCGTTGCGCTCCCGGACCGGCACGTCCAGGTGCTCGGACAGCCGCAGCACCATCTCCTCGCTGGGCCGCGAGCGGCCCGTCTCGATGAAGCTGATGTGCCGGGCCGAGGAGTCGGCACGCAGTGCCAGCTCCAGCTGGCTGACCCGCCGCCGCTCCCGCCAGGCGCGCAGCAGCGGGCCGACACCCTTGCCGTCGGGGGCGGGCGAGGAGGCGGGGCGAGACGCGACGAGGGTCATACCGACGACCGTAACCGAGGAGCGCGCGGGGGACGGGGCCGACGAGGCTCTGTCGAGGGCGCAGGCCACGAGAACCGGTACCGCCGTGCGAGCGCGCCCGGAAGCCCTGGTCATGGCAGGCTGAGCACACGTACGCCCCGGGCACCCCACGGAAGGAAGCCGCACCATGGCCGTCGAACCGCTGGCGCAGCAGGAGATCGAGGACCGGCTGGCCGAGCTGCCGGGCTGGTCGCTGGACGGCGACCGGCTCGCCCGCGTCTACCGTCTCGACTCGCACTTCGCCGCCGCCGCACTCGTCGTGCACATCGCCCGGATCCAGGACGAGCTCGACCACCACTCCGACCTCACCCTCGGCTACCACACGGTCACCCTCACCGTGAACACCCACAGCGTGGGCGGCGCCGTCACCGGCCTGGACTTCGAACTCGCCCGCAGGGTGGAGGACATCGCCCCAGGCCACGGCGCACACTGAGCCATGTGCTCGACTACGACAAGGAAGCCGGGGCCTACGACGCGACGCGCGGCGGCGAAGCGCGCGCCGAGGCGGCCGCCGACGCCGTCCTCGGCCTGATCCCCGGCCGTCCCGACCGCCCTGGCCGTCTCCTCGACCTCGCCTGCGGCACCGGCATCGTCACCCGCCGCCTCGCCGCCGCCCGCCCCGCGCTCCAGGTGACCGGCGCGGACCGCGCCCACGGCATGGCGCGGCTGGCGGCGGCCCGGCTGCCGGGATCGGTCCTGCTGGCCGACAGCTGTCAACTCCCGTTCCCCGACGCCACGTTCGACGCGGTGACCACCGTCTGGCTGCTCCATCTCATAGCGGACACCGCCGAGGTCCGCGCCGTCGTCGCCGAGTGCGCACGGGTGCTGCGGCCCGGCGGGGTGTACGTCACCACCGTCGACAAGGCCGCCGCGCACGACGTCGGCAGCGACATCGACGCGGTCCTCGCATCGCGCCCGCGCCGCCCCGCCCCGGACGAGGCCGCCGTCGTCACGGCTCACGCCTCGGACAGCGGCCTGTCTCCCGCCGGACAGGCCGCCTTCCTCGGCCACGGCCAGGGCCGCACCCCACGCTCCACCATCGCCGACCTGCGGCGCGGCTGGTTCACGGTGCTACGGCCCGGCGACCCCCGCGTCGAGCGGTTCGCCGACCAACTGGCAGCCCTGCCCGACCAGGACCGCCACCGCCCCGACCCCCGCTTCCGCGTCCGCGCGTTCAGGAAACCGGCGGACGGCTGAAGTCCGTCGTCCTGGACGGGGTCTTTCCGGGGTGCGGGGAAAGAAGTTGGGTAAGCGCTTTCCGTTTGGTGCGGGAGTTGCCGGACGGTCCCCAGTGCGGGTGGGGGCCGTCCGGCAGTAGGTCCCGACTCGGGTGTCAGGACCGCGCACGCGGAGCGTCAGCGGGGACTATTCGAGCAGCTCCGCGTACGACCCCATGGCCAGGGCGATGTCCGCCTGAGCCCAGAACCGGTGATACGTGAACACGGGCGCGGCCCCGCCCGCCAGATAGCTCTCGATCTTCGACCACGCGGGGTCGTCCTGGTAGAAGGACCGCAGTGAGGCGAACGTCGACGACGAGTTGATCGCGTCGCCGTTCGGCATCTTCCCGGACCACCTGCTCGGCACGTACACGCTGTCGTCGAACCGGCTGTAGTCGGCCCGCGTCTCCGGCACCGCGATCCCCAGGCTGTCCTGGTAGTTGGCCCACATGCCGTCGAGCAGCGCCTTGGCCGTCGACTTCGCCGTCGCGTCACCGGACTTGGCGGCGTAGTACGTCAGCGTCTTGGCGTACGCGGCCGCCACGCCCACGTCGTTGGTGTAGTCGGCGACGGTGACGTGAAGTCCGCTGTTGGAGCCGGGACTCGAGGCGTTCCAGGTGTCGGGCTGGCCGGACCACTGGAGCGTCGAGGGGATCTGGTAGGTGCCGTCCGGGTTGATCGTGGTCTTGGACAGCGCCCACGCCACCCACTTGTCGAGGATCGCCTTGGCCGTGGCGTTCCCGGTCTGCTGGTAGTACTCGGCGACCCGTTCCATCGACCAGGCCTGGAAGCCGAACCACTGGTTGGACGGCGGGTCGTGGTAGACCGGCTCCCAGTCGTAGTACATGCCGTAGAAGGTCGACGTACCGGCCGGCGGACTGGCGTACCGGCCCTGCCAGCTGTTCGTCGCCCCGCCCGCGATGGCGCCCTCGGAGGACTGCAGCCAGCGGTAGAACTCCAGCTGCCGGGTCAGTGACGTGCTCCAGTCCGCCGCCCCCGTCGCCGACTTGGGCTTCAGGTCGGCGTACGAGCTGAGCGCGTACGCGGCCAGCGGGTTCTGGTAGCCCCCGTGCACATGGCTGGAGCCGATCCGCCACGCCCAGCCCGCACTCGTATCGGTCGCCCCGCCCCACGCGTAGTACCAGGAGAGCAGGTAGTCCGAGGCGTCCTTGCCGGTGCCGGCCGGGCAGGTGGACGGGCCGACGCAGTTGCCGATCTTCTTGAAGTACTTGTCGTACATGGCGTAACGCAGGTAGTCGCCCATCTTCGCCGCCTTGCCGACGGTGGCGGAGACGTCGGCGCCCTTGCCCTGCGCCTTCGCCCACACGTCCGCCCAGTACGCGGCCTGTACCGCCCGCGCGTCGGCGTCCGGGGCGTCCGTGTACTTCCACTGCTTTGCGTAGGACGAGTCACCGGTGAACAGGTCCAGGTACCCGTTCGTGCCGCCGTACTTGAAGGCGTCGCAGGTCGGCTGCGGAACCGTCTCCCACACCGACTCCTGCGCGCCGCGCTGGAAGGTGTTGATGTACGACGGACCGCTCGCCGTCGGGCCCGCCTCGCAGCCGCCGCCCGGAGTGTCGCCGTAGCCGTAGACGTTGTCGACGTCCTCCAGCCAGTGCATGCCGTAGACGTCGTCCGTGCCGTACGCGGTCTTCAGTTCGGCGGCGATCGGGTCCGGGCCCACCGACACCGAGGTGTCCAGCTTCGCCGGGTACTCGTTCGGCGTGTCCAGCTCCGGGGCGTAGGTGGCCGGCTTGGACGCGTTGTAGAAGGAGTTCGTCGGCTGGTCGGCGTGGGTCGGGATCATGTACTTCTCCATGAGGGCCCACGCGCCGTTGAACTTGGACCAGTCACCGGTGACCTTGCCGTACATGGCCTGCAGCCACAGAAGGTAACTGTAGGCCTCGGACGTGGTCTCATGACCCTGGTCCGGGGCCTCGACGATCAGCGTCTCGACCGAGTGGTAGGGGATGCCCCCGGGGGAGAAGTAGCCGTTCGCCGGGTTGGTGATCTTCCCGTAGAGGTCCAGGAAGCGCGCGTCGTACGCCTTCGACGCGGCCAGCTCCGTCACGGTGACCGCGGCGCCGGTGTAGCCGGACGCGGACGCGGTGAAGGTCGCGGTGCCGGTGCCCGAGGAGTCCGCGGCGACGGTCACGTTCTGCGCGGTGCTCCAGTTGGACGGGGTGAACGTCAGCGACGATCCGGCGCTCACCGTCAGGCCGGTGTTGCCGGCCGTGCGGGCCACCGACACCGTCACATTGGCGCTCGGCTGCTTCGACAGGCTCACCCCGAAGGTGCCCGTCGCGCCCTGCTGGACGCCCAGCTGGGTGGGCGAGGCGACCACGGCGGGGCCGGAGGCGACCGTGATGCCGACCGGTGTCGAGGACGCGGACGCGCCCAGGCTGTCGTACGCCTTCGCCACCAGCGAATGACTGCCCACGGTCAAGCCGGAGACCGGGAGCGAGTAGGGCGACGACGTGTCCGTCCCCAGCAGCGCGGTGTCGTCGTAGAACTCCACCTTGCTGATCGTCGCGCCGTCGGCCGCCGCCGCGGTCGCCGCCAGCGGCACCGCGTCGCCCTGCGTGTAGACCGCGCCCGCGCTCGGGCTGGTCAGCACGGCGACCGGTGGCTGGTGCGCGCCGGCGCAGGTCGTGCCGTTGACCGCGAAGCCGGTCGGGGCCGTGTTGCTGCCGGTGTACGAGAACTGGGCGCCCGTCGACACCGCCGCGCCCGCCGCGATCGTGCCGTTGTACGACGCGTTCTGTACGGTGATCGAGGTGCCGGACTGGGACCAGGTGCCGTTCCAGCCGTTCGTCAGCTTCTGGTTGCCCGTGTACGCGTACGTCAGCGTCCAGCCGTTGACCGCGTCGGTGCCGCGGTTGGTGAGGGTCAGATCAGCGGTGAAGCCGGTGCCCCAGTCGTTGGTCTTGTAGTCGACGCTGCACTGGACCGTCGCCGCATGGGCGGGAGTCGTACCGGTGGCGAGCATCGACAGGGGCAGGGCGAGGGCCGCGACGCCGGCCGTCCACAACCGTCGTACGGCTCTGCGTCTCCGCCCGGGACCCGGGGGGTGTGGGGGATGCATGTGCTGGTTCCTCCTTGCGCTTGCGGCTCGGAAAGAGGTCAAGGCTTGAACCAGTGGGAGCGCTCCCATAGTGGGGACGTGGCTTGGTGCGGTCAAGACGGTTGAGGAGTCGAAATGATTCGACGGACGCCGCTGCCGAAAAGTCAAGCAACTCCCCTGTTCTTTGCTGTCACTTGGCGCTACCTTCCTTCGCACCAGTGGGAGCGATTCCGTTCAGTCGACGCGCCGTCACGACGCGCCCGAGCTGCAAGGAGTCGCTCATGCGACACCCCCCGCGTTCAGTTCTTTTAGCCGTCGCCGGTGCGGTCGCCCTCGTAGGGTCCGCACTGGTGCCGGTGGTGTCGGCGTCCGGAGCAACGCCGGCGTGCACGGTGCGGTACACGGTCACCAGCCAGTGGGACACCGGCTTCCAGGGCTCCGTGACCATCACCAACAACATGGCGGCCATGAGCAGTTGGAGCCTCGGCTTCGACTTCGCGAACGGCCAGAAAGTCACCCAGGGCTGGAGCGCCAAGTGGTCCCAGTCCGGTACGACGGTCACCGCCACGAACGAGAGCTGGAACGGTTCGCTGGCCACGGGCGCCGACGTCAGCGCCGGGTTCCTCGGCTCGTGGTCGGGGAGCAACGCGGTACCGACGGCGTTCAGACTCAACGGCACCACGTGCAACGTCGATGCGGAGCCGACCCCGACCCCGACTCCGACCCCGACCGCGCCGCCCGGCACCGGGACTGCAGCACCTGCCTTGCATGTCTCCGGCACCAGGCTCGTGGACGCCGACGGCACGGCCCACCGGCTGCTCGGCGTGAACCGCTCCGGCGGCGAGTTCATGTGCGTGCAGGGCTACGGCATCTGGGACGGCCCGGTCGACGACGCGGCGATCAAGGCGATCGCCGACTGGAAGGCCAACGCGGTCCGCATCCCGCTCAACGAGGAGTGCTGGCTGGGCCTGTCCAACGTCAAGTCCGAGTACAGCGGCGCCAACTACATCAGCGCCGTCAAGGATCTGGTGGCCCGCGTCGAGTCGTTCGGCATGACGCCGATCCTGGACCTCCACTGGTCCTACGGCCAGTACACCGGCAACTCCGCCGGCTGCTCCGATGTGCACGCCACCTGCCAGAAGCCGATGCCGGACGCGCAGTACTCCCCGTCCTTCTGGTCCTCGGTGGCCGGCACCTTCAAGGACGACCCGGCGGCGGTGTTCGACCTGTTCAACGAGCCGTACCCGGACCGGGCGACCTCCACCACCACCCAGGCCTGGGAGTGCTGGCGGGACGGCGGCGCCTGCCCGGGGATCGGCTACGAGGTCGCCGGCATGCAGGACCTCGTCGACAGCATCCGGTCGGCCGGCGCCAGGAACGTCATCATGATCGGCGGGCTCGCGTACTCCAATGACCTCAGCCAGTGGCTGACGTACAAACCCAACGACCCGGCCGGCAATCTCGTCGCCGCCTACCACGTCTACAACTTCAACTCCTGTGCCAGTGAGAGCTGCTGGAACTCGACCCTCGCCCCCGTCGCGGCCCAGGTGCCGCTGGTCGCCGGGGAGATCGGCGAGAACACCTGCTCACACGGCTTCGTGGACCAGGTCATGAAGTGGTTCGACGACCGCGGCCTGTCCTATCTGGGCTGGACCTGGAACACCTGGGACTGCTCCTCCGGCCCGTCCCTGATCTCCGACTACAGCGGTACGCCGACGGCGTACGGCGCCGGCCTGCGCGACCACCTCCAGGCCCTCAACCCCCAGTAAACCCACCGAAGAAGAAGGAAACCCGCACTCATGAGTCGTACCCGAACAGCGGTACTCGCCGCCCTGGCGCTCGTCGCCGGGGTGTCCGGGCCGGCGGTCGCCGTGACCCCCTCCTCGGAGGCGGCGATCTCCGCGATTCCCTGCACCGTCGACTACAAGATCCAGAACGACTGGGGCGCCGGCTTCACCGTCGCCGTCACCGTCACCAACAACTCGGCGGCGAAGTCGAGTTGGGCGGTGAAGTGGTCGTACGCCGGAAACCAGAAGGTGACCAGCTACTGGAACAGCAAGATCAGCCAGAGCGGTACCGCCGTCACCGCGGCCAACGAGTCCTACAACGGCACGCTGGCGACCGGCGGTTCGGTCAGCTTCGGCTTCAACGGGTCCTACAGCGGCACCAACGCGATCCCGACCGCCTTCACCCTCGACGGCGTCACCTGCAACGTCGATGACGGCAGCGGCAGCGGAGGCGGCGGGGGAGGTGGAGGTGACAACGGCGGCGGTTCCGGGACCCGGGTCGACAATCCGTACTCCGGCGCCAAGGTGTACGTGAACCCCGAGTGGTCCGCGAAGGCCGCCGCCGAACCGGGCGGCAGCCGCGTCTCCAACCAGCCCACCGGCGTCTGGCTCGACCGGATCGCCGCGATCGATGGCGTCAACGGCGGCATGGGTCTGCGCGACCACCTGGACGCGGCCCTCGCCCAGAAGGGCAGCGGCGAAGAGGTCGTCCAGCTGGTCGTCTACGACCTGCCCGGCCGTGACTGCGCGGCCCTCGCGTCGAACGGCGAGCTGGGCCCGACAGAGATCGACAAGTACAAGTCGCAGTTCATCGACCCGATCGCCACGATCCTCGCCGACCCCAAGTACGCCTCGCTGCGGATCGTCACCACCATCGAGATCGACTCGCTGCCCAACCTGGTCACCAACACCGGCAGCCGGGCCACCGCCACCGCCAACTGCGACACCATGCTGGCCAACGGCAACTACGTGAAGGGCGTCGGCTACGCGCTCGCCAAGCTCGGCGCGATCCCTAACGTCTACAACTACCTCGACGCCGGCCACCACGGCTGGCTCGGCTGGGACGACAACTTCGCCCCGGCGGCCACCGTGTTCAAGCAGGCGGCCACCAGTGAGGGCGCGACCGTCGACGACGTGGCCGGGTTCATCACCAACACGGCCAACTACATTGCCCTGAAAGAGAACAACTTCACCATCAACGACACGGTGAACGGCACCTCCGTCCGCCAGTCCAAGTGGGTCGACTGGAACCGCTACGTCGACGAGCTGTCCTTCGCCCAGGCCTTCCGCACCCAGCTGGTCTCGGTCGGCTTCAACTCCGGCATCGGCATGCTGATCGACACCTCCAGGAACGGCTGGGGCGGCAGCGCACGCCCGACCGGCCCCGGCGCGACGACCAGCGTGGACACCTACGTCGACGGCGGCCGCTACGACCGCCGGATCCACGTCGGCAACTGGTGCAACCAGTCCGGAGCCGGCCTCGGCGAGCGCCCGCAGGCCAGCCCGGCCGCCGGGATCGACGCCTATGTCTGGATGAAGCCCCCGGGCGAGTCCGACGGCTCCAGCACCGCCATCCCGAACGACGAGGGCAAGGGCTTCGACCGGATGTGCGACCCGACGTACACCGGCAACGCCCGCAACGGCAACAACCTGTCCGGCGCCCTGCCGAACGCACCGCTGTCGGGACACTGGTTCTCCGCCCAGTTCCAGCAGCTGATGGCGAACGCCTACCCGCCGCTGTCGTAACACCACTGTCCGCCGGGGCTCAGCCCTCCAGGCCCAGTCCCCGGCGGATGGCGCGCTCCACCACCGAGTAGTCCCCGTCCGGCCGCTCCAGCTCGCAGGGAGCGGCCGGATGCAGGGGCGGCTGCGCCATGAAGCGGGGGCGGGTGCCGTGGTGCGGCTGGGCCGCGTGCACCAGGAAGGGGTGGCAGAGATAGACGTCACCGGGGCGGCCGGTGGCGTGGGCGACCGGGCGGTGCGCGGAGGCCTCGACCAGACGTGGGGCGATGTCCAGCCCGGACACACCGTCCTCTCCGTACGGTTCCAGCAGCGGGGGCACGTCGAGGTGTGAGCCGACCCGGATGCGGGTCGGGGCGTCCTCCTCGGTCACCTCGCTGAACAGGAACAGCATCAGCAGGGCCCGTTCCCGTGAGCGCAGATTGGTGAAGTACCAGCCGGCGCCCTCGGGAAGGTAGCTGCCTTCGATGTGCCAGCCGGCGTCGTCCGGCTCCTGAGCGTGCGGGAACCGCAACGGAAAGCTCCCCAGCGAGTAGCGGGGCGACCAGCGGTCCTCGCCCACCAGCAGGTCGAAGGCCCGGTGCAGGACAGGTGAGTTGGCGGCGGCAGCGAAGGGTCCCTGGGCCATCCCCGCCACCCACACCACCGGGTCCTTCCAGGTGCCGGGGTCCGCCGGGTCGTACCCCGTCTCCCGCCACAGCAGCCGGGCGCAGTCCGCGGCGACCCGCGGCGGGAACGCACCCTCGATCTTCACGAAGCCGTCGGCCAGAAAGCGCTGCACCAGCTCGTCGTCCATCCGGTCATCCTGGCCCGTCGGCCTTGCCGTCCGCATCCGGTTTTTTGCCGCCCCGGCAACAGGACTGGCCTCCGGGCGGTGCGTCGGCGCACGCTGGCGGCACCCGGACGAGAGGCTGCTCCCATGGCGCACGATCACCACCACAAGCACACCGACACCCACGCCCACTCCCACACGGACATCGACTGGGCCGACATGGCCCCGCATCTGGAGTCGCAGGCGGAGCTCTTCGCCCCGCTCTACGAGAACGCCCTGGCCTGGCTCGGCAAGGAGGTCACCGAGCCGGGGCTGATCGTCGACGTGGGCAGCGGGCCCGGTGTGGTGTCGTGTCTGTTCGCCGAGGTCTTCCCGGGCGCGCGGGTGCTGGCCGTGGACGGCAGCGAACCGCTTCTCGACCGGGCCAGGGCCCGCGCCGAGCGGCTGGGCGTGGGAGACCGCTTCGGCGTACTCGCGGGTGAGCTCCCAGGTGTCCTGGACAAGCTGGACTATCCGGCGGACCTCCTGTGGGCCGGGCACAGCCTGCACCACCTCGGCGACCAGCGGGCCGCGCTCACCGCCTTCGCCGAGCGGCTGGCCCCCGGCGGCACCCTGGCCATCCTCGAAGGCGGCCTGCCCAGCCGCTTCCTGCCCCGTGACATCGGCATCGGCCGGGCCGGGCTCCAGGCACGCCTGGACGCGGTGCAGGAGGAGTGGTTCGCGCAGATGCGCACCGAGCTGCCCGGAGCCGTCGCCGAGGCCGAGGACTGGCCCGCGCTGCTGAACTCCGCCGGGCTCAGGCACACCCGCAGCCGCAGCTTCCTCATCGACCTGCCCGCCCCGGCCTCCGACCGGGCCCGCGCCTACGCCGCAGAGATTCTCTCCCGACTGCGCGACACCGTGGGCCACGGTCTGGACGCCGTCGACCGCACCACCCTGGACCGCCTCCTCGACCCGACCGACCCGGCGAGCGTCCACCGCAGGCCCGACGTGTTCGTCCTCGGCGCCCGGACGGTACACGCAGCTGTACGCCCGGTCTAGCAGCGTCGCCGACGGCGACCCGGCGGGCTGGGCCGAGATGGTTCTCACCAACGTTCTCGGCCCCGCCCTGCTGATCCGGGCCTCCGTCGACGCGCTGAAGGCGAGCCGGGGGCGTATCGTCCTGGTCGGCAGCGTCGCCGGGTTCGTGAACACGCCGGGCAACCTGTACGGCGCGACCATGGGGGAGGGCGGTCACCGGGCTCGCGGAGAACACCCGCCGCCAGGTCACCGACTTCGGCATCGGCGTCACGCTGGTCGCGCCGGGCCGGGTGGAGACCCCGTTCTGGGACGCCAACGGAAGCCTGCCGCCCGGCCATCTGCTGACCGCCGACCAGATCGCCGACTCGGTGGTGTGGGCGATCCGGCAGCCGGCCGGCGTGGACGTCAACACCATCGTCGTACGCCCGCTGTGGCAGCCCAACTGACCGGTCCGGTACCGGGGTTGGGCCGCCCGGGTCAGTTGGCCGAGAGGAACTGCTTCGCCAGCTGGTCACCGAGGGACACCGCCGCGCTGTGGCTCTCGATGGGGGAGACCTTGGAGTTCTTGAACAGGATGTAGGTGACCCCGGAGTCGGCACCGCCGGTCGCCGGGTCCGGGTCGATGCCCAGCGCCTTGGCGGTGGCGTACGACGCCTCGCCGATGATCTCCGTGGGGCCGGTGTCGCCGACCACCGCGTACTCGACCTTGTTGTTGTAGATCACGGCGACCACACCGCCGCCCTTTATGCCGGCGCTGGAGTAGTTCCAGATGCTGCTGGAGCTGGGGACGACGACGTACGGCAGCGACTCGGCCTTCAGCGGCTTGCCGTCGGACTGGTGGAACGCGGTGTCGTCCTGGTACCAGGGGTCACGGTTCTCGTTGCAGTTGGTGGTGCGCTGGCCGTCGCAGTCGATGTCCATGTCGGCCTTCCAGAACACCGCGCCGTTCTTGCCGCACACGGGGATCGTGGCCGAGGTCTCGTCGTCGGTCTTGTACTTGCCACTGGAGATCTGGGAGCAGGAGGTCACCTTGGCGAGCAGGTCGGCCGCGCTGACCGAGCCCTCCTGGGCGGACTTCGGGACGGTGGTGCCGGAGGCGCTCGCGGGAAGCACTCCGGCGGCCAGCAGAGCGGCCCCGGAGGCCGCGGCAAGGGTCAGTGTTCGGATGCGCACTGTGGGGGGCCCTTCTGTTAGGAAAGTTTCCTGACCGGGTGCCGTACAAGGTGGCCCAGGCTGCATGTCCGCGTCAATCCCTAGGTGTGAACTTGGGGAATTGTCATGCATTGCGGCCATATGCCCGCCAGGGAACACTGGTGGGGCAGGACATTCCGAACATTCATGCAGGAGCCGTGCGGGGGATGAGCTTGGCTCCGGCGGCTCCTGGGAGGCGAGGGGTCATGTTCGTACGCACGGTGTACGTCACCGGCGATCCGGCGCAGATCGAGACCGCCATCCGGGCGCTGAACAGCGAAGGGCGCAGTCTGCTGGAGGAACGTCCCGAATACCGGGGCGCGGGCGTCTTCGTCGACCGGGACCTCGGCAAACTGCTCGCGGTGAGCTGGTGGGGCTCGGAGGGGGCCCGGCGCAACAGCGACCAGGTCATGCGCGAGCGGCGCGGGCCGATGCTGGAGCCGTTCGCGGGCACCGTCGCCGTCGAGAACTACGAGGTGGCCGTCTTCGACTCGGTACAGCTGCCGAGGGCGGGCGGCGGACTGCGGTCCACCAGGGTGGAGTTCGACCCGGCCGACACGGATCTGTTCGTCGAGACGTTCCGCTCGTCGGCGATACCCCGTCTGGAGACCCTGCCCGGTTTCGCGCGGTGTGCCCTGTTCGTCGACCGGGCGCGGGGCCGTGGCGCGGTCGGCGTGCTCTTCGTGGACCGTGCCTCCATGGCCGCCTCCCGCAGCAGCCAGGCGGCCGCCCGGCGCCAGGACGTCGCCAAGGCGCATGTGACCGTGGTCGGCCTGGAGGAGTTCGAGGTCGTCCACGCGGACGTGCACTCCGTCTGACGCGCTCCGCACGGGAGTCGGGGCAACGCGAACGGCCTGTCGGGCGACGCGAACGGCCGTCCCGCCGTGAACACGGCGGGACGGCCGCTGCGAGAGGGGCGGGACGGCCGGTACGAGCGGGGCTGCCGCTCAGCCCATGCGGTCGGCTGTCCCCATATGCCGGCTCAGCCCATGTCGAAGGTGGCCGGGTCCGGACCGATGCGCCGGTCCTCGTTGAGCGCGCTGATCGCCGCGAGGTCCTCGGTGTCCAGGCTGAAGTCGAACACCTCGATGTTCTCCTTGATCCGGGACGGCGTGACCGACTTCGGGATCACCACGTTGCCCAGCTGGATGTGCCAGCGCAGCACGACCTGGGCCGGGGTGCGGTTGTGCTTCTGCGCGATGGCGATGATCGCCGGCACCTCCAGCAGGCCCTTGCCCTGGCCGAGCGGGGACCAGGCCTCGGTGGCGATGCCCTGCTCGGCGTGGAACTCCCGGGCCGCGTGCTGCTGCAGATGGGGGTGCAGCTCGATCTGGTTGACCGCCGGGATGACCGACGTCTCCTCGATCAGCCGCTCCAGGTGCTCCGGGAGGAAGTTGGAGACGCCGATAGCCTTGACGAGGCCGTCGGTCAGCAACTGCTCGAACGCCTTGTAGGAGTCGACGTACTTGCCCCGGGCCGGCAGCGGCCAGTGGATGAGGTACAGGTCCAGGTAGTCCAGACCCAGTTTCGCCAGCGACGTGTCGAAGGCGCGCAGCGTGGCGTCGTACCCCTGGTCGGCATTCCAGAGCTTGGTGGTGACGAAGAGGTCCTCGCGAGGCACACCGGACGCGGCGATGGCCTTGCCGGTGCCCTCTTCGTTGCCGTAGATCGCCGCTGTGTCGATGCTGCGGTAGCCGGCCTCCAGTGCCGTGGCGACGGCCCGCTCGGCCTCGTCGTCCGGCACCTGCCACACACCGAAGCCCAGCTGGGGCATCTCGACGCCGTTGTTGAGGATTTTCGGGGGGACCTTGCTGCTCACGAGCTCTCGATCCTTAGGTTCTCGACAGTGTGTTGCTTCCATCGTCAACGATCACCGGCCGTGATGCATTCCTGACCCCGGAATCCGCCGGAACCGAGCGGTGAGTCAGCCTCTCGCGGCGGAGATTGGCCGGAAATGCATCCGACCTTATGGGTCCGGACCATTGACCACGGCCCGTTCCTGTCGAGACTCTGGTTCGCATCGTCGGACGTATGGCTGAACCCGGTACAGGGATGTGAACCATCCTGTGGGTTTTCCAGCTGATCCCTGTGAGCGCGACTCACTGTCTGTGCTCTGAGACCCCCCAACCTCAGGAAAGCAGGTACGCACCCATGAACGAGACGACTCCACAAGACCGCCAGGCGGAACCAACCGCTCTGCAGACATCCGATGAAAAGGTCTGGCGAAGCCCTGGTTATCAGGTCGTGGAGACGGCCCTGGAAGTGACCGGCTACGCCCTCGGCGACCGCTGACCGCACCATGACTGTCACGAGTGTCCACGCCGGTACTGCCGCCGGCCCCTGGTCGGTCGCGGAGTTCACCGAACGGCTGCGCGCCGTCACCGCCGACCGCTACCACGACCGGCATCCCTTCAACCAGCGCATGCACCGGGGCGAACTGACCCCGGCCGAAGTGCGCCGCTGGATCACCAACCGCTTCCACTATCAGCGGCACATCCCTGTCAAGGACGCCCTGATCCTCGCCAAACTGGACCGGCCGGCACTGCGCCGTACCTGGCTGCGCCGCATCCGCGACCACGACGGCACCGCCGACGGCGAGGGCGGCATCGAACGCTGGCTGCGCCTCGGCGAGGCGGCCGGCCTCACCCACGAGCAGTTGGGGGACAGCTCCCGGGTGCTGCCCGGGGTGCGCTTCGCGGTCGAGGGGTACGTCACCTTCTGCCGGCTGCGCCCCGCACTGGACGCGGTCGCCGCCTCCCTCACGGAACTGTCCGCGCCCGGCCTGATGCGCACCCGCATCACGGCCTTCGAACGCCACTACCCGTGGATCGACCCGGCCGGACTCGCCTACTTCCGCACCCGCGTCGACCAGGGCGCCCGGGACGGCGAGGAGGCCCTCGCCCTGGTCCTGGCCTGGGCCCGCACCCGCGAGCAGCAGCAGCGCGCCGTCGCCGCGCTCGCCTACAAGTGCGAGGTGCTGTGGGCGCTGCTCGACGCCGTGGACCGAGGGGACACGGGAGACACCGGGGACCCCGGGCACTCCGGGGGCTGGGGTGGGTCATGACCTGGCGACCCGCACTCGCCCGCGCGGCCGTGCTGCGCCACGACCGGGTACGCGGCACCGATCTGTTGTTGCTGCCCGAGCGGGTGGTCGTACTGCACGGCCGCGCGGGCGGGGTGCTGCGGCTGTGCGACGGCAGCCGGGCGGTGGCGGAGATCGTCACCGAACTGTCCGAGACGTTCCCGGACGCCCCGCTCACCACCGAAGTCCCCGAGTTCCTCGCGGCGTTGCGGAGAGAGGGATGGCTGAGATGACCACGGTACGGCCGGCCGGAGGACCGCCTGCGGCGAACGCCGTTGAGCCGGGCGCGGGGCGGGGCTCACCGGCCCTCGCTGAGCGGGGAGGGGCGCAGGCTTTGCCGACGCCGGTCGAGGCGGGTGGGGGGCGGGTTTGGCTGAGCGGTGTTGGGCTGGGTGGGGCGGGTGCTTGGTCGGCGGCCGTTGAGCCGTGTGGGGGGCGGGCCTTGTCCTCCGCTGTTGAGGCGGGTGGGGGGCGGGTTTGGCTGAGCGGTGTTGGGCTGGGTGGGGCGGGTGCTTTGTCGGAGGCCGTTGAGCCGGATGGGGGGCGAGTCGCGCCCACCGACGTAGAGCCGGATGGAGAGCGCGCTTCGCCGGCCGCCGTCGAGACGGGTGGGGGACAGGGTTCGCCGGCCGCCGTCGAGACGGGTGGGGGACGGGCTTCGTCGACTTCCGTTGGGGCGGGTGGGGGACGGGCTTTGGCGACTCCCGTCGAGTCGGATGACAGCCGGGGCTCGTCGGCTCCCGTCGAGTCGGATGACAGCCGGGGCTCGTCGGCTCCCGTCGAGTCGAGCGGAGCGCCAGGTTCGCCGAGCCTTGTCGAATCCGACCGGTCACCAGGTTCGCCGACCCGCGTCCAACCCGACAGATCACCAGTCTCGCCAGCCCCCGCCGCGTCCGGTGAAGGACCGGCCGATCCTCCCCCCGCCCCGCCCTGGGCGTTGCTGGCCGAGCTCACCCATGCCTGTCCGTTGCGCTGCGGGTATTGTTCCAACGCGGTCCGACTGATCGGTCGGTCAGCTGAGTTGACGGCCGGGCAGTGGGCGGAGGTGTTCCGGCAGGCCGGTGAGCTGGGCGTTGTGCA
The DNA here is from genome assembly GCF_055634995.1 of Streptomyces sp. NPDC111744. Classification (NCBI taxonomy): domain Bacteria; kingdom Bacillati; phylum Actinomycetota; class Actinomycetes; order Kitasatosporales; family Streptomycetaceae; genus Streptomyces; species Streptomyces sp. NPDC111744. The sequence continues at coordinate 33,231 of NZ_JBVKCG010000029.1, forward strand.
GACCCATCTGTCCGGCGGTGAGCCGCTGCTCAGACGGGATCTGCCCGAGCTGGTCGCCGCCGCCGACACCGCAGGCCTCTACACGCAGCTAGTCACCAGCGGGGTCGGGCTGAGCGAGCGGCGGCTGGCCGGGCTGGTCGGCGCCGGGCTGCGCAGTGTGCAGCTGTCCGTGCAGCACACGGAGCCAACGGCAGCCGAACGCATCGCCGGCGCCCGCTCGTTCGCGGCCAAGGAACGCGCCGCCCGGCTGATCCGGGCAGCGGGCCTGCCCCTCGGGCTGAACGTCGTCCTGCACCGGAGCAACCTGGACGCCGTCGAGGACCTGATCGCGCTCGGCGTGGCCTGGGGCGCGGACCGGGTCGAGCTGGCCAACACCCAGTACCACGGCTGGGCGGCCCGCAACCGCGCCGCCTTGTTCCCTCTGCCCGGTCAGGTCGAGCGGGCCCGGGAGGCGGTCCTGCGTTGGCGCCGACGTCTGGACGAACCGGAGTTGGTCTGGGTCGCCCCAGATCTGCCGGGCGGCACGGCGAAGCCCTGCATGGGCGGCTGGGGCCGGATCTCGCTCACCGTGACCCCCGACGGCACGGTCCTGCCCTGCCCTGCCGCGGCCACCCTGCCGGGACTGGACCCACCGAACGTCCGGGAGCGTGAACTCGCCTGGATCTGGCGGGAGTCAAGGGCCTTCAACGCTTACCGGGGCGAGTCCTGGATGCGCGAGCCCTGCCGCGGCTGCGCCCTGCGCACCACCGACTTCGGTGGCTGCCGCTGCCAGGCGTACGCCCTCACGGGAGACGCCCGCAACACCGACCCGGCCTGCCGCCACGCACCAGACCACCGTGTCGTACCCCTCCGGCGGACCACCACCGCCGCCGCCTACCGAGAAGGAGGACGATGAAACGCCTACGAGCCGCCCTCGCGGCCGTCGCGCTCACCACCGCCACGGCGGCCACGCTTCCCGCCGCCGTACCCCTGCCCGCCGCCGCGGCCACCGCGGCCCCCGCGACCAGGCCGGCCGCCGCCCCCGACTGGTCCACCGCGGTCGTCGACTCCGCCATGGCCCGCTACACCCCGAGCACCATCGGCGGCTGGTCCTACCCGGTCGGCCTCTACCTCTACGGCCAGTACCTCACCTACAAACGCACTCACGACCCCCGCTACCTCACCTACCTCAGGAGCTACGTCGACCGGTTCGTGAAGAGCGACGGCTCGATCGACCAGTCCTTCAACAGCCTGGACAGCATGCAGGCGGGCCGGCTCCTTGTGATCCTGCACCACGAGACCGGCCAGGACCGGTACCGCAAGGCCGCCAAGAAGATCCGCGACCGTCTGAACAGCTACCCGCGCACGAGCGACGGCGGCTTCTGGCACGCGGACAACTCCAGTCGCGCGCACCAACTGTGGGCGGACGGCGTCTACATGGTGAACCCGTTCCTCGTCGAGTACGGCAAGGAGTTCGGGGACAGCGCCTACACCGACGACGAGGCGGCGAAGCAGCTCGCCGTCTACGGCAGCCACCTCCAGGTCGCGAACGGGCTGCTCAAGCACGCCTACGACGAGTCCAGGAGCGCGAGTTGGGCGGATCCGGGGACCGGGCTCGCGCCGGAGCACTGGTGCCGTGCCGTCGGCTGGTACGCGATGGCGATCGTCAATGTGCTGGACGCCGTCCCGGCGAACCAGTCCCGCCGCCCCCAACTCCTCGACATTTTCCGGAAGCTGGCGGCGGGCCTGAAGAAGTACCAGGACCCGGCGACCGGACGCTGGTTCCAGGTGATCGACAAGGGCGGGCGTAGCGACAACTGGAACGAGACGTCCTGCTCCAGCATGTTCACCTACGCCCTCTCCCGCGGGGCCCAGCAGCACTACCTCGACCCGCACTACGCGGACGTCGCCCGCCGCGGCTACCAGGGCGTGCTCGCCGAACTGTCGGTCGGCCCGGACGGCCGCACCGAACTCGCCGGCATCTCCATCGGCACGAACGTCGGCGACTACGCGTACTACGTCGCCCGCACCCGGGCCGTGAACGACTTCCACGGCCTCGGGGCGTTCCTGATCATGAACGAGCAACTGCGAGGTGATTCTGTGTCATGAGCACAGCATCCAGAAGGACGGTTCTCGGAGCCGCGCTCGCCGGTGCCGCCGGTGCCGCCGTCGGGCTGCCCGCGACCACCGCACACGCCGCGTCCTGGCAGCTCAAGTGGTCGCCGTCGGCGAGCGGCGACGGCCTCGGCGCCTTCGAGACGGTCGAGGACGACCGTGCCGACTCCCACCCCGCCGGGCATCCGCACATCTACGCCACGGGCGACAACTGGCGCTTCACCATGCACACGGTCGACCGCGACACCTCGGCCGACCGCCAGCGCCAGGAGGTCACCGGCCTGCGCAACGGCAGCGGCAGCGACTACCTCAGGTGGACCCAGGGCCAGACCTGGCGGGTCACGTACTCGATGTACATCCCGGGCTCGCTGAAGGCGACCACCACCTTCACGCACATCATGCAGATGAAGCAGCCCGGCAACGGCACCTCGCCGATCGTGGTGCAGTCCCTGCGTCGGGTGAACGGCAAGCAGACCATAGAGCTGCGGCTGGCCATCGACGACATCCTCGTCGGCCGCACCGACCTGGACCCGCTGCACGACACCTGGACGGACGTCGACTTCCAGATCAAGGTCGGCAACGGTTCGGCGGGTTCGGTCCGCTGGATCCTCAAGTCCGGCGGCTCGACCGTCATCGACGCCTCGAAGACCGGCGTGGACACCTTCCTCGCCGACCGGGTCCGCCCGAAGTGGGGCATCTACCGCTCCCTCGGCGACACCTCGGGCTCACTGCAGGACACCTACCTCCTGCTCACCAAACTCCGTGGCTATCAGCTGGTGTGAGGAACCGTCACCATGAAATCCCCCACCGTCGCGCGGCACAGTGCTGCCGCGATCGTTCTCTTCGTCCTCGCCGTCGTCCTCGGGCTCTCCCATCCCGCGGCCCTGGCGTCCCCGCACACCGCGCCCAGCGCCGCCGTCTACGACGTCCGTGACTTCGGCGCCAAGGGCGACGGCTCCACCAACGACACCCCGGCCATCGACAAGGCCGTCAACGCGGCAAGTTCGGCGGGCGGCGGCACCGTCCGCTTCACCGCCGGCACCTACAAGTCCAAGAACACCATCCACATGAAGAGCCATGTGACGCTCCAGCTGGACAAGGGCGCCACCCTCCAGGGCTCCAGCGCCGACACCTACGACAAGGCCGAGTCCAACCCGAACGACGGCTACCAGGACTACGGCCACAGCCACTTCCACGACGCGATGATCTACGGCGACAAGCTCACCGACATCGGCTTCGTCGGCCAGGGCGTCATCGACGGCGCCGGAAACCTGATCACCGGCAATCCGAAGTCCGGCGAGGCCGACAAGATCCTCTCGCTGACCCGATGCGACGGGCTGCGGATCGGCGACGGCCTCACGCTGCGCCGGGGCGGCCACTTCGCGGCCCTCGTGAACGGCTGCACGAACGTGACCTCCGACCACCTGACCATCGACACCGCGAGCGACCGCGACGGCTGGAACATCATCTCCACCACGAACGTCACGGTCACCAACGCCGACATCAGGGCCAACGACGACGCCCTCGTCTTCAAGAGCGACTACGCCCTCGGCGCGAAGCTCCCCAACGGCCATGTGCGGGTGAGCGATTCCTCCCTGTCGGCCAAGTGCTGCAACGCCCTGATGTTCGGCTCCGAGACCTGCGGCGACTTCTCCGACTACCAGTTCGAGAACATCCGTATCGAAGGTGCCGACAAGTCCGGCCTCGGCATGGTCTCCATGGACGGCGCGAAGATCTCCGACGTCCACTACAAGGACATCACCATGACCGGCGTGCACTCCCCGATCATGGAGAAGATCGGCACCCGCAAACGCTGCGGCAACAGCCCCGGCATCGGCTCGATCAGCGATGTGACGTACGAGAACATCACCGCCACCGGCAACACCCCCTCCTTCAGCCCGACCCTGTGGGGAGAGAGCGGCCACCGCATCCACGGGATCACCTTCACCGACGTCAACATCACCGTGCCCGGCGGCAACGGCACCATGTCGACCGGCGTACCGGGCAACGACCCGAACGACTACAACCCCAAGGCCATCGGCACCCGGCCGGCCTACGGCTGGTATCTGCACAACACCGACGACGTCCGGTTCACCGACAGCTCCGTGAGGTTCGCGGCGAACGACGGACGCCCCGCGGTCATCACCAACGCGGCGAGCGGCATCCACTTCACCCGGTTCACCGCGCAGAAGGGGAGCGACTCCCCGTACGACGTCGGCCTCCAGGACGTCACAGGTGCCTGTGTGACGGACAGCCACAACACCTCCGGCGGCGCCCTACGCGTCTCGGGCGGCCAGGACTGCGGTACGGCCGTGAAGCCGCTCGACCTGGAGAACCCCCGCCAGGACTTCCTCCGCGACTCCGTAGGCGGCCTCTTCCTGCACTGGGGCCTGCGCACCGCCCCCGCCCACACCAGCTGCACCGCATGGGAGAACGACGTCACGAGCGGCGGCTGGACCCCCGACTACTGGGTGAAGGAGGCCCAGAAGCTGCACACCCAGTACCTGGTCCTCGCCACCTTCCACAGCCGCCTCGGCTACGCCCGCCCCTGGCCCTCCAGGATCCCCGGCTCCTGCTCCACCAAACGGGACTTCCTCGGCGAGCTGATCACCGCCGCCAAGGCCAAGGGCATGAAGGTCATCCTCTATATGACCGACGACCCCCAGTGGCACGACGACGGCGGCCACGAGTGGCTCGACTCGGCCGCCTACTCCGCCTACAAGGGCAAGGACGTCGACCTCACCACCCGTGACGGCTTCGGCCAGTTCAGCTACGACAACTTCTTCGAGGTCATGGACCGTTATCCCGACCTCGGCGGCTTCTGGATCGACAACGACAACGCGTACTGGGAGAGCCACAACCTCTACGCGCAGATCCAGCAGAAGCGCCCCGCCTACACGCTCAGCAACAACAACGAAGACACGCCGATCATGGACATGATCAGCAACGAGCAGAAGACCGGCATGACCCCCGCCTACGACTACCCGCAGGCGGTCTACACGGCCCAACCCCGCCTGACCGAGGCCGACTTCAAGCTCCCCTCGACCGGTGCGTGGTGGTACGACGGCTCCGACCCGACCGTCGACCGGAAACTCACCATCGGCCGCCTGGTCACCAACGCGGGCTCCTCGGTGAAGGCCCTGATGGCCGAGACCGCCCAGGTCAACGGCAGGTTCCCGGCCAACCAGGCCGCCTTCAACACCTTCGCCGACTCCTATCTCGACCCCGTCTGGGAGTCCCTGCACGGCACCGAGGGTGGTGGCTATATGTACGGCGGCCTCAAGCCCGGCTTCTGGAACGACGGGGCGCACGGCGTCACCACCATCTCCAAGACCGACCCGAACCGTCAGTACGTCCATGTCCTGACCCCGCCGACGACCAGCACCCTGCGGATCCGCGACAACGGCTACCGCATCGCCTCCGTCACCAACCTCCGTACGGGCAAGGCCGTTTCCCGGTCCCAGTCGGGCGGCGTGCTCACCCTCACCGGGCTCGGCTCCTGGGACCCGTACGACACCGTCTTCAAGGTCACCACGGCCGGCCGCCAGGGCATCCTCTCCGGAGTCGAGGTCGCCGCGAGCGCGTCGGCGAGCGGCCACGCCGGCTCCGCCGCCGGTGACGGCGACTACCTCACCTACTGGGACAGCGACAAGACGCTGCCCGTGAACCTGACCTTCGACCTCGGCTCGGCGAAGAAGGTCCAGTACATCGGCCTCAACCAGCGCGAGGACTCGGTCGCCTACGCCCGCTCCGACACCGAGCAGTCGGCGCGTATCAAGGCGTACAAGGTGTTCCTCAGCAACGACGGCACGAACTGCGCCGTCAGGTCCGGGGAGCTGCCCAGCCGGCGCGGTGTCCAGGGCATCGACCTGACCGCCGCCACCGCCCGCTATGTCCGCCTGGAGGTGGACTCCACCTGGGCCGCCTCCACGGACACCACGCGCTACAAGCGGCTGCGCGTCGACGAGGCCTGGATCGGCACGGCCTACGCGACGCCCGCGAACGGAGGACGCCCGTGATCCGGATCAGAGCACTGACGGCGGCGGTCGCCGCACTGCTGGTCGCCGCGGCGGTACCGCTCGTGGGCACCGCCCACCCGGCCGCCGCCTCCGACAACGGCCAGGCGATCCGGCCCGCCATGGGCTGGAGCAGCTGGAGCTATGTGCGCCGCGGGCCGACCGAGGCCAAGATCAAGGCCCAGGCCGACGCGCTGGTCGCGAGCGGGCTGAAGGACCACGGCTTCGTCCACGTCAACCTCGACGACTTCTGGCAGAAGTGCGACTCGAACGGCTTCACCGTCGACTCCTACGGCCGCTGGGCCGTCGACACCGCCAAGTTCCCCGGCGGCATCAAGGCGCTCGCCGACTACGTCCACTCCAAGGGCCTGAAGTTCGGCTTCTACGTCACCCCCGGCATCGCCAAGAACGCCGTCACCAAGAACACCCCGATCGAGGGCACGTCGTACCACGCGAAGGACATCGCGGACACGTCGAAGACCGAGAAGAACTACAACTGCAAGAACATGTACTACATCGACTACTCCAAGCCGGGCGCGCAGGAGTTCGTGAACTCCTGGGCGAACCAGTTCGCCTCCTGGGGGGTCGACTACCTGAAGATCGACGGGGTGGGCAGCCAGGACATCCCGGATGTGAAGGCCTGGTCCCAGGCCCTGCGTGCCACCGGGCGGCCCATCACCTTCGGGCTGTCCAACAACCTCCCGATCGCCGACGCCCCGACCTGGCGGCAGCTCGCGAACAGCTGGCGCACCCAGGGCGATGTCGAGTGCTACTGCGGTCCCGGCGACAACGGCAGCGGCTATCCGCTCACCGACTGGTCGCATGTCTCCGCCCGCTTCAACACGGCCGCGAGCTGGCAGCAGTACGCGGGACCCGGCGGCTGGAACGACCTGGACTCCCTGGAAGTCGGCAACGGCGACCAGGTGGGCCTCACCGCCGACCAGCGGCGCTCCCACTTCACGCTGTGGGCGATGGCCGCGGCTCCCCTCCTCCTCGGCACCGACCTCACCCATCTCGACACCGTCGACAAGGCCATGCTCACCAACGACCGGCTCATAGGCGTCGACCAGGACGGGGTCGCCGCGAAGCGGATCGTGAACAGCGGGGTCAAGCAGGTGTGGAGCAAGAAGGAGAGCGACGGCCAGTATGTCGTCGCCCTCTTCAACACCGGCACCTCCGGCAGCTCCACGGTCTCGGTGGACTGGTCCGAGATCGGCTTCTCCGGGGCCGGGGACGTCACCGACCTGTGGTCCGGCTCCCACAAGGGCGTGATCGCCGGCTCCTACAGCGCCACCCTGCGCCCGGGCGAGACCCGCCTGATCCGCGTGCAGCCCGGCAACTCCCCCAAGCGGGCGGCGGCTTCACCGGGCTTCGCCGTCGCCCCCTACGAATACCTCGGCTGGGGCAGCCCCCAGAACCCCACCTCGGTGATGTCGGCGACCGGCGTCAAGTGGTTCACCCTCGCCTTCGTCCTCTCCGACGGCACCTGCAACCCCAAGTGGGACGGCTCCCGCCCGCTCACAGGCGGCGACGACCAGGCGAAGATCGACGCGATCCGGGCGGCAGGCGGCGACGTCGTCGTCTCGGTCGGCGGCTGGAGCGGCGCCAAGCTCGGCGAGAAGTGCTCCGGCGCCTCGGCGCTCGCCGGCGCCTACCAAAAGGTCGTCAGCGCGTACAAGTTGAAGGCCCTCGACATCGACATCGAGAACACCGAGTGGTCCAACGCGACCGTACGGCAGCGGGTGGTGGACGCGCTGAAGACGGTGAAGGCCGACAACCCCGGCCTCAAGACCGTCATCACCTTCGGCACCACCACCAGCGGCCCCGACTCCACCGGCGTCGACATCATCAAGCGGGCCGCCGGCTCCGGCCTGGCGAACGACGTCTGGTGCATCATGCCGTTCGACTTCGGCGGCGGAGCGACCACCATGGGCACGCTCACCACCCAGGCCATGGAAGGCCTCAAAGCCCGGGTCAAGGCTGCCTACGGCTACAGCGACACCACCGCCTACGCCCACATCGGTCTGTCCTCGATGAACGGCACCACCGACGACTCCGGCGAACGGGTCCGCGTCGCCGACTTCAAGACCATGCTCGGCTACGCCCAGCAGCACCACATCGGCCGCCTCACCTACTGGTCCGTCAACCGCGACCGGGCCTGCGGATCCGGCACCGACGGCGATGCCTGCAGCGGTGTGTCGCAGCGGCCGTACGACTACCTCAAGGTCTTCGCCCAGTACACGGGCTGAGAGGGAGCAACCGCCATGAACCTCAGGAGAGTTCTGCCCTACGGGCTGGCCGCTGCGCTCGCGCTGCCGCTGGCCGGGCTGAGCCAGGGCACCGCCCTCGCGGCCACCGACTACCAGGCCGAGAACGCGACGATCTCCCAGGGCACCGTCGCCACCGACCACACCGGCTACACGGGCACCGGCTTCGTCGACTACACCAACGTCAAGGGCTCGTACGTGGAGTTCACGGTGAGCGCGACCGCAGCGGGCACTTCGGCGCTCACCCTCCGCTTCGCCAACGGCACCGCCGTCGACCGGCCGATGGACATCTCCGTGGGCGGCAGGGTCGTCGCCTCGGGCGTGTCCTTCCCGGCCACCGCCGACTGGAACACCTGGGCGACGAAGACGGTCGACGTCCCGGTCACGGCCGGCTCCAACAAGATCCGCGCGACCGCCACCACGGCCAACGGCGGGCCCAACCTGGACCGGGTGAGCCTCGACACGGCCGCCGACACCCAGGCCCCCACCCGTCCCGGCCAGCCGTCCTGCTCCGACATCGGCGAGGACGGCCTCACCCTCGGCTGGGGCGCGGCCACCGACAACGTGGGCGTGACGGCGTACGACCTCTACGAGCACGGCAACAAGATCGGTGAGGGGCCCGGGAGTTCGACCTCGAAGACCCTCACCGGGCTCGCCCCGAACACCACCTACGACCTCACCGTCATCGCCCGCGACGCGGCCGGGAACACCTCGCCGGCCAGTCCGGTCGTCGACTGCACCACCAAGCCGAGCTCCGACACCACCCCGCCGACCAGGCCCGGCACACTTTCCGCGGCCGACATCACATCGAACGCCGTCGACCTCACCTGGGGCGCCTCCACGGACGACCGGGCCGTCACCGCGTACGACATCCGCAGCGGGTCGACGGTCTACAAGACGGTCACCACTGGTACGACCACCACCCTCACCGGCCTCGCCTGCGACAGCCCCTACACCCTGGACGTCGTCGCCCGGGACGCGGCCGGCAATGTCTCCGAGCCGAGCAACAGCGTCACCTTCACCACCAGGGCCTGCGCCACCGACGGCGGGGTGCCCTCCTCCATCGGCACCCTCTCCACGGGCTGGACGATCCCCTGGGGCACCTACTGGATGCCCGACGGCAAGACCGCCCTGGTCACCGAACGGGACGACTTCCGGGTCTGGAAGGTGACCAAGGACGGGACCAGGACCCAGGTCGGGACCGTGCCGAACGCCGCCACCACCAACGGCGAGGGCGGCCTGCTCGGGGTCGCCGTCGACCCCAAGTGGGAGACCGACCACTACGTCTACTTCATGCACACCGCCGCCGAGGGCAACCGGGTCGTGCGCATGACCTACGACGGCAGCAAGCTCAGCGACTACAAGGTGCTGCTCCAGGGCATAAAGAAGAACCGCTACCACAACGGCGGACGGCTCCTCTTCGGCCCCGACGGCTATCTCTACGTGTCCACCGGCGAGGCCCAGACGCCGGATCTCGCCCAGGACAAGAACTCGCTGAACGGCAAGATCCTGCGGATGACGACGGACGGCAAGCCGGCCCCGGGCAACCCCTTCGGGAACTACGTCTACAGCTTCGGCCACCGCAACCCGCAGGGCCTCGCCTTCGACCGCAACGGACGCCTGTGGGAGGCCGAGTTCGGCAACAGTTCCAAGGACGAGCTGAACCTCGTCAAGCCGGGCGCCGACTACGGCTGGCCGACCTGCGAGGGCACCTGCTCGGTCTCGGGAATGACCAACCCCAAGGCCACCTGGAACGTCTCGGAGGCGTCGCCGAGCGGTATCGCCATCGTCCGCAACGTCGTCTACATGGCGTCCCTGCGCGGCGAACGGCTGTGGCGCATCCCGATCAACGGCAACGGCGAGAGCGTCGGCACACCCACCGCGTACTACGTGGGCACGTACGGGCGCCTGCGGACCGTCACCAAGGTGCCCGGCGCCGACCAGCTGTGGCTGTCCACCACCAACTGCGACAACAACGGCAACGAGCCCGACGGATCCGACAAGCTCTTCCGGATCGACATCAAATGACGGGCCGTCAGGCCCGGTAGAGGGCCTCGACCTCGTTGGCGTAGGCGTTCTCGATCGCCTTGCGCTTCAGCTTCAACGACGGGGTCAGCAGACCGTGTTCCTCGGTGAACGGCTGGGCGAGGATACGGAACGTACGGATCGACTCGGCCTGTGAGACCAGGGTGTTGGCGGCCACCACCGCGCGCCGTACCTCGGTCTCCAGGTCGACGTCGCGCACCAGCTCGGCCGCGGACATCCGGGGCTTGCCGCGCATCTGCAGCCAGTGCTCGACGGACTCCGTGTCGAGGGTGACCAGGGCGGCGATGTAGGGACGGTCGTTGCCGACGACGATGCACTGGTTGACCAGCGGATGGTCGCGGACCCGTTCCTCCAGGACACCGGGGGAGACGCTCTTGCCGCCGGAGGTGACCAGGATCTCCTTCTTGCGGCCGGTGATGGTGAGATAGCCGTCCTCGTCGAGTGAGCCGAGGTCGCCGGTGGCCAGCCAGCCGTCGTGCAGGGTGGAGTCGGTGGCCTTCTGGTTGTTGAGATAGCCCTGGAAGACGTTGCCGCCGTGGAGCCAGATCTCGCCGTCGTCCGCGATGTGCACGGTGGTGCCCGGGATGGCCTGGCCGACCGTGCCGTAGCGGGTCTGCTCGGGCGGGTTGGCGGTGGCGGCCGCCGTCGACTCGGTCAGGCCGTAGCCCTCGTAGATGTGTACACCCGCGCCGGCGAAGAACAGACCGAGTCTGCGGTCCATGGCCGAGCCGCCGGACATGGCGTTGCGGATCCGGCCGCCCATCGCCGCCCGGACCTTGGAGTAGACGAGCTTGTCGAAGAGCTGGTGCTGCACGCGCAGCGACGCCGACGGGCCGGGTCCGGTGCCCCACGCCTTCGCCTCGACGGCGTCCGCGTACTTCACGGCGACCTCGACCGCCTTCTCGAACGGGCCGCCCTTGCCCTCCTTCTCCGCCTTGCGCCGGGCCGCGTTGAACACCTTCTCGAAGATGTACGGCACGGCCAGGATGAACGTCGGCCGGAACGCGGCCAGATCGGGCAGCAGCGCTGCCGCGTGCAGCTGGGGCTGGTGGCCGAAGCGGACACCGTGCCGGATCGCGGCCACCTCGACCATGCGGCCGAAGACATGCGCGAGCGGCAGGAAGAGCAGGGTGGAGACCTCCTCGCCCTTCTTCGCGCGGAACACCGACTCCCAGCGGGCGACGACCGTGTCCGCCTCGTACATGAAGTTGCCGTGCGAGAGCACACAGCCCTTCGGGCGGCCGGTGGTGCCCGAGGTGTAGATGATCGTGGCGACGGAGTCCGGGGTGACCGCCTGCCGGTGCCGGTGCACGACCTCGTCGTCCAGGTGCGCGCCCGCGTCGTACAGCTCCTGCACCGCGCCCGAGTCCAGCTGCCACAGCTGGCGCAGCCGCGGCAGCCGGTCGATGACGGTGGCGATCGTCATCGCGTGGTCCTCGTGCTCCACGATCGCGGCCGTGCACTCGGCGTCGTACAGCATCCAGAAGCACTGCTCGGCCGACGACGTGGGGTAGACCGGCACCACCTGGGCGCCGATCGTCCACAGCGCGAAGTCGAACAGGGTCCACTCGTAGCGGGTGCGGGACATGATCGCGACCCGGTCGCCGAACCGGATGCCGCGCGCCAGCAGGCCCTTGGCGAGGGCCAGGACCTCGTCGCGGAACTCGGCCGAGGTCACCTCACCCCACTGGCCGAGGTCGTCCTTGCGGCCCAGGGCGACGTGCAGCGGGTCCGTCAGGGCATGCTCGAACACGCAGTCGGCCAGGCCGCCGACCGGCGGTGCCGACGCCAACGGCGGGTTGGTGAACTCGCGCAAACCCCGCTCCCGCTTCTCGCTCCCCAGTCACGCTCCGCACAGCGCCGTGAAAGCTACCCCACCGGAAGACCGTTCGGGAGGGGGTGCTAAAACGAGCATTGCTCACGTATGGTCGCCGCCGCACCCGGAGAATACGCTCACATGGGGAAGGGTCGGACAGAATCCTTACGGTTCCGTAGGTTTCGGCTCCGTAATCTCCACCGAATCTGTACGACCCGATTACGGCCCCGGACCGGTTACCCGCCGGTCAGGCGCGGCGCAGAACCGGGTCCTTGGATGACTGCGCCGCGGGCGCCGATTTCGTCACCGGGCGGTCCCTGCGCGGGGTCCGCACCAGCACCAGGACCAGCGCACCCGCCAGCACCGAGGCACCGCCCATCACCAGCAGCGCGCCGTTCAGGCCCGAGGCGAAGGCCGTGCGCAGGGTGTGCTCGGCGAAGGTGCCGCGCAGCGCCCCGGCGCCGCCGCCCGCCAGCGTGTGCGCCGCGTCGTGCGGCAGGGTGCCGGACATCCCGGAGGTCACCACGGTCCCGGAGACGGCGACCCCGAGCGCGTACCCCAGCTGCCGGACCGTGTTCACCGCACCGCCCGCCATCCCGGCCCGCTGGGGCGGAACCGCCGCCAGCGCGGCGCCCGCGACCGTCGGCGACACGAACCCGGTGCCGACACCCACCAGCACGAACCCCGGTATCAGCGCGGTCCAGGAGGAGCCGGCGCCCAGCACCGCCTGGCAGAGGTCGCCCGCGCCGATCAGCAGCAGCCCGCCGCCGACCGTCAGCCGGGCCGGCGCCCCGTGCAGCAGCCGCCCCACCAGCACCGCCACCACCATCGCCGCCAGCGTCATCGGCAGCAGCGTCAACCCGCCCCGCACCGGGGTCATCCCGAGCAGTGTCTGCATCCAGATCGACACATACGGCAGCGCCCCGAAAGCCACGCCGCTGAACGCGAACGCCCCGACCATCACACCGGTGAACGACCGTCCGCGCAGCAGTGACAGATCGAGGAGCGGATGTGCCGCCCGCCGTTCCACCAGCACGAACACCAGCAGTCCCAGGGCCGCCGCGGCGAACGCGCCGAGCGCCGCCGACGCCGTCCATCCGTCCTCCCCGGCCCGTACGACCCCATAGGTCACACCACCGGCGAACAGCGCGAACGCGACCGTACCCGCCCAGTCCACCCGCATACCGCGCGGCCCCCGCGACTCCGGTACGACCCGCAAGGTCAGCCATACCGCGACCACACTGACCGGCAGGTTCACCAGGAAGATCCACCGCCAGCCGGGCCCCGCCGTCAGCAGTCCGCCGACCACCGGCCCGACCGCCGCGGCCCCGCCGCTCACCGCGCCCCACACCCCGAGCGCCGCCGACCGCTGCCGCCCCTGGTAGACCGAGCCGAGCAGCGGCAGAGTCGTCGCGAACATCGCGGCCGCTCCCACCCCCTGCACGGCACGCGCCGCCACCAGCGTCCCCGGTCCCGGTGCCAGCCCGCACAGCAGGCTCGCGGCGGCGAACAGCACGACACCGGCCACATGCACCCGGCGCCTGCCGAGGATGTCGGCCGCCGCTCCCGCCCCCAGCAGCAGCGCGGCCAGCGCCAGGGCGTAGCCGTCCACCACCCACTGCAGATCGCTCAGCGACGCGTGCAGTGCCGTCGCCATGTCCGGCAGCGCCACCACCACGATCGTCACATCGAGCAACAACATGAACGTTCCCAGACACACCGCTGTCAGCGGCCCCCACCTGCGCATCTCTTCACTCCTCGGTAGAACGGCACTGTGTCACTCCGTACGATGGGGCCACTCCGGCCGATCGGAGCGGTGCAGCGGGGATGACCGGCGGAATCCGATGGGAGAGGTTGTGCTGGCGCTGGAATCCGACACGTTCGACGAGCTGGACCTTCGGTTGCTCAGTGCGCTGGAGGTCGACGGCCGGGCCTCCTTCAGCCGGATCGCGGCGGTGCTGGGCGTCTCCGACCAGACGATCGCCCGCCGCTACCGCCGGCTGTGCACCGAGGCCGGGCTCAGGGTGGTCGCGGTCCGGGACGCCGAACGGCTCGGCCAGGACCAGTGGATGCTCCGGCTGCGCTGCGCGCCCGACGGCGCCACCGTCATCGCCGAAGCCCTCGCCAGGCGCCCGGACACCGCCTGGATCGGGCTGGCCTCCGGCGGCACCGAGATCGCCTGCATGACCCGGCCGCGCCACCCCGGCGACCACGACGACCTGCTGCTCGGCAAACTGCCGCGCACACCGAGCGTGGTGGAGATCCGCGCCCAGCAGCTCCTGCACCGCTTCTACGGCGGTCCGGACGGGTGGATGCGGAAGTTCCGGGCCCTCACGGACGACCAGGTCGACGCGCTGCGGCCGCCGGTGACGGAGGCCGCCGGACCGGCGCGCCTCGACCCGGAGGACGCTTTGCTGCTCGCCGCGCTGGAACGGGACGGCCGGGCGACCTACCCGGAGCTGCAGCGGGCGACCGGGCGGTCCGAGTCGGCGGTGAAACGCCGGCTGGCCGCGCTGATCGCCTCCGGGGCGGTGTACATCGACGTCGAGTACCGGTCCGAGGTCTTCGGGTACGGCACGGCCGCGGTGCTGTGGATCACCACTGCGCCGGCCGCGATGCACTCCGTCGGGGAGGCGCTGGCCGGGCACGACGAGGTGGCGTTCGCGGCGGCCACCGCCGGGCCCTCGCACATCGTCGTCACCGCGGTGACGCGGAACACGGCCGGTCTCTACGCCTACCTGAGCGGGCCCCTCGGGCGGCTGGAGGGGGTGCAGCACGTGGAGGCCTCCCCGTTTCTGCGGAGGGTGAAGCAGCTGACGTACCAGCGCGCCTAGCGGGTGCGGTGCAGGCGCTCGCCGCCCCTGAGGATCGCCGCCGCGAGCGCGTCCGCCGCCGACTGTGCCGGTGAGCGCCGGTGGCCGTGCACGAGAACGAAGTCGATCCTGCCCAGCTCCGGGAGGCCCGCCCGGTCCGGGACGCGGAACAGGCCCGGCGGGATCAGACCCTTCGAGTGGGCCATCACGCCCAGGCCCGCCCGGGCCGCCGCGACCAGACCATTGAGGCTGCCGCTGGTGCAGACGATGCGCCACTCGCGGCCCTGGCGTTCCAGCGCCTCCAGGGCCAGGGCGCGGGTGATGCCCGGCGGGGGATAGACGATCAGCGGGACCGGGCGGTCGGGGTCCAGACGGAGCCGTTCCGCACCGATCCACACCAGGTCGTCGTGCCAGACCAGCTCCCCCAGCGGATCCTCCGCGCGCCGCTTGGCCAGCACCAGGTCCAGCTTCCCGGCGGCCAGCTGCTCGTGCAGGGTGCCGGACAGCTCCACCGTCAGTTCCAGGTCGACCTCGGGGTGGTCGTAGCGGAAACCCTCCAGGATCTCCGGCAGCCGGGTGAGGACGAAGTCCTCCGACGCGCCGAAGCGTAGCCGGCCCCGCACCCGGGTCCCGGTGAAGAAGGCCGCCGCCTGCTCGTGCACCTCCAGGATCCGGCGGGCGAACCCGAGCATGGCCTCGCCGTCGTCGGTCAGTTCCACCGAGTGCGTGTCCCGGGAGAACAGCTGGCGGCCGGTCGCGTCCTCCAGGCGCCGCACATGCTGGCTGACCGTCGACTGGCGCAGTCCCAGGCGGCGGGCGGCCTGGGTGAAGCTGAGTGTCTGGGCCACCGCAAGGAAGGTCCGCAGCTGGGAAGGGTCGTACACTCGAACATGTTATCGCGGAACACGATGGCAGTCAGAGCGGTATACCGGATTCCCGATCAACCGCCGGAGGAGGACGATGGAGAGGGGCCTCCCGGCCACCGGAGAGAGCCCGGCGCACGCGCCGGCCCGACACCATTGACCGACCGCAAGTGGAGCACCGTGAAACGCCTGAGCTGGCCAAGTTGGCTGCCGATCGACCCGTACGTCCTGCTGTTGCTCGGGACGGTGGGCATCGCCGCGCTCCTCCCGGCCCGGGACACCGCAGCCGACGTGGCCTCCGGCGCCTCCACGGCCGCGATCGCCTTCCTCTTCTTCCTCTACGGCGTCCGCCTTTCCACCCGCGAGGCCGTCGACGGACTGCGGCACTGGCGGCTCCACGTCACGGTCCTGGTCTGCACCTTCGTGATCTTCCCGGTGCTCGGCCTGGCCGCCCGCGGTCTGGTGCCCGTGCTCCTCTCCCATCCGCTCTACCAGGGCCTCCTCTTCCTCACTCTGGTGCCCTCGACCATCCAGTCGTCGATCGCCTTCACCTCGATCGCCCGCGGGAACGTGCCCGCCGCGATCTGCGCCGGTTCCTTCTCCTCGCTGATCGGTATCGTCCTCACCCCGCTGCTCGCCGCCGGCCTGCTCGGCAGCAGCGGCGGCGGCTTCTCCGCCGACTCGATCGTCAAGATCGTCCTCCAGCTGCTGGTGCCGTTCGTCGCCGGACAGCTGCTGCGCCCCTGGATCGGTGAGTTCGTCGCCCGGCACAAGAAGGTCCTCGGTCTGGTCGACCGCGGTTCGATCCTGCTGGTCGTCTACACCGCGTTCAGCGAGGGCATGGTCCGGGGCATCTGGCACCAGGTCAGCGCCGTCCGGCTGGCCGGGCTGCTCGCCGTCGAGGCGGTGCTGCTCGCCGTGATGCTCGTCCTGACCTGGTACGGCGCCAAGGCGCTCGGCTTCGGCCGCGGGGACCGCATCGCCATCCAGTTCGCCGGCTCGAAGAAGTCCCTCGCCTCCGGACTGCCGATGGCAAGCGTCCTGTTCGGCGCCCATGCCTCGCTGGCCGTGCTGCCGCTGATGCTCTTCCACCAGATGCAGCTCATGGTGTGCGCGGTCATCGCCAAGCGCCGCGCCCACGACCCGGAGGCCCAGGAGGACGCCGTGCCCCCCGCCGCTCCCGCGGCGGAGTCACGGCCCGCCGTCGGCACCGGGACCCGCGGCCGCTGAGTCGTCGGCCAGGGGGGCGGCACGGCCTTTCCGAGGCCGGCCCTGGACTCGGTCACCCGTGTTGTCGGCTGCCGAACGCGACCAGTTCACGGGCCTGTTGATCCGGATTTCCGGTACGGACGGCTGATGACGGCTAACGTTCCGTCATGACCGCACCCCTGGCGCTCGATCCGGCGCACACCGCCCTCGTTCTCGTCGACCTGATGGACCGCATCGTCGCGCTGCCCCTGGAGCCCCGCAAGGGCACCGAAGTCCTGCACACCGCCGAGGAGCTGGCCCGCTCCTTCCGCGCGGCCGGCGCACCCGTGGTGCTCCTCCGCGTCGAACGGCCCGCGCTCGCCGAGCAGCCGCCGGGCAGCGAACTGGTGGCCGGACTCCGCAGGGAAGGGGACGTGGAGATCGTCAAGCGCACCATCGGCGGCTTCCAGGGCACGGAACTCGACGCCCGGCTGCGGCGGCTCGGCGTCACCCGCCTGGTGTTCGGCGGTATCGCCACCAACCTCGGCGTCGAGTCCACCGCCCGCGCCGCCGCCGACCTCGGCTACGACCTGGTCTTCGTGGCGGACGCCATGGCCGCCTTCACAGCTGCCGAGCACGAGGCGTCCGTCCGGCTCGACTTCCCGCGCCTGGGCACGGTCGTGACCGCCGCCGACATACGCCTCACCCCCGCCTGACCGCTCAGACCAGCATTCCGCCCCCGTCCACGACCACCACCGACCCGGTGCTGTACCCCCCGCGCATCAGGTACAGGTACGCCTCCGCGACATCCGCCGGCTCGCCCATCCGCCCCACCGGCAGCGACTCGGCGGACGACCGGTACAGCTCCTCCCTGACCGCCTCCGGCAGCGTCCGCCACAGCTCGGTCCGCACCACTCCCGGCGAGACCACGTTGACCCGCACCGGCGCCAGCTCCACGGCCAGCGCCCGGGTCAGCGACTCCATCGCCCCGCACAGCGCGGACGCGACACTCGAACCGGGCATCGGCCGCTGCCCCGCCGTTCCCGTGGTCAGCACCACCGAACCACCCGGGCGGATCGTCCCGACGCCGTACTTCACCGCCGTGTACGCGCCGAACAGACGGGTGTCCAGAAAGCGGCGGGCCGCTCCGACGCTCGTCTCGGCCACCGTCTCCAGCAGCAGCGAGTCACCCGCCGTGAACACCAGGTGGTCGTAGCCGCCGATCTCCGCGAAGAAGCCACGCACCGCGTCCTCGTCCGTGGCGTCCAGCACGTGGCCCTCGGCGTCCTCGGGCAGCACCTTCAGTGCCGCGTCCACGCTCTCCTGCCGGCGCGAGGCGACGACCACCCGCGCGCCCTCCCGCGCCGCGCCCTCGGCGACCGCGAGCCCGATGCCCGACGTACCTCCAATGACGACGACACGCTGTCCCTGCAGACCCATGACCGACCCTTCTCCAAGCTGGTGTTCTGTCCCGTTCGGACGCTTCCAGCCTGCGACCCGGCGGCATCGTCCGTCCAAGACCTCTTCCGCGGGTGGCGATACCCTGAAGGCATCGCCACCCGGGAAAGGGGCCGTGCTCATGGACCTGGATCTGCGCAAGGTCCGCTATTTCGTGGCGGTCGCCGAAGCCCTCCACTTCGGCCGGGCGGCCGAGCGGCTGCACATCGCCCAGCCGGTGCTCAGCCGTCAGATCCGCGCGCTGGAGAAGGACCTGGGCGCCGAACTGTTCGTACGGGACAGCCACGGCGTGACCCTGACCGACGCCGGACACCAACTCCTCGACGACGCACGCCAGTTGCTGACGGTCGCCGACGGCGCCCGGCGCCGCGTCCTGCAGGCCGCACGCGGTCGGCGGCGGCTCGTCGTCGGCTTCCGCGCCGGTGTCGTCGTCACCCAGGCCCTGCGCGCCTTCACCGCGGCCCATCCGGACGTCGAGGCCAAGGCATGCCGGGTCGAGTGGGACGACCAGGAGCAACTGATCCTCGACGGCACCGTCGACATCGCCTACGTACGGCAGCCGGTCCGGCAGGACGGACTGGAACTGCGCCCCCTGTACAGCGAGTCCCGCGTGGCCATGCTCCCGGACCGGCACCGGCTGGCCGGGAAGCAGGAGATCTCACTCTCCGACCTCAAGGGCGAGCAGTGGGTGCGCTACAACGACCCCCGCCCGGGCGACCTGCCGCTGCGCACCATCGAGGAGAAGTTCGAGTGCGTGGCCTCAGGCACCGCCATCACGATGGTGCCCCGGTCGGTCGCCGAGCAGTACTCCCGCCCGGACATCGCCTACGTCCCGGTCACCGACGCCGACCCCGACCGGGTACTGCTGGCCTGGGCGGCCGGCCGCCGCTCCCCGCTGATCGCCGCGTTCGCCGAGGCCGCGGCGGGCGTCGCGGTGCCCGACTGAGGCGGGGCCCCTGCGGCGCAGGGGGCGCTCCCCGCCGGTCGGGGCCCCGCCGCCGTGCCGCGGGGAGCCGGTCAGCCCTGGGCGGCCGCGGCCCGCAGGGCGATGCGGTCCTCGCCCGCGTACACGTTCATGTTGCTGCCCCGCAGGAAGCCGACCAGGGTCAGCCCGGTCTCCGCCGCCAGGTCCACCGCCAGCGAGGACGGCGCGGAGACGGCCGCCAGCAGCGGAATGCCCGCCATCACCGCCTTCTGCGCCAGCTCGAAGGAGGCCCGGCCGGAGACCAGCAGGATCGCGCGGGACAGCGGCAGGGAGCCGTTCTGCAGGGCCCGCCCGACCAGTTTGTCGACCGCGTTGTGCCGGCCGACGTCCTCCCGGATGTCCACCAGCTCCCCTTCCTCGGTGAACAGGGCCGCCGCGTGCAGCCCCCCGGTCCGGTCGAACACCTGCTGGGCCGCGCGGAGCCGGTCGGGGAGGCTCGCGAGCAGCTCGGGTTCCACCCGGACCGGGGGAGTGTCGGCGATCGGCCAGCGAGCCGTCGTACGCACCGCGTCGAGGCTCGCCTTGCCGCACAGCCCGCAGGACGAGGAGGTGTAGACGTTGCGCTCAAGGGTGAAGTCGGGGAGCCTGACGCCCGGCGTGGTCCGTACGTCGACGACGTTGTAGGTGTTGGACCCGTCCACCGTCGCCCCGGCGCAGTAGACGATGTTCTGCAGATCGTCGGCGGTCGCCAGGACACCTTCGCTCACCAGGAACCCGGCCGCCAGCGCGAAGTCGTCGCCGGGCGTGCGCATCGTGATGGCCAGGGGTTTCCCGTTGAGTCTGATCTCCAGCGGTTCCTCGGCGACGAGCGTGTCCGGCCGGGCGGAGACCGCTCCGTCGCGGATGCGGATGACCTTGCGTCGTTCCGTGACTCGTCCCATGTTCTGATCAGCCCCGGTTCTGTACGTGCTGGTAGCCGAAACGGCCCTTGATGCAGAGGTTGCCGTGGGTCACCGGGTTGTCGTGCGGCGAGGTGACCTTGACTATCTCATTGTCCTGCACATGGAGCGTGAGGTTGCAGCCCACACCGCAGTACGCGCACACGGTGGTCGTCTCCGACTGCCGCGACTCGTCCCAGGTACCCGCCGCCCGCATGTCGAACTCCGACTTGAACGACAGCGCCCCGGTGGGGCACACCTCCACACAGTTCCCGCAGTAGACACAGGCCGAGTCGGTCAGCGGGGCGTCGTGCTCCACGGCGATCCGGGCGTCGAAGCCCCGCCCGGAGACGGAGATCGCGAAACTGTTCTGCCACTGGTCGCCGCAGGCGTCCACGCACTTGTAGCAGAGGATGCACTTGTCGTAGTCGCGGACATACAGATCGTTGTCGACCTTGGGCTCCTCGTTGAGCCGGGCCGCGTCGGGGCCGAAGCGGTCGGGTTTAGCCTCGTACTCCTTGAGCCACTCGGCGACGCGCGGGGTCGTCGACAGGTCCACCGAGGAGGCCAGCAGCTCCAGGACGATCCTGCGGCTGTGCCGGACGCGCTCGCTGCCGGTGCTCACGACCATCCCCGGCTCGGCCTTGCGGGAGCAGGCCGGCACCAGGGCCCGGGAACCCTCCACCTCGACCACGCACACCCGGCAGGCGTTCTTCGGGCGCAGGGTGTCGCCCTCGCACAGCGTCGGGACGTCCGTCCCGGCCGCCCGGCAGGCGTCCAGGATGGTCGAGCCCTCCGGGACCCGCGCCTGCCGGCCGTCGAGGGTGAATTCCAGCAGCCGGCGCGGGATGCCCAGCGGTGTGACGGTCATTCGTATGCCCCCAGACGGTCGATGGCGGATTCCACGGCGTTCCAGGCGGTCTGGCCGAGACCGCAGATCGAGGCGTCCCGCATCGCCCGGCCGACCTCGCGCAGCAGCGCGATGTCATCGGCCGCGCCGGCGCCGGTGCGCGCGACGATCCGGTGCAGCGCCTCCTCCTGCCGGACCGTCCCCACCCGGCACGGGACACACTGCCCGCAGGACTCGTCCCGGAAGAACTCGGCGATGCGGAGCAGGAGCCGGGGCAGCGGCACGGTGTCGTCGAAGGCCATGACCACGCCCGAGCCGAGCGTGGTGCCCGCCTCCCTGGTGCCCTCGAAGGTGAGCGGGATGCCGAGTTCGTCCGGCCGTACGAAGCCGCCCGCGGCCCCGCCGAGCAGTACAGCCCGCAAGCCGTCCCGGACTCCGGCGAGGTGGAGGAGCTCGCCGAGCGTGGCACCGAAGGGGAGCTCGTAGATGCCGGGGCGGGCCACGCTCCCCGACACGCAGAACAGCTTGGGTCCTGTGGACTTGGCGGTCCCGATCGCCGCGTACGCCGGGGCGCCCATGGTCAGGATCGGCAGGACGTTGACCAGCGTCTCCACGTTGTTCTCGACCGTCGGTTTGCCGAACAGTCCCTTCTCCACCGGGAACGGCGGCTTCGAGCGCGGCTCGCCCCGGTACCCCTCGATGGAGTTGAACAGGGCCGTCTCCTCACCGCAGATGTACGCTCCCGCACCGCGCCGGATCTCGATGTCGAAGGCGAAGCCCTGGCCGAGGATGTCCTCGCCGAGGAGACCACGGGAGCGGGCCTGGTCGACCGCATGCTGCATACGGAGTGTCGCCCGCGGGTACTCGCCGCGGATGTAGAGGAAGCCCCGGTGCGCGCCGGTCGCGTACGCCGCGATCGTCATCGCCTCCACCAGCGCGTACGGGTCGCCCTCCATGAGCACGCGGTCCTTGAAGGTGCCCGGCTCGGATTCGTCGGCGTTGCAGACGAGGTAGTGCGGATGGTCCGGCTGGGACGCCGTGGCCTGCCATTTCCGGCCGGTGGGGAAGGCGGCGCCACCGCGTCCGACCAGACCCGAGTCGGTGACCTCGCGGATGACCCCGGCGGGCCCGAGGCCGAAGGCCTGGCGCAGGGCGGTGTAGCCGCCGTGGGAGCGGTAGTCGTCGAGGGAGGACGGGTCGACCACACCGACCCGCTTGAGGAGGACGAGGCCCTCGTGACCGGCCTGGGGTACCGCCGTCGCGGCTGCCGGCTCCGCGGGTACCGAGTCGGGCGCGGTGGCCGCGAGGACGGCACCGGCCACGGTCGCCGGCGCCGCCACCGCCGTACGCACCGGGTCCCCGGCCCGGATCGCGAGGGCGGCCGGAGCGCGCTCGCACAGGCCCAGGCAGGGGCTGCGTTCGAGATGAACTCCGGATCCGAGACCCTCTTCGACGCCGGCGCGGAGTTCCGGAGCCCCCGCCGCTGCGCACGCCAGGTCCGTGCAGACGTGCAGGACGGTCGCCGGGCGGGGCTTGACGGAGAACATCGCGTAGAAGGTGGCCACGCCGTAGGCCTCGGCCGGCGGGACCGTCAGGCGCCGGCACAGATAGTCGAGGGCGCCCTCGCTGATCCAGCCGACGCGGTCGTTGATCGCGTGCAGCCCCGGCAACAGCAGATCGCGGCGGTCCCGGGCCTCGCGGCCCCCGCGTGCCCACCTCAGGTCGGCGTCGGAACGGTCGGCGCCCTCCCAGGAGGACTCCGGAGGGCCCAACAGGGCGTCGACAGCCGCCCGTTCCTCGTCCGTCGGTTTGCTGTCGCCGAAGTGCAGGTCCACTTACGTCACCTCACGATGGTCGCGACCGGGAGCTTCTCTATACGGATCGCCGACGCCTTGAACTCCGCCGTCCCGGCGATCGGGCAGTTGGCCTCGATCGTCAGCTGGTTGGTGTCCACCTCGTCGGGAAAGTGCATGGTCATGAAGGCGAGACCGGGACGCAGTGCCGTGTCGACCCAGACCGGGGCCACCACCGAGCCCCGCCGCGAGGACACCCGGACCTCCTCGCCGACCGTGACCCCGTACCGCTCGGCGTCCTCCGGGCACAGCTCGATGTACTCGCCGCGCCGCAGCGGGGAGGCGTAACCGCCGCTCTGCACCCCGGTGTTGTAGGAGTCGAGCCGCCGCCCGGTGGTGAGCCGCACGGGGTACTCCTCGTCGGTGAGGTCGACCGGCGGATCGTGCTGGACCAGCCCGAAGGGGGCCGGCATCCCGCGCCGGTCCGGGTCCTTCTCCCACAACCTGCCGTGCAGATAGGCCGGTTCGAGGCGGTCGGTGCTGGGGCACGGCCACTGGATGCCGTGGTGCTCGACGAGCCGGTCGTACGTCATCCCGTAGTGGTCCGGGGAGACCGACCTCAGCTCGTTCCAGACGGCCTCCGCGTCGGCGTACTTCCAGTCGTGGCCGAGCCGGGTGGCGAGGTCGCAGATGATGTCGATGTCCTCACGGGCCTCGCCGGGCGGGGTCACGGCCCGGCGCACCCGCTGGACCCGCCGTTCGCTGTTGGTGGTGGTGCCCTCGGTCTCCGCCCAGCCCGCGGTCGCCGGCAGTACGACGTCCGCCAACTCGGCTGTCTTCGTAAGGAAGATGTCCTGGACGACCAGGAAGTCGAGGGACCTCAGCCGACGCATCGCCTGCTCGCTGTCGGCCTCCGACTGGGCCGGGTTCTCGCCGATGCAGTAGACCGCCTTGAGCGTGCCCTCCTCCATCGCCTCGAACATCTCGGTGAGGTTCAGCCCGTAGTGCGGCTGGATGACCGTATTCCAGGCCGACTCGAACTTCAGCCGGGTGTCGGGGTCGAGGATGTCCTGGAAGCCGGGCAGGCGGTTGGGGATGGCGCCCATGTCGCCGCCTCCCTGCACGTTGTTCTGACCGCGCAGCGGCTGCAACCCCGCTCCGTAGCGGCCGACCTGGCCGGTGAGCAGGGAGAGGTTGATCAGGGCGCGGACGTTGTCGGTGCCGTTGTGGTGCTCGGTGATGCCGAGGGTCCAGCAGAGCTGGGCGCGCTCGGCGCGGGCGTAGGCGTGCGCCAACTCCCTTATCGCGGCGGCCGGTACGCCCGTCACCTTCTCCGCCAGCGACAGCGTCCACGGCTCGACGAGCGCCCTGTACTCCTCGAAGCCGCTCGTCGCCCGCTCGATGAACGCCTCGTTGGCCAGCCCCGCGTGGATGATCTCCCGGCCGATCGCGTGCGCCATCGGGATGTCCGTGCCCACGTTCAGCCCGAGCCAGCCCTCCGCCCACTCGGCGGTCGAGGTGCGCCGCGGGTCGACGGCGTACATCCGGGCGCCGTTCCTGATCCCCTTCAGCACGTGCTGGAAGAAGATCGGGTGCGCGAAGCGGGCGTTGGAGCCCCACATCACGATGACGTCGGTGTGCTCGATCTCCTCGTACGAGGAGGTCCCGCCGCCGGAGCCGAAGGCGGCGCTCAGGCCGGCCACGCTCGGGGCGTGACACGTCCGGTTGCAGGAGTCGACGTTGTTGGTGCCCATCACCACCCGGGCGAACTTCTGCGCCACGTAGTTCATCTCGTTGGTGGCGCGGGCGCAGGAGAACATCCCGAACGCGTCGCGGTTGCGGTCCAGGCCGCGGGCCGCGCGGTCCAGGGCCTCCTCCCAGCTCGCCTGCCGGAACGGCTCGTCGCGGGAGTCCCGGATCAGGGGGTGGGTGAGCCGGGTGTAGGTCTTCGGTTCACGCTTCCGGGTGCTCTTCGTGCCGGTCGTACTCCTCATGCGGCGCTCCTCAGTGCGAGCAGGTCCGAGATGGCGTGCACGGTGCGCAGGGTGGGCACCTCGACGCCGGTGATCTCCGCCAGTTCGACTACGGCCGCGAGGAGCACGTCGAGTTCCAGCGGCTTGCCGCGCTCCAGGTCCTGGAGCGTGGAGGTGCGGTGGTCGCCGACCTTCTCGGCGCCCGCGAGCCGGCGTTCGATGGAGACCCCGACCTCGCAGCCGAGCGCCTCGGCGACGTCGAGCGTCTCCCGCATCATGATCTCGATGACCCGCCGGGTGCCGCCGTGCAGGCACATCTGCCGCATCGTGGCGCGGGCCAGCGCGCTGATGGGGTTGAAGGAGATGTTGCCGAGCAGCTTGAGCCAGATGTCGTTGCGCAGGTCGGGCTCCACCGGGCACTTCAGGCCGCCGGTCTGCATGGCCTCGCTGAACCGCAGACAGCGCTTGGACACGCTGCGGTCGGGCTCGCCGACCGAGAACCTGGTGCCTTCCAGGTGCCGTACCACGCCGGGGGCTTCGAGCTCGGTGGCCGCGTACACCACGCAGCCGAGAGCGCGTTCGGGGGCGAGTACGGCGCTGACGGTGCCGTCCGGGTCGACGCTCTCGACGCGGTGGCCGTCGTGGGGGCCGCCGTGCCGGTGGAAGTACCACCAGGGGATGCCGTTCTGGGCGGCGACCACCGCCGTCCGCTCGTGCAGCAGCGGCTCGATCAGCGGCCCGCACGCCGCGTACGAGTTGGCCTTCAGGCCCAGGAAGACGTAGTCGACCGGGCCGACCTCGGCCGGGTCGTCAGTGGCGTGGGCGTGCGCGGTGAAGTCACCGCGCGGGCTCAGCACCCGTACTCCGTACTGCCTCATGGCCGCCAGATGGGGTCCACGGGCGATGAGATGCACATCGGCGCCCGCGCGGTGGAGCGCGGCGCCGACGTAGGCGCCGATCGCACCGGCGCCGAGGACTGCGACTTTCACGGAACACTCCGTTCGGTTTGAGGGATACCGCGGAGGTGGCTTCGGACTTGGCCTCGGACTTGGCCTCTGTCGTGGCCTCTGCTGTGGGCCGGATCGTGTGGAGCTTCGGCCGAATTATGTCGACGAAATATTGTCTACAGTATGGAGTCGAGGGCGACAAGGGTTCCGACAGTGACCGTTCGGCGCGTTCTGGATACCGTTCAACGCATACGATCGAGTCCTCGGGTTCTCAACACCCTGAGGGGGCCCTACCGTTCGGGATTCATGAGCAGCCCCCCTGTAGCACCGCCGGGCTGGAGCCGCTGGCTCGTCCCGCCCGCCGCCCTCTCCGTCCATCTCTCCATCGGCCAGGCCTACGCCTGGAGCGTCTTCAAACCCCCGCTTGAATCCGCGCTGAACCTCAGCGGCACCGAGAGCGCGCTGCCCTTCCAGCTCGCGATCGTGATGCTAGGTCTGTCGGCCGCGTTCGGCGGCACCCTCGTCGAGCGCAACGGGCCGCGCTGGGCCATGACGGTCGCCCTGGTCTGCTTCTCCACCGGCTTCCTGATCTCCGCGCTCGGCGCCGAGACCAAGCAGTACTGGCTGATCGTCCTCGGCTACGGCTTCGTCGGCGGCATCGGCCTCGGCATCGGCTACATCTCGCCCGTCTCCACCCTGATCAAGTGGTTCCCGGACCGGCCCGGCATGGCCACCGGCATCGCCATCATGGGCTTCGGCGGTGGCGCGCTGATCGCCTCGCCCTGGTCCGCGCAGATGCTCTCGTCCTTCGGCAGTGACAACGATGGCATCGCCCTCGCCTTCCTGGTGCACGGACTGGCGTACGCCGTCTTCATGACCCTTGGCGTGCTGCTGATCCGGGTACCGCGCACCGAGAAGCCGGTCGCGGACGCGCCGAGCGCCTTCGAAGGCGTGCAGGTCTCCGCGAACAACGCGATCCGCACCCCGCAGTTCTGGTGCCTGTGGGTCGTGCTCTGCATGAACGTGACCGCCGGCATCGGCATCCTGGAGAAGGCCGCCCCGATGATCACGGACTTCTTCGCCGACAGCTCCACCCCGGTGACGGTGTCCGCGGCGGCCGGGTTCGTCGCCCTGCTGTCCGCCGCCAACATGGCGGGCCGCATCGGCTGGTCGTCCACCTCCGACCTGATCGGCCGCAAGAACATCTACCGCGTCTACCTGGGTGTGGGCGCCGTGATGTACCTGCTCATCGCCCTGTTCGGGGACTCGTCGAAACCCCTGTTCGTGCTCTGCGCCCTGGTGATCCTCTCCTTCTACGGCGGTGGCTTCGCGACCGTCCCCGCCTATCTGAAGGATCTCTTCGGCACCTACCAGGTCGGCGCGATCCACGGCCGGCTGCTCACCGCCTGGTCCCTGGCCGGTGTGCTCGGGCCGCTGATCGTCAACTGGATCGCCGACCACCAGAAGAACGCCGGCAAGCACGGCTCCGACCTGTACACCCTCTCCTTCGGCATCATGATCGGACTGCTCGTCATCGGGTTCGTCGCCAACGAGCTGGTCCGGCCCGTCAACGTCCGCCACCACATCCCCGCACCCAGGGAGGCCGTCGATGTCGAACGACAGCAGCCAGCCTGAGCCCGACCGGCGGTGGCTGATCGCCGTCGCCTGGCTCTGGGTGGGCGCGCCCTTCGCCTATGGAGTGTACGAACTCGTACAGAAGGCCACACAGCTGTTCAACGGGTGAACCGAAGGGCTGAAGCAGGAGAATGCCCGGGCGTCCGAGGGTCTGCAAGAAGCCGACAACTCGGGCGCCCGTTTCCTGTGGCCTTACATGCCGTCGTACCCGTGAGTCACTGAACAGACTGGTGGGCCCACACATGCAACGAGGGGGACCCACCACCCATGAACGGCTCGCGCATCGCCGCCGTCGGCCACTACCAGCCCGCCAAGGTGCTCACCAACGAGGACCTGGCGGGCCTGGTCGACACCAGTGACGAGTGGATCCGCAGCCGGGTGGGCATCCGCACCCGGCACATCGCGGGGCCCGACGAACCCGTCGACGAACTCGCCGCGCACGCCGCGGCCAAGGCCCTGGCCGCCGCCGGTCTCACGCCCGGTGACATCGACCTGGTCCTGGTCGCCACCTCCACCGCCATCGACCGCTCCCCGAACACCGCCGCACGCGTCGCCGCCCGGCTCGGTGTCCCGCAGCCCGCCGCGATGGACGTCAACGTCGTCTGCGCCGGCTTCACCCACGCCCTCGCCACCGCCGACCACACCGTACGGGCCGGGGCCGCCACCCGTGCCCTGGTCATCGGCGCCGACAAGATGTCCGAGGTGACGGACTGGACCGACCGTACGACCTGTGTGCTGGTCGGCGACGGGGCGGGCGCGGCCGTGGTCGAGGCATGCGGGCCGGGCGAGGAGCCCGGGATCGGGCCGGTGCTGTGGGGTTCCGTCCCCGAGCTGAGCCACGCCGTACGCATCGAGGGCACCCCGCCGCGGTTCGCGCAGGAGGGGCAGAGCGTCTACCGCTGGGCCACCACCCAGCTGCCGCCCATCGCCCGGCGCGCCTGCGAGAGGGCCGGGGTGGACCCCGTCGACCTCGCCGCGGTCGTGCTGCACCAGGCCAACCTGCGGATCATCGAGCCGCTCGCGCAGAAGATCGGCGCGGTCAACGCGGTGGTCGCCAGGGACGTCACCGAATCGGGCAACACCTCGGCCGCGAGCATCCCGCTCGCACTGTCCAAGCTGGTCGAGCAGGGCCGCGTCTCCAGCGGCGATTCGGTCCTGCTGTTCGGCTTCGGCGGCAACCTGTCGTACGCGGGGCAGGTCGTGCGGTGTCCCTGAGGGGCGCGGTCCGTGGTGTGACGTGGTCAACTCCCGCTTCCCCTGGCAGTTGTGCGCCGTAGACTGTAGACGAAAGACAATCGATACTGAGTGTCCGCTCGTAACGGGTGTCTGCGAAGGGGGATCCGATGTTGTCAGCCGGACTGCCGCAGGGTGCGGTGCCCAAGCTCGAACGCCCCGGCCCGCTGCGCGACCGCGTCTACGAGGCGCTGCTCGAACTCATCACCACCCGCGCCCTCCAGCCCGGCCAGCACCTCGTCGAGAGCGAACTCGCCGGCCACCTCGGCGTCTCCCGGCAGCCGGTGCGCGAGGCGCTGCAGCGGCTGAACACCGAGGGCTGGGTCGATCTGCGTCCCGCGCAGGGCGCTTTCGTCCACGAGCCCACGGAGGACGAGGCCGACCAGCTCCTCACGGTGCGAACGCTGCTGGAGGCCGAGGCGGCGCGACTGGCGGCGGCCAACGCGGGCAGCGCGGGAGTGGCCGCGCTGGAATCCCTGTGCGCCGAGGGCGAGAAGGCCGTCGCCGCGGACGACGTGGACGGGGCCGTCGCCCTGAACGCCGCCTTCCACGCCAAGATCATGGACCTGGCCGGCAACACGGTCCTCGCCGAACTAGCCGCCCAGGTCGACCGCCGGGTCCGCTGGTACTACACCCCGGTGGCCCGCCAGCGAGGCCGCCAGTCCTGGATCGAACACCGCGAACTGATAGCGGCGATCACGGCCCGCGACGAACAGCTGGCGACCCGCCTGATGCGCGAACACACGGAGCACACGCGACGCTCGTACCACGAGCGGGCGAAGTCCTGACCCGGCTGATGCACGCTCGGCCGGCTCACGGCAGCGTGATGAGGGCGATGCCTTCCACCTGAGCGACGGCCAGCCGGGTGCCGTCGGGGTGGAGGGCGGCGACGGAGGTCGGGACGTGGCGGTGGCCGAAGCACCCGGCTTTGAGCGGCACGCTCACCTCGGGCCATTCCGCGACGACGACCCCGGTGGCCGTGTCGAGCAGGCGCCGGTGCCCGGAGAACGAGATTACCTGCTCGCCGCGGGGCAGCAGCAGAACACCCGGCTCGGCGTCGACGGCGCGATGGCGGAGCCAGCGTCCCCCGGACACCGACCACACCCCGAGGTGACGCGCCGGAAGACCGGCCTGCTCCTCCTCGTCCCACTCCTCCGCCCCCGTCGCCAGGACCAGCCGGTCGGCATCGAGCCAGCAGCCCGCCGTCACCTCGCCGTTCATCACCGCCGCAATCGGCAGTACGCCCTCGCCGTCCAGGGTGCCGGGGTCGGTGAGCTCGAGCGCCGTGTCGTGGACCTGGGCCGTACCGAAGGGCTGCCAGAGCCAGCCGACGGAGAGCAGGTGCCGGCCGTCCGGGCTCAGGCTCAGCCTGGCCTCGCCGGGAATCTACGCCTCCTCGTGGACGGTCGGCCGCTCAACCGGTTCCGCGGAGATCTCCCGGTGCCGCCGGCCGACAGGCCGACGAGCCCCGGTCATCGGTGACCCAGGGCCCGTCGCACCGCCGGACACGACGTGATCGTGGCGCCGCGATACAGGAGCAGGAGGGAACCGTCAGGTAGCCGTCTGTGGCTGGACCGCACCCACCTTCTCGCTCGTTCCCCGGCCCGGCTGCCGTAGTAGCAGGGCTACCGCCGCCGCCAGCATCGAGATGCCGCCGGCCAGGGCGTACGCGCCGTTGTAGCCCCAGGCGCCGACCACCATGGAGCCGAGGCCGCCGCCGAAGAGGCCGCTGACGAGCTTGCCGCTGTAGACCAGGCCGTAGTTGGTGGCGTTGTAGTTCTCGCCGAAGTAGTCCGGGGTGAGGGCGGCGAAGAGGGGGTAGAAGGCGCCGCCGCCGAACCCGGAGAGGAAGGCGAAGAACAGGAAGAGCCACTCGCTCTTGACGTCACCGGCCCAGATCACACCGAACTGGGCGAGGCCCAGGACGACTATGACGAAGACCAGCGTCGGCTTCCGGCCGAGGCGGTCGGAGAGCCAGCCCACCACTCCCCGGCCGATGCCGTTGATGACCGCCATCACGCCCATGGAGGAGGCCGCGACCAGCGGGCCGAAGCCGACGTCCTTGGCGAAGTCCACCTGGAACGAGATACCGAAGATCGAGACGCCCGCCGTCATCACGATGGATATCCACATCAGCGGGAGCATGCCGGTGCGGATCGCCTCCTTCGGAGTGAACTGCCGTACCGCAGGTGGGTTCTTGGCGAAAGCCGTGGCGTTCTTGGTGTCGCCCGAGTGGGTGAGCGGGTCGATGTCGGCCGGCCACCAGTTCTTCGGCGGGTCCTTGAAGAAGAACGCCGTGACCAGGACCACGACCAGCACGTAGACGCCGATCAGGTCCAGGACGCGGTGGTAGTTGGCCGTGTCGAAGGCGTAGTTGAAGATGAAGATGAAGGGCAGCGAGCCGTACGCGAAGCCGCCGTTCACGAATCCCGTGCGGGCGCCCCGGCGTTCGGGGAACCACTTGCCGACCATGTTGATGCAGGTCGCGTAGACCAGGCCGGAGCCGAGACCGCCGATCACACCGAAGCCGATGATCGCCAGCCATATCTCGCTGATGTGGGAGAGGGCCAGGAAGCCGACCAGGCACATCACGGACCCGGTGTACATGGCCCGGCGTGCGGTCAGGATGCCCTTCTCGCGCAGCCAGCCCGCCGGGAAGGCGATGCCGGCCTGGAAGAACACCCAGATGCTCAGGATCCAGAAGGTGTTGGACTGCGTCCAGCCGTGCGCGTGGGACAGGGTGTCCTCCGCGGAGCCGTACGCGTACTCGAAGACGCTGATGGCCATCATGGCCACCCACGGGAGATACACCATGAAGTTGCGGGAGTGGCCGAGGATGTCCCGGTCGGTCTCGCCGATCCGGTAGACGCGGCCGCGGGCGTCTGTCACTTCACGGTACGGACGCCGTTCGGCGCCGGTGCTGTTCGTGGCTACAGGGTCTGCCGTCATGTCACGCCATCTCCTCGCCGAGCGGATGCGGGTTGGGGACGATGCGCCGGGCGCTGGGCCTGCCCGGTGCCTTGAGGAAAAGGGCCAGAACTGCGGAGGCCAGGCCGACGGAGCCCGCGAGCACGAACGCGCCGTGGTAGTCCCACTCACCCACGACGACCGCGCCCAGACCGGAGCCCACCAGGCCGGAGATCAGCTTGGAGCTGTAGACCATCCCGTAGTTGGTGGCGTTGTTGTTCTCACCGAAGTAGTCCGCCGTCATGGCCGCGAAGAGGGGGAAGATCGCCCCTCCGCCGAAGCCCGAGACCATGGAGCAGAACAGGAAGAACGGCATGCTGCCCATCTGGCCGGAGACCAGCACACCGAACTGCGCGCTGCCGAGCACGATGCAGACGATGATCAGGGTGTTGCGGCGGCCGTACCGGTCGGATATCCAGCCGATGACCCCGCGCCCGGTGCCGTTGACGATCGCCTTCAACGACATCGCGGTGGCGACGATCCCGCCCGCGAACCCCATGTCCTTGCCGAACGGCACCTGGAAGGCGATGCCGAAGATGTTGATCCCCGCCGTGCACAGCAGACAGAACCACATCATCCACAGGACGGGCGTACGGGCGGCCTCCTTCGGGGTGTACTGCTTGACGGCCGGGGGGTTCTTCTCCAGTGCCCGGCGTATGCGCGGATCCCGAGTCACTTTCAGTGGATCGACGTGCGGCGGCCACCAGTTCTTCGGCGGGTCCTTGAAGAACCAGCCGGCCGACGCCACCACCAGACACAGTCCGACGCCGACCGCGGAGAGCAGCACCTTGTAGTTGCTCAGGTCGAGCACGGACGTGAAGAGGAACACGAACGGCACGGACCCGTAGGCGAAACCGCCGTTCACGAAGCCCGTCTTGCCGCCCTTGCGCTCCGGATACCACTTGCCGACCATGTTCACGCCAGTCGCGTAGACCAGGCCGGCTCCGATACCGCTGCACATGCCGAAGCCGAGATAGGCGACGACCACGTTCGGCGCGAACGCCAGCGCCACATAGCCCAGCAGCGTGCCGACCGCGCCGATCAGCATGGC
Organism: Streptomyces sp. NPDC111744; assembly: GCF_055634995.1. NCBI lineage: Bacteria > Bacillati > Actinomycetota > Actinomycetes > Kitasatosporales > Streptomycetaceae > Streptomyces > Streptomyces sp. NPDC111744. The sequence continues at coordinate 66,104 of NZ_JBVKCG010000029.1, forward strand.
CGTTCGCGCGAGGAGCCGTCCGCTCTCCCGCAGTTGCCCGGCCGGGAAGGCCACGGCCGCCTGGAAGAAAACCCAGACGCCCATCAGCCAGAAGATGTGCCCGCTGCTCCACAGATGCACCTCGTGCAGCGTGTCCTCCGCCGACGTGAACGCGTACTCGGCGGAGCTGATGCCCATCATGCCCACCCAGGGCAGGATGACCATCCACTTGCGTGGCCGGCCCATCAGATCGACGTCGGTCTCGCCGATCCGGTATGTGCGGCCGTTGCGGTCCGTCACCTCCCTGAAGGGGACGGACGCCGTTAGGTCGATGGATGACATGTTCTTTCTGCACCCCTTGCGTCGAAAGCTCTGGCCAGCGCCCCCTGTCCAATGCCTTTCGTGCGCGCACGGGTCCCGGGGCCGGCCGCAGCGCACCGCCGGCCGGCCCCTTCCTCGGCTAGGTCATGAGCCGCCCCCCAGCAGTCCGGCCGCCCGCGCCCAGCGGTACTTGGCGCCGAGCACGGCCACCGGCCGTTCGGTCGTGTACGGATACGCCACGACCCCCCGCTCGTAGAGGTACTGGCAGGCCTCCTCGACCTCGACGTCCCCCGCGAGCGAGGCGACGACCGGCTTCTCGATGCCCCGCTCCCGGAACTCCGCGACCACGCGCGCGGTCAGCTCCGCGAACACCATCGGCGGGGTGACGATGGTGTGCCAGTAGCCGAGGACCAGTGCGTGGATGCGCGGGTCCTCGAGACCGAGCCTGATCGTCGCCTCGTACGTCGACGGCGGCTCGCCGCCCGTGATGTCCACCGGGTTGCCCGCGGCTCCGAAGGGCGGGATGAAGCGGCGGAACGCCTCGTCCAGGTCCGGCGGGATCTCCATCAGGGTCAGCCCGTTGTCGGTGATCGCGTCGGACAGCAGGACACCGCTGCCGCCCGCGCCGGTGATGATCACGACGTTGTCGCCCTGCGGGGCCGGCAGCACCGGCAGGCCGCGTGCGTACTCCAGCATGTCGTTCAGGCCCGGCGCGCGGATGACTCCGGCCTGCCGCAGGATGTCGTCGTACACCGCGTCGTCGCCCGCGAGGGCCCCCGTGTGCGAGCCGGCCGCCTTGGCACCGGCCGCCGTACGGCCGGCCTTGAGGACCACGACCGGCTTCTTCGGTATGGTCGCCCGCGCCGCCTCGACGAAGGCGCGGCCGTCCTTGAGGTCCTCCAGGTGCATCGCGATGCACTCGGTGTGCGGGTCCTCGCCGAACCAGGTCAGCAGGTCGTCCTCGTCCAGGTCCGACTTGTTGCCGAGGCCGACGATCGCCGACACACCCGTCTTCGTGGTGCGGGCGAACCCCAGGATCGCCATGCCGATACCGCCCGACTGCGAGGTCAGCGCCACCCCGCCCTTCACGTCGTACGGCGTGCAGAACGTGGCGCACAGGTCCTGCCAGGTGGAGTAGTAGCCGTAGATGTTCGGGCCGAGCAGCCGGACGCCGTACCGCTCGCCGATCGCCACGATCTCGGCCTGGAGCTCGTGCTCGCCGGTCTCCGCGAAACCGGAGGGGATCAGGACGGCGTTGGGGATCCTCTTCCGGCCCACCTCCTCCAGTGCCGCTGCCACGAACTTGGCGGGAATGGCGAAGACTGCCACGTCCACCTCACCGGGAACGTCCGTGACACTCTTGTACGCCTTGCGGCCCAGAATGTCATCGGCCTTGGGGTTCACCGGATGGATCTCCCCGGCGAAGCCGCCGTCGACGAGGTTGCGCATCACCGAGTTGCCGATCTTGCCCTGCTCGTTGGAGGCACCGATCACGGCGACCGAGCGGGGCTGCATCAGCCGGCGCATGGAGGTGAGGATCTCGTCGCGCGAGTACTTCCTGCGCGGTGGCGACTGCTTCTCCGCGAGGATGATGCGGATGTCGGCGGCGACCGCGCCCTCGGGTGTGGCGATCACGGGGTTGAGGTCCACCTCGGCGATCTCCGGGAACTCCGCGACCAGTTGGGAGACCCGCCGGATCTGCTCGGCGACCGCCCACCGGTCCACCCCGGCCTGTCCGCGCACCCCGCGCAGCACCTCGGCCGCCTTGATGGAGTCCAGCATGGACAGCGCCTCGTCGGCGGAGACGGGCGCGAGCCGGAAGGTCACGTCCTTCAGTACCTCGACCAGCACCCCGCCGAGCCCGAACGCCACGACCTTCCCGAACGTCGGGTCGGTGACCGCGCCGACGATCACCTCCGTGCCCTTCGGCAGCAGTTCCTGGACCTGGACGCCCTCGATGCGCGCATCGGCGTTGTAGGCGCGCGCGTTCTCGACGATCCGGTGGAAGGCCGCCCGCACGTCCGCCGCGCCCTCGACTCCGACGATCACCCCGCCCGCGTCGGTCTTGTGCAGGATGTCCGGCGAGACGATCTTCATCACCACCGGGCCGCCGAAGCGGGCCGCGTACGCCACCGCCTCGTCGACGTCGGTCGCCAGCTCCTCGCCCGGTACGGCGATCCCGTACGCGTCGGCGACCACCTTGCCCTCGGGCGCGGTGAGGGCACTGCGGCCCTCGGCGCGCACGGAGTCGAGCAGCGCGCGGACCCGCAGTTCCCGGTCCTCTGCCATCACGTCAGATCACTCCGTTCGACTTGAGCAGGCGCAACTCTTCGTCGCCGAGGCCGAGTTCGCCGATGTAGACCTCTTCGTTGTGCTCGCCCAGCAGCGGTGAACTGGTCACGTCCACGGGGGAGTCGGAGAGCTTGAGGGGGCTGCCGACGGTGACGAACTCACCGCGCTCGGGGTGCGGGACGGTCACCACCATCTCGTTGGCGACCAGCGACTCGTCCTCGATGATCTCCTTGGTGGAGAGGATCGGCCCGCACGGGATGTTGTGGGCGTTGAGCTGCTCCAGCACCTCCCACTTGGGGAGCGTCGAGGACCACTCCTCGATCAGCTGGAACATCTTGCCGAGCTTGGGGAGGCGGGCCTCCGGGGTCGCCCACTCCGGGTCGTCGGCCAGTTCCGGCCGGCCGATCAGCTGGGTGATCGGCTGCCAGCCGACGGGCTGCACGATGACGTACACGTAGTCGTTCGGGCCACCGGGCGCGCACTGGACCGCCCAGCCGGGCTGGCCGCCGCCGGAGGCGTTGCCCGAGCGGGGCACCTCGACGCCGAAGTCCTCGTTGGGGTACTCGGCGAGCGGTCCGTGCACCAGGCGCTGCTGGTCGCGCAGCTTGACCCGGCAGAGGTTGAGCACGGCGTGCTGCATGGCGACGTTGACCCGCTGGCCGCGTCCGGTCCGCTCACGCTGGAAGAGTGCCGCCAGTATTCCGGCTACTGTATGCACTCCGGTGCCCGAGTCGCCGATCTGCGCACCCGTCGCCAGCGGTGGCCCGTCCTCGAAGCCAGTGGTGGCCATCGACCCGCCCATCGCCTGGGCGACGACCTCGTACGCCTTGAAGTTGGTGTACGGGCCGTCCCCGAAGCCCTTGATGGACGCGTACACGATCCGGGGGTTGATCTCCTGGATGCGGTCCCAGGTGAACCCCATACGGTCGACCGCGCCAGGGCCGAAGTTCTCGACCATGACGTCCGAACGGCGTATCAGCTCGGTGAGGATTTGCTTGCCGCGCTCGGTCTTGGTGTTGAGGGTGATGCTCCGCTTGTTGCAGTTGAGCATCGTGAAGTAGAGGGAGTCGACGTCCGGGAGGTCACGCAGCTGCCTGCGCGTGATGTCACCGGTCGGCGCCTCCAGCTTGACGACGTCCGCGCCGAGCCAGGCGAGCAGCTGGGTGGCGGACGGCCCCGACTGGACGTGCGTCATGTCGAGGACGCGGATGCCTTCGAGTGCCTTGGTGGTCACCGGCGTTCACCTCACTTGTACATGGTCTGGTTCATGGTTCCGGGGGCGTACGCGTCCGGGTCGACCCAGACGTTGATCAGCGACGGCTTGCCCGACTCCCGGGCCCGGCGCAGGGCGGGGCCGATGTCGGCGGGGTCGCGGACCTCCTCGCCGTAACCGCCCAGCATCTGGGCGAACCTGTCGTAGTGGACGTCCCCGAGGGTGTTGCCGACCCGCTCGCGCTCCTTGCCGTACTTGGCGGCCTGGCCGTAACGGATCTGGTTCATCGAGGAGTTGTTGCCGACGATCCCGACGAAGGGGAGGTCGTAGCGGACCAGGGTCTCGAAGTCCCAGCCGGTGAGGGAGAACGCGCCGTCGCCGAAGAGGGCGACGACCTCCTTGTCGGGCCGCGCCTGCTTGGCGGCGAGGACGAAGGGGACGCCGACACCGAGGGTGCCGAGGGGCCCCGGGTCCATCCAGTGCCCTGGCGACTTGGGCTGCACGACCTGTCCGGAGAAGGTGACGATGTCGCCGCCGTCGCCGATGTAGATCGAGTCCTCGGTGAGGAAGTCGTTGATCTCGCTGACCAGGCGGTACGGGTGGATCGGCGACGCGTCCGACTTCAGGCTGGGCAGCCGCTTCTCGAGCGCGGTCTGCTCGGCGGCCCGCAGCTCGTCGAGCCACTCCTTGCGCCTGGAGGCCCCGCCGTTGACGCGCCCGGAGGCGGCGTCGGTCACGGACTTCAGCACCAGCCCCGCGTCGCCGACGATCCCGAGGTCGATGTCCCGGTTCTTGCCGACGGTGCGGTAGTCGAGGTCGATCTGCACGACGGTCGCGGCGGGGGAGAGCCGCTTGCCGTAGCCCATCCGGAAGTCGAAGGGCGTGCCGACGATCACGATGACGTCGGCGTTGGAGAACGCGTACCGGCGGGAGAGCTGGAAGTGGTGCGGGTCGCCGGGCGGCAGGGTGCCGCGTCCGGCGCCGTTCATGTAGGCGGGGATGTTGAGGGTCCGTACCAGCTCGATGGCGGCCGCGGTGCCCCGGGTCGTCCAGACCTGGCTGCCCAGCAGGATGGCCGGTTTCTCCGCGTGCACGAGGAGGTCGGCTAGCTTCTCGATCGCCTCCGGGTCGCCGGCGGAGCGGGTGGAGGCCCGGTAGGCGCCGCCCTTGGGTATGCGCGCCTTCTCGGCCGGGACCTTGGCGTCCAGGACGTCGCGCGGTATCTCCAGGAAGGAGGGGCCGGGGGCGCCGTGGTAGCACTCGCGAAACGCCATCGACACCATGTCGGCGGCGCGGGCGGTGTCCGGGACGGTCGCCGCGAACTTGGTGATCGGCGCCATCATGTCGACGTGCGGAAGGTCCTGCAGGGACCCCATCTTGTGCTGGGTGAGGGCACCCTGGCCGCCGATCAGCAGCATCGGGGACTCCGCGCGGAAGGCGTTGGCGACCCCGGTGACGGCGTCGGTCGTGCCCGGACCTGCGGTGACCACCGCGCAGCCGGGCTTCCCGGTGATGCGCGCGTATCCGTCGGCGGCGTGGGCGGCCACCTGCTCATGGCGGACGTCGACGACTTCTATGCCCTCGTCGACGCAGCCGTCGTAGATGTCGATGATGTGGCCGCCGCACAGGGTGTAGATGCGGTCGACCCCCTCGGCCTTCAGCGCCTTGGCAACGAGATGACCACCGGAAATCACGTCCTGGGTGTCGTCGGGCATGGCGAAGTCCTTGTCCCTTCGTAGGGGGTGCGGTGCCGTCTCCGTACATTGCATACAGTCGACGAATACTGTATGAAGCTTGTTATCCCGCATCCGGTGGGTGGTGTCCAGGGGGCGTGCGGCACTTTTAAGACAGGAGCCGAAATGGACCTGTACGAGCACCAGGCAAGGGAACTCTTCGAGGAACACGGCATCGTGGTACCGAGGGCCGAGGTCACCGACTCGCCCAAGGAGGCCCGGGAGATCGCCCGCCGACTCGGCGGCCGGGTCGTCGTGAAGGCGCAGGTCAAGACTGGTGGCCGGGGCAAGGCGGGCGGAGTCAGGATCGCCGCCGACCCGGCCGCCGCGGAACTGACGGCCCGGCAGATCCTGGGCATGGACATCAAGGGCCACACGGTCGGCAACGTGATGCTGGCCCAACCGGTGGAGATCGAGCGCGAGTTCTACGTCTCCTACGTCCTCGACCGGGCGGCCGGCGGCTTCCTGGCGATCGCCTCCGCCGAGGGCGGCATGGAGATCGAGGAGGTGGCCGCGACCCGGCCGGAGGCGGTGGCCCGCATCCCCGTCGACCCCGCCAAGGGCCTCACCTCGGCGAAGGCGGTCGAGATCGCCGAGGCGGCGGGACTGCCGCCACAGACGGTCGACGTCCTGGTACGACTCTGGCAGGTGCTGGTCCGCGAGGACGCCCTGCTCGTCGAGGTGAACCCGCTCGTGCGCACCCGACAGGGCCGGATCCTGGCCCTCGACGGCAAGGTCACCCTTGACGACAACGCCCGCTTCCGGCAGGCCCGTTGGGGCGCCGACGAAGCCGAGCACCATGACCCGCTGGAGGCGACGGCCGCCGCGAAGGGCCTCAACTACGTCAAACTGGACGGCGAGGTCGGCATCATCGGCAACGGCGCCGGCCTGGTGATGTCCACCCTGGACGTGGTGGCCGGCTGTGGCGCACGGCCCGCCAACTTCCTGGACATCGGCGGCGGGGCCTCCGCCCAGATCATGGCCGACGGGCTCTCGGTGATCCTCTCCGACCCGGCCGTGAAGTCGGTCTTCGTCAATGTCTTCGGCGGGATCACGGCGTGCGACGCGGTCGCCGACGGGATCGTGCAGGCTTTGGAGACCGTCCGGCTGACCAAGCCGCTGGTGGTCCGCCTCGACGGCAACAACGCGGCGCGCGGCCGGGCCATTCTCGACGGACGTGCGCACCCCCTGGTCGAACAGGCCACCACCATGGACGGCGCCGCCAGCCGCGCCGCCGAACTCGCCCACACCGCCTGAGGAGCCGGGACATGGCGATCTATCTCACCAAGGAGAGCAAGGTCCTCGTCCAGGGCATGACCGGCGGCGAGGGCATGAAGCACACCCGGCGGATGCTTGCCGCCGGGACGGACATCGTCGGCGGGGTCAATCCGCGCAAGGCAGGCCAGACCGTCGACTTCGACGACCGTGCCGTCCCGGTCTTCGGCACGGTCGCCGAGGGCATGGCGGCCACCGGCGCCGATGTCACCGTGGTGTTCGTGCCACCCGCGTTCGCCAAGGCGGCGGTGCTGGAGGCGGCCGACGCCGGTATCGGCCTCGCGGTGGTGATCACCGAGGGCATCCCGGTCCACGACTCGGTTGCCTTCACCTCGTACGCTCGTGGCAGGGGCACCCGGATCATCGGTCCCAACTGCCCCGGCCTGATCACCCCCGGCCAGTCCAACGCGGGGATCATCCCGGCCGACATCACCAAGCCGGGCCGGATCGGTCTCGTCTCCAAGTCGGGCACGCTGACCTACCAACTCATGTACGAGCTGCGGGACATCGGCTTCTCCACCTGTGTGGGCATCGGCGGTGACCCGGTCGTCGGCACGAACCACATCGACTGCCTGGCCGCCTTCCAGGAGGACCCCGACACCGAACTCGTCGTCCTCATCGGGGAGATCGGCGGCGACGCGGAGGAACGGGCCGCCGCCTACATCCGGGAGCACGTCACCAAGCCGGTCGTCGGCTACATCGCCGGGTTCACCGCGCCCGAGGGCCGGACCATGGGCCATGCGGGCGCCATCGTCTCCGGTTCGGCCGGCACCGCGCGGGCCAAGCAGGAGGCGCTGGAGGCGGTCGGGGTCCGGGTGGGGAGCACACCGACCGAGACCGCCCGGCTGGTCCTCGACCTGCTGGACGCACGGCAGCCGGAAGGGAGCTGAGCCATGACTCCTGCCCTCAAGCCCGGCACCGGCTGGAGCGATGCCTGGGCGCGCTGTCTCGCCCTCGCCCCCGAGGCCTTCCGGGACGACCGTGTCCTCAACCTGTGGGGCGGCACCTGGCAGCCCGACGGCCGGCCGCTGCCCGCGACCAGCCCCGTCGACGGCAGCCCCATCGCGGGCCCCCCACGGCTCGACCGCGACACCGCCCACCGGGCCGTCCGCGCCTGCCTCGACCAGCACCGCGCCTGGCGGCACGTCCCGCTGGAAGAGCGCCGGGCCAGGGTGGCCGCCACCCTGGACGCCCTGACCGAACACCGCGAACTCCTCGCCCTGCTCCTGGTCTGGGAGATCGGCAAGCCCTGGCGGCTGGCCCAGGCGGACGTGGACCGGGCGATCGACGGGGTGCGCTGGTACGTCGACGGCATTGAGCCGATGCTCGCGGAGCGCGCCCCGCTGGACGGGCCGGTGTCCAACATCGCCAGCTGGAACTACCCGATGAGCGTGCTCGTTCACGCGGTACTCGTCCAGGCCCTGGCGGGCAACGCGGTGGTGGCGAAGACCCCGACCGACGGCGGGGTCGCCTGTCTCACCCTGGCCTGCGCGCTGGCCGCCCGTGAGGGCCTGCCGGTCACGCTGCTCAGCGGCAGCGGGGGCGAGCTGTCCGAGGTGCTGGTGCGGGCGCCCGAGATCGGCTGTGTCTCCTTCGTCGGCGGCCGCGACACGGGGGCCGCGGTGGCCACCGCCGTCGCCGACCTCGGCAAACGGCATGTACTGGAACAGGAGGGGCTCAACACCTGGGGCATCTGGAACCTCACCGACTGGGAGGCGTTCACCGCCGTCGTCCCCAAGCTCTTCGACTACGGCAAGCAGCGCTGCACCGCCTACCCGCGGTTCGTCGTCCAGCGTGAGCTGTTCGACGAGTTCCTGACCGCCTACCTCCCGGCCGTCCGAGGCCTGCGGATCGGCCACCCCCTCGCGGTCGACCACCCCGGCGACCCACTGCCCGAGCTGGACTTCGGGCCGGTGATCAACGCGGCCAAGGCCAAGGATCTGACCGACCAGGTCGCCGAGGCCGTCGACCGCGGCGCCGTCCCGCTGCACCGCGGCCGCCCGGCCGACGCGCGCTTCCTGCCCGGCCAGGACACATCGTCGTACGTCCACCCTGTCACCCTCCTCAACCCGCCCCCGTCCTCCCCGCTCCACCACGCGGAACCCTTCGGCCCGGTCGACACGATCGTCCTGGTCGACACGGAGGCCGAACTGCTGGCGGCCATGAACGCCTCCAACGGCGCGCTGGTCGCCACGCTCTCCACCGACGACGAGGCCACCTTCGCGCGGCTGGCCCCGCAGATCCGCGCCTTCAAGGTCGGCCACGGCAAGCCGCGTTCGCGCGGGGACCGCGACGAGCTGTTCGGCGGTTTCGGCGCGTCCTGGCGGGGCGCCTTCGTCGGCGGGGAACTGCTGGTGCGCGCGGTGACAAAGGGGCCGGAGGGGGAGCGGCTGCCGGGGAACTTCCCGGGGTACCAGCTCATGCCGTGAGGGCGAGCACCGGGACCGTGACCTCCTCGACGCGAGGGGGTCCGTCCCGGTGCGGACCAGGGCGACGATCGTGGCAGCGGGCGCCGCCGGGTCGTCGTACGGCACCAGGACCGGCACCGGGCGGACGACCCCCGTAGCGGACCGGACACGCACGGTGAGTGGGTTCCCACCTGCGGATATGCCGACGGAAACGCAGGTGAAGGGCACTCCGAAAGCTTGGTATTGTTGTCCCTGTCGCCGCGGGGAACACCCCCGGTCAGGCGGCAGACACCTAGTCCGGGTGGCGGAATGGCAGACGCGCTAGCTTGAGGTGCTAGTGCCCTTTAACGGGCGTGGGGGTTCAAGTCCCCCCTCGGACACTCACTATCGCTATAGCGATACGCGGATGAGGGCCTCGACCTAACGGTCGCGGCCCTACCTGCGTGTTCGTAACTGATCGTGATCCCGAAGGCTTCGTAGAGCGGGCTCTTCTTCTCTGCGTCGACGGCCTGCACGCGTTGTGCGATGTCTCCGAGTCTCTCAGTGATCTCCCGGATCTGGTCGGCGCTGAGGGGAGTTTCCTTCTTTCGAGTGGCGGCAGGTCGCGTGTCGAGCTTCTTGCGTGCTGCCTCCTTGTCCGTCTGCGCCTCGTTGATCCATTGAGTGACGACGGCAGGGTCGGCGCCGGCTTCGAGGGCGGCCTGGTAGCGGGCGAGACGCCGCTCGCACTCCTTGACGATTTTGCGGGCCTGAGCCTGCTGCGGGGTGAGCGTCTCGGCCGCGTGTGCTGCCGCGCTGGCTTGGGCGAGGGCGGTGAGGGTGGCGGCGAGCCGGTCGGGGGCGAAGGCTTTCGCGATCCATCGGTCCAGAGCCCGGCAGACCACGTCCTCCCGGAGGTAGACGGTCCGGGGGTGGTCCAGGCCGGGGTGGAGGGACTGTTCCTGTTCCTTGAACTCGCAGCGGTAGTAGACGGTGTTGCGGATCGTCGCGGGCTGCATCTTGCGCCCGCACGTCTCACATCGCACCCTGCGGTTGCCGAAAACCATATCCGCCCTGTTCAGGCGGCATGATGGTACTCGTGCAGGATGCCGCCGAGTCGTTGGCGTCGTCGTATGTCGAGGTGGGTGATTTCCTCGGGATCGGTGATCGGCGTCGGCAAGGGGTGTAGGGGGCGGGGCGTCGGCGATGCCTTGATGGGGCCGGTGGGAGTTGTAGAAGTCTTCGAACTCGCGTAGCGCGTGGAGCAGGTGTCGCTGGTTCCAGATCAGGGTGCGGTCCAGTAGCTCGCGGCGGCAGGTCTGCACCCACCGTTCCGTGATCGAGTTCATACGCGGCGTCCGTACCCCGCTGAGCGCGACCTCGATCCCCGCATCGTTGAGGATGCAGTCGAACAGGGCGGGAAACTTCCTGTCCCGGTCCCGGATCAGGAACCTGGCCCGGCAGCCAGCGTCTTCGAGGTCCATGACGAGGTTCTTCGCGGCCTGCGTCACCCATGCGGCGGTGGGGTGTGCGGTGGCGCCGAGGATCCGGATCCGGCGGCTGGCGTGCTCGATCACCGCGAACACATACAACCGTGCCCCGCACACCGTGACCGTTTCCAGGAAGTCGCAGGCCAGCAGGGTGTCGGCCTGGGAGCGCAGGAAGTGGGCCCAGGTGCTGGTAGCGCGTTCAGGTGCCGGGTCGATCCCGGCGTCCTGGAGGATCTCCCAGACTGCGGACGCGGCCACCGTGACGCCCAGAACGAGGAGTTCGCCGTGGATGCGGCGATAACCCCAAGTAGGGTTTTCGCGGGCGAGCCGTAATACCAGCAGCCGGATGGAGCGCACGGTCCGCGGCCTTCCCGGCCGCTTGGGACGACAGCGGACAGCGTGCCGGCGTGTGATCAGATCGCGATGCCAGCGCAGCACTGTGTCGGGACGCACTACCCATCGCATCCTGCGCAGCACCTGCGAGGGCAGACGGTGCAGCAAAGCCGCCAGGAACGCGCGATCGCTCGGGGAGAACCGGACTGTCTGGCCGTCGAGTTGGCGTTCCAGCACCGTGATCTGATGGCGCAGGACCAGGATCTCCGTGTCCTTGTCCCGGTCGCTCAGGGGCAATAGGCGCAGCATGGCGAACGCGTTCGTCACGGCCAGGTAGGCCAGTCGCAGCAGCACGATCGGCCATCATGCCGCGGCCGACGCCAGCCGCGCGAGAGTACCGATTCGAGCCTCCAGGCTCGAGACCCCACGCGTCCCGTATGCCGGCTTCCACCTGGGCGGATGAGGTTTTCGGCAGGCGCACTGCCATGCGGTCTTCTTCCGGTGGGGGTTGCGGGCGGCGTCATGGGCGGAGGGGCAGGGATGCCTTCCCGGGTGAGCTGGGCGGCGATGGCCTTGGTCGCTCATGCCGTCGACGTACATCTGCCTACTGCTCCCGCTTCAACACCGCCAGCACTGCCCGCACATGCCCGTCGGACAGGCCCCCGGTCCCCTTGGGCCGCAGATCCAGCGGTGCCCGCACCTTCGCCGGGAGCTTCTCGTCGGCGAGCCGCACCTCGTTGGAGGCGTTGCTGACGGGGATGCTGCCGCGGCGTCTGGGCTGCTCGCCCGGCTGTTGCGCGGACGCGGAGACGGTCGGCTTCAGCTCGTCCTTGACGCAGGCCTTGGACGGGCCACTGCTGCCGCTCCTCACGAGGCCACTGCTTTGCGACGCGGGCGAGGTCAGCCACGACGTGTCCCGGGCGCCGGGGATTGTCGGGGGCGGGGTCACGGCGGGGGCCGCCTCGGCCTCACGCGACACCGTCGGGACGTTCACCTGGTCGGTGAACTCCACCCGCCCGGGATACAGCATCGAGTCGTAGGCGTACATCATCACCGAGGCGAAGTCGTAAGCCCCCACCGGCAGCCAGTCGTCGCTCAGCATGCTGGCCGCCGTCCGCCGCTCGGCCGGGACGGGGGAGCCCGTGATGGCCTCGAGGATCGCGGCGCGCAGCGGGAACTCCGGGTGGAACTGCTCGTGTCCGAGCCCGACGCAGTGGCACATCTCGTGGTGGAGCGTCTTGTAGGGGGCGTCCCCCTCGACCCGGTGGTAATGCACCAACTGACCCTGCATGGTGAACCCGATGTCCGAGCAGCCGCCCGACTCGTATGAGAACACCACGTCCGGCAGGGTGTCCTTCTCCGCCTGCACGAACACCGGTTCCTGGAAGTGGCTGTTGAAGATCCCGATACCGTCGTACGTCCACTGCGCCTCGGGTGCCCCGGCCACGTGGCTCGAATCTACCACGGTGTAGGTGATGCGGCTGTTCTACGAGAAACCGGCCTTCTATTTCCTTACCCGCATCAGTCCCCCTATGTAGAAGTTCGGTCCCCCATTGTAGGAATTTCCGGGGCAGCTAGAACGGCTCCGACGGCACCAGGCTGCCGCATACCGGCTATACCATGACGTCATCCAGCAAACTGGAAGGCGGCCCTGTTAGCCCCTGAGTCCCCGCAGCAACAGGTCCACCACCGCCGCGAACTCGCCTTCCACGTCGGCTGTTCCCACTCCTCCGCGTAGCCCGGGTCATGGGAGCGGCCGGTGGCCTGGAAGAGTACGCGCGCGGCGGCGGCCGGGTCCTCGGCAGTGAAGACGCCCGCCGTGACACCGATCGTGATCCCGAGGGCTTCGTGGAGTGGGCTCTCTCAGTGATCTCCCGGATCTGGTCGGCGATGACTCCGCCGAGGTGGTCGTGTCGGCGTATGCGGAGGTGGTCGATCTGGTCGGGTTCCAACGGTTGGGGCAGGGCGCGGAGGGGTGCTGCGGTGTTCAGCGATCGGTGAGTGCGGTGCTGGTTGTAGTGCCATTCCTACGCGCGCAGCGCCCGGCGTGGACGAGTCTCGTTCCAGATGAGGGTGCGGTCCAGCAGTTCGGGGCGGAGCGTTCTCACCCAGCGTTCCATGATCGCGTTCATGCGGGGCATCCGGACACCGGTCGGCGTGGTGGTGATCCCGGCGTCGCTGAGAGTCTCGTTGATCGGCTCGGGGTACTTGGCGTCGCGGTCGCGGATAAGGCGGCGGATCGAGGTGAGGGTACGCCGCCCCGGTCCGCGGTTCACGCTCACACGGGCGTGACGGTGTCCGGGGTGACCAGGAGATGTAGCCGGCGCAGTGTCGCGCGGGGCAACGTCGACAACAGCGCGGCGAGGAACGTCCGGTCCTCGGCTCCGAACCGGGGACGCCGGTCCCCAAGTTGCCGATGCAGGTCCCTGCCGACGGCTCAAGTGATGCTCGCCAGGGCATGACCAGAGGCATCGGTCTCCTGATGCACTTCGAGGGAGACCAACAGGTGAATCGCCGCGTCCGCCCACGGTGCCAACGCCGCGTCCGGGGTCTCGGTGACCAGGGCTGTGGCGACCGCCTGCAGCAGCGCCGCGCCCGCGTGCAGCCCTGTGCGCCGCAGTTCCGCCGCCGCCGTGGCCAGTCGGTCGCGCGCGAAGCGGCCGTGGCCGCGCAGGCCGGTGTGGGCGAGGTCGGCGAGGGCGGAGAAGCCCGACGTGAGAGCGCGGGTGATCGGGTCCGGTATGTGCTCCGCCGCGGGCGCGAGCACGCTCGTGCCATCGTCCGCTGCCAGATCGCAGATGACCAGCTCGTCCCCGGTGAGGACGGCGAGCGGATCGAGGACAGGGCGGCCGCCCTCGTGGCGCAGCAGGCCGCTGACGAAGCGGACCTGCCCGCTGCCGAGCGCCTCGGCCAGCGCGTCCAGTCTGCCCGGGCAGACGGGATCGTGGTCGGCGCGGATCAGTGCTGCCGTACCGGACGGGTCCCCGACGACGGCTTCCAGCCGCTGCTGGGCGGCGTCGTAGCCGACGGAGTCGACGGCGGCGACGGTCAGCACCCGGGCGGTGTCGGCCTCCACCCGGGGCCGGATCAGCCGTGGCGGCCGGTCGTCCCAGGAACGCAGGTGCGCGGCGAGATCGCGGACCAGCAGTGATGCGGGCAGGTCGGCCCAGGCCGAGCCGACCGGGGTGATACTCGTGGCGGCCACCCTTCCGCGGCCGATCGTCACGGTACGGCCGGGGCTGCGGGAGATGTTCTCGCTGACGACGTTGGCCCCGGCCAGTGCGCGCAGCGGTGAGCCGAGCAGACGCCGCGTCGCGAGGTCGCTACCCGTGAGGACGTGCCCCTCCGGCAGTTCCCAACGCTTGCGCAGCACCAGCGCGATCCCCCCGTCCGGCTGCGCGAAGTACACCTCGGCCGTGCGTTCCGTCGTCGTCCGGCCGGAGATCCGGCAGCCGAGCGCGACCAGCCGGACCTGGCGCAGCGGGGTGTCGGCCGGCTCCTGGGTGCCGAGCACGCCGGGCCCGTCGACCGCGCCGGCCCGATGGCGGGCGTAGAGCTCGGCGACGAGCCGGGCGACCCGCGTGGCCTCGTAGCGCGCGTCGCGCGCCGCGTAGGCGTCGACCTGGCGGCGCAGATCGGCGAGCGCCGCCGCGGGCCAGTGCAGGGCGGCTCGGGACAGCGCCGCACCGGCGCGGTCCAACTGCGCGACGAACACCGGGGTGGTGTGCGCGACACCGCCCAGCAGCAGCTCGTCCGTGAGCGCCACGGCCTCACCGAGGCCGTCGCGACCTTCGGTGACGCTCGGCCCGGCGGGCGGGCGGCCGCAGACGGAGACCTGCGTCTCCGCTCCGCCGTCCTCGGCGTTCGCGTCGGCCGCGCGGAAGGCCCAGACCGCGAGCGTGATCGCCTCTCCGCGCCGCGGGGTCGCGGCGTCGGTCAGCGCGTAGCCGAGCTCGTGCGGGACGGGGAACCGTACCGTGCACGTCGCCAGCTCGACCCAGGGGACCGGTTGCGCCTCGTCGGCGCGGTGCACCGTCGCCGCATAGCCGCGCTCGAAGGCGCGGCGCGCGGCGGCCAGCGCGGCCCGGCCCAGCACCGCGGAGAGCTGCGCATCGTCGAACTCGCCCGGGGACCAGGCGATCACGGGCAATGCGGCTGGCTCCGCCGTCGAATGCAGCCGCTGGTAGGCCAGCACCAGCCCGATCCGGTGCCGGCACACGCCCGTCGAGGCGCAACTGCACTCGGTGGCATCCAGCCCGACGCCGACCGGCAGGCGGGTTCGGCTGCCGTCAGGGTGGACGCCGCGGACACTTCCGTCGCTCGGGCAGTCGACCCGCGGCCCGGCGTCCGCGTCCAGGTCCTTGGCGGCGCGCTTGACCAGGCCGCGGTTGGCGAGGGAGGCGAGCGTCTCCGCCGTGAGGGCCAGCAGGTCCTCCCGCAGCGGCGCGCCCCCGCGCGTGCTCCCGCTGGTCATCGGCCCACCTTCTCGGCGACGAACTCGGCGAGCCGGCCCGGGGTCATCGCACCGACCTGGGCGCCGGCCTCCGCTAGCCTCCCCGCGAGGCCACGGTCGTAGACGGGGTCGGCCTCCTCGTCGAGCGCGGCCAGGCCGAGCACGGTGGCGCCCTGCTCGACCAGGCCCCGGATCGTGCGGACGAGCCGATACGGGTCGCCGCCCTCGTAGAAGTCGGAGATGACCGCCACGATGCTGCGGCGCGGATTCTCCACCAGCCCGGCGGCGTAGTCGACGGCCCGGGCGATGTCGGTGCCGCCGCCGAGCTGGACCCGCATGAGCAACTCGACCGGGTCGGCCACGTCGCTGGTCAGGTCCACCACCGAGGTGTCGAAGGCGATCAGGTGGGTGCGCAGCCCCGGAAGGCTCCACAGGCAGGAGGCGGTGACGGCGGAGTGGATCACGGAGCCTGCCATCGAACCCGACTGGTCCACCAGCAGGACGAGCTGCCACCGCTCCAGATGCCGCCGGGTACGTGAGTGGAATCGCGGTCGCTCGATCAGCACCCGGCGCTGCTCCGGCTGGTAGTGCGACAGGTTGGCCCGGACGGTGCCCTCGAAGTCGAAGTCGCGGGCCAGCGGCAGGCGGCTGGGCAGGCGCGAGCGGGCACCGGTGAAGGCCCGGCGCAGCTCCGGACGGAGCCGGTCCATCAGCTCGCGGACCACCGCCTCGACGATGCGCCGGGCCATGGCGAGCACCTCGGGGTTCATCAGGTGCTTGGTGCGCAGCACGGCCCGCAGCAGCGTGGCGTTGGGCTCGACGCGGGAGAGCACCTCGGGATCGGTGACGATCTCATTGATCTCGTACCGCTCCACCGCGTCCCGCTCCAGCCGCTCGACGGTCTCCTTGGGGAAGAGCCGGTGGATGTCGTCGAGCCAGTCCACGGGGGTGAGTTCGGAGGGACCGTCGCCCCCCTTCCGGCCGCCGCCCGTCCCGCCGCCGCCCGTCCCCCTGGCCGGGCCGCGCCGGACGCCGCGCCGTTCCAGGTCCGTGTCCTGGCCGTAGAGCCACTCCAGCGCCGCGTCCCGGGCGGCGGCCTGCTCGCCGAGCGGGCCCGTCGCAGGCTCCGCGGGTGCGCCCAGGATCAGTCGCCAGCGCTCCAGCCCGGCGTCGTCGGCCGCGCCGGTCGCCTCCGTGGCGGCCGGCCTGTGCTGCCCGCCGGTCATCGCGCCGCCTGCCGGGTGCGCAGACCGTACCTGTCAAGCAGTCGGCTCACGTTCTCCTCCAGGGCTCGGGCGCGGGCCAGTTGCAGCGGATCGGCGGAGGTGCGCAGCAGTGAGCGGGCCGAGCCGCGACGATGGCGCCGCTCCAGCAGGCGCTCCGCGATCCGCTCGCGCTCGAGCGAGGAAACGCTTGCGCTCGGCCGGGGCGAGCTCTTGGTCGTCCCTGACGCCGGGGGAGGGCAGATCCTTGCGCCGCTTGCCGTCGGCGTCCAGCACAAAGGGGCGCAGCTGCTCGTCGAAGCCCACGGTGAAGCGGCGCGGACCGTAGTCGACCACCGTGGTGCCGTCCGCGCCGAGGCCGAGGTCGGGGACCAGGCGGTCCGAGAGCTGTTCGCCGGTGAGACCCAGGCCCTCCGCCACCTCGGAGATCTTCTCCTGCGCACGGACCTTGAGCGCCTTGAACTTCACCCGTTGGGCGATGCCGTGCAGGTGCAGCAGCGCGACGTCGCTGCCGATCGTGGCCAGGACGTTCAAGCCCTCGACCGCGCGGTGGTGTGCGCCCTGACCGGGCCAGTCCCGCAGGATCGGAGTGAGCCGACGCACCGTCTCGTCGTCCCCGAGGGACCCGAGGGCGTGCAGGATCCAGCTCTCCTTGGCGGGCATGCCGGCCTGCCGCCACTCCTCGAACAGGGCCCAGGCGAAGGCGGCCAGCGAGTCGGCGCGGCAGGCCTCGATGACGACGGCGAGCCCGGGGTACGGGTCGGCGGGCTTCGACAGGGCGAGCATGGTCAGGACGTGCCGGACCGCGTCCTCGGGCAGCGCCTGGCCCGAAGCGAGCAGGAGCTGCGGCAGCACGGCGGGTTGTACCCAAGCGGGCAGCACGGGCATC
Source organism: Streptomyces sp. NPDC111744 (assembly GCF_055634995.1). Classification (NCBI taxonomy): domain Bacteria; kingdom Bacillati; phylum Actinomycetota; class Actinomycetes; order Kitasatosporales; family Streptomycetaceae; genus Streptomyces; species Streptomyces sp. NPDC111744. The sequence goes on from NZ_JBVKCG010000029.1 coordinate 83,692, forward strand.
CGGGCGGGCAGCGCGTTCTCCAGCGGGTCCGTGGTCAGCGCCTCGGCGACGATCTTCGCCGCGTCCTCGCCGTAGCGCGTGACCACGGCGGCCAGCACGGCGTCCGTGCCTTCGTCAGCCGCGACCAGACGCAACGCCTGTTCCGCCGCCTTGCGAGCCTGCCCGGCCGTGCCGACCGCGTCGGGGACCAGCAGCAGACCCGCCGGGATGCCGTGCCGGGCGAACCAGGAACGGGCGGTCGGCTGCACCGACTTGAGCCGGACCAGGCCGTCCGCCATCACCCGCGCCGCACCGGCGTCGAGGAACGGCAGCAGAAGCGGCGCGAGGTGGGCCGGCTGGGCCCGCGCGACCGACACCGCCATCGGCAGCGCGGCCAGGCCGTACTTGGCGACGACGGGACGTAGCCACTCCTGCCCGCCCCACAGTTCCGTGGGCCGCCACTTCTCCACCCAGGGGGCAAGCACCTCGGCGGGCCCCTGAACCAGCAGCCGGGCCGCATACCAGAGGCTGGAGCCGGCCGCGAGGACCTGGGCCGCCTGCGAGTCCCAGTCCGTCGACTCCGGGTACTGCCACCCTGTGAAGTCCGTCCGGGACCAACACTCCTGCTCGCCCGCGCGCCACACTGCCTGCGGCGCGTCGTCCGGCTGAAGACCGGTGAGCACGCGGAGCTTGCGGGGCGTGCGCTTGCGAGTCCACGGCGGCGAGACCAGCAGCGTCGGCAGCGCCTCCGGCACCGCCTCGGTGACGCGCTCCCGGCCACCGGCGAGCGTGCGGACCAATTCCACCGCCGCCTCGTCGAGTTGCGGCAGCACCTCGGGGAGCAGGGCACTGTTCAGCGTCACATGGGCATTGAGGAGCTGCCGTGCGGCCGGCGCGTTCTTGCCGTCCTTGAGTGCCGCCGCGGCAAGCAGCCGCACGGCCCGGGCCGGGTAGCGCCGCATAGCCTCCTGGAGGGCGGGCCGGGTGTGTTTGTCGTCTAGGCGGCCGAGCAGGAGGCGGAAGGCGTCGTCGCTCGGGAACTGGGTCACCGCCGAGGCGACGCTGCGCAGCTGGTCGGAGCCGTAGGCCCGCTTCATCGCCTCGTCGAGGAACGGCACGCAGGCCGTTCCAAGGCCGTCGGCGAGCGTGGCGATGAGCCCTACCGACCAGCCGTTCCAGATGAGCTGCGGGGTCGAACCGAGGCGGGCCACCTGCGTCGGATCGTCGAGCGCGCAGAGCAGCAGCGACCGCAACTGCGGCCCGCCGTCGCCGTAGCCGGGCTCGTCGGCTATGCAGTCGTCGGTCCACCCCTGCGTGCCCGGCGCGAGATAGGCCGCGACGAGGCGGCGCCGCGGCGTGGTGCGGCACTCGGCGAGCGCTGCGACGGTCTCCTGATACGCCGTCTCGTCCGCAGCGGCCATCAACGCCCGCACCCGGTCCGCGAGCGGACGCGCGAGATGCAGCGCGATCTGCTGCGTCGGACCCCGGAACAGCAGCGTCGGGTCCGTCCGGCTGGATCCGCGCTGCTGCCAGCCGGCGTCGATGTCGAAGACCTCCACCACCGCCCGAGCGGCGAACGCCAGCCCGTGCCGCGCGACCCAGGCATCGGCGAACGGCGATTGCTCCCAGCCTCCGGACCGCCACGCGGGCGGCAGGATGCTCGCCACCGCGGCGGCCCCGACTGCTTCCGCCTCACCGGCCAGGTAGGCACGCGCGCGCCGCACCAGAGTCGAATCGGTGTGCCGGGCAGTCAGCACCTGCTCGAGCCAGTCCCGCTCGGACGCGATCCGCACCTCGCCCAGCGTCACCGCCTCCGGCCCGGGCGCCGCCACGGCCCGCACCACACCCCCACGGCGCGGTTGAACCAGCCGCCTCCAGGCGCTGGGCAGGACGAAGGTGTCCTCGTCCGGCAGCCCGGCGTCCCCTGCGACCGCCTCGGCCCCCCGCTCCGGCCGCGGTTCGGACTCGACCTCGATGTAGCCCTTGCGCTTCTTCTCCGCCACAAGCTTGCCGAAGTGTGCCTCCGCTGCCTCGGCGGATTCCAGTTCCTTCACCTGGGCGCGGCCCTCGGCGCCGATCCGGCCGTACCGCACGCGCACCGACGCGCCCTCTACAGCCGCCTCCCAGAACTTCGCAGAACCGTCCCCGACGAGCTCCCAGCGCCGCACCGCTCCTCCTCCATGCGGTGGCCAGCCACCGGTTGCAGTGGTCATCCGGTGATCAGTGAGCGAAACCCTAGCGACCGCCTCTGACAATTGACGCGGCGCGAGCGACTCCGGCCGCCGCACTGTGTCGCTCGAAGAGCCGTCATTGCAGGTCAGGCCACATATGTCTGTCCCGTTGATGCGGTCACCGAGGGCTTCACACCCAGGGGCTCTCGCGGTTTCCGGACGTGACGGCGCTGTACGGCGCTATGTGACCTGTACGCGTGCCTGACCTGAGGTGTCTCAGGCGGCGCACCTCCGCAGCCGAGAAACGTTCGCCGCCGACCCTTCGGGGAGCCGAAGAAGGAACAGGGCAGCGCGGCCGTCGTCGCGGCACAGTTAACCTGCGCAAATGAAGCGGATTCAGTGGGCCGCCGGGGCGGTCGTCGGCTCAGCGGTGGGTGACGCTTTGGGCGGCCCCTTCGAGTTCGGTCCCCGGGGAGCATTCTCCGCGCGGTTTCCCGAGCCTGGTGCTGGTGGCGAGATGTGCGGAGGCGGTGGGTGGGACCCCGGCGAGGCCACTGACGACACGCAGATGGCCGTTCTGGTCGCGGAGTCGCTGCTGGACCGGGGCGGCCTGGATCTGCCGGACATCTTCGCCCGCTTCCAGCGGTGGGCAGCATCAGAGCCGAAGGACATCGGCCTGCAGACCGAAGATGTCCTGACCAACGGCATGCCCTGGGACCTCGCCGCCGCGATCCATTTCCAGATCAACCAACGAGCAGCGGGAAACGGTTCCTTGATGCGGGCTTCCACCTCCGCGGTCCACTTCGCCGCCGCCGGCCAACAGGCCACCATGAACGCGGCCCGCCGCATCGCTGCCCTCACCCATGGTGACCGCGCGGCCTGGGAAGGCACCGCGATCTTCCACGAACTCATCCGCGTCACGTTCGAGGACACCGACCCCCTCACCGCGCTCCCGGACATCCTGACTCTTGTCCACCCCGACCACCGCGGCCGCTACGCCACAGTCCTGGCGCCCGACTGGCATCCTGATGAGGCGACCGAGTTCAACGGTGCCGTCTGGCCTTGTCTGGGCTCCGCCATCTGGGCCCTGCGCAGCACCACCAGCTTCGAAGAGGCGATACGCGCGGCGATCGACCTCGGCGGTGACACGGACACTGTCGCCGCGGTGACCGGAGGCCTCGCGGGGGCGTACTACGGGCTGGACGCAATCCCCGCCCACTGGTTGCAGCCGCTCCATGTCCCCCTCCCAGGATTCCATGGACGGGTGCTGCACCTTGCAGACCTGATCGACCTTGCACACCGCCTCGCAGAAGGGTTGCGATGAGACAGGTGCAGTAGCCCGAACACGGTGTCAATCCCCTCGAATCGTGGAGACGATCTATGCGGCCAGTCCCTCGGTCAAGGTGGCCCAGTAGTCACGTTCGTAGTCGATCGGGCTCTTGAACCCGCACACGCTGTGTAGCCGCCTGGCGTTGTAGAAGTCGGTGATCCAGGTGGCGATCCTGATCCGGGCCTCGGCGCGGGTGTCTCCGAAGGAAGCTGATCGCTGTTGAGCGGCTGACACATGGCGCGGCGGGCGGAGCGACGGCACACGGCGGCGCCGATGCCCAGCGGCAGCCGTGAGCGAGGCGTGGAACGATCCTGCGGTCGCCGTTGGCCCGCAGTCGACACTCTTTCGAACGACTCGTTGATCGGGAATGCTAAGAGACGGCTGAACGACAAAGTCCGAACAGAGGAGCCTTTGCTTCAGCGCGATTCCTAGGCGGCGGCTACTGCAACCGCTACCGGTGAGGGCCTGCACCGCACGGTGGTTGCGGCGAAGGTTGCCGCCCAGTTCGGTGGAGTTACCCCGGTCTCACAGACACGAATGGATTTGTGAGCTATGCGCCGGCGTAGAGGACCTTACTTGATGGTTCTGCGGCGTGTCGGCGCTCGAAGTCGGCAGGGCTGAGCTGGCCGTTCGCCGAGAGTCGGCGACTTGGGTTGTAGAAGCCCTCGACGTAGGCGAACAGGGCTTGCTCGGCGTGGTGGCGGGTGGGGAATGTGGTGCGATCGATGAGTTCTCTTTCCAGTGATGCGAAGAAGCTCTCGGTTACGGCGTTGTCATAGCAAGATCCAGTGCGGCCGGTGGAGTGCCGGATACCGGCCTCCTCGCAGCGCTGACTGGACGTCAGGCTCGTGTATTGCGACCCCTTGTCGCTGTGGTGCACCAGTCCGGGGCGCGGGCGGCGGGCCGCGGCTGCCATGGCGAGGGCGTCGGTGACCAGTTCGGTTCGCATGTGGTCGGCCATGGCCCAGCCGACGATCCTGGGGGAGAAGAGGTCCATGATCACGGCGAGGTAGAGCCAGCCCTCGTCGGTGGGCACGTAGGTGATGTCGGCGGTCCAGCGCAGGTTCGGTGCGCTTGCGGTGAAGTCCCGGCTGATCAGGTCAGGGGCCGGCTGGGCCCGCCGGTCCTGGCGGGTCGGCGATGCCCGGCCGGTGCGGCGGTGCACGCCGGCCAGCCCGGCCTGGCGCATCAGACGAGCGACGCGCTTGCGGCCCACACGCAGGCCGTCGAGTTCGCGCAGGTCGGCGAGGATGCGCGGGGCGCCGTGGGTGCCGTGGGACCGCTCGTGGTGCCCGCGGATCTTCTCAGTGCGCTCGGCGTCCTCCCGATGCCGGCGGGAGGGGCCGCGGTCCTTTCAGGCGTAGTAACCCTGCCGTGACACACCCAGCAGCCGGGCCATGAGGGAGACGTCGTGGTGTGCCCTGTTCTTCGTCGATCAGCCGGTAGCAGATCACCGGCTGGTCTCCCGGGCGAAGAAAACCGTGGCTTTACGGAGGATCTCCTTCTCCTCACGCAACTACTCGACCTCACGGCGCAGTTGAGTGGCGACCGGTCGAAGAGCGACATGCGGCGGTGTCGTGGTGCCATGGACGGCGTCCCGCGCCGCCCGCCACCGGATTTCCCGTGACCGTGCTCTGGAGTGTCACACCGCGGGGAGCGCCTGGCTCAGCTTCGAGGAGGCCAGCCGCGGGCGGTCTCACACCCGGCGCGCACGCGGACTTCGCCGTCCTCAGCGAGGACTACTTCACCGTGCCGGAGGACCGCATTCCATGGATCCGCTCCGAACTCACCGTGGTGGGAGGCGAGATCGTGCACAGCACAGGGACCCTCGCCCTCCCATGACCGCACAGACCGGGCGCCCCCTGTGGGCCGACGCGCGCCGCAATCGGCAGAAGATCCTCTCCACCGCGGGGTGCGTCTTCGCCGAGGACGGACTGGACGCGCGCCTTCGTCGCATCGCCGAGGAAGCGGGCGTGGGAACCGGCACCCTCTACCGGAACTGCCCGACCCGAGAAGCCCTTATCGAGGCCGTCTACCGTAAGGAACTGAGCGGGCTCTGCGACGCCGCCCCCGAGCTCCTGGCGACGATGCCGCCGCGCGAGGCACTCCACGCCTGGATGGGCCGCTTCCTCGACTACGCCACCGTCCAACCGGGGATGGCCGAGGCACTGCGCGCCGTCGTCGACTCCGGCGTCAGTCCCTGCGTCAGCCGCGAGCTGATGACGACCGCCCTCACCTCGCTCCTGGACACCGCGGCCGCCGAAGGCACCATCCGGTCGGACATCGGCGCGCCCGACCTGTTCGCGGCCCTGACCGGCGTCGCCCTTGCCGCCGGAAAGCCCGGACGACGCGAGCAGGCCGAACGCCTCCTCGGCCTCATCCTGGGCGGTTGCGCTGCGGCACAGCAGTGAGGGGCCGGCCGACGGGGTGGGTCCCCGGGCCGGCCGGCCCTCTGTCCTGCGTGCCGTCAGGTCCGTGCCGGACTCAGGGGTAGCTGACCAGGTAGGCCACGTTGCTGCTGGGGGTGACCTGGTTGCCGGTGCCGTCGATGATGTGGTTGATGGTGCCGGCGCCGCCCAGGACCGTGGTGACCATGCTGTGGAACTTCACCGTGGACGTGGTGGGCACCTCGATGGCATGGCCGAGTACCACGGAGGGGTTGTCGCGGAGATAGGCGTAGACGCCCACACCCCATGCCTCGTGGGAGGTCACCGAGTTGGCGACCTTGTACGAGGCGTAGCCGAGGTCGCCTCCACTGGTGGTCCAACTGGACTGGTCGGGCACGTCGTAGGGGGTCTCGCTCTGGTAGAAGTAGGTGCGGCCGCCGTTGCCGTTCCAGGTGGTCTGGTACTTCTGGTAGTGCTCGACCGCCAGGCCGTACATGGTGACGTTGTTGCCGTTGACGATCAGTCCGTTGACGGCCGGGTTGGTCGTCCAGCCGACGCCGTTGGTGTGGTCCGCCCGCCACAGCCACAGGTCGTCGCCGATGACGTCGTTGCTGTTGATGACCAGTGACTGGGTGGCCTTGCCGGCGACGTCGCCGCCGATGCGGAAGAACACGTCGTGCAGCACGATCGGGTCGGCGCTGTGCCCGGCGCTCGAGCCGGCCGGGCCGACCTGCATCAGCACGTTCGAGTTGGTGGTGTTCGCGCTGATCAGCAGCCCGGCGATGTCGACGCCGTCGACGTCGGCGGTGGTGATCGCGGTGACGCCGTTGTCCGGCACGAGGGTGGCCAGGCCCAGTCCCAGGACCACCGTGTCGGGGCGGGTGATGTTCAGCGGGGCGGACAGGTGGTAGACGCCCGGGGTGACGATCAGGTTCTGGCCCGTGGCGAGCGCGTTGTTGATCGTCGTGGCGGTGTCACCGGGCTTGACGATGTAGAACTGGCTGATCGGCAGCGAGGTGCCCGGAGCAGTGCCGTTGATCCAGTCGGGGCCTTGCACATTGGTGCGCACCGACGGGACGAACACCTGCCAGTTTCCTGAGCCGTCGACGTAGATGAACGGCTTCTCGCGCATCACCGGGCTCTGGGCGACGGTGGTGTACTGCGGGTTGGGGAAGCTGGTCGCCGGGGCGCCGGTGTCGCCGACGAACACCATGTTCCAGTTGTGCCCGGTCCAGCCGCCGTCCATGGCGGTGTTCTGGGTGAGGAACTGCTGCTGGGTCCCGGAGTTGATCTGGCCGGAGACCCGGGAGTTGCCGATGTAGCCCCCGCTGGACCAGTTGGTGGTGGTGCCGTGGGTGTCGTCCCACAGCTTCATGCTGCCGTGCACATCCATCCGCCGGAACGGGTCGGCCTGCGAGACCGCCCACATGGTGCTGCCCGAGCTGGGGCTCACGGACATGTTCTCGGCGTCGCGCCAGAAGTTCTGGGTGGCGTTGCCGTCGCTGGTGTGACCCTCGACGTGCACGCCGCCGCCGGTGATCGACACCTGGTCCGGTGACAGGCCCAGCCCGGAGACCTGGGTGTAGTAGCCGACGGGGATGTCGACGTTGTACGTGCCGGGAGTGAACAGCAGGGCGTTGCGCTGGGTGCCGAACTCGTTGGTCTGCTGGGTGCTGTAGACCGAGTTGATCTTCGACTGGATGGTGGACATCGGCATCGACGGGTCGAACACCGTCACGTTGGGGCCGAAGTCCGGGGTGTTGGCCGGCGGGGTGATGCCGCCGGAGATCGTGAACGACTGGGCGCCCGTGCCGTTGCAGGTGTACTGCTGCAACTGGACGCTGTCGGCGGTGGACGCCGACGGCACATCGAGACACTTGCCGCTGTTGCGGTTGACGAAGCGGTAGGTGCCGGAGGCCTCGGCGACCGGCAGCCACTGCTGGTTGGCACCGCCGCCGTAGAGCCACAGCTGGGTCAGCGCACCGTCGGCGGTGGAGACGTCGGTCTCGTCCCAGACCTGATTCGGCGCGGAGGCCACGCCGATGCGGTAGTAGCCACCGTCGGTCGCGGTGAACTGCCAGGACTGGCTGCCGGTGCCGTTGCAGGTGTACTGCTGCACGGCGGTGCCGTTGGCGGTGGCCGCGGCACGCGCGTCCACGCACTTGCCGCTGTTGGCGTTGACGACGGTCGTGGGAGCGGTGGGGATGGTCGCGGCGCCGGCAGCGGGGGCGGAGACCAGCACGATACCGGCGGCCGGCAGCAGAAGGGCGGTCGTGAAGGCGGCTGTGCGTCTGCGGTGACGGGTGGCTCTTACGAGCCCGGCGAGAGAGTTGATCACGCGTGTCTCCTCGGTCGCGGATGCGGGGCGCGATGCGGATCGGACGCTAAGCGCCGTCCGACGGGCCGTCAATACTCATCAAAAAATAAGCCATGAACTAAGCCCTCAGAGAAGGGAGATGAGCGGGAACGGCCCTGATGTCGAGGAGACCTCGTCGACGACGTTCACGGCGGGCACGGTGCTGGCCGCACCGGCCGCGACCAGCGGCGGCGGCCATGGAACACGTATGGCCGCCTCCCCGTCGGGGGCGCGGCGGGGAGGCGGCCGATGAGAGGGAGGGGAGGGTTTCAGGGCCTGCGGCGCCGGGCGGGTGCCGATGGCAGGGTCTGGGCGCTGCCGGGAGCGGCGGGGACCTCGTCGGAGGCGAGCATGTCGTCGCCATACAGGTCCTGCAGCCAGTTTGTCTGGTAGATCGGTCCGCTTCAGCCTGCAGTGGTAGATCGGGTCGGTCTTGCCCTTGGTGGTGTACACCGAGGTGATCCGCACCTCGGTGCGCTGCCCCTGGCTCTTCATCAGCCTTCTAGTCCCTCTTGGTGCGCCATCACCTCCGCCTGCAGTATCGGCCCCGGCCCGGACAGTGCGGCGATCCCGACGATCACCCCGCCGACGATCAACCACCCGTTCGGCGCGGCGGTGATCAGCAGCGAGAGAGTCGCGATCAGCGTCAAGGTCCCGAGCACCAGTCCGAGCCCGCTCCAGTCCGGATTGGCGGACAGCGACGACAGCCCGACGATCACCGGCGGACCGAGAAACGCCATCGTGGTGAGGCGGCGGACCTGCCGGGACGAGGTGGCGGTGGCTGTGCGAGGCACGGCGTCAGCGTGACGAACGGGGGCGTCAGGCTGAAGAGCGGGGTCCGTTACTGCGGTCGCGCTCTCGATGAGCACCTGTGATCCGAGCGATGTGGCGTGCCTGGCGCACCGGCCAGGTGTGTCCAGCACTCGGCGGTGTCGATGTGGACGCCGAGGATCGCCGCGGACGTCGACGCCGTGGGCGACCGGGCGGCTGGAGAGGTCGTGGCCTGCGTAGTGGCGGCCGGGCAGGCGGCTGGGGAACAGCCGGCGGCGCCGAGCTTGGCCGGGTTGGCTCTCCTGGAGGCGTTGGACGGGTTCGGCTTGTTGCTTGACCAGGCGGTCCATCGCTGGGGGTAGGAGGGTGCGGTGGCGTCCGAGGGCGATAGTGCTGCTGCCCTTCGCGGTGCGGTGGACGTCGTCCGTCTTGAGGGTGGAGATACAGGTGATTTTGGCGCCGTAGAGCAGGACGAGTGCACCGACTGCCCGGACGTCGGCGGGCAGGTCGGTGTCGCTGACGCATCGGGTGAGCAGGGCGACCTGCTCGTCCTGGTCGGCGAAGTTCGCCGGTTCGCTGTCGCGCCATCCGGCGACGGCCGGACAAGCGCCCACTTCAGCGCTGAGCTGGGTAAAGCCCTCTGGGTCACCCCTGCGGACAACACAAACCCCGGCCCTGTGACGGACTGGCGACGGGTGGGCCAGCTAGGCCCTGTCGTCACATTCCCGCCTGCCCCGCGACGCCATGCATGCTCCCCCAGAGGGGGGACCCCCACTCGCCGCACCGGGCCCGGACCCGAGTACATCCAGTAGGAGGGTCAGGGCCCGGCACTCCCCCCAGCCTTCGGCCGGGGGGACCCCCAGAGCACGCACCTGACGCCGCGGAGCCGCCCTCCGGGCGACGACGGGAATTCGACGACAGGACCTAGGCCGGAACCCCGCCGGCCGCCATGCACCGATTACACGCGGGCGCGGGCGCGGGCGAGGCCTGGGCCCGGTCGTTCGGAGTGTGTGATTGCCGTCGCTGCGCATATTCGTGTGGCCTTTTAGAGTCGTCTCGCTTTCTTCGATGGCGCCGGCGCGCCCTGGACTGTGTGCGCCGTCTGGCGCCCGATGTGACACAAGCGGCCTCCATCGTGTGGCCATAGAGCCGTGCCTCGAGGAGGAACGTTCATGCTGGCCAGGAGGATCGGCGCGGTCGCCGCAACAGCAGTGGCGCTGGTTGCAGCCCGCGACCTTGTCCAGAAGCGGCACGCGCTGCTGCGCAACTTCCCGGTGATCGGCCACGCCCGGTACCTGCTGGAGACGATCGGGCCGGAGCTGCGGCAGTACATCGTGACCTCCAACGAGGAGGAGCGCCCCTTCAGCCGTGACCAGCGCACCTGGATCTACGCGTCGGCGAAGGAGGAGAACAACTACTTCGGGTTCGGCACCGAGGTCGACGTCGAGCACGTCCAGGGGCACGCCTACCTGAAGCAGCGCACCTTCGCCGGTGCTCTGCCCGACTCGCACGACCCGCAGGCCCCGCTGCCCTCGGCCAAGGTGCTGGGCGGTCCGCGCGGGCGCGCCAAGGCCTTCCGGCCGGCGAGCGTCGTGAACATCTCGGCGATGAGCTTCGGCTCACTCTCCGGCGCGGCCATCACGGCGCTCAACAAGGGAGCGGCGCTGGCGGGCACGATGCACAACACCGGCGAGGGCGGCCTGTCGCCGTACCACCGCAATGGCGGCGACTTGGTGCTGCAGATCGGCACCTCGTACTTCGGCTGCCGCAACGAGGACGGCAGCTTCAACCTCGAAAAGCTCAAGAACGTGGTCGCGAGCGCCCCCGTCAAGGCGATCGAGATCAAGCTCTCCCAGGGTGCCAAGCCGGGGCTGGGCGGGATGCTGCCGGGCGCCAAGGTGACCCCGGAGATCGCCGAAATCCGCGGCATCCCCGTCGGCAAGGACTGCGTCTCCCCGTCGCGGCACACCGCGTTCAGCGACGTCGACTCGATGCTCGACTTCGTCGAGCTGCTCGCCGGCGAGACCGGTCTGCCGGTCGGGGTCAAGAGCGCGGTGGGAGAGATGGGCTTCTGGCAGGAGCTGGCCACGCTGATGGCGCGTGGCGACCGTGGTGTCGACTTCGTGACCATCGACGGCAGCGAGGGCGGCACCGGAGCGGCGCCGCGAATCTTCGCCGACTCGGTGTCGTTGCCGTTCCGGATGGGCTTCTCCCGGGTCTACGGCACCTTCGCCGAGCTCGGGCTGACCGACGAGCTGACCTTCATCGGCTCCGGCAAGCTCGGCCTGCCCGAGAACGCCGCGGTCGCCTTCGCCCTGGGCGCCGACATGATCAACGTGGCCCGTGAGGCGATGCTGTCGATCGGCTGCATCCAGTCGCAGAAGTGCCACACCGACAAGTGCCCCACCGGCGTCGCCACCCAGAACCAGTGGCTGGCCCGCGGCCTGGACCCGACCTCGAAGGCCACCCGGACCGCCGTCTACCTGCGCACCCTGCGCAGGGAGCTGATGAAGGTCTCGTCGGCTGTCGGCGTCGCCCACCCGGGACTCATCACCGCCGACGACATCGAGATCATGAACGGCGACTACGAGGCTCGCACCCTGGCCGGTGTCTACGGCTACAAGGACGGCTGGGGCGAGCTCGGCCCGCACCTTGCCAAGGAGATCACCGAGCTGCTCGTCTCCACGCCGACCTCCACGACCACCCGGCCGGAGTGATCGCAACGTGTCCGAAGAAGTGAGATTCAAGAGCGTCGTCGTTCCCTGAGCTGGCCGGGTCGATCGACCTGACGGAGGGCGAGGTCCGGGGCTGGGGGATCTTTGTCCACGGATTCACGCTCGGCAGGAACTCGCCGGCCGCCTCGCGGGTCAGCAAGCAGTTGGCCCGCGAGGGGATCGGCGTGCTGCGCTACGACAACCTCGGGATCGGCGACTCCGACGGCGACTGGGGTGACGGTTCCTTCACCGTCAAGGTCCAGGACACCGTCCGCGCGGCAAACCTGATGGCAGAGCGGGGGACTCCGGCGGATCTGCTGGTGGGTCACTCGTGGGGAGGCGCCGCCGCCATCGCCGCGGCGGCCGAGGCGACCGGCGTCCGCGCGGTCGCCACGATCGGGATGCCCGCCGACCCCAGCCACGTGGAGCACCAGTACGACGCGGTCGTGGACCGCGTGCTCAGTGAGGGGCAGCACGAGTGGTTCGTCGGCGGGCGGACCCTGCTCCTCAAGCGCGCCTTCGTCGAGAACGTCCGCCGTGCCCGTCTGCACGAGCGGGTGCGCGAGTTGGACCAGCCGCTGCTCGTGATGCACTCGCCCACCGACGACACCGTCGATATCGCCAACGCCGGGGAGATCTTCCGCAAGGCGCGGCACCCGCGAAGCTTCGTCTCGCTCGAAGGAGCAGACCACCTCCTGACCGCACCAGGGCAGGCGCAGCGAGCCGCCCACATCATCAGCGCCTGGGCCGACCAGTACATCCACGCCTCACGAGCCGCGGGAAGGGGCATTTTGGGTGTTTGAGTGGGCGTTTAGGTATGCCCTACGCCGTTATGCCGCTCTTGCGACTGCTGCTCTTTGCAGTGATTTGCGCTCCATGTGCAGCTTCGCGGCCTTCCAGGCTCCGGTCTCGGCGCCCATTTCCTCCGTCTCTCGCACTCAGATTCCGTCTGGTCTATGGACGTCATAGAAACGCCGTACTGATGAAGTAACGCCGTCAGCGGCGTTGTTCGTGTAAAAGCCCTCTCGTGAGCCAGCGGAAGCCGTACCCCAGCGACCTGTCCGACGCCCGATGGGCGTTGATCGAACCGACCTTATCCGCCTGGAGGAAAGCCCGACTCGACCGCAGACCCACCGGCCAGCCGGACCAGGGCTTCGGCATAGTCGTCTGACGTCCGGTTCGTGATCAAGCGAGGCCAAGGATCGCGAGGGGGCGGCGTGGGTCACGGGCGTTGCGACGAAG